>DASPOD010000001.1:0-22830 GCA_035626215.1 Thermoplasmata archaeon
CTCACCCCGACCGGAAGCTTCAGCTGGTCGAACGGCGCGCTCACCCGCGTCGCTCCCCCCCGGTTTCGGTCGGATGTTCCGTGTGGTGGGTTCGTCGGGGCTCACCCTGGCTCGATTCGCGCAGAATTTCGGGGAGCCGGCCCTGCGCCGCTTCTATCGCGGGCTGGTCCCCTCCGGGGCCTCGGAGGAGGTGGGCGATGCCGACCGCCAGGAGGGCCCCGACCAGGGGACCGAGCACGTAGATCCAAGCGTTCGCGAGATGACCCGAGACGATCTCCGGCCCGAGGGAACGGACCGGGTTCATGGAGGCCCCGCTGATCGGCGCGGCCCAAAGTCCGGCCAGGATGATGTAGCCTCCGACCGCGAGGGCGGCGAGCGGACCGATGTTCTGCGCTTTCGACGCTGTGCCGAGGATCGTGCTCACCAGCCCTACCGTCAGCACGATCTCGATCACCACGGCCTGGTAGCTCGTGATGCCGGGCCCGGGGTTGGTCGCCCCGAGAGAGCCGACGTTCCCGAACAGCGACCAGAGGAGCAGGCTGGCCAGGGTCGCCCCGAGGAGCTGAGCTGCGATGTAGCCCGGCACCCTCCTCCAGGGGAAGTCGCCCCGGGCGGCGAAGGCAATGCTGACGACCGGATTGAGATGCGCCCCGGAGGTAGCCCCCATGAACAGGATGATCGCCATCACCATGAGACCCGGCGCGGCGACCATCATCGCGAGGCTGAGCTTTCCGCCGCTCACCGCGTTCACGACACCGGCTCCGGCGGCGACCGTCACGAGGAAGAAGGTCCCGAACACCTCGGCGAACAGGCGACGGTACTCGAGGGACGGGTCCCGGAACTCCCGTTGAACGATATCGAGCGGCCGCGTGCCGAACGAGCCGCCGACGAACTCGGCTCCCGGGCGCCGTTCCCCCGCGCTCATCGGCGCTCCCGGGACGGCCGGAAGAATGGGGTCCGCATAGCTCGCTACCTTGGCGCTCCCTAGGTCCTATGCACGGAGACGAGCGACCGGCTCAAGTACGTATCGCGCCACAGGTCGCCGACCCCCGACGGCGGGCGACCCGCAGCCAGCCCTGATTCCCTGCCCACCTCCCCGGATACTCATTCCGGGTGAGCATCCCTTATTCGCTCAGCCCCGTTCGTAGCAGGCAGTGACCGACGGACCGCTCGCTTCCGGGACCTCGGCCGACCCCGAACCGGTCGTGGTCGCCCAGGACTTGCGCCATTCGTACGACCGCCGGCGGTACGCGCTCGACGGCGTCAGCTTCACCGTCCGACGGGGCGAGGTGTTCGGGCTGCTCGGCCGGAACGGCGCTGGGAAATCGACGCTCATCAAAGCGATGACCACGTTGATCCGACCGACCTCGGGGAAACTCCGAGTGCTCGGGCTCGACCCGGCCCGGGACGGACAGAAGATCCGCCGCCGAATCGGGGTGGTCCAGCAGGGCGAGTCGTTCGACTTCACCACCGTCCAGCGCAACCTCGACGTCTACGGTATGCTCTGGGGCGTCCCGCCACCGGAGCGGGTGCGCCGACGGGAGCAACTGCTCGCCCAGTATGGTCTCACCGACATCCGAAAGCGGCGCGCGTTCGACATCTCGGGAGGCCAGAAACGGCGCGTGCAAGTCGCTCGGGAGTTCATGCACGACATGGACGTGCTGTTCCTCGACGAGCCCACGGTCGGGCTCGACGTAATCATGCGCCGAAGCCTGCTCGACATGGTCCGGGCGGAGACGCGCCGCGGACTCACCGTCGTCTTCACGACGCACAACCTCGAAGAGGCGGACTATCTCTGCGACCGGGCCGCCGTCATCGACGAAGGACGATTCCTGGTCCTCGACTCGATCGAGAACCTGAAACGCCTATACGGCGGCAAGAAGACGATTGACCTGACGATCGGCAACGGAGCGGCCACGCTGTTCTTCTCCGCACTGACCGAACGGCTCGGGCCCACGGCCAACGTCTCGGTGAACGGTAACTCCGCGGTCATTCTTACCGACGACCCGAAGGACGCGCTCTCGAAGATCGCCGAGCTCTCCCAGTCGCGCGGGGTCCAGCTCGAGTGGCTGAACGTGCGCCAGAACACGCTCGAGGACGTGTTCCTGCACTCGGTCGGTCACCGGGGGGAGGGAAATCATGCAGGTCCCTAACATCCTCAGGCTCATCTACCGGAACATCCTCGTCAATACTGATCCGGGCAGCCTAATCATCTTGATTGGGCTCCCGGGGATGTATCTTGTCTTCTTCGGCTTCGGATTCTCGTCGCTCGCCTCCGCCGGAGGGTCCAGCACGGCCTACCTCAATTTCCTAACGCCCGGAATCATGGCGTTCCAAGTCGTGATGGCCGGCACCGTCGGCGGAAGCATGCTCTGGGCTGACCGGCGTTGGGGGATGCTCTCCCAACTACTCATGGGCCCGTTCACCCGGCTCCAGTACCTCCTCGGGATCATGCTCACCTCCGTCCTGTTCGGCCTCGGGGGCGCGGCGGTCATGCTCGCCGTGGCCTACGCACTGCTCGGGTCGGTCCCCGCCGGCGCCGTCGCGCTCACGTTGATCTTCGGGTCAATCACAATCGGTTCGGTCTTCTTCGGGGCCTTGATGTTGTACATCGGCGCCCTCGTGAAGTCGAACACGGCGTACAACAGCATTCAGATCCTCCTCATTTTCGTGGTCAACTTTGCGAGCACCGTCTTCTACCCGCTCAGCAGCGGTCTACCGGCGGTGATGCGGGTCCTCTTCGAGATCAACCCGCTTACCTACGTCGCGGACGCGGTCCGAGGAGCCTATTCGAGCAACTTCACCCCCACCGACGCCTATCAGATGTTGGTCCTCGTCGTCGAGATGGTGGTGGCACTCGTCCTCGCGACCCGCGCGTACATGCGCTCGGACGTCTCCTACGAGTAGCTACCGATAGAGGAGGGGGCGACCCGCCCCGGAAGAACTCCCGGGAACCGCCTTGACACTAGGCGCGACCGGGTTATTCGTCGCCGCTTGAACCCTGATGGTCGACAATAGGGGTTTATACACATAGCTCGCACTGTATAACTCTCGACGACCGAGAGTCAAGGGAAGGCATTCCATGGCATCCAGAACCTCGCAAAGAACCGTCTATCTGGTGACCGCCGCAATAGTCGCCTCGATGATCACGGGGTTCACCGTCGCGGCCTTCTCGCTCGGCGGGACCAACAACAGCTACCAGGGCTCGCAGACGACCACGGTGACCGCTCTCCCAGGACTCACGTGGTTGTCGACCAACCTCTCCGAGGTTCAAACCGGCCTCAACTTCACCACACCCGCATGTGGCACCACCGTCGGCTCGGCGTGCGGCGTATCGTCAACGTGGGCCGTTTTGTGTGTCGGGAGCTTCAACAGCTCGCTCTGTGACCCGAGCGATTTCGTCGAGCAGGTGACACTCACGACGGTCGCGGGCGTTGCGTTCTATGCGGTCGCACCCCCGATTACAGTGGCGGTGACGGTCTTCGTTACGGGGACGCCGCACGGAGGCAGTAGCGTCGGAACCTACGCCGGCTCGACGTTCTACCTGAAGGAGTCTAGCACACCGGCCACCGCCCAACTGATCGTGCTTTACTTCGATATCGGTGCGACACCGACCGGGCCCGGTGCGGTCAATTCGGTGAGTGTCATCATCACGGCCCAAACCTAGGCCCGCAGGAGAACTGTCGGTTCGGCTCGTTCGCGGCCAGCTCCCTTGTCTCGGCGCCGAATCGCCGGGGTACGGTGCGCGACAGCGATGAACAACGACATGAGCCTGGTCGACCCTTCGCGGGTGGTCGAGGCGGACAGATGAGACGACGCCCGGACAACTTTGAAGGGGCGTTTCCGTTGCTTCTGATCGGTAGCGTGCTCGTTGTGTACGCTGGGATTCTTGCGAGCCAGCAGATCGGTGTTCACTCCTCCCATCTGCCTATCTGGGGGCTCCTCGGGGGCGTTGGTGCAGTAATCGTCGGTGCGGGCATTTACTCCACATTCCTCGAGCCAGAGACGACCACCTCTCCAAGCTCCGCGCGAGAATGGGTTACAGTACCCAGAGCTGAAGGGGAATCCCGGTCTGGGGCCGGGCGACCCAGGGCGCGGCTCGAGACTGCTCCGGAGTCTGCTCCGATTTGGTGGGAGGGTCCGCCGACCAGCGCGAACGCATCGCCTTCTCGGACGCCCACAGCGACGTACTCAGCTCGAACTGAGCGGCGCCCGGTGCCGACGCCCGCCGCCCCGGTCCAAGGTCGTCCGGGTAAGCCCGCCCAGGTCGTCCCTCGGCCGACGGCTCATTACTCGTATCAGGAGCTTACCGACGAGCTCTCCGAACTCGAGGCCCTGGTTTACGGAGGGGCAGTTTCTTCGACGCGAGCTTCCTCGCCTTCGCCGGGCGGCGGACCGACGCCGATGTGCATGGATTGTGAACGGCCGCTCAACTCCGCCGGTGCTCCGACCTTGTGCCGCAGTTGCGGACGAGGGCTTTGCGCACGTTGCGCGGCTTCCTCCAAGTCGGAGGACGGTGAGGTCCGCTGCGTCGAATGCCGCGTGTTCGAGCCCTGAGATTCTCCACGGACGGCCTGTCACGCTGGCGAATCCCTCCGGCGCGTACGGCCTCGGGAAACCGGGGCCCGGATCGATACCCTAGCGATTTGTAGCCCAGGTCCCGTCGTCGAACGTGACCCGCAGATTACGCGCGAACTCTGCCCCACTGTCGAGCCTGCCCAAGGCAGTGTTTTTCGACATGGACGACACGATCTTCGACCATTCGCTCACGTGCCGGGCGGCACTCGCGCGGCTGCGCCGCACCGAGCCTCCGCTTCGGGGACTGAGCTTGGACGCGCTGTGGCGAGAGTACGGACGCCTTCTCGAAGAGGTCCAGCCGGACGTTCTGTCGGGCCGACTTACCATCCAAGAGGCTCGGGTCGAACGGTTCCGGCGGCTCGCTCGGATGGGAAGTACGGAGATCACCCCCGCGAAGGCTGCCGAGCTTTCCCGAAGCTACCGGGCGAACTACCAGGAACTTCGGCGCACGGTGCCCGGGGTTCGTGAGTTCCTCGAGCGGCTGCATGGCCGAGCCGTCGTCGGTATCGTCACCAACAACGAGGTGGCCGAACAGGAGGAGAAGCTCGAGCACTTCCAGCTTCGCCCGCTGATCGACTTCATGATCGTTTCCGCCGGGGTGGGCGTGGCGAAACCGGACCCGGAGATCTTCCGGCTGGCGCTCGCCCGGGCCGGAACGCTCGCGGAGGAGACGGTCATGGTGGGCGACTCGTGGCGCAGCGACGTCGTCGGGGCCCGGAACAGCGAAATCCGGCCGGTCTGGTTCAACCGTTTCCACCTCGCTCGACCGGACCCGTGGCCCGTGCCCGAACTCGATTCGTTCCGGTCGCCCTCGCGGGCGGAAGCCACGCTCGCGGGAGCGCTTTCCGACGGGCCCGGCGGCCGGTAGCTTCGCTTCCGAGCGCATTATATCGGGTCCCCCGTTGGCCGGCCGATGAACGCCGGCCGCGAGCCGTGGATGTCGGTCGCCCGGCGCAACCTACCCGCGATGCGCGCCTGGCGCGAGGCGTTTCACCGCGAACCGGAGCTCTCGCTGAACGAGGAGAAGACCCAAGAGAAGGTCGTCGGCGCGCTCCGGGAGCTTGGCATCCCGTTCCGGACTTTCGATGATTTCCACGGCGTCGTCGGGATGGTCGGCGCGGAGCGCGCGGGCCCGGTGATCGCCTTGCGCGCCGATATGGACGCGCTCCCGCTCACCGAACTCACGGGCCTACCGTTCCAATCACGGTTCCCGGGAAAGATGCATGCTTGCGGGCATGACGTGCACATGTCGGCCCTCCTCGGCGCGGCGGCGATGCTCGTGCGAGGAGGGCGGTCGATGGCCGGGCCGGTGAAGCTGATCTTCCAACCGGCCGAGGAAGAGGGGGATCGGGGCGGCGCGCTTCCGCTCATCGAACGCGGATGCCTCGAAAGCCCGAAGGTCGATTTCGTCGTCGGCCAGCACGTCGACCCGGCGCTGCCCCTCGGGACGGTCGGCTGGCGCATTGGGCCGACCATGGCGGCCTCGGACTACGTCCGGATCACCGTGGTCGGCCGAGGAGGCCATGCCTCCACGCCGCAGCAGGGACCCGACGCGATCGTCATCGCGAGCGAAATCGTCACCGGGCTCCAGACCCTCGTGAGCCGGGTCCGTGAGCCGTTCGACCCGGTGGTGGTGAGCGTGGGGTCGATCCACGGGGGCACTCGGCACAACATCCTGCCGAACGAGGTCGTCCTCGAGGGCACAGTCCGAACGTTGCGCGCAAGCACGCGGGACGTCATGGAGCATGCGCTGCGGCGCAAGGCGCGGGCGATCGCGGCGGGCCATGGGGCGAAGGTACGGGTCGTCTATCGCCGGGGCTACCCGTGCCTCGTCAACCCTCCCGGTCCGACTCGGGTGGTCGTCGAGGGGCTCGAGGTCGAGCTCGGACGCAAGAATGTGGTCGAGGTCGAGCACCCGCTCATGGGGGCCGAGGATTTCGCCCGCTATCTCGAGCGGGTGCCCGGGACCTTCCTACGTCTCGGCGTGGGTGTGCCGGAGCGGCCGGCGAGCCTGCACAGCGCGACGTTCGCGCCGGACGACCGGGCCCTCGTGATCGGAGCCGCGACGCTCGTCACGGCCGCCGAGAGTCTCCAGCGGTCGCCTCCATGAACGTCGCGCAGGTGCGCTCCGATTTCCCCGCTCTGCGGGCGAGGGACGGACGCCCGCCGCCGACGTACCTCGACTCGGCGTGCATGTCGCTCGTGCCGAGCGAGGTGCTGTTGGCGATGGAGGCGTACTACCGCGACTTTCCCGGGTGCGCCGGCCGCAGCCTGCACCGCTTCTCGGAGGAGGTCGAGCGAAGGTACGAAGCGGCCCGCGGCGCCTTTGCTCGCTTCCTCGGCCGCGCCGACCCAACGGGGGTCGTGTTCCTACGGAACGCGACCGAAGCGATCAATTTGGTCGGGGAGGGTCTTCCGTGGAAGCCCGGCGACCGGGTCCTGATCTCCGACCGGGAGCACAACTCCAATCTGATCGTCTGGCAGCGGCTCGCGGCCGAACGCGGAGTCCGTGTCGAGGTGTTGCCGCTCCCGGACGATGGCGGGTTCAACGAGGATGCCCTCGAGCAACGGCTCGCCGAAGGGGTTCGTCTCGTGAGCTTCTACCACACGTCGAACCTCGACGGGAGCTCGCTACCGGTTCGCGAAATCACGGAGCGCGCCCACGACCGGGGTGCGCTCGTCCTGTTCGACGGGTGCCAGGCAGCCCCGCATCGGAAGGTCGAGCTCGACCGGATCGGCATCGACTTCTACGCCGTCTCCGGCCACAAAATGCTCGGCCCGACGGGCACGGGCGTGCTCGCGGCCGACCCGGTGGCGCTCGCCGGCCTCCGTCCTCTCGTCCTCGGGGGCGAGACCGTCGAATGGTCGACGCTCGAGAGTTATGCTCTCCGACCCGCGCCCCATCGTTTCGAGGCGGGGCTCCAGAACTACGCGGGCGTTCTCGGGGCGCACGCCGGCATCGACTACCTTGGACGCGTCGGCTTCGATGCGATCGAGGCCCAGCAGTTCGCCGTGAACGCCCGGGTCACCTCCGCGTTCGAGGACGAACCTCGCATCCGGCGAATCGGCCCCGTGGACCCCCGCGACCGCTCGAGCATCTTCGCCTTCTCCGTGGAGGGGGTCGACCCGAACGACGTCGCGGTGTTCCTGGACGAGGGACACGACGTCATGGTCCGGTCCGGCATGCACTGCGTGCACTCCTACTACGCCCGCCGCGGGCTCCCCGGGAACGTGCGAGCGTCGTTCTACCTCTACAACGACCGGTCGGACGCCGACCGGCTCATCGCGGGACTCCGCGAGCTACTCGAGCGGGTGCCGAGCGCTATCGGTACATCGGCGGGGACGGCTGGCTCATCGCCTCGGGGCGTCCCCGGTCGGCGGCGTGCTTCTGGATCGACAATAGCTGCTGCTCGATCCGCTCGGCCTCGGCGTAGAGCGGGACCGGGTCGAGCGGGGTCCGCAGCAGAATCCGGTTGATCGTCTCGATCACCTTCGCCGCGGCGCGCGCGTCCGGGTAGTCCGCCTGCGCCTCGGCGAGGAAGGTGAGGACGTCGAATCCTCGCCGCCGGCCCTCGTTGAGGAGCACCCCGGCGATCCCCGTGATCACGCCTTCCGCGAACGGAATCATGTTCGGCTCGATGTAGAGCTCCCGCGCCTTGCGCGTGCTCGCGACACCGTAAACCTTCACGTCGTTGAGCCGGGGGGGCCGGCTGGTCCGGGAACCCCCGGGGGCCGCTTCGACCGCGAGCCCCTCGGGCGAGACGAGGAGGGAGCAGCGCTGCTCCTGGACCCAGTCGAGGATCGAGGTCGCGAGCGGGTGGATGACGGTGGGCGCCGGATGGAACTCGGAAACGAACGCGACGAGCTTGTCCGCCCCGCGGCCCGCTCGGTCGGCGGGGGGGCGGCCGGCGTAGATCCGCACCGGATGCTGCGGGATCCCGTTCCGGACCAGCGAGACCGTTGGGAACGCCGGAGACTCGACGATACCGATCTGCTCCATCTCGAGCGTGTCGATGAGATAGTTCGCGACGATCGAGCTCACGAGACCGACGGACGGGAACCCGTCGATGACGATCGCGCCTTCGACGTCGACGCGCTTGATCTCGTAGATCCGGACCTGGTCCGGGGCCATCGGCATGGGCCTAGAGCGACCTCTCGACGATCTGCCCGAGTTCCTTCGAGATAAGCTCCACGATCTCCTTCGTCACCGTCTGGCGCATTTCGGGCGGCAGCGCCGAGAGGCCAAGACGGGCCGCGGTCGTCCCGACCCGCACGAGCGCCGCATACTCGCTCGCCCGCGCGGCTAGGAGGTCCTTCACCGCGTCCCGGAGGTTCTGCGCGAGCTCCGGGTCCTCGCGGAGGGTCTTCTCGAGATGGTGACGGATCTCGTCCTTGACGATGTCCCAGGTCGCCTCCCGGACGAGCTCCTCGGGACGGAGCAGGTCGCGCGTACTTCGCAGGAGAACGTCCATCGGCTCCCCGGAGGACGACTCTTCGGCCATCGAGCGGACAAACCGGGCAGGGTGGATAAGCGTTTGGTCCTTCGCGCGACCCGCGTCCTCCGACTCGGCTCGCGGACCGGGCGACCGACCGAGCACGGTGCGGCCCGTGGGAAGGATTTATCCCGACCCGTACCTCGACCCGCCGGCGTGGGCCGGTAGATCAGCGGAAGATCGCTACCTTGGCAAGGTAGAGGTCGCGAGTTCAAAGGGCCGGGCCGCCGCGGGCGACCCGGTCGGAGAATCTCGCCCGGTCCACTCCCGTCCGTCGAGAGTCCCTTCGGCACCTGTCGAGCGCTGACACCGACAGGAAGAGTAGCGATTTATACCGGACCTCGGTTGTCGCGCTCCGTGGACGCCGAGCTTCGGGAGAAGATCGCGGGCGAGGTCGTCCTCTCCCCCCATCCGGGTCGCACGCTGCGGAAGTGGCGAGAGGATTTTGGCATCTCCCAGCGCGACCTAGCCCGCCGGCTCGTCACCGTGCCGTCGGTGATCAGCGACTACGAGTCCGAGCGGCGGCAGAGCCCGGGTGCCGGGTTCATTCGGCGGTACGTCGAAGCGCTGATCGCGCTCGACGTGGACAAGGGGGGCAGGGTCGGCGAGCGCCTCGGTGCGCGCCCCCACTCGGAAGGCATTCTCGGGATGCGCGAGTTCGCGGTAGCGATCCCCTTGCGCACCCTCGGCGACCGGCTCGAGGCCCGAGCGGTGAGCCGGGTCGACCTGCACCGGGACATCCATGGCTTCACGGTGCTGGACGCCCCCCGCGCCATCCTCTCGATCGACGCGTCCCACTTCGTCGAAGTGTATGGCTGGACGACGCAGCGGGCGCTCATCTTCTCGAACGTGAAGTACGGCCGATCGCCGATGGTCGCGATCCGGGCCCACCCGATGAAACCAGCCGCGGTGTTCTTCGCGAACCCCGGTCGCGTCGACCCGCTCGCGATCCGGCTCTCCGAGGTCGAGAACATCCCCCTCCTCACGACGGCGCTGACCGCGCCGGCGGTGCTCGAGCGGCTCGAGGAGCTGTAGACCCACTCGATTGGAGAAACGAACCACCATGGAAGCAGGCATCGTAAGCTACGGAGCGTACGTCCCCCGGCACCGGATCACGCCGGGCGAAATCGGCCGCGTCTGGGGTGTGGACGGCGAGGCGATGGGCCAGGGGCTCAACGTCCGACGCAAGAGCGTCCCGGACCCGGACGAGGATACGATCACGATCTCGACCGAAGCGTTGCGGATGGCCCTCGTGCGGGGGGCGATCGACCCCCAGCAGATCGGGGCGATCTACGTCGGGTCGGAATCCCACCCCTACGCCGTCAAGCCGACGGCGACGGTCGTCGCGCAGGCCGTGGGGGCGACCCCGAACCTCACCGCCGCCGACTTCGAGTTCGCCTGCAAAGCGGGCACCGCGGCGATCCAGACCTGTCTCGGACTCGTCGGGGCCGGAATGATCCGCTACGGGGTCGCGATCGGGACCGATACTTCCCAGGGAGCTCCGGGCGACGCGCTCGAGTACTCGGCGAGCGCCGGTGGCGCGGCGTACGTGATCGGTAAGGACAATGTGATCTGCCGCGTCAACCACACCGCGTCGTACACGACGGATACGCCGGACTTCTGGCGCCGGGAGGGTCAGAAGTATCCGAGTCACGGGGGCCGATTCACGGGCGAGCCCGCGTACTTCCGCCACGTCACGGAGTGCGCGCGACGCATCATGGAGCTCGCCGGGACCACAGCGAAGGACTACGGCCACGTCGTCTTTCACCAGCCGAACGGGAAGTTCCCGCAACGGGTCGGTAAGCAGCTCGGCTTCTCCGAACCGCAGATGCGCTCCGGCCTCGTCACCCCCGATATCGGGAACACCTACTCGGCCGCCGCGCTCCTCGGGCTCGCGAACGTCCTCGACCACGCGGGCCCCGGCGAGAAGATCCTGCTCGTCGGCTACGGCTCGGGCGCCGGGTCGGACGCGTTCGACCTCGAGACGACGGACGCCCTCGCCTCCTTCGAGAAGGGGTACGGCCGGCCGGTCGAGTTCTTCCTCGAGCATGGCGACGAGATCACGTACGCGACGTACGCGAAGGTGCGGGGCAAGATCCGCATGGGAGGGGAGTAGCGATGCGGGAGGTCGCCGTGCTCGGGGTCGGCCAAACGAAGTTCGGAGAGCTCTGGGACCGCTCGTTCCGCGAGATCGGGATCGAGGCCGGCCTTCAGGCGCTCGTCGACGCGAAGCTCTCGTCGGGCGACCTCGGGGGGCTCTTCCTCGGCAACATGGCCTCGGGAGCGCTCATCGACCAGGAGCACATCGCCCCGCTCATCCTCGACGCAACCGGCCTCGGCCACCGTCATCTTCCGGCGGTCCGCGTCGAGGGGGGCGGCGCATCGGGTGCCCTCGCGCTCCACCAGGGGTACCTCGCCGTGGCGAGCGGGCTCTACGATTTCGTCGTCGTCGGCGGCGCGGAAAAGCTCACCGACGTGCCCGATGAGGTGGCCTCGCGGATCACGAGCTCGGCCGCCGACCAGGAGTGGGAGGTCGTCTTCGGCGCGACCCTCCCGGCCCTCTGGGCGCTCGTGGCCCGACGGCACATGCACGACTTCGGCACGACCCGCGAAGAGCTCGCGAACGTCGCCGTGCACGCGCACGCGATGGGCTCGAAGAACCCGAACGCGCATTTCCGCAACAAGCTCACCGTCGAGCAGGTCGTCCAGGCGGGTCCCGTCGCGGAGCCGCTCGGGGTACTCGACTGCGCTCCGCTCTCGGACGGGGCCGCTGCGGTCGTCCTCGGACCGATGGAACTCGCCCGCCAGCACACCGACACCCCGATCCGCATCGCGGCGAGTCAGATCGCTTGCGACACCATGGCGCTCCAGCAACGCGCCGAGATCACCCGTCTCGACTCCACGGTCGTGGCGGCCCAACGGGCGTTCGAGCAGGCGCGGCGCGCCCCCGCGGACGTGCAGGTCGCGGAGGTCCACGACGCCTACACGATCAGCGCGCTCGTCTCCCTCGAAGGACTCGGTTTCGTGGAGAAGGGCCGGTCCGGCCCCGAGTTCGCGACCGGGCGGTTCGGGCCCGGCGGCAAGACGGTCGTCAACACATCGGGGGGACTCAAAGCGCAGGGCCGGCCGTTCGGCGCGGTCGGGGTCGCCCAGGTCGTCGAGCTCGTACGACAGCTGCGCGGGGAGGCGAAGGAGCGCCAGGTCCCGGGCGCCACGCTCGGGCTCGCCCAGGACGTCGGAGGGACGGGCGCGACCACGGTCGTGCACCTCCTCGAGAGGACGAACTAGGAGGGGACGATGTCGGTAGCACGATTCTGGCGCGAGACCCCCCGACGCTACAACCTCGGCGGCTCGAAGTGCACGGTGTGCGGGACCGTCTACTTCCCCCCGCGCGCCGTCTGCCCGGTCTGCACGAGCCACCGCCAGTCGATCGAGAAGATGGTCCCGTTCCAGCTCTCCGGCGAGGGCGAGGTGATCTCGTTCACAATCGTCCACGACCCGGCCGAGGGATTCGACATGCAGGTGCCGTACGCCCTCGGCCTCGTGCGGACGCCCGAAGGTCCGGTGCTGACCGGGCAGATCGTGGACCTCGAGCCCGAGACCGTGACGATCGGCCTCAAGGTTCGGGCGACGTTCCGCAAGCTCCGTGAGGAAGGAGCGTCGGGCGTCATCCATTACGGGTACAAGTTCACGCCCCTCGACGCGACGGGCATCCTCCCTCCGCGACGCGGACCGGTCGGTCCCGTGCCGGCACGGGAGAGCTCGAGCGGTGAGCGGACCTCCACGTGAACGCTTCCGAACGCCGGAACGGTGAATCGTCCTCGCGCGAGGAGGAACCGCCGGCGGATGAGCAGTACGCCCGTGCCTATGCCGCCGGCTACGAGGAGGGGGTCCGCGGCGCCCTCCGCGAGACGCTCGAGCACATCTCCCGAGGGCACACTCCTCAGGAAGTGCGAATGCTCACCGCGAGCCGTCTCGCCCGCCTCCCCGAAGAGGTCGAACTCAAGCGGAAAAGCTTGCTCGCGCCGCCGCGACGGCCGGCTTGGGGCTCGCTCCTCCGCCCCCCGACTCCCGCCCGGCCCTGGACCGGGCCGGTTCCCGGCGCGACGGCTGCATCGATCCGGCTCGCGCCGGGCCGGTCCCTGCTCGTGCGGGAAGAGCGGCCCGCACGCGCGCTGGAAATCCTCCGCGCGAACGTGGGGTCGTTCCCCCGGGTCGCGACCGTGTCGATGCGCCCTCCCGAGCTCCCCGGGGTCCCCGCGTCGCACCGGTTGGACCTTACCGTCGGTGGCCCCGGGTCGGCGGAGGGAGCCGGTTCGGCCGGGCTCACGCCGGGCGAGATCAGCGGCCGCCTGCGGGACCCGACCGAGGCCGCGGGGGGGGCGCTCGTCTACGTCGACGCCCTCGAGTACCTCGCGACCGAGCACGGCCTCGAGGTGACGGTGAGGTTCGTCCACTGGCTCGTGACCCAAGCGCAGGAGACGAGTTCCGCGCTCCTTGTCTCGTTCGACCCTCGGTCGCTCGACGTGCGCGACGTCAGCCGGCTCGAGCGCGCGTTCGAGACCGTCCTATAGGCCCTACCAGACCATCCGGTCCTTCGCCGCGAGCGGGAGCTCGGAGCGCTTTCGCCGCCGCACGACCCGCCAGCCGAGGAACGTCGCGAAAACCCGGCCGGAGGCATCCCGCAAGAACCGGACGGAGTCGGACTGACCCTTGTGGTGGATGACGAACTCATCGTTCGCGGCGGGGCGTAGCGTGATGTTCCGGTCGATCGCCTCGATACCCCGGAAGTCGAGTCGGAGATGGTCGCCCCGGGAGCGGACCTCGGCCCAGATCCCCTCCCCCGAACAGTACCACCCGGCGTACGGTTCCAACGGCGGCGGGTGCCGCAGGGTCGGCGGCAGCTTCCGGAAAGGGGTGGTGAGGGGTAACCTCAATCCGAGGTTGATCGCGGCGGCGACCCAACGGTTCACGGGGGTCGCCTCGGCGTTCGATAGGACAACCGCCCCCACGCCGCGTCGGGGGGCTACGGCGAAGTAGGAGCTCACACCTTTCAGTCCGCCGCTGTGGGCCACCACGAGCGTGCCGTGGTAGTCCGGCCGTACCTCGAGGCCGTAGCCGTAGTAGCTATCGCTGCCGATGGCGACGTGCGGTCGCATCATCCGGTCGATCGATCCCTTCGTGACGATGCGCTCCCCGTCCACGCGACCGCCGGTGAGGAAGATCTGGAGGTAGCGGAGTAGGTCGAGAGCGTTCGTTCGAAGCGAGCCGGCGCCCCGCAAACACGCATCCTCCCACCACTCGTCGCTCGGGACGAGCGAATGGCGTTTTCCGGTCCAGCGCGGAGAATACAGCGTCGTGACCTCGGGTTGGCGGAACAGGACCCCGGTGTCGAACGTGGTCGAACGCATCCCGGCGGGTCGCAGGATTTCCTCCTCGAGGAAGCTCTCGTAGGTGCGACCCGATGTGCGTTCGACGATCGCCCCGAGGAGGCCGAATCCCTCGTTCGAGTAGCTGAAATAACGGCCCGGCGGGCCGAGGACCGTGTACCGCGCTTCCGACAGGTAGCGCATCAACTGCTCGTACGTGTCAATCGGGACGTGATCGGGGTCCACGCCGACCCTCCGGGCCACGCGGGGGTCGTACGGCGGGTCACGGCGAACGCTGCGCATCGACGTGTAGTAGATCGAGGGCAGCGGCGGTAGCCCCGAGCTATGCGTGAGCAAATGGTGGATCCGGATTGGGTGGCCCGGGCGGGCACCGCGGACCCTGAGTTCCGGCAGGTGACGGGTCAGAGGGTCGGAAACCGCGAGACGCCGTTCCTCCTCGAGCCGGAGGATCGCGAGGGCCGTGAACGACTTCGTGACCGAGGCGATCCCGAACATCGTCCGGGGGGTCGTCGGGAGCTTCGCGTCCCGGTCGCGGTAGCCGTACCCGCGAACGAATGATGCTCGGCCCCGCCGAATCAGGCCGAGGGCCACTCCCGGCGTCTTCGCCCGGGCCATCCCCCGCTCGACGATCGTGTCGAGCTCCCGCAGCGCCGGCAGTGGAAAACCCTCCGGCGGGGGGAGAACCGGTGCACCCATAAGCATACGAACCCCCGCCGTGCACGCTTCCCACGGAGAATGCCCCCATGGAGGTCGCTTTCTTCACCGATTCGTACCCGCCCATCCAGGACGGGGTCTCGGCAGTGACCGGGGGCCTCGCGCGCACGCTCGCCCGGCTCGGTCACCACGTCCGCGTGTACGCTCCGAATCCGAGGCCCGGGCCGTCCACGGAAGCGGTCGAGGACGGGATCTCCGTCCGCCGGATTCGGACCATCCCCATGCCCCTCTACGGCCAGTACCGTTGGCCGGTCTGGGCGTTCGGGCTGTTCCGAAGCGCTCGGAGCGTCGGGGACGCGGATGTGGTCCATATTCACTCGCCCGGTCCGATCGGCAACATGGGGTTCCTCCTCGCCCGTGAGTTCGGAAAACCGCTCGTCGGGACGTTCCACACCAACATCCGGGAGATGCAGGGGTGCGTCCCCTCGAAGCTGTTCGTGCCGACGTTCTTCCGCGTGGCGTGGTGGTGGAACCTCGGGACGTACTGGAGGTGCGACCTCACCACGGCGCCGTCGACCGCGGCGCGCGAGGTGTTGATGGCCAGCGCCCGGAAGCCGTTCCGCACGCCGGTGGAAGTGGTTCCGAACGGCATCGACGTCGACCGGTTCCGTCCCGACGCCCGGGTCCCGGACTGGCACGAGCGATGCGGGCTGCCGCCCGGGCCGCTCGTGACCTACCTCGGCCGACTCACGTGCGATAAGGGGGTCCACCGGTTCCTCGACGCGGTCGAGGCGGCCATTCCGCACGCCGACCTCGTCGCGATCGTGGCCGGGCAGGGCCCCGAGGAGGAGCGGGTGCGCGAGCGCCTGGCGAAGAACCCGTTGCTCGCCGCGCACGTACGCTACATCGGCCCGGTCGCCGAGGCGGAGAAAGCCGCCCTCCTCGCCCAGTCCGACGTCTTCGTGCTTCCGTCGACGAGCGACACTTCCAGCGTCGCGCTCCTCGAGGCGATGGCCTGCGGGACCCCGCCGATCGCCCCCGCCTGCGGAGGGCCTGCGGAGATCGTCGAGGACGGTATCACCGGCTGGCGGGTACCGGTGACGGTGCCGGGAGCCCTCGCGGACGTCCTCGGTAGGGTTCTCGATGCCCCATCGATTCGCCGGCAGGTGGGACGACACGCCGCCGAGTTCGTCCGTCGTTCCGCTTCGCTCGAAACGATGGCCCGTCGCTTTATCTCTCTCTACCGGCTAGCTGAGGAGCGGAGGCGTCCTCGTGACGTCGGTTTCACTGCCTGAACTCGACTCGCTCGCGCGTCAATTGGCCGGAGAGCGCCACGACGCGTTCAGCCAGCGCGCGCTCGCCCGTGCGTACGAGGAGTACGTCTCGCGACACCGCCATCCGCTCGCGCCGCTCGGGGTCGTCGCGGACGGGACGGAATATCCTACGCTCTATGCCCTGCTCGCGGAGGCCAAGCCGAGCCCGTCCACGCTCGAGGTCCGCCTCGACCCCCTTCCGGCGGAAGGCGAGTGGGGATTCCTGCGGCCGTTCCACCGGCTGGTCCTGCGCAGCGATGGCTCCGCCGACCTGCATCCGGTCGTCCGCGGGCCCCCCGAGCGGGGGATTGCGCGACTCCTGCTCCGGGAGCACTACCTGCCACGGTCGCGCGACGATGAAGACCGCGGTGCGACCGGCGGCTCACGCGTCGAGCTCGACGGGCAGATCGGGACGCTCGACCGCGGCCTCGCGGTCTATCGGGAACGCGGGCTGCTTCCGTTCTCGGTCGCCGTGCTCCTCTACCTTTCGGAAGAACGGGTGCGGTACGAGTTCGACCTCCTTGAGACGTGCCTACTCCCGGACCCGCGCACCGGTCGCCTGCCGCCTTCCCGTCGGGCACGAAGAACCTCTCGGTTCAGCTTCGCCGTCGACCGGGTGATTGGCCGGGGCGACCTTTCCCTGCTCGCGGTACGATGCCTCGAGGTGCTGAGCGAGTCCGGGGGACTCACCTCGGTCGAGCTCGCCCACGTCTTCGGCGGGGTTCGCGAGCTCGTGGATTCCGCGCTCCAGGGACTGGTCGCCCGCCAGCTCGTCTCGTTCGATCGACGCACGGGCGTCTACCGTCCCCGGATCGAAGCGTTCGTACCGAGCGGCCTCGAATCGGCCGCGGCCGGTGGCGCGGCGGGCGCCGGTTCGGACGCGCTCCTCCGCACGAGCGTCCAAGAGCTCATCGCTGCGGCGGACGCCCGGGCAGCCTGCCCGCTGTGCGGCGCTCCGCTCCCGCCGGGACCACGCGCGATCCTCTGCGACAACTGCGCGGCGAAGGTCGACACTCCGGGCTGACTTCGAACGGGCGGGCCTGTCGGGAGTTTCCGCCCCGCACGGCCCTCGTGCGAGGCCTTTGAACCCGAGTTCACTGGCTTAGAAGGCCAGGACTTTGTCCATGCTAAGCTACAGGCCCGGAGGAAGGACGGCGCACGTCCTCCTTAATCCTTGGGTGGTCGGGGGCGATGTCCGCGACCGGCCGAGGCGACCAGATGAGCGAGCCGCAACGGCTCCGGCCAGTAACCGCGGACCGACGTGCGCTGAACCAGCCGGACCGCGTCGAGCCGGGAGCAACCCACGGCCGCCGCGAGGATCGGCCGCCCCGTCGTGGGCACCGGGAACAGCCGGTGTGCCTTGAGCAACGACCACCGTCGTTCCGCCGAGCGGGGGAACCACTTCGCGAGCGCCGATCGGATCCGGTCGAACTCGGGCGGTCGCCGCGTGACAGCCACGACCGGAAGGCGAAGCGCGCGATGGATCGCTTCGAGGTCGAGGACGTTGAACCCCCCCACGACGGCCCCGTCCAGCAGGACCGCCCGAGCGCCGTCGAGCGAGCCGAGGGAGCGGACGAGGCCCAGGACCCGGCGGGTCCCGTCCGTCCCGTCGACCCGGACCTGCCCCAAACGGGCCGCCTCGAGGCGCTCGGGGAGCGTCACCATCACGGCGGCCAGCGGCGCATATCGGTCGGACCGGTCGAACGCGCCGTCATCGACGCCCACGAATTGGGGATGCGGCTTGCCGAGCGACCGCCGCAACGCTATGACCCCCGATGGGGTCCGTCGGGTGCGATGGCGGCCCCGCAGGTCTCGATGCGCTGTCCGACGTGCGGAGCGGAGCTTCGCATCGTCCTCGCGCCCGAGCCGCCGACGCAGTGGTTTCCGTGCCCGCATTGCCGGAATCCCGTGCCCGTGGTCGTTCCTCGGGACCCGCCTCCCCTCTACAGCTGGGAGGTGCTTTCCGGGCTATATCCCGCGCTCCCGCCCCCCCGGCGCCCCCGCGTGCGGGTTCGACGGATGGCGGAGGTCGCCCTCGTCATCGTGACGGCGCTCGCGATCGGACTGGCCGGCGTCTATGCCGTCCTGGGCTGGGAGGCGCTCGGTCCGGCGAGCTACGCCGTCTCGGGCACGGTGTTCGAGCAGACCGGCTCGCGCGAGGTCGCGGCGGTCGGGGCCACCGTCACGCTCACGGTGAACGGGGGAGCGTCGACGAGCGTCCCGACCGACGGGAACGGTCGCTTCGCGTTCTCGAACGTGGGCGCGGGGGGCATTGCGCTCAACGTGACGGCCCCCGGTTTCGCGCCGGCGAACATCCAGACCTTCGCCTCGCCGGTCTACGGCACCGAGACCACCGGGCTCACGGTGGTGCTCGTCCACGGCAGCGCATCGAACGCGACGACCGTCACGCTCTCGCCGTTTCCGGACCTCGAGACGTTCGTCGCTTCGATCGGGAGCGGCGTCGCCCTCCTCGGAATCGTCGCGCTGCTCGGGGGATGGGCCGCGGTGGTGACCGCCCGGTCGAACCGGCCGGCGGTGGGCGTGGTCGGCGGCGCGGGCGGCCTGCTCGCGCCCGTGGCGCTCTACTTCCTGTCGCTCGGCGGGATCTTCCCGTACCTGCTCGCGGTCACGACCACCCTCGCAGCCGCCGGAGCGTTCGCGGCGACGACCCGGAGCCTCGAGATCTACCAGGTCGGCCCGGAGTCGCCGCCGGCCTAGGGAGATTCCTGCGCTCGCGGAGACGGGGCCGTGCTCGAGCCCTCGACCGGTCGCCGGCCCCGGAATCCACCCGTGAGCGTGTGGTAGTAGCCGACCGACGGCTCGCCGCGCTGCCAGCAGAGGAACACGAGCTCGCCGCCGCGCATCGCGTAGAAATCGACGGTCCCGTTCCCGAGGTCCTTCAATTCGATCCCCTCGGCGCGCAGGGAGCCGACCGCCTCGTCCATGCGCCGACCCAAGTTCCGCCATTCGGCGTCCAGCCGCTCCTTGAGCTCGTGGTCGGGCTGGTCCTCCGCGTCGGCCTCCGAACCCCAAAAGGCGGTGAGGCGCTCGCGCTCCTCGTGGACCTGCGCGAGTCGGTTCGCCCACCCGTGGAGCCGGGGCAGGAGCTCTTCGAGCTCGGGGAGCCGGGCGTTCGCCTCTGCCACCGTCCAAAGTCGAGGTGGCTCAACGGCGGGGGGGCCTCCGCTTCCGCGCTCCGATCGATCCATCCGACGGACCTTCCTCGACCTAGGAATAACCCCCGCTCCCTATAAACCGAGGCGATAGGGGCGGGGTAACTACCCGGGGCGAACGGACCTAGATGAGCTTGAGCTCCCGGCCGGCTTTGGTGAAGGCGGCGATCGCCGTCGTCACGTCCTCGTCGGTCAGCGCGGCGTTCATGATCGTGCGGATGCGGGCCTTGTCCTTCGCCACCATCGGGTAGACGATCGGCAACGCGAAGACCCCGAGCTCGTAGAGCCGAAGGCTCAGCTTCTGCGCGAGCCCGCTGTCGCCGACGATCACCGGAGTGATCGGCGTCTCACTGTGGCCGGTATCGAAGCCGAGGTCACGCATCTCCCTCTTGAACCGGCGGGTGTGTTTCCACAGCCGCTCGACGTGCTCCGGCTCGGATTCGAGGACGTCGATCGCCGCGAGGCACGCCGCGGCGACGGGCGGGGGGTGGGAACCGCTCAGGAGCCAGGTCCGGGACTTGTTGAACGCGAATCGAATGAGGTCGACCGACCCGGAGACGTGGCCGCCGACGACCCCGAACGCCTTCGAAAACGTGCCCATCTCGACGTGGACCCGGTCGCGGCCCAGGCCAAAATGCGAGACGATGCCCCGGCCGCCGGACCCGAGGACCCCCTCACCGTGGGCGTCGTCGACGTAGACCATCGCTCCGTGCTCCGCCGCGGCGGCGGCGACCCGGTCGAGTGGCGCGATGTCCCCGTCCATGGAGAAGACGCCGTCGGTGATCACGAGGATACGGCGATAGTCGGGCCGGTGTTCGTCGGCCTTCGCGAGGACCTGCTTCAAGTCGTCGCTGTCGGCGTGCTTGTAGACGGCCCGCTCGGCCCGAGACAGTCGGACGCCGTCGATGATGCTCCCGTGGTTGAGCTCGTCGGAGACGATCAGGTCCCCCTCACCCGCCAACTGGGGGATCAGTCCGGCGTTCGCGGCGAAACCGGTCTGGTAAACGAGCGACGCGTCGGCGTGCTTGAACTTCGCGAGGCGGCGTTCGAGCTCCATATGGAGGTCCATCGTGCCCGCGATCGGTCGGACCGAACCCGAGCCGACGCCGTGCGTGTCGATCGCCCGGCGCGCCGCCTCCTTGAGGCGGGGATGGTTGCTGAGCCCGAGGTAGTTGTTCGAGCAGAACATGAGGACCTTCTTTCCGTCGATGCGGCACCAGGGCGTGCTGGGACCTTCGAGCACGCGCAGCCGCCAGTCGAGGTTCGCGCTGACGAGCTCGCGGTACTCGCTTCCGAGGAACGAGGTCGGGTCGCGCATGCTACCACTTCGCCTCCAGGGAGACCTTGGCGGCATGCGCCGATTCGAGAAGTTCCATCGCCCGGGGCAACTCCGGGATCGGCACGCGGTGCGTGATGATCTGCGCCATCTTCTCCCGGAAGCCGGGGTCGGCGAGAAGACCCTTCACCTGAAACCATGTCTCGAACATCCGGCGGCCGGAGATTCCGTGGATCTTCGCGGCCTTGAAGATCACCGCGTCGTTGAAATCGAGGGTCGCCGGTTTATCGAGGAGACCGAGCAGGGAGACACGGCCCCCCGGCGTGAGGGCGTCAAAGGCGAGCTTCAGGGCGGATGGGTGGCCGGACATCTCGACCACCACGTCCACCCCGCGTCCCTCGGTTTCCTCACGGATCGTCTTCGCGGCGGGCAAGTTCGGGTCGGTCGGGTCGAGGACGTGGTCGGCGCCCATCTTCTTCGCGAGACCGGCGCGCAGCGGGTTCACCTCGGTCGCGAAGACCTTTCGGGCGCCCAGCTTCCGCGCGACGAGAATCGCCAGGAGGCCGATCGGGCCGCAGCCGGTGACCAGCACGGTCCCGCCGGCGATGTCCTCGAGGTTCTCTTCCGGGAGCAGGGAGTGGACCGCGTTGCCGAGAGGCTCCTGGATGGAAGCGAGCTCCGGCTCGAGATGGGGGTCGTTCTTCCACGCGTTGAGTTCCGGCAGGACGGCGTACTCGGCGAAGACGCCGTTCCGGTCCACGCCCAGGATCTGGACGTTCTCGCAGATGTGCATCTTGCCGATGCGGCATTGATAGCACGTTCCGTCCACGATGTGCGTCTCGGCGGAGACGTGGTCCCCGAGCTTGAGGCTCTTGACGCGCTTACCGAGACCGACGACCTCGCCCGAGACTTCATGACCGATGATCATCGGGACATGCCGGACTCGGTTCTGCGCCCACTCGTTCCACTCCCAGATGTGAAGGTCGGTCCCACAAATCGAGGAGGCGCGGACCCGTATGAGCACCTCGTCGTCCCCGGGTTTCGGGTCGGGCACCGTCAACAGCTGTCCTCCCGGACCCCGCTCGGTCTTCACGAATGCCTTCATGAACGCCCTCGGCCCTCCAAGCAGGGCCGGCGCGGTTTAACGGTTCGGGAATCCGGCTTCACGTGCGGGGTCCATCCCGGACCCCCCCGGCTCTACGCGCGCGTCCGAGGCGATTCGGCTTCGCGCCCCGGTTTTCGAGGAGAAACCGAGTTCTCTGACGGTCGCACTCCTTCGCGCGCGCGAGCGCTTATATAGGGCACCCTTCTCCCCCGCCCGCACCGGAGGCAGGACCCCCTATCGACCCATGGCCCGCCGTCATCGTCCGAGGCGAGGATCTCTCGCCTACTCCCCCCGCTCGCGAGCCGTCCGGCCCGTTCCCCGGGTCCGTTCGTGGGCCCCGGGGTCGAAGCCGGTCGCGATCGAGGGGTTCGCCGGCTACAAGGTCGGCATGACCCACGCCTTCATCGTCGACTACCGCAAGCGGTCGACCACCGCCGGCCAGGAGCTTTCCGTCCCGGTCACGGTCGTCGAAGTGCCCCCGCTTCGGGTGGCCGGCGCGCGCGTCTACACTCGGAACCCGTACGGCGCCCGCGTTACCTCCGAGGTCTGGGCCTCGGCCCTTCCCGACGAACTGTTCCGCCGGATCCCGAAGCACTCCGCGAGCCCGGCCCAAGCGGTCGAGGCGTTCGGCAAGACCCCGGGCGACGAGGTCCGGCTGATCGTCCACACGCAACCGCAGCTGCTCACCGGCACGGGCTCGAAGACCCCGCACCTGTTCGAAGTTCGAGTCGCCGGTGAGAAGTTCGAAGAGCGCCGCGCCTTTGCGGTCGAACTGCTCGGACAAGAGGTCCCGGTCGACCGGCTCACCAAGGAAGGGGAGTTCCTGGACGTCATCGGGGTCACGAAGG
>DASPOD010000002.1:0-3523 GCA_035626215.1 Thermoplasmata archaeon
CGGGACCGGAGTTCCGATTCGGTGATCGGTGGATCACAGGTTCCTTGCGCCTACCCACCGCTTATCGCAGCTTGGCACGACCTTCATCGGCGCCCGAGCCTAGCCATTCCCCAACTGACAGGAGTCAGCTACACTGAATACGCTTGACAAGCGTCCAGAACGCGTGTGATCGGCGTCATCGGTCCCCGCGCCGGCACGGCGAAGGGACCCTCGCCCTTCCCCGAAGAGGCCCCGGCCTCTGCGGGTGCATGTGCCGACCGAACAGCGTCGCCGTGGCGCGGCTCAGCTTGGAGTCCCTCTTCCTATTTAACCCCGGCGACGCCCGGAACGTCGAGCCAACTTAGTGCCGAGGGGACGCGAGGAACCGCTGGTGGTGATGGGGTCCTTCGTACCGGGCCGCCGCGAACCGACAGCGACCCTCCGCGTTGGGTTCGCAGCTTCCGCAGGTTCTCAGGGCAGGGACCGGCGCCCGAGTCCGGTCCTGCCGGACCTGGTCGATCGCGACCTTGAGCCAGCGGGATTCGGCGTCGGCGTAGGGAATCTGGACCCAACCTTCGTTGATCCCGCCGCCGGACTCGTCGCCGTAGAGCACGACCCCGAACGCCGGACGTTGCCCGAACGCCGCTTCGACGAGGCGGCATTCGGCGACCGCTTGGATCGTATCGAAGATCCGGCCATGCACCTGGTGGTAGCCGCCGAAGAGGTGGGTCACCTTGTACTCGACCGGGAAGAGGGCGCCGTCGGCCCGCCGCACGACGAGGTCGGGACGCCCGGCGATCCCCCAGTCGGGGTCGATGAGCGTCAGGCGCCCGTTCGAGAACCTCGGGTCGATCTGGACTCGCTCCGGCGGGAACAGCATCGGTAGGTTGTCCTCCCCCAAGTCCTCGTAGACCAGCCGGTCGCCGTCATCGAACAGGTCGAGGCGGCCCTCGTTCACGGAGATCTCCCCGAGGGGAGGCGAGAACATCGGCGACTGGTGGAGCGGAATCACGTCGAGCGGCGTGCGCACCGGCCCGAGCGAGCCGGTACGCTGCTCGGCGCGCATCGCGTGGGTTAGCTCCATCTCGTGCGGGCACCGGAAGTACGTGACGAGGTCGTGCGGGGTGAGGTGTTCCGGCACCGTGAGGGGGGCGGGCATCAGCATCCCTCGCGCCTCGGGCTCCCGTGCTATGAAGCTACGCCTTCAGCGGAAACGGTCGGGCCGCGAACCGACCTATCCGAGTCGGTCGCCGAGCGTCACGCGCCGGAGCTCCTGCCGGCGCGGCTCGGAAAGCGTGGAACGCGCGAGCAGCGCGTCGAGGAGGGCCCCGTCCGGCCCGAGCTGGTGGACGACTGTCGCGATGGCGGCGGCGTCCGCGGTCCGATGGCGCTCGTGGGCCCGCACGAGAGCATACTCGGGCCGGCTCACCCGGACCGAATGGCCGTGGAAGGCAGCCTCGACCGTTCGTGCGGTCTGCCCGCGACCGCTCCACTCGTCGAACGGTACGGGGGTTCGGGGCTCGATCGGCACCGCCCACTCGACCCGCACCCCGTCCTGGAGGGTGCCGACAAACGCGCGCGCGCCGTGCACGATGCCGGACGACGGCCAATCGGTCGGCGCGACCGGTTCGATCAGGAACTCCCCGAGCAGGGTCCCGATCCGGTCGACCCCGGCTCGGGTCGTACCGAGGTCGATGTCGTGCGGAGCGACCCGGGCGCCGAGGAGCCGGGCGGCCGTGGACCCACCGATGTACCACTCGACTCCGTCCCGAGCGAGCTGGTCCGAGATTCGGGGGAGGAGCTCGTCGAGCGCCGCCTCGATGGGGACCGCGGCGTGGTCGTAGGTCTGGTCGAGCATCGCTTGCAGCACGAACCGGTGCCGGTTGTAGGCCTGCCGCGCCCGCGCTAGGGCCGTGAACGGCAGTAGGAACCGGCGGTGCCAGCAACGCGGACCGCCGAACATGCACGGGACCGGCGGATGCACGAAGCCGAAGGCGTCGAGCGGGCCCTTCGGCGGGCCGTTCGCGTCCGCCCCGCCGTCCTGCGCGTGGTAGGTCACCGACGTGCGCTCCCCGTCGCGGTCGAGCGACAGCTGGTGGAGGAACCCGGCGCCGAGGTCCGGTCCCGAGAGGAGCTCGCTCGTCATGGCCGCTCGGCCCGACGGACGAGCGCCATGCCTGCGCCCCTCAGCTCGGCGGCGGGCGTACCTCGAGCGCGTCCGGCAGAGGGATCTTACCGACGGTCACATCGACGTGATGGTCGCCGCGCCGGGCGTGGAGATACGTGCCGCTCGTAAGCGGCTTCCATACGCCCTTCTCTCCATCGAACGGCTCCGAGCCGACGATTACGCGGTGGGCCGCGGTCTGGTACGTCATCTCGTAGTACCGGCGGCTCGCGTCCAAAAGCCCGGTCCCATGGTCGCCGGTCCAGAGGCAGAACGCCCAAAGCTCGTGGGGTCCCCGGGTGAAGAGCACGTTCAACCCCGAGAACGGAGGGATCGCCGGCTTGCGGAGCCCCTCCCAGATCCGGACGAGGTCCTCGACCGAATGCACGTAGCCCCGGAGCGGGTCGCCGGTCTCTTCCGTGTTCCGGTAGAGGAGCCAGAACAGCACTTCGCTATCATTGACGCCCTTGGGCCGCGACTCATAGACCCCAAGGAACGGGCGGGCTTCGGTGGGAAACGAGATCGCACCGTTGTGGGCGAACAGCGTCGTGTGGTTCTCGAACGGCTGGGAGTTCTCGATCGCGATCAGCTTCTCCTGGGGCAGCCTGAGCGGGTTGCTCGCGTGTCGGAGATGCCCGATCACGAGCGGGCCCCGCGCCTCGGCGGCGGCCCGAAGGTACAGCGGGCGTTCCTCGTCCTGGTAGGCGCCGCCGGTGCCCTTCTCGACACGCGGGCGCCCTCCGTTCACGAACCATCCGATCCCCCAGCCGTCCTTCTGGGCGCGCTCGGGGTCGACGTTCGACTGCGCCAAGAGCGACCGGTCGGACCGAACGAGCCACGGCTCGGCCGACTCGGCCTCCACCGATAGGATTCCGAAAAGACGGCACATCGGCCGCGCCCACACCGCCCATCTAGATAAGCCCCTCCGCATCGGGCCGGGAACTTTCCTCGCGGAAAGCAACGCTTTATCCGCCGGTCGCGGCTGGATTCAGCACCGAGTGAACGCGATGGTAGCGGTCGAAGTGACTCCGGCGGCCCGGGACCAGGTCCTCAAGATCATGGAGAAGCAGGGGAAGCCCGGCTCCGCCCTGCGGCTCTATGTCCAGGGGGGCGGCTGCTCGGGGCTCACCTACGGGATGTCGTTCGACCGGCAGGAGAGCGGAGACGAGGTCGCGTTCCGGGACGGGAGCTTGACCGTCGTCGTCGACCGGGCGAGCGCTCCTCTCCTCGAAGGCGTGAAGGTCGACTTCCTGCTCGGCCTGGAAGCGTCCGGCTTCAAGATCTACAACCCGAACGCGAAGGCGACCTGTTCGTGCGGGAAATCCTTCTCCGCGTAGTCCGAAGTTCCTTCGGGCGCGACATCGGAGCTTTATAGGCCGA
>DASPOD010000003.1:0-74655 GCA_035626215.1 Thermoplasmata archaeon
GCAGGTTCGGGTCGGTCGGGTCGAGAACGTGGTCGGCTCCCATCTTCTTCGCGAGCCCGGCGCACAGCGGGTTCACCTCGGTCGCGAAGACCTTCCGGGCGCCCAGCTTCCGCGCGACGAGGATAGAGAGAAGGCCGATCGGGCCGCAGCCGGTGACGAGCACGGTCCCGCCGGCGATATCCTCGAGGTTCTCCTCCGGGAGCAGCGAGTGGACCGCGTTGCCGAGAGGCTCCTGGATGGAGGCGAGCTCCGGCTCGAGATGTGGGTCGTTCTTCCAGGCGTTGAGTTCCGGCAGGACGGCGTACTCGGCGAAGACGCCGTTGCGGTCGACGCCGAGGATCTGGACGTTCTCGCAGATGTGCATCTTGCCGATCCGGCACTGATAGCACGTTCCGTCGACGATATGGGTCTCGGCGGAGACATGGTCCCCCAACTTGAGGCTCTTGACGCGCTTGCCGAGACCGACGACCTCACCCGAGACTTCGTGACCGATGATCATCGGGACGTGGCGGACGCGGTTCTGCGCCCACTCGTTCCACACCCAGATGTGCAAATCGGTCCCACAAATCGAGGAGGCACGGACCCGAATGAGCACCTCATCGTCCCCGGGTTTCGGGTCGGGCACTGTCAACAGCTGTCCCCCCGGACCCCGCTCGGTCTTCACGAATGCCTGCATGGTCGCCCTCGGCCCTCCATGCAAGGCCGGCGCGGTTTAACGGTTCGGGAATCCGGCTTCACGAGCGGGGTTCATCCGGGAGCCCATCCGCTCTACGCGCGCGTCCGATGAGTTTCGGCCCCGCGCGCCATTTTTCGAGGAGAAACCGCGCTCTCTGACGGTCGCAGTCCTTCGCGCGCGCGAGCGCTTATATAGGGCACCCTTCTCCCCCGCCCGCACCGGAGGCAGGACCCCCTATCGACCCATGGCCCGCCGTCATCGCCCGAGGCGAGGATCCCTCGCGTACTCCCCCCGCTCGCGAGCCGTCCGGCCCGTTCCCCGGGTCCGTTCATGGGCCCCGGGCGCGAAGCCGGTGGCGGTCGAGGGTTTCGCCGGGTACAAGGTCGGTATGACCCACGCGTTCATCGTCGACTACCGCAAGCGGTCGACTACGGCCGGCCAGGAGCTTTCCGTCCCCGTCACCGTCGTCGAGGTGCCTCCGCTTCGGGTGGCGGGCGCGCGCGTCTACACCCGGTACCCGTACGGCGCTCGGGTCGTCTCCGAGGTGTGGGCGTCGGGGCTCTCCGAAGAGCTGGTCCGACGAATCCCGAAGCACCCCGCGAGCCCCGCCGAAGCGGTCGAAGCGTTCGGCAAGACTCCGGGCGACGAGGTCCGGCTAATTGTCCACACCCAGCCGCAGCTGCTCACCGGCACCGGCTCGAAGGTCCCGCATCTGTTCGAGGTCCGCGTCGCGGGCGAGAAGTTCGAGGAACGCCGCACCTTCGCGGTCGAACAGCTCGGCCAGGAAATCCCGGTCGAACGGCTCACGAAGGAGGGCGAATTTCTGGACGTCATCGGGGTCACGAAAGGGTTCGGGTTCCAGGGACACGTTCAGCGATGGGGGGTCAAGCTTCAGCCCCGCAAGAACTCGAAGCACCGCCGGATGATCGGGACGCTCGGACCTCACAACCCGAGTTTCGTGACGTATCGCATTCCTCAGGCGGGCCAACAGGGCTACCATCGACGCACCCAGTTCAATATGCGGGTTCTCAAGATCGTTCGCGACCCGCGGACGGACCCGGTCACTCCCGCCGGCGGGTTTCCCCATTACGGCGAGGTCCAGAGCGCCTGCATCGTCCTGCACGGCTCGCTGCCCGGCCCCGCGAAGCGCCTGCTCCGGTTCCGCGCCCCGATGCGAAGTCACGTCACCGCGGTCGAGAAGGTTGACCTTCGCTACTTCAGCACCCGCTCGAAGCAGGGAGCATGACGCCCGAATCCGCCGCCGCGGAGCGACTCTCCGTCGCGGAGCGCGCGACCCCGCACCACCGGGTCCACACGATGGACCTCGACGGTAAGCCCGGGTCGCTCATGGCCCTGCCGCTCGCGTTCTCGAGCCCCGTTCGGCCGGACCTCATCCAGCGCGCGGTCGTCGCGGCGCAGAGCCACCGACGGCAACCGTACGGGTCGAGTCCCACCGCCGGTCTCCGCCACTCGGTCGAGTGGTCGGGCAAGGGCCGAGGGGTGGCCCGCACCCCGCGTCTCATGGACTCGATGCGCGGGGCGCAGGCGCCGAACACGGTCGGCGGCCGACCGACGCACCCTCCCCGGGTCGATCGGATCTGGGCGAAGAAGATCAACGAGAAGGAGCGTAAGCTCGCGTTTGCCTCGGCGCTCGCCGCCACGCGGGACGTGAAGCTCGCGCTGCGCCGGGGCCACGCGGTCCCGCCCAATCTCCACCTACCGCTGGTGGTGGACGACTCCGTCGAGCAGATTCGCCAGACGGTGGACGCCCGACTTCTTCTCGAGCGTCTCAAGGTCTGGCCCGATGTCGAACGCGCTCGCGCGGGAATCCATCTCCGGGCCTCCGGTCGTGCCCGCCGTCGCGGACGCGTGCGACGCACGCCGAGAAGCCTCCTCGTGGTCACGAGCGGCCCGGGGAAGGCCCTCGGGTTTCGGAACCTCGCGGGCGTCGAAATCGTTCCCGCGAGACGTCTCGCCACCGAGGACCTCGCCCCCGGCGGGTCGGCGGGACGGTTGACGATGTTTTCGCGCGCCGCCGTCGAGTCGCTCCGGGAGCGGCTCGGGGAGGTCGCGCCGTGACGAGCCTACAACACCGCATCATCCTCCACGCGTACGTCACCGAGAAGTCGATGGACGAAATGGAGCGACAGAACAAGCTCGAGTTCGTCGTCGACCGGCGGGCGGACCGCGCCGCCATCCGTCGGGCCGTCGAGGAAACGTACCACTGCAAGGTGGAGAAGGTCACCATCAAGATCGTCCGGACCGGCAAAATCGCCACGGTCCGGCTCACGAAGGAGTTCTCCGCCGAGGACATCGGCGGACGGGCGGGAGTGTTCTAATGGGAAAGCGGGTCATCTCGCGCCGGCGCGGCAGCGGCACCGGACGCTACCGCTCGCCGAGCCACCGCCACCACGGGGCGGTCTACCATCCGGCGCCCGAGATCGTGGGCGAAGGAAAGGTCGTCGCAATCCTCCCCGCCCCCGGCCGCACCGCGCCGATCGCCGAGGTGGTCGCCCCCGAAGGCTCGACCGTTCGCGTCCTCGCCACTGCCGGGCTCGCGACCGGGGACACGATCTCGTTCCAGGAAGGGAAGCTCGACCGAGGGTCGATCCTTCCCCTCGGCCATATCCCCGATGGGACGCTCGTCTCCAACCTTGAGGTGAAGCCGTTCGACGGGGGACGCCTCGTTCGCGTCGCCGGGGCGAGCGCGCTCGTTGTGGCCCACTCCGGTACGGACGTCACGGTCCAACTTCCCTCGGGCGCCTTCAAGCAGCTGCTCGCCACGTGTCGGGCCCAGGTTGGAGCCGTCGGCGGCGGGGGCCGCCAAGAGCGCCCGATCATCAAGGCCGGCAAGAAGTTCTGGGCGACGCGGTCCCTCGCCCGGGCGTCGTTCAAGGTCCGCGGGGTCGCCATGAACCCGGTCAACCACCCGTTCGGCGGTGGCGCGCACCAGCACGTCGGCCGACCGAGCACCGTTTCGAGCGGAACCTGGCCGGGCGCCAAGGTCGGCCGGTTCTCCCGGTCGAACCGCAAGAAGCGCCAGCTCCGCGAACGGAGGGGCGCATAGCGATGCCGAAGGCCCGTCGGACGAAGAAGGTCGAGGCCCGCCGCAAGCGGGAGTTCACCCTGCGCGGAAAGACGTTGCCCGAACTCCAGGCGATGAGCCTTCCCGACCTCGCGAAGGTGGTCTCCGCCCGGGCCCGGCGTTCGATTCGCCGGGGCTTCACGGTCGAGACCACGCTGTTCTTCGAGCGGATGCGCGCGACGGACGCGTCGAAGGTCGTGCGCACGCACTGCCGCGACGCCCTCGTGCTCCCCGAGCATGTCGGCCGCCACGTCGCGGTCCACAACGGCAAGGAATTCAAGGAGATCGAGGTCCGGCCCGAGATGATCGGCCACTACTTCGGAGAGTTCTCGCTCACCCGCCGGTTCGAGAAGCACTCGGGTCCGGGCGTTGGGGCCACGCGCTCGTCGAAGTTCATGCCGCTAAAGTGAGGGGGTTCGCACGATGAGGGGCTACACGTATCGCGCCGAATCGGGCGTCTCCGTCGCCCGGGCGCGCGGCGTCGAGCTCCCCATCTCCCCGAAGAAGACCTACGAGATCCTGAACGCGATCCGGGGCCTGCCGGTCGACCGCGCGACGACCGTCCTCGAGGACGCGATCGCCCTGCGGCATGCGATTCCGTTCCGGCGGTACAACCAGGAGACCGCGCATCACGTGGGGTCCGGTCCGGGCCGGTACGCGACGAAGGTCGCGAAGAACGTCCTGAAGGTCCTCGAGAACGCGAAGGAGAACGCCGAGTACGAGGGGCTGGATGCGGACCGCCTCTTCGTCAAGGTCGCGGCGAGCAGCCGCGGCCGGATCAAGAAGGCGAGCATGCCGCGGGCCCACGGCCGGGCGACCGCGTGGTACGACCAGACGACGCACATCGAGATCGTCCTCGCCGAGCGGAAGGAGGCCGAATAGGTCGATGTCCGCCGAGCGCAAGGTGATCCAAGAACAGATGCGCCGGGTGTTGCTCAAGGACTACCTCGTCCAGGAGAGCGCCCGCGCCGGCTTCGGTGGCCTCGACATCACCCGCACGCCGATGGGCACCCGCGTCACGCTCATCTGCGAGCGGCCCGGGATCCTCATCGGTCACCGGGGCGAGCTCATCAAGCGGCTCACCGAGGACATCCATGCCCGGTTCCAGCTCGACAACCCGCAGATCGAGGTCCAGGAGGAACGGGCGCCCAGCCTCAACGCTCAGCTCATGAGCGAGAAGCTCGCCTCGACCCTCGAGCGCGGCTGGCATTTCCGCCGGGCGGGCCACTCGACCGTTCGCCGCATCATGGAGGCGGGCGCCCGGGGCTGCCAAGTGATCCTTTCCGGGAAATTGACGGGCGAACGGCACCGTACCGAACGGTTCAAGGCCGGGACCATCAAATACTGCGGCGAAGCGGTCCACCTCTGGATCGACAAAGGATTCTACCAAGCGCGGCTCAAGCCCGGTGCGATCGGCGTGAACGTCTGGATCATGCGCCCGACCGCGAAGCTCCCGGACGAAATCCTCGTCAAGGGGGTCGCCGACCGGCCGAAGCCGGTCCCGGCGGAAGTCCCGCCCGCGGACGAGGCCGGAGCCGCCCCCCTCGCGCCGGAAGCGGAGGCGCCCGACACCGCATGACGCTCCAGCGGATGAAGGAACTCCGGAGCCTCTCGGACGAGGAGCTCCGGCGGCGCATCGCCGACGATGAGAACACGCTGCTGCGGGAACGCGGGGTCGCTGCGATGGGTGGCGCGCCGCCGAGCCCCGGGCGGATGCGCGCGCTCCGCACGAACGTCGCTCGCGCGCTCACGGTGCTGAACGAACGCGCCCGAGCGGCCCAGGGCGGCCGCGTTCCGGCGGAGGCGAGTAGGTGAACCGATGCCGACGCAACTTCCCGCCGCCCCATCCCTCTCGCGCACCGAACGCGAGGCGCTCGCGGGCGAGCTCCTCGGCGCGTCGGTCGCATTCCCGGCGTCGCCCGCGCTCCGTCAGGCCGTTCGGGGAACCCTCGTCGACGAGTCACTCTCTACCTTCACCGTCCGGCTCGCGGGCACGGCTCGCACGGTGCGCGTGCCGAAGACCGGCCTCGAGGGCTCGATCACGCTTCCTTCGGGAGAGTTACCGTTAAGAGGCGACGCCCTTCGCGTGCGGCCCGAGGACCGCACGAAACGCCTCCTCGCCGGTGGCCCTCGGAGGTTCGCATGACACCCGCTCGTACCCCGTCCGCTCGCCGGGCGCGGGATATCGGTCTCGACGTTCGGGCCCCGAAGGCCCGTTGCGATGACCGGCACTGCCCGTTCCACGGCCGCCTGCCCGTCCGCGGCCAGGTCCTGGAGGGGACCGTCGTTTCGACCGGGATGCAGCGCACGGCCGTCGTCGAGCGCACGCTCCTCCATTACGTCGCCAAATTCGAGCGGTACGAGAAGCGGCGGCGACGCTACCTCGCGCACGCACCGCCGTGCCTCAACGTACCCGTGGGTCACCGCGTCCGGATCGCCGAGACCCGTCCCCTCTCGAAACTCGTTTCGTTCTGCATCGTCGAGGACCTCGGCGAAGCCGCCCGACGCGTTCGCGGCGAGGAGGCCCAGCTGCCCGCGGAGGCGACCGAGCCGAAGGAGGAGGCGGCATGAAGGGACTCGCCGGCCGACGGGGTCGCGGCCTCCCGAAGGGCGCCCGGCTCGAGTGCGTCGACAACACCGGCGCGAAGGTCGTCGAGATCATCGCCGTGCGTAACTGGCACGGGACTCACCGCCGCTACCCCCGGGCGGGGGTCGCCGACCTCGTCATCGTCTCCGTGAAGAAGGGAACCCCCGAAATGCGCCGGCAGGTGCTGCACGCCGTTATCGTGCGCGCCCGCTCGCCGATGCGCCGGCCCGACGGGACCCGCGTCCAGTTCGAGGACAACGCCGCGGTGATCACCACCGAGACCGGCGAGATCAAAGGCTCCCAGATCAAGGGGCCGGTGGCGAAGGAGGCCGCCGAGCGCTGGCCGCGGATCGCGGCAGCCTCGTCGATCATCCTGTAGGAGGCGGTCGAACCATGTCGTCGTCCCCGCACTCCCCGCGCCGCCAACGCAAGGCGTTCTACACCGCGACTTCCAACGAGCGGCGGGTGCGGATGACCGTCCCGCTCTCGCGCGAGCTCCGCGCCCGGTTCCACCGGCGCTCGATCCCGCTCCGCAAGGGCGACACGGTCCGGGTCCTCTCGGGTAGCTTCGAAGGGCGCGAGGAGCGCGTCGCGCGCGTGGACCGACGCGGTTACACCGTCACGCTCGACAACGTCACGCTCAAGACCGCGGACGAGAAGATGAAGCCGCTGTCGCTCGGGGTCGGCCACCTCGTGATCACGCGGCTCAACCTCTCCGACCCGTGGCGCCGGCGCTCGATGAAGCTCCGCGAGGAGGATGTCACCGCCGAGGAGCGCGGCGAGGCACCGGCCGAAGCGGAAGAACCGACGTCGGCGGCCGAAACCGCCGAGGTCCCCGCGGCGCCCGCGGCCCCGTCCGAAGCCGAACCCGAGGTCGAACCCGAGGCGGCGCCGAACCCCGACGCCGACAACGCGGCCGCGGTCGACGAGGCGGAGGAAGAGGAGGAGGCGCCGGCGGCGAAACCGACCCGACGGACACGCACGAAGCGGTCGGCCGCGGAGGATGACGAGGACGCATGACGTTCCGGCTCAAGCGGCGCGCGGCCCCGCGCACCTGGACGATCCCGCGCAAGGGCTCGAAGTGGCTCAAGCGCTCGGCGCCCGGCCCGCACGCGCAGGACCAGTCAATCCCCCTCCTGTTGGTGCTCCGGGACCTTCGGCACGTGGTCACGAGCGCGCGCGAGGCGCGGGTCCTGTTGCGCTCGGGCGCGGTCAAGGTCGACGGGAAGGTCGCGCGCGACCTCTCCCGAGGGCTGGGCCTCATGGACACGTTGTCGCTCGCCGCTCCGCTCGACGCCCACTTCCGGGTCGTCCGGAACCGGCGGGGGAAGCTCGCTCTGGTGGCGATCCCGGCGCCCGAGGCGACGGTGAAGATCGGCCGGGTCCGGTTCAAGCACACCGTGAACGGGGGCCGCGTCGAGGTGACGCTGCACGACGGCCGCAACCTCCTCGTGCCCGCCGCGACGCCGTACCGCGTCGGCGATTCGGTCAAGATCGCGCTACCCGAGCAGAAGGTGGTCGGACATCTTCCGCTCGCCCCGGGGTCGCTCGCGTACGTCGCGGGCGGCTCGCATGTCGGCGAGCTCGCCCGGGTCGACCGCGTCGAGGTCCGGAACTCCTCCCAGCCGAACCTCGTGCACTTCAAGGAAGGGTTCGCGACGATCAAGGAGTACGTCTACATCGTCGGCCAGACCACGCCCGAGGTCACCCTCGGTGAGGGGGTGGACCGGTGAGCGCCCCGTCGAGCGCCGCCCCCGGCCCCGCCGGACCAAGCGCCGGGCCGAACCCGCACCGCGCCGTCCGGGTGATCAAGGTCGTCGTGAACGCTGGGGTCGGCGAGTCGGGGGAGCCCCGCACCAAGGCCGAGAAGGTGCTCCAAATGGTCACGCACCAGAAGCCGGTCGCGACCCGATCCCACTCCACGAACCGGGACTTCGGGATCCGCAAGGGCCAGGAGATCGGCGCCAAGGTGACGCTCCGGGGGGAGGTGGCGATCGACTTCCTGAAGCGCGCCTTCGAGGCTCGGGACAACCAGTTCGACGTCGAGTCGATCGACCGGAACGGCAACTTCTCGTTCGGTATCGCTGACTATACGGACTTTACCGGGATGAAGTACGACCCGGCGATCGGAATCCACGGGATGGACATCGCGGTCGAGATGGGACGCGCGGGTCACCGCATTCGCGACCGGCGCCAGCAGGCTCGGCCCCTTCCGAGGACGCTCCGGTCGACCCCGGACGAGACCCGGAACTTCCTCGTCGCCTCGCTGGGGGTGAAGCTCCTTGAGTAAGCCGAAGAAGCAGTTCGGACGGAAGGACGGATGCTTGCGCTGCGACCGCAAGCGCGGCATCGTGCGGCGCTACGGCCTCCACCTCTGCCGCCAGTGTTTCCGCGAGGTGGCGATGGACCTGGGGTTCCGTAAGTACCAGTGAGGGGGGACGCACGATGCAGATGGACCTTCTGAACGACGCGCTCGTCGCCCTCCGCCACGCGGACCGGGACGGTAAACCGCACGTCGAGATTGCCCCGACCTCGAAGTTGATCGCGGAGGTGCTCCGGATCTTCCGCGAGCACCACTACATCGAGGAGTTCACGTTCGTACCGACGGGACGGGGCGGCAAGTACGATGTCGCGCTCTCCCGCCGTATCAACGACTGCGGCGTGATCAAGCCCCGCCTCGCGGTCACCTTCGAGGGCCTCGAACGGTACGAGTCGCGCTTCCTCCCCGCTCAGGACTTCGGGATTCTCGTCCTGTCCACGAACCGCGGGGTGCTCTCCCACCAGCAGGCGCGGGAGTTCAAGATCGGAGGTCGGTTGCTCGCCTATGTCTACTGAGCACGAGCGCACCACCGAGACCCTCGACGTTCCGAAGGGCGTCCGCTTCACGCTCGACGGGCGCCGGCTCGTCGCGAAGGGGCCGCTCGGGACGGTCGTGCGGCCGTTCCCTTCGGACGCGCTCGAGCTCTCCTCGGCCGCCGGCCAGGTCACGGTCACGCTCCGCCTTCCGGCCCACCGGAAGCGCTCGCAGGCACTCCTCCGCACGTGGGCCGCCCACCTCCAGAACCTCGCCGCGTCGCTGACGCTCGGGGTCGAGGCCCGCCTCAAGATCGTCGCCGCGCACTTCCCGATGAAAGTCCAAGTGAAGGAGAACCATCTCCTCATCGAGAACTTCCTCGGCGAAAAGCACCCGCGATCCTCCGACCTCGTGCCCGGAACCTCCGCCCGCGTCGAGGGCGACTTCGTAATCCTCTCGGGCTACGACATCGAACAGGTCGGCCAGAGCGCCGCGAACATCGAGCGCGCGAGCCGCATCCGAGATTACGACCCCCGGGTCTTCCAGGACGGCATCTACCTCGTCGACCGGGCCCATCTCAAGGAGGCGGCGTAGCGATGGCGGACGAGACGCCGCCCGCGACGAAGGAGGAAGCGGCGAGCCCGACGGCCGAGGCGCCGAGCGAGGCGACCCCCAAGAAGACGTCCCCCCGCCGCCGGAAGAAGGCCCCGCCTCCTGCGAAGGAGGCGGAGGTCCCGAAGGAGAAGATTGAGGTCGAGCTGATGGAAGGATCCCGCGCGCCGCGCCGCGCGACCCTAGCCCCCGCCGACCGGGCCCTGCTGCGCGAGCGCGACAACCTCGATGCGCGCCGGCCCCGATTCGGCCGACAGGCACGCTACCGCTACTACCGCATCGGACGCGACATGTCCTGGCGGCGGCCCCGCGGACTCCAGTCGAAGCAGCGTCGCCACTACGGCTACCGGCCGCGCATCGTGCGCGTCGGCTACCGCTCCCCGGCCCGGGTCCGTGGGCTGGTGCCGAGCGGGTTCCGTCCGATCGTGGTCCGCACCGACCGCGACCTCGAGAGGATCGACGCGAAGGTCGAAGCGGCGGTCATCGCCCGCACGATCGGAACGCGCCGTCGCCTCGTCCTCGAGGAAGCGGCGCGCAAGCTCGGCATCCGAGTGCTGAATCCGATCGTGAAGAGCGAGGAGGAGGCGTAGACGCGATGCCCGACCTCGCGAACCAGCGGCGCCTCGCCGCGTCGCTGCTCAAGTGCGGCGAAGGACGGGTCTGGATCGACCCCGCGAGCCAGGACGAGCTCGCGGACGCGGTTACCCGGTCGGACGTCCGCAGCGCGATCAAGGCGGGCGTGATCCGGCGCGCGCCACTCAGGGGGACCTCGCGGGTGCGGGCCCGGCAGCGGGCGCTCGAGGTCGCGAAGGGTCGCCACTCCGGCCCCGGTTCTCGACGCGGCACACCGTCCGCCCGGGTCCCGAAAAAGGAACGATGGATGCGCCGTATCCGCGCTCAGCGGAAGCTCCTCCGGGAGCTGCGGGACACGAAGAAGATCCCTCCCGGGGTCTACCGGGAGTTCTACCGACGCGCGAAGGGCGGGATGTTCCGCAGCCGCGCGCACCTTATCGTCAACCTGCGTCTCGCGGGCCACCTCGGGGAGGCTCGGAGATGAGCATCGGACCGCGCTACCGCGTCCACTTCCGCCGCCGGCGGGAGGGGAAGACCGACTACCGGGTCCGGCTCCGGCTCCTGAGGAGCGGCGAGCCCCGGGCGGTCGTGCGGTTCTCGGGTCGCCGGGTCCACGTCGCGATCGTCCGGTACGACCCGGTCGGCGACCGTGTGGTCGCCGCCGCGGAGAGCGCCGAGCTCGGCCGCGTCGGCTTCCCGAGCTCGAGCCTGGCCTCCACGCCGGCCGCCTACCTCACCGCGTACCTCGCGGGCCTGAGGTCGAAGTCCGCCGGCGCGGCGTCCGCCGTCCTGGACAGTGGCATCCGTCACCCGACCGAGGGGGGGCGACTCGCCGCGGCGCTCAAGGGCCTGCTCGACTCCGGCGTCCAGGTGCCGCACGGCGAGGGCGGATTCCCGAGCCCCGACCGCCTGAGCGGTGCGCACCTTCCGAAGCCGCTTCCGCAACCGCTCGAGGCGTACAAGATGAAGCTTCCCGAGCTCGTCGTGCGACCGGAGGTCGCGGCATGAGCGGCGCCGTGGCCGGACCGGCGCGAGGAGCCCCGGGTCCGAGCGCGCCGGCGGCCCCGCCGCCGTGGGTCCCCAAGACCGAGCTCGGCCGCCGGGTCGCCTCGGACGAGATCACGACGATGAGCGCCGCGCTCGCGAGCGGGCTACCCCTGCGCGAGCCCCAGATCGTCGACAAGCTCCTGCCCGGTCTCCACGATGAAGTGCTGGACGTCAACATGGTCCAGCGGATGACCGACTCGGGCCGCCGGTTCAAGTTCGCCGTCACGGTCGTCGTCGGCAACGGCGACGGGTTCGTCGGCCTCGGCCGGGCGAAAGGGCGCGAGGTCGGCCCCACGATCCGCCGCGCGATCGACCGGGCCAAGCTCGGGATGGTCGAAGTGATCCGCGGGTGCGGGAGCTGGGAGTGCGGCTGCGGTCGGGCCCACACGCTGCCGTTCCAGGCCCAGGGCCGCGCCGGCTCGGTGGTCGTCACGTTCAAGCCCGCGCCGCGGGGCGTCGGGCTCGCAGTGGGGGACGTCGCGAAGCCGATCCTCCGGTTCGCCGGCATCACCGACGCGTGGGGATTCACGGACGGCCACACGAAGACGACGGTCAACTACGCCCAGTCCGCCTTCCAGGCGCTGGTCGCGCTCTCGGAGCTCAAGGTGCCGGCGGAGGATTCCGCACGGCTCAAGATCGTGCGGGGTCCCGTCGGGACCTCTATCCTGCCGCCGAAGGACGAGACGGCACCGCGCCCGACGCGCGGGGGCCGTGGGCGCGGCGGGCGCCGACCGCCGCCGCGGGGCGGTCCGCCGGGCCGGGGCGGTCCGGGGGGACCGCGCGTGGGCGGACCACGGGGCCCGCCGAGGGGGGGCTAGCGCGATGGCGTGGATGATCGTTCGCGTGCGCGGCACGATCCATGCTCGTCACGATGTGGTCGAGACGCTCCGGTTCCTGCACCTCACCCGTCCGAACCACGCCACGGTCGTTCCCGAAGTGCCATCGATGCGGGGAATGCTGTCGAAGGTCCAGGGGTACGTCACGTGGGGGGAGGCCGAGCCCGACACGGTGTCGCTCTTGCTCGAGCAGCGGGGCGAGACCGCGGCCGGGGCCCGGCTCACGTCGGAGGCGGTCGCCGACATCGCCCCCGGCCAAGACCTCCCGGCGATCACCCGCTCCATCGCCGAGCAGGGGCTCTCGCACGTCCGCGGCATCCAACCGCTGTTCCGGCTCAAGGCGCCGAAGGGCGGCTGGCGGTCGACGAAGAAGCCGTTCGCGCTCGGAGGAGCGCTCGGCTACCGCGGCCGCGCGATCAACGACCTCGTCCGTCGGATGATCTAGGAGGGTCGATGCCGAGTCGCACGCGAAAGTTCCGGGGGTTACGGACCCATGGTCGCGGCATCAAAGCGGGCCGCGGCGCGGGAAAGCAGGGCGGTCGGGGGAACGCGGGTCTCCACAAGTACAAGTTCAAGTCGATGCTGATCTACGCGCCCGACCACTTCGGCCGGCACGGGTTCAAGCGCCCGCCCGAGATCGTCGCGCGCCCGACCAGCCTCAACGTCGGCGAGCTCGAAGGCTTCGTCCCCGCCCTCGAGGCCGCCGAGGCGCTCTCCCGGGAGGGGGCGACGTTCGTCGCGGACCTCGCGAAGGCCGGGGTCGACCGGCTCTTGGGCGGCGGCGCGCCGACCCGTTCGTGGAAAGTGTTCGTGGCCCACGCCTCGAAGCACGCCCGGGAGAAGGTGACGGTGCTCGACCAGCCGCCCGGAGCGAGCGCACCGGCCTCCGCGGAGTCGGTCCCGTAGACTATATAAATCGCCCACCAGCTCTCCAGCAACTTCATGGCGGAAGAGGAGCTCCCCCGCGACCGGCGCTGGTCGGTCCCGCTCGTCCTGCTCGCGGCGGGCATCCTCGCCCTGTTCTGGTTCTGGGGCCATCCGACGATCCTCGCCTTCGGGCTCGTTGCGGTGGGCCTCGCCGCCGTCTTCACCCTGTTCTACTTCGGACTCTCCTACAGCGGTTCGCGCTCGAAGCTGTACGGTCTCAAGCCCGTGACGTCGCGGATGCCCGCGGTCACCCAGCCGAAGGGTCACGTCCACTTCCGGACCAAACTGTTCTGGACGATCGGCGTTCTGCTGATGTACTTCCTACTGACGAACATCTACATCTTCGGCGTCGACCGCGCGACGATCATCGACCTGTTCGCGAGCTACCGCGCGATCCTCGCGGGGGCGCAAGGGACGCTGATGCACCTCGGAATCGGCCCGATCGTCACCGGGTCGATCATCATGCAACTGTTCACGGGTGCGAAGATCATCAACCTCGACCTCACGAACGACGAGGACAAGGCGGTCTACCAGGGGACCCAGAAGATCATGGTCATCGCGATGATCTTCATCGAGGCGATCCCCCAGGTGTTCGGCTACCTCTCGCCGAGCTCGTCCATCGTCTCGACGTTCGGGACGGTCTCGGCGGGGAACGGACTGTTCCTCGCGAACACGGTGATCGTCGCCCAGCTCGTCTTCGGCAGCTACCTCGTCTTCCTGATGGACGAGGTCGTCTCGAAGTGGGGGATCGGGAGCGGGATCTCGCTGTTCATCGCGGCGGGGGTCTCGCAGCAGATCATCCAAGGGACGCTCAACTGGGTCCCCGAGAATCCGTCGCTTGCGATCTCGGCGAGCAATCCCCCGAGCGGCACGATCCCGAAGTCGCTCTGGTTCTTCTCCCACTACACCGCCTCCCAGATGGCAAGCGGCGGCTGGGAGCAGGTCCTGTTACGACAGCCGAACCCGATGGTCGCGCTGATCGGCACCGCGGCGATCTTCTTCCTGGTCGCCTGGACGGAATCGACGCGCATTGAGCTGCCCCTCTCCCACGCCGAGGCCCGGGGAGCGCGCGGCCGGTATCCGCTCCGGCTGATCTACGCTTCGAACATCCCCGTGATTCTGATGTCGGCGTTGCTCGCCAACGTCTCGATGGTCACCATTCTATTGTGGACGAATCCGGCGCTCATCCACTTCCCGGTGATCGGTCACCAGTGGTGGGTCGGGGCGTACCCGACGGCGACGCAAGCGAGCCAGTTAGGAATCAGCCAAACGACCCCGATCAGCGGCGGCGCGTACTACCTATCGACGGTGAACGGTCTCGAGTCGTGGCTGTTACCGATGCTGAACTACCAGGAGTATGGCGGATTCCTCGTCTACCACGCCTGGTGGCAGGGACTCGTCCACGTCGCGGTCTACTTCGGCGCCATGGTCGGTGGCTCGATCCTGTTCGCCAAGTTCTGGATCCAGACGACGAACATGGGCCCGGAGGCGGTCGCCCGGCAGATCGAGGCGTCGGGGATGCAGATCCCCGGCTTCCGGCGTGAGCCCCGCGTGCTCCGTCGCGTGCTCGAGCGGTACATTCCCGTCATCACCGTGATTTCGGGCGCGGCGGTCGGCGCCCTCGCCGCGGGCGCGGACCTGATCGGTACGCTCGGCAACGCCTCGGGGACCGGAGTACTGCTGACCGTCGGCATCATCATCAACCTCTACGAGGCGATGGGCCGCGAGCAGCTGATGGAGATGAACCCGCTCCTCCGCCGCTTCCTCGGAGGCGAGAGCTGATGAGCGGCTCGTCGACGCCGCTTCCCTCTTCCGAAGACGCCGCGGCGGAGCCGCTTCCCACCGAGCCGACCGACGAGGAACCCGTGACCGAGGCCGCCCCCGCGGAAGAGGAAGCGAAACCGAAGCCCGCCCGGCCCCCGCCGCCCGCGTTCAAGGTCTCGACGTTCGTCTACGTCTTCCTGGGCCTCCTCGGGCTCTGGATGCTGATCGACACGCAGGCCCGCAACTCGATCGCCTGCGCCCTCGGCATGGTGAACGCCGCGAACTGCGCGGCGGGCACCCCGACCTGGGGGCTCTACTATCTGATCGGCTTCCACCAGAACTACCTGCTTCTCTCGATGGCCCTCGCGGGCGGGATCGAGATGCTGATCACCTCGCTCGCCTACAACTACACGACGGACTGGGTCAAGGCCGCCAAGGTGCAGAAGTGGAGCTCCGCGTTCCGCAAGGTCCAGATGGAGGCGATCCGGTCCGGCAAGAAGGACCGCATCGCCGCCCTGAAACCCCACCAGGAGCGTTTGACGAAGCTCTCGAGCGAGGTGTCGATCGCCCAGTTCAAGGGGATGGCGATCACCTACTTCCTGCTCATCCTGATCTACACCTGGGTCGGACTCCTCATCGGGGGCGCGAACTCGGTGCAGCAAACGGTCGCCCTCGGCACCGGCAGCACGATCGACCTGGCCGCCCGCATCACCAGCTCGATCCCCATCCCCTGGTGGTTCCTCATGTTCAGCCTCTACACCGTGCCGTTCTCCCTCGTCTTCCGACGAGTGCTGAAAGTGCTGTGGCTTCGGCGGTATGAAGAGAAGAACCAGCCGGCGCCGCCCCCGGCCCCGGAGGCGACCGGGGGAGCCGCGTGATCCGCGCGGTCGTCACGGTCGGCGGACCGCCGGGGAGCGGCAAGTCGACGGCCGGCCGCCAGGTCGCGGAGTCCCTACGGCTCGAGTTCCGTTCCGCGGGCGACCTGTTCCGGGCGGAGGCCCGGCGGCGGAAGATGGACCTCGCGGCGTTCGGCCGGTACGCCTCGGAGCACCCGGAAATCGACCGGGAACTCGACCGTAGCATGCAAGCGCTCGCCGTGCCCGGTCGTCTCTTGGACGGGAGGATTCAGGGCCCCCTCTGCCGGCGGGCCGGCGTGCCCGTCTACGACGTCCTCATCACGGCCCGTGAGGAGGTGCGCGTCCGGCGCGTGGCGGACCGGGACGGCCAAGCGCCCGAACTGGCCCGCCGACTCGTGCGGGAGCGCGAGGCGAGCGAACGCGATCGGTACCGCCGGTTCTACGGGATCGACCTCGACCACGAGCCGGCGAGTCTGGTGGTCGACTCGAGCGACCGGTCTCCCGCCGAGGTCGCGGGGGCGGTGGTCGCGTTCGTCCAGGAGCGCGAGGCCGCGGCCGGGCCATGACCCACGCCGTTTCCCCCGACGCGGTCGACCTCCGGCTCCGGGAGGGAGCGTTCCTCCTCGTCGACAAGCCGCGCGGACCCTCGTCCCACCAGGTCACGGCGTGGGTCCGCGACCTGATCGGAGTGAAGGTCGCGGGGCACGCGGGCACCCTCGACCCGAACGTCTCGGGCCTGCTGTGGGTGGGCGTGGGACCGGCCCTCAAGCTACTGCCGCTCGTCCTCGAATTCCCGAAGCGGTACATCGCGTCGGTCGTGCTGCACGGCCCGGTCCCCCCGCGCGAGCTCGACCGGGTGCTCGCCGAGTTCACGGGTCCGATCTACCAAACGCCACCGGTCCGCTCGGCGGTGAAACGCGAGCGGCGGGTCCGCACCATCCACCGGCTCTCGCTCGTCGAGGCCGATGGGCCTCACCTTCTGCTCGACCTGACGGCCGACTCGGGTACGTACGTGCGCACGCTCGCGGTCGACCTCGGCGAGGCGCTCGGCCTCGGAGGGCATCTCGACGAGCTTCGCAGGGTCGCGAACGGCCCGTTCCGCGAACGGGACGCGGTGCCGCTCGCGACGATCGCGGACGCGGCCGCCGCCCGGGCCGCGGGCGACCCCACGCCGCTCCTCGCCCTCCTTCACCCGATCGACGAGGTCTGGCGCGAGTTCCCGTCGATCGTCGTGAAGGACGGCGCCGCGAGCGCGCTCGCCCACGGGGCGGGGCTTGCGAGCGGGGGGATCCTCGCGCTCCCACGACCGTTCGCGGAAGGTGCCCGCGTCGTGCTCGTCACCCGTTCGGGCGAACTTGTCGCGACGGGCATCGCGCTCCGCGGCTCGGGCGAGGTCGCCCACGTCCGGCACGGGTGGGTGGTGGACGGCACTCGGGTGTTCGTCGACCCGGCCCGGTTCCCGGCCCTCTGGCACCGCGCTCCGCGAGCCGAGCCACCCGCCTCGCGGGCGGTTCACGGATAGGGTTATTTCGGCACTACTGTCCGGCGTCGTGATGGTCCCCCTTTCCGCGACGCGGCCCTCCGAGGGCGGGGGTCCGTTCGAGACGCTGGGCCGTTGGGTCGTCCGGCACCCCTGGCATCCCATCATCTTCTGGGTGGTCCTTCTCGTCGTGACGGTCCCGTTCCTCCCGCTCCTCGGGTCGGTCACGACGAACTCCGTAACGACGCTCCCCGCCAACTCCCCGAGCGGGCAGGCGAGCGCGGAGCTCGCCCGGCTGTTCCCGAGCGACCCCGGGGGCTCGAGCACGATTCTCCTGTTCTACGGACCGAACCTCACCGACGCGGACGCGCAGCGGGTGCTCCTCAACGCGTCGGGAGCGGTCGCGGCCGACCGCTCCTTAACGGATGTGGAGTCGATCGAGAGCGTCTACAGCGAGTACGCTGGGTATCTTGGCGGAGAGGCGCAGTTGGCGGGGGCTGTACTCGGACAGGCCCTGGACAACATCACTCCCCTTCCGACCGCGGTCAACGACTCCGCCACTCTCCTCTGGGCGCCGCCGGCCCTCTTCCTCGGAACTTGGCTCGGCCTGGAGAGCGCCGGCGCGTGCCCATCGGCTCCCTCGGAGTGCAATTACCCCGCCTACCAGTCGACCGCCGCTGCGTTCGTGAATTCGAACAGCGCGCTCGTCGTGCTGAACGCCTTCTACAACACGTCGGGCGACGGCTTCAACGGCTCCGCCCGCTGCGCGAACGACCCCACGACCGTGGTCGCCTGCACCGACGAGACCGCCCGGGCGACGGAAGCTCCGCTCATCCCGACCCTCGTGCCCATCCCAGCGGAGCAGCTGGTTCCGTACGCCGCCCTCGCGGGACTCGGGACGGAGAACTTCACGCAGTGGTCGAGTCTCCGGGCCGTGGCCGCCGGGGTCCTATCGGAGACCGCCGGCCTCCCGCCGAGCTTCTACGAGCTCATATGGGAGGCCTTCCCGCACGGGTTCCCGAGCGCGGACGCCTCGCTCGCATGGGCTAACGCGACGATCGCGAACACCACGCTCGCCGCCGAGCCGCTGCCGGTTCCGTACGCGATCGATGCGCAGTTCGTCGCGCCCTCCGGCGAGGCTCAGGTAATCCGGGTCGCCTTTTCCGTCTCCGACGACTACACCGACAAGTCGGGCCACCAGGTCGTTTACACGGACCTTGGCCGAATCGACACGCTCGTCGGGTCCGTTCTCACCTCGTCCGACCCCACGCGCTCGATCTCGTACGTGCAGACCGGCCTGGCGCCGCTCGACCTGTTGACTCAGACCTCGGTCGACGAGTCGATCGCGCTCGTCCTCCCGCTCACCGTGGGCCTACTGCTTGCGATCGCCATGCTGTACTTCCGCTCGCCGCTTACCCCGCTCCTCACGTTCGCCGGTCTCGGGATCGCCCTCGTGCTCGGGCTGGGCTCGACCGTGCTCATCGGAACGGTCGTGGGCCACGTCGACACGACCTCGATCACGCTCGAGGAGGTGTTCGTCCTCGGCGTAGGCACCGATTACGCGATCTTCTTAACCGCGCGCTACCGCGAGGAGCTGGTCCGGGGAAAGCTCCCGGATGACGCGCTCATCACGGCGGTCTCGTGGGCGGGAAGGTCGGTGGCGACGAGCGGTTCCGCCGCCATCCTGGCGACGCTCGCGCTCACGTTCTCCGGGGTCGCGCTCCTTTCGCAGTGGGGGTCGGTGCTCTCTCTCGCGGTCCTGATCACGCTCGTCCTGTCGCTCACCCTGATCCCCGCGTTCCTGAAGCTCGTCGGGCCCCGGGTGTTCTGGCCCTACACGGGTGAACGATTCCGTCGGCAAGCCGCGGTCCTGAACGCCCGGCAGGCGAAGGAGGCGACGTACTTCTACCGGGCCGGCCGCGCGACCCAGCGGCGTCCGTGGGCGTTCGTCATCGCTCTCCTCCTCATCTCCGTCCCGCTCATCGCGGTGGCGCTGACCGCACCGCTCGCGTACGACTTCTATGCGCAGCTCCCGAGCGGGCACCCCGCGACCGAAGGGCTCGCGAAGCTCGGGGATTACTTCGGACCGGGGTTTGAGGTCCCGTCGTTCGCCCTCGTAACGTTCAGCGCGCCGCTCCTCACCGGGAACATCACCAACGCGACCGAGTTCGCGGAGGTCGCGGGGCTCACGACCCGGGCCGAGTCGACCGGGGGAATCGCCTCCGTTCGGTCGCTCATCGGACCGGCGGGCACGACGCTCGGAAATTGGGCCAACTTGTCGAGCCTGCCGGTCGCGACGCGGGCGAATCTCGTCGGCGTGGCCACGAGTTTCATCGGCACGGACGACCGCACGGTCCTCTTCGACATCCAGACCTCGGCGACCGGTCTCTCCCTATCCGCGGTCGACGCCCTTCACGGGGTCGAAGGCGCTTGGGCTAGCTACGCGGCGAGCCACCCCGACGTCGTGAAACTCGCGTACGGCGGTGGCGCCCCGGTGATCGATGACCTCGCGAACCAGACCAACTACGCGACCGTGCTCATGATCGTGGCCGTCACCATCGGCCTCGTGGTCGTGCTGCTCGCGGTGCTGCGCTCCTGGATCATCGCTCTGATGGGCGTCGCGACGATCGGGCTCTCGATCAGCTGGGCGTGGGCGGTAAGCTACCTCGTGTTCCAGGAGCTGCTCGGCTTCCCGCTGTTCTTCTACGTCCGAACGATCCTGTTCATCTTCATCCTCGGGCTCGGCATCGACTACAACATCTTCCTGCTCACCCGGATCCGGGAGGAACGGGTGCGGGGCCGACCGAACACCGAGGCAGCGGTGGAGGGGGTGGCCCGGACGGGCGGTATCATCACCGCCGCGGCGGTCATCCTCGCGAGCGCCTTCGGCGCGCTCCTCGTCGGCTCGTTCACATTGATCCGGGCGATCGGCTTCACCGTGGCGGTCGCGGTGATCCTCGACGCGATGGTCGTCCGGACGTATCTCGTGCCCGCCTCGCTGCAGGTCCTCGGCGAGCGTGTTTGGACCTGGACCGGCCGGCGTCCGAAAGCCGCCCCCGGTCCCGGGGCCGCGGTCGCCGCGCCCGTCGGCTCGGGCTCGGGCGTTACGGCGCCAGGAACCGGTCGCGCGCCGCCTTGAGGTGCGGGTCGGGCGAGGGGTTGTCGACCACCTCGACGACCTTCCCCGCCGGGTCAATGAGGAACGTCACCCGCCGGGCGGTCCCGCGCGGGCCCAAGACGCCGTAAGCATTGGCGACCTTCTTCGAGGCGTCGGCGATCAGGGGAAACGGCAAGCCGTACTTGTCGACGAACGCCTTCTGTGCCGGGCAGTCGTCCACGCTCACTCCTACGATCTGGACCTTGTGGGCCGCGAATTCGCCATGGGCATCCCGGAACCCCTTCGACTCGATCGTGCATCCCGGAGTGTCCGCTTTGGGATAGAAGTAGAGGACGACGGGAGAACCCCGGAGCGAAGCGAGCTGGAAGGACTTCCCGTCCTGGTTCGGTGCGACGAAATCGGGCGCCGGCTCGCCGACAGCGATCATGCCGCGCCGAGACGGCCAGGGATATTTACCTGCCGCCCCCCGCCCGGGGGAGCTCACCCCGTGGCGACCGTGACGAGCGTCTCGGTCGACTTGATCCCCGGCACCTTACGGATCTTGTGGATGACCGTATCGAGGGCGGTGTTGATGTGCGGCGCCTGGACCTTCACGATCAGGTCGAACGGCCCGGTCACCGCTTCGACCTCGGTGACCCCGGGGATCGTCTTGAGCCGACGCAGCACCTCCTCGAGTTTGCCGACCTCGGTCACGACCAGCAGGTAGAGGGTCTCCATCGGCGCCCGGGCTCCTCCCGTGGCGAGCCCCCTCTTCCCCATCAAGCTTGCGAGGCGGCGTATGGGTAACTGCGTCCCCAAAGCGTTAAGCGCGGGGCGCGGCCGATTCGACCGGTATGCCGCTCCGGCTGGAGGACACGCGTTCGGGAGAGCGGCGGACCGTGCGCGCGCGGCCCGGCCGGCCGCTCACGATGTACGTCTGCGGCCCGACCGTCTACGACTACACGCACGTGGGCCACGCCCGCACCTACCTCTTCTTTGACGTCGTCCGCCGCTTCCTCACCGCCGAAGGACAGCCGGTCCAGCACGTGATGAACGTGACGGATTTCGAGGACAAAATCGACCGTCGTGCGGCCGAGCTCGACCTCACCTGGCGGGCGCTTGCCCGTCGGGAAGAGGCCGGATTCATCCGTGACCTCGGCGCGTTCGGCATCCTCCCGCCCCATGCCCGGCCGCGGGCGAGCTCCTTCGCACCGCAGATCGTCCGCGTCGCCGAGGCGCTCGAGAAGACCGGCCGGGTTCGTCGCGAGGGGGACCTCTGGATCTACTCGCCTCCGGAGCATCCGGAGGTCGTGAACTTCCCGACCGATTCCGAGCTCGCCCGGCATGCGGTCGAGGAACCCGACCATCCGTTTCCCCGACGCGAAGGTGCGCTCGGCGAGTTCGTTATCTGGAAGCGGCAGGACCCTCCGCTCCCGTCGTGGCCGAGCCACTGGGGTCGAGGCACCCCGGGATGGCATCTCGAATGCTACGCGATGGCCCGCCGGATCCTCGACATCCCGGTCGACCTCCATGGAGGCGGTTTCGACCTGATCTATCCGCACCACCATGCCGAGAACGAAATCGCGCTCGCGCTCGACGGCCAGCCGTTCAGCCGCATGTTCGTCCACACCGCGTTCGTCCTCCAGGATGGCGCCAAGATGTCGAAGTCGACCGGGAACCTCATCTCCCTGCGCGCGGCCCTGCGCCAGTCGAGCCCCGGGGGCCTGCGCTGGTACCTCCTCTCGACTCCGTATCGGGTGCGCCTTGAATGGAACGCCCATGCCCTCGAACGTGCGGACCGGGAGTACCGGCTCCTCCGTAGCCTGCTCGACCGCTGGCTCACCCCCGGTCGGGGTGGCGCCCTCGGCGCGTCCGTCGTCCGGGAGCTCGCCGAAGGAGCCCGCGCGGAGCTCGCGGAAGGGCTCGCCGCGGACCGCGTCATCCAGCGGCTGAGGGAGCTCTCGGCCCAGCTGAGTCGAGACCCGAGCGAACGCGTGGCCCGAGGTGAACGCACGGCGGCGCTCACCGCGCTCGCCGGAATCGAGGAGCGGACCGGACTCGTCCTGCGGCCCTCGACTAGAGTCCGGTCCGGTCGACGACCAGGCTAAGGCCGTTGCCGCCGCCCATGCATGCGGTGGCGAGCCCGAGGTGGGTGTTCGAGCGCACGAGCTCCTGGACCAGCGTCACGACGATCCGCGCGCCGCTCGCACCGATCGGATGACCGAGCGCGACCGCTCCGCCGTGCACGTTGAACTGCTCCTCGGTGAAGCCGAACGTTCGCTGGACCGCGATGGACGCGGAGGCGAACGCCTCGTTATGCTCGACCCGGTCGAACGCCGAGGGCGATAGCCCGACGCGTTCGAGGTGCTTACGGACCGTCGGGATCGGCGCCTCCATCACGTCGTCGGGATGGACCCCGCTCTCGCCCGTGGAGTGGACCCACGCGAGCGGCTTCAACCCGCGACGCTCCACTTCGTCCCGGCTCGCGAGCACGAGGGCCGCGGCCCCGTCCGAAATCTGGGAGGAGTTGCCCGCGGTGAGCACCCCGTCGGTGCCGAACGCCGTCCGGAGCTTTCCGAGGGCCTCGAGCGACGTTTCCGGGCGCGGACACTCGTCGCGCGCGAGGCCTTTCCCGCCGGGGGTCATCGATTCGGGGACCGGCACGACCTCCGCGGCGAACGAGCCGTCCTGCACCGCCCGGGCGGCGCGGCGGTTGCTCCGCAGGGCGAAGGCGTCCACGTCGGCTCGGGTGAGATGGAAGTGACGAGCGACGCGCTCGCCGGTGAGGCCCATGATTTCGTGTTCGCCATACGCGTCCATCAGGCCGTCCCGCTGCATCGCGTCGTCGAGTGTCTCAGGTCCCGGTTTGCTCCCGAAACGGTAGCTGCCCGGGAGGAGGTGGGGGGCGTTCGACATGCTTTCCATGCCGCCGACGAGCACCCGCTGGAACTCGCCCGCCCGGATCACGGCGAACCCGAGGTTGATCGCCTTCAAGCCGGAGCCGCAGACCATGTTGACGGTCGCCGCCCCGGCGCTGTCCGGGATCCCGATCCCCCGCGAAACCTGGCGAGCGGGGTTCTGCCCGACCCCGGCCTGGAGGCCGTTGCCGAACAACACCTCCTCGATCTCGGCCGGGGGGATGCCCGAACGCTCGACCGCCGCGCGGGCGGCATGGGCACCGAGCGCCGGCGCGGGGAGGCTTTTCAGGGCTCCGCCCAGTCGTCCGATAGGGGTCCGGGTAGCCGATAGGATGGCGACGGAGAGCTCCGGTCGGGCGGCCATGGGCGCCCGACGGGCCGCGCCATTAAATGGATAACGCGTCCGCCGCTCGCGCGCGGGAACACACGACCGCGCGACGGGACGACTCAGTCCTCTTCGACGCGGGGTGCGAGGAGGTACCGGGCCTCGCCGCGCCCGGCTCCCATCGTGAACTCGATCTTGAGCGGGTACTCGTTCCCGACGTGCAACGTCGTCTCGTCCGCGGCGATCGACTTCACCATCGCCGAGAAGAAGTCGAGCGGGTACATGCTCTTCACCGGTTCCTTCACCTCGAGCCGCGTGAGCGAGTCCTTCGGGATCTTCAGGTCGAGCCGGTCCGTGTCGCCCTCGGAGTGCATCGTGAACGCGTCCGGCTCGAGCGAGAGGGTGACATGGTCGGTGAAGCTCTCGCTGCCCCGGATTCCCTGGCGCATGTCCTCGGTCCTGACCGTCACGCTCGCGGGCGGGTTCACGTTCGGGACCTTCGGGTCGGTGATCCCCGCCGGGTCCACGATCGCCATCTGACGGGTGAGGCGGCCGACCGCCGCGACGAGGCGGTTCTTGCCGTCGAACTGAAGGTCGATGACGTCCCCGGGCTTCGACAGCCGGAGCACCTCCTTCAGCTTCTCGACGTCCACGCCGATCTCGGTGCTCTCGCCCGTGAACTCCTCGAAAACGCTCTTCTGGAGCTTCAGCACGAGCATCGCGACGTGGGACGGGTCGACGGCCTTCGCTTCCAGGCCGTCCTTCGAAATCGTGAGCTTAACCTCACTCACTAGGGTCGAGACGACCTCGACGACCTCCCGGAGGTTCTCCATCTTGATGCGGAGCTTAAACATCCACGGCCTCGGCGCGACACATCGGCTCCCTCTAAAAAGGTTGCCGGAAGCGAGGCTCGCCCGCAAGTCGTTTCTCCGCCGGAGATGTAACGCCGAGCATGACCGAACTCGCATTTCTCGCGGACCCGGAGGCTGCGTATGTCCGGACGTTCCGGGCTCGGGTGACCGCCCTCCCGCCCGGGGCGGTCGTGCTGGACCGCACCTTCTTCTACCCTACGGGCGGAGGGCAGCCGAACGACCTGGGGACCCTCGGCGTGACCGGCCAAGAGGCGGCCGGGGTCATCGACGTCACCAAGTCCGGCGTCTCGGTGATCCACCGCGTACGGGCGTCGCCGACCGTCCTCCGGACCCTATCCGTCGGGGTCGAGGTCACGGGCGTCATCGACTGGGACCGTCGATACCGCCACATGCGTCTGCACACCGGCCAGCATTTCCTGAGCGCCCGCATCTTCGCCCGGACCCGACTGCGAACCCGCAAGGCTCAGCTCGCCGGCTCGGGCGCCAACCTCGACCTCGAGGGACGGCTTCCGCCCGAGGTACTTCCCCTCCTCGCGGCGGACCTGGAGGAGGCCGTTGCGCATCCCCGCCCGGTCACGCTGCGCCACGTGCCCCGCGCCGAGTGGGACCGCAACCCCTACGCGGAGCGCTCGGGCCTCGTCCCCCTGCCGCCCCAGGTCGACCCGGTCCGGGTTGTGGAGATCGAGGCGTCCGACGTCTGCCCATGCGGGGGGACCCACCTCCGGTCCACGGGCGAAATCGGTCGGGTGCGCCTGCGGCCACCGGTTCCGGTCGTGGGCGGGGACCGGGTCGGGTTCACGCTCGAGGAGCCGACCGCGCCCACTCCGAGCGGGTAACCCCGTAGACCCGGACGTCATGCCAACGACCGTGATGGAACAGGGCCGAGCGTAAGGTTCCCTCGAGCCGGAATCCGAGGCCCTCGAGCAGGCGGTACGACGCCACGTTCTCGACGTCGCAGGTCGCCCCGATGCGCTCCGGGGTCGTCGTGGCGAACAGATGCTCGACCATGAGACGCACCGCCTCCCGTCCGAATCCCTTCCCTCGGGCCGCGCGGTCGCCGAGAATGTACCAAACATCGGTGTACTCGAGGACCGGGTGGGCTCGGTAGTGCCCCACGACCCCGACCACCTTGCGCTCGTCCTTGCGCTCGACCGCGAAGCGGGGCGCGAGCGACGTGAGGTCGCTCGGCGCGGCCCCCACGGCCGCGGCGAATTCATCGAACGTGTCGACCGAGAACCGGTCGAACGGTGCGACCGTCTCCGGGTCGTTGTACCACTCGAAGACCGAAGGATACTCGGCGGGGGTCAGCGGTCGGAGACGGACCCGGGAGCCTTCGAGAACCGTCATCCCGTCTCAGCCGGCGGAGGTCCTGCGGGAACCGGGTGGAGGGGTCCTGCCTCCCCCTTCCGAGATGACCGCGGGTTCACCCGTGGAAATTGCTTCGGACGTCCCGTTGTTGTCCTCCTCCCGACGAAATTCGAGCGCCTTGCGGTGACCGCTCGGGGTCAGGGAGAACACGTGCTTCGGCTCCGAGTACCCGACGACGTACTGGGTCCGACGGTAGATCATGCGCCCGGTCTCTAAGACGCGGAGCGCCTGCTTCACCTCGTTCAAGTCCTCGTTCGCGAACTTGCGGAGGATCCCGAACTCGGTGGTCCACTGGGACGCCTCGAAGCGAATCTGCTGGCCCCGGTGCTCCAATAGGTGCAGGAGGAGCAAGCGTTCCAGTCGGTCGAGGTCCTCGGTGGGCATAACCGCGTCCGGGTGTGCGCCTACGAAATGGTCGTGATCTCGTAGTTGACGTCGAGACCCTTCAGGCGTTCGTGCATCTCGGTCATCAGCTTGATCACGTCATCGATCGCCGCTTTGTCCTTCCACTTGTAGACGAAGTCGTGCATCCCCATCGACTCCTCGAAACCGAGAGCGTGCATCGCCTCGACGACCTTCATCGGGTTCGCGCCTTCGGAGTGAAAGGTCATTCGCACGTAGGTGCGCATAATTCGTCCCCCTCGGGAACCGTGAGCGGTCCGTGTTTAGGCGAGACTTCACTTATATATGCTTCTCCAACTCAAACCGACGGATGGCGAACGCGGCGGTGGAGGGGCCGGTCGTCGTCACCGGAGGAGCGGGGGCGATCGGCTCGGTGTTGGTCCGCTCGCTGCTCGATCGAGCGAGCGAGGTGCGCGTCATCGACAACCTCTCGAGCGGTCGTCGCGAGCATCTGGTTGCGTCGCGTTCGGGCCAAGAAGCTCACCTCACGGTGGCGGACCTGAAAGAGCCCAGCTCGTACGCGTCGACGTTCCGGGGCGCCCGCGTGGTATGGCATCTCGCCACGAACCCGGACATCCGTAAAGGGCTGCGCGAGCCCGGCCTTGACCTCGAAGAAGGAACCCGGACAACTTTCCACGTGCTCGAGGCGATGCGTCAGCACGACGTGCCGAAGGTCGTCTTCTCGTCCTCGAGCGTGGTCTACGGTCATCCCACGGTGCTGCCCACGCCCGAGGAATACGGCCCGCTCCAGCCCGAGTCGCTCTACGGGGCGGCGAAGCTCGCCGCCGAGGGGCTGCTGTCCGCCTACGCGCACTCCTACGGGATGAGCGTGCACATCTTCCGTTTCGCGAACATCATCGGACCCAACATGACGCACGGGATCCTCCCCGACTTCTTCGAGAAGCTACGGCGAGACCCGACGCGACTCGAGGTGCTGGGTGACGGGCGGCAGTCGAAGAGCTACCTCCGAACCGAGGATTGCGTCGAGGGGATGTTGCTCGCGACGGAACGGGCCCACGACCGGGTGAATCTCTTCAACCTGGGCAACGTCGACCAGATCTCCGCCCGGGAGATCGGAGAGAAGGTGGCGCTCGCCCATGGCGGCCGCGCCCGGATCGAGTGTACGGGCGGCGTCCGTGGATGGGCCGGCGATGTCCCGGTCCAGCTGCTCTCGATCCGCAAGATTGAGGGACTCGGCTGGAAACCTCGTTGGAACAGCTCCGAAGCGGTGGACCACACTATCGAGGAGATGATGGGGAAGGGCCCGGGCGGTCCCGGGGGTGGACGACGTTTCTAGGGCTTCGTCGCCGCCGATGCGACGACCGAGCGATAGACGGTGAGGTGCTCCTCCACAATCCGAGGCCACGCGAAGCGGCGTTCGGCGCTCGCCCGCGCCGCCTCCCCCATCGCGCGACGAAGCGGGTCGTTCTTCACGAGCTCCGAAGCATGGGCCCGTAGACCGCTCACGAAAGCGGCCGGGTCGCGGTCCGGAGTCGCCCAGCCGGTGACGCCCTCCTCGACGACGCCCTCGACCGCGGGGCCGCCGACCACCGGGAGAGCCGCGGCGAGCGCCTCGAGCACCGTCGCCGAAAGGACCTCGACCGCGCTCGGATGCACCAGGAAATCGCTCTCCGCGTAGATCCGGTGGAGTTCGGCCGCGGGCACCTCTCCGAGAAGCTCGACCGAGTCGCCCGCCGCCCGGACGAGGCGGGCGTATTCGGGCGACGGGGTGGGCCCGACCACGCGCAGCGTGACCCCCAGCCCCCGGAGCGCCTCCGCGGCCCGTTCCCAGCGTTTGAACGGCAGCACGACGCCCACCCCGAGCGCCGTCCGTCCGGTGCGCCGCCCCCAATCCGGTACGAACTGGGAGCTATCGACGCCGAACGGGATCACGGAGACCGGCGGGAGCGGCGGCCGCACGTTCGAGGCCATCGTCCGGGCGAGCGTCGGGGTGAGGGCGACCACGGCGCGCGCGTTCCGGACCGCACGGCGCTCGAGCCAGTATCCCCAGCGGTGCGTCCAGCGCTCCCGATAGAACCAATGCCGTGAGTGGGAGGTGTAGACGTACGGATACGAGCCGAGCGCGAGCCGGCTCGCGACCACCGGGGTGTTCGCATGGAGGATATCGTAGGATCGTCCGCGCAAGAGACGGGGTAGCTCCCACGCGAACGGGTATTCGTCGCGCATTCGGCGTCGTCGGACCCGGTTCACGACCTGCGCGTCGTGCCCGGCCTCGGTCAGCGCCTTCTGGAAGTCGGCGAGGATCCGCTCGACGGCACCGTAGCCCGTCGGAGGTATCGGCTGGACCCCCCCTCCGATCAGGAGAATTCGCACGGCTTCCCGAGGCCCCCTCGAGATTAAGGTCTTGACGCTTTCCGGCGCGAGGAGCGGCGAGCGTCCGGGCGCGCCCAGGGTCAGGAAATCATGAGCGCGGTGTGCGTCGAAGTGGCCGTGCGCGACGACCCGCGTCTCCTCGACGCGCTCGCCTCACTGGCCGCTCAGGAACGACGGCCGGATCGAGTGCTCGTGGCGGCTTCGACCGACTCCCCGGCCGAGCTGCTGGAAACAGCACAACGTAAGTTTCCTGAGCTTACCGTCGAGGTCCGACGGTTTCCGGGCGGCGTAGTGGACGCTCGGGCCGCCAGCCTGGCAGGGGTCGACGAGCCGCTCACCGCTTTCCTCGACTCGGACGAGCGGGCCCCGCCGGGCTGGCTCCGCCAATTGCTGGCTCCCATCGAGAGCGGGAACGCGGATTTCACGGGGGGCCCTACCCGTCCGCTCCGGCCCCCCCAGGGCTCGCTCGAACGGTACTCCGTGCTCCTCGAGGCGTCGATCTACGCCGACCTCGTGCCACGACGGGTCACCTACCTTCCCTTGCAGAACACCGCCTGGCGTACCGAGGGCCTTCGACGAGTTGGCTTCGACCCACGGATCCCGTTCGCCGAAGACCATGACCTCGAGACGCGGGCTGCTCGCGAGGGTCTGGTAGGAGCGTTCCTTCCGGACGCTTGGGTCTACCATGATGGGAGTTCGGAGACCAGCCTTCTCCGATGGGTCCGCAAGCGATACCGATACTTGCTCGCCATGGCGATGTCGCTGATGAAGAACGGCGAGCTCGCCCACCGGCTCGCCGAGCGGCGCCGGCCGGTGGACCACCCCCTTCGCTACCTCGAGGCGTCCCTGAAGCCGGTGGCCCTCGTGCACGCGTGGGCTCGCTGGCACCGGGTCGCCAGCTCCGCCGAGCGGGCGGACCTCCGGAGAGCTCCCCCGGTGCCGCCGGCCGCCCGGTGAACTTCGGTGGCTCGCTCCCTCGCCGGAGTCGGAGTACGCCCTCGAGAAAACCTTATCCCACGCCCCGGTTCGGCGGGGCGATGTCCCCCGAGGCCCATCACGGTGCCGCGCCCCGGGTCACCGAAAAAGGTGACCTGGTTCGCCTCGAATTCGACCTGTGGACCGAGATCGGCGGCAACTCCGAGCTGCTCGATACGACCCACGAGGAGCTCGCCCAGAAGGAGAACGCCAAGACGGAAGGGAGGAGCTGGGGCCCCCGCCCGCACGAAGTGGGGGGCGAATACTTCCCCGCCGGGATCGAGAACGCGCTCGTCGGCCTTGGGATCGGTGAGGAGGCGGCCCGGGAGTTCGCCCCGGCCGATGCGTTCGGGGAACGCGACCCGAACCTGATCGAGCTGTTCAGCATGCACGAGATTCAGCGACTTCCCGAGATGCGGCGGGAGGACGCGCACCTCGACATCGGAACGACCGTGACGATCGAGGGACGCCGCGGCCGGGTCGTCTCCCTCACCGCCGCGCGGGTTCGGGTCGATTTTAATCCGCCGTTCGCCGGACGCAAGGTGCGCGGAACGTTCAAGGTCCTCGAGCGGATCATCGACCCCTCCGAGCAGGCCCTTGCGGTCGTGGAGCTCCAGTACGGACGATCCGCGGAGTTCCACGTAGAGGTGCACGAGAAGTCGGTGACGCTGAAGGTTCCCGACCGCTCGAAATTCGACATCGCCTGGATGGCCGCCAAGCCCCGGGTGATCGACCGGCTTCGTTCCCACCTCCACCCCCAGACGATCAAGGTCGTCGAGGAATACGTGACCCCGGCTCCGGAGAAGAAGGAGGCCGAGGCCCCGAAGCCGCCCGAGCCGGCGACGGCCGCCGAGGCGCCCTCGTCCGGAGCCCCGGCAGCCGCCCCCGCGAAGCCGAAGGGCGGCAAGGGCACGCACGCCCCGTCAAAGGCCGCCTCCCCCGCCGCCGACGCATAAAGCCTCCCGGGGGTTCCGGCGGGAACGAACCAACCCCTCTTGAAGGCGTTCCTCGCTGGCCGAGCCGATGTCCGCCCCTGCTCCCGTGCCCAAGCCCTCGATGACGTTTATCATCCTGACCTTCGGCGTCGCGACCGCAGTCGCCGTCCTCATCGCCTACTTCGGCATCACCGGCCAGATTGGGGCGGGGATCCCGTAGAAGGAAACCCGGTTCTTATCGAAACGAGATAAACCCGAACGGCGCTGGGCGTGCTCACTGCGATGTCGGATTCCCGGCCGGCGGGCCGTGAGCGTAACGCCTACATCGGTTGGTATGCGTCCGCCATCTTCCTGACCGCGACGTTCGCGGCGGCCGCCGTCGTCTGGTTCATTTTCCATCCGTGGTGACCGCGTTCACCGGCGCCGTCCATCGGTAGAGGTAGACGTCCGTCGCCCGGTCGTACTTTTCGGGCGTCCACCCCGGTACGGCGTGGCAGTGGCTCACGACGCGGGCGCCGGGGGGTAGCTCCGCCTCGAACTTCGGGCGAAGCCGGGCCATCGCCCCGGGCCAGAGGAAAGCCGTGACGACCGTCGCCTCCCGAAAGTTGAGGTCGAACAGGTTCCCCCACCTTAGGGTGATGCGGTCCGCGAACGGTCCGAGCGAGCGGCGTAGCCGCAGGATGAGGTAGCGAAGCGGTTCGACCTCGACGCCCAGGACCCGCGCGCGATAGATGCGCGCCGCCCGGAAAACAATCGCCCCCGTCCCTGCGCCGAGGTCGTAAACGGTGTCGCCGGGGCCCACCTCGGCGAGCCGGAGCATCATCTGGACCGCCCGGCGGGGGGTCGGTTCGTAGCCGGCCCCAAAGGCGAAGGACGCGAACACGAAATACGCGACCGCGCCCGCGAACACGATGAGGCCGATCGACAGGACGAACTCGAGGCTGCCCAACGTCATCCCGGCCGCCGTCCCCCGCGCACCAGCCGGTCGGCGGCGGTCCGCGGGTCGATACGGTGCGCCACCACTTCATCGAGCAGCCGGCGGAGGGCAGGGTCTCGTTCGAGGCGGTCGAATAGCTCCCGCCCGACGTGGTCCCTCGCAAGACCCACAATCTCGGACGAGAGTCGCCGGCGCTCGCCTCGAGCCCGCTCGCCCGACTCGTCCAGGAACTTCTCGTGGGCCAGCACGTCGTCCCAGAGCTCGGGGATTCCCACGGGCGGGTCGACGGTCGACGTCCCGACGATCCTCGGGGCCCATCCGGTCGGCCGTCCGCCGAGGTTGACCAGCTCCGTAAGGTCCCGCTTCGCGATCTCCGCGCCGGGGAGGTCGACCTTGTTGACACAGAAGATATCGGCAATCTCGAAGAGGCCCGCCTTCAGCGTCTGGACCTCGTCGCCGAGATGCGGCACGACCACGACGATGCTGGTGCTCGCGATATCCCGGATCGCGACGTCCACCTGGCCGCTCCCGACGGTCTCGACGAGGACGACGTCAAACCCCGCCGCCTCGAGGAGACGGCAGACCTCCCGGGTCGCGGCCGCCACTCCGCCCGCGGCGCCGCGGCTCGCCATCGAGCGGAAGAACACGCCCGTGTCGTCCGCCCGCCGTTCGAGACGAATCCGGTCGCCGAGGACCGAGCCGCCGGTGAACGGGCTCGAGGGGTCGACACCGACCACCCCCACGGACTGGCCGAGGGACCGGAGACGTCCCACGAGGGCGTTCACGAGGCTCGACTTACCGACGCCGAGCGGCCCCGTGATCCCGACGACCGGGGCGTGCCCGGTTCGACCGTAGAGGCTCCGGATCACCCGGTCCACGGACGGGTCGCCGTTCTCCACCTGGGTGATGGTCCGGGCGAGCACACGCCGGTCGCCGTCCACGATGGCGCGCGCGACCGTCGGAAGTCGGCCGGAACCCCCGGTCATGAAGAGCGGTGGACGAGCGACTGAGCGGTCGTGACGATCTCCTCGAGCGAGCTACCGGGACCGAAGATCGCGCGGATGCCGGCCTTCTTGAGCCGCCGTGCGTCCTCGTCCGGGATGATCCCGCCGGCGAAGACCGGGATCGACCGGCCCCCCTGTTCCTTGAGGAGCGTCAGGATCCGGGGAAAGAGGGCCATGTGCGCCCCCGACAGGATGGAGAGCCCGATCAGGTCGACGTCTTCCTCGAGCGCAGCGCGGACGATCTCCTCCGGCGTCTGGCGGAGCCCGGCATAGATCACTTCCATCCCCGCGTCCCGCAGCGCACGGGCGACCACCTTCGCCCCCCGGTCGTGACCGTCCAGTCCGGGTTTCGCCATCAGCACGCGGATCGGGGCTTTTTTCGGGGCGCGTGCCTTCGCCATCGTCCCCTCTCTCCGACGAAGGTCGATGAGAAAAGCTTTGGCCCGGGGCCCTCAGAGGCGGAACAGCAGGTCGAAGAGAACGTTGCCGGCGAGGAGGGCCCCGACGACCCCGACCGCCATGATGACGAGGAACGGGATCTGGGGCGTGACCCAGACCCGCGCGATGCCGCGGGAGTTGAGCTCCGCCGCGATCGCCTCACGTCGCACGCGGTCGTCTGCGGAGGTCTCGATCGCGCGCTCCTCCTCCCGGGCGTCCCCGAACGTCGGGTCCCGGACCCAGACGAACTTCTTCGGCAGCTCAGCGACCGGGATCGAATAGCCCACGAACCCGGAAAAGCCCCGAAACTCGCGGGCGCGCAGGTTCCGCACCGCGATTCCGATCGGAACGACCACGGAAAACAAGGCGGTGTTCATGAGGACGTTCACCGCGAACGGAAAGATGTCGGTCAGCGGCGCGACCGACGCGGGCTGGGCGATGATCGGGTTCGGAAAGAGGGGGACGAGGAGGCCCGCGATCATGAGCGCCTTCGCGTCGGCCCCCCCGAACAGGATTCCGGCCTCGAACAACCCTCGCGCGAACAGAACGGTGACCAGAACCGCCACGACGCTGACCGGGAGCCCGCTCGGACCGAGGCCGACGTGGACGCCCAGCACCGCCACGAAGGCAACTACCCCCACGTAGACCACGAGCTCGATGATGTCGGCATAGCGCTCCACCGCCGACCCCAACCGGGTGTCCCAGGCGAAGAGGTGCTGGACCACGAAGAGGCCGACCACGGCCCATGCGACCGCGGGAATGAGGCCGCCCGGGGCGACGGCGACGAGGCCGATGATGAGGCCCGCCACGCCGAGGACCTGCCACAGCACGTCGGTGACCTCGCGCTCGCGAGCGTCCGCCCAGGCGGCGTAGCCGAAGCCGACCACGAGTAGGAACGCGCCCGCCACGAGGGAGTACGTCCCCAGTTCAGTCATTCCGAGCCGCCGCCTAACGCTCGAACCACGGTAACCCGGTCGATAAGAGGGTTTCTCGGACCTGAGGGGCTGCCGGCGCGAGCGATCCCGGTACCGCCACCTTTCACGAGCTTCCCCGGGAGTCGGGGTGGCCCGGCGTCCGAACGGCCCCTCCTACGAGAAAGTGACCGACCGCGACCCGGTTATTTCGGATAGGCTTTTAAATGGCCCTCCACTGGCGCGACCTCGCCCCTGAGGCTACGGATGGTAGAGTACAAGCTCGTCATCTCGGAGCGCGAGAAGTCCCTCGCGCGTACGGTCGGCGACCCACAGGCCGCCGGATTCCTCGGGAAGAAGATCGGCGAAGCGGTCGGCGGGGAGCTGATCGGGGCGACCGGATACACGTTCCGGATCACCGGAGGCACCGACAAAAGCGGCTTTCCGCTCCGTCCCGACCTTCCGGGCGCCCGACAGACCCGACTCTACGTCGGGGACGGGTTCGGCTTCGAGGCCCCTCGGGAAGGGATGCGCCGGCGCCGGACGTTCCGCGGCAACACGATCAGCGAGGACACCGTTCAGATCAACCTGGTCGTCGAGCAGAAGGGCGCGAAGCCCCTCGCGGAGCTGTTCGCGGCGGCATGAAGGTCCCTCGCCAGCCCGAGGTGAATATCGGCCTGGTCGGCCATGTCGACCACGGCAAGACGACGCTCACGCAGGCCCTTACCGGCGAGTGGACCGACCGCCATTCGGAAGAGCTGAAGCGGGGCATCTCGATCAAGCTCGGGTACGCCGACGCCGCCTTCTACAAGTGTCCGAACTGCCCGGAGCCGTCCGGTTACTCGGTGCAGCCCGTCTGTCCGTCCTGCGGGGGGGAGGCGAAGTTCCTCCGCGCCGTTTCGTTCGTGGACGCGCCCGGCCACGAGACGCTGATGGCCACGATGCTGTCGGGCGCCGCCATCATGGACGGGGCGCTCCTGCTCATCGCGGCCAACGAGCACTGCCCGCAACCGCAGACGCGCGAGCACCTGTACGCCCTCGACATCATCGGCGTCCATAAGGTCGTGGTCGTCCAGAACAAGATCGACCTGCTTTCGTCCGAGGAGGCGGAAGCGAATTACCGAGAAATCGTGGAATTTCTGAAGAGCTCGCCGGTCGCGAACGCTCCGATCGTTCCCGTGAGCGCGAACCATCGGGTCAACATCGACGCGCTCATCGCGGCGGTCGAGCAGACGATCCCGACGCCGGCCCGCGACCCCAAGAAGCCGCCGCTCATGTACGTCGCGCGTTCCTTCGACATCAATCGCCCCGGTACCCGGCCCGCCGGGTTGCGGGGAGGCGTGCTCGGAGGATCCCTCCTCCAGGGTCGGCTCGAGCTGGGCGAGGAAATCGAGATCCGACCGGGCACGGCCGCTTCCGGTGCCGATTTCGCCGAATCGATGACCACCAAGATCACTTCGATTGTCTCCGGGGGCCAGGAGTGGGACGAGCTGCATCCCGGGGGTCTCGCCGCGATCGGCACCAGCCTCGACCCATCGCTCGCGAAGGGCGACGGGCTCACCGGCCGCCTCGTGGGCACCGCAGGAACCCTGCCCCCCGTAACCCAAAAGATCCGGCTTCGCGCGACCCTGCTCGACCGAGTCCTGGGCGCTCAGCGCGACATCAAGGTCGAGAAGATCCGTACGAGCGAGCTACTCGCGGTCACGGTGGGCACGACGATCGCCGCCGGCAAGGTGACGAGCGCGCGCGGGGACGACCTCGAGCTATCGCTCAACCGCGCCGTGACCGTCTTCCCGGGAAGCCGTGTCGCCATCTCGCGAAAGTTGAATGCCTGGCGGCTGATCGGTTACGGTATCGTCGAAGGAGTGGCCAAATGAAGCCCGACCTGATGGAGATACTCCGATGCCCGCTCTGCCGCGGCGAATTGACCCTCTCGACCCAAAAGAAGGACGGCAGCGACATCATCGAAGGGACCCTCGCGTGTCCGAAGTGTCGCGTCGACTACCCGATCCACGACGGGATTCCCGACCTCTTGCCGCCCGACGAGCGGGACTGAGCCCGCTCCGGCACCGCGGTGTCTAGGTCATCGAGGCGTAGTACGCGAAGATCGCGAAGAACATCGCGGTCGCGACCACCACCGACGGGAGAAGCCATCGGATCGAGCCCCGGGAGCGGGCTTGGACCGAGCTACCCACCGTGACGACCGGGATCGCGAACGCGAGCCAGTAGCCGGTCAGTACGGTTTCGTAGAGGGCATACGCCGTGCCGTTGCCATGCGGGTCCCGGGTCGCGAGCGCGACGACCAGGAACACACCGAAGGCGAGGAAGGCGAGGCTAACCCCGGCCGCGTCTATGTAACCCTCGAGGCCCCGCTTCCGGCCGGGATAGAAGTGGCGGAGCAACAGTAGCATCACGACGAACAGGCCCAGCGTGGCGGCGAGCAGGTAGAACCCCGGCGTGGCGAGCGGGAGGCCGTGCGGTCCGGGACCCGGGGGAGCGATCGCCATCGAACGACTCCTACGGACGAACGGGCGTCCCGGGTGCGGGCCCGCCTCCAGCGTTCCACCGGGCTGGGGGCGAGTGTTCGCGCCGAGAGTCGCCCACGATCATTGAGGTCGTTTCGAGCCGCGGTCGAGGAACGAAGCGCCGCCGGGCCGTCCGGGACCGCCGGAGGATGAGAGACCCTCTCGCTCGAGCGGCTTAAGCGTTCGCCCGGAACGGCACCGGGCTGGCCGTTTTCCTCGGGGAGGGGAGCGTTCGGGTGGAAACGAAGGGTTAAGGGGTTCCCGGGAGAGGCGCGGCCGATGGCCCGTTCCCGATCGTCGCGACCGTACGACGACGAGGATGACGACGAGGTCGAGGAGGAGCCGGACGAGGACGACGACGAGGAAGCACCGCCGCGTCGTCGTTCGAAACCCGCCCACCGAAGCAGCCGTCGGCCGACCCATCGGCCGCCCGTGAAGCGCTGGCGGGTCTCCGACGAGGACGAGGAGGAAGAGGAGGAAGAACCCAGTCCACCGCCCTCGTGGCGCAAGAAGCCGATCTACTGGCGCGCCCGCGACTCACTGTTCTTCGAGCCGTTATTGGCGCTTGCGATCATCGTCGTGCTGATCGTCTCGCTTTGGGCCTACACGCAAAACTGGCCGCCCGTCTATGTCGTGGAGTCGAACAGCATGCAGCATGGCCCGAACGACCGTCTCGGTCTGATCAATGCGGGCGACATGGTGCTCGCCCAGAAGATCTCCTTCTCCCAAATCACGACCTATGTGGACGGGCTCGCGACCGGCTATTCGACGTACGGAGAATCGGGCGATGTGGTGCTCTATTGGCCGAACGGCCAAGGTTCCACGCCCGTGATCCATCGAGCGATGCTCTACCTAGCGTGGGATCCGCCGAACTTCTACAACGCCAGCATCCCGAGCGGGCTTGCGTGCGGGACCGCGGCCGGCGCCGTGTTCGCCTACTTCCCCACCCTGGGCGCGCCCGCGACCTGCGCTACGCAACATCTCGACGGTTACCTCGACCTCTATCACGTCGGGTGGAACTCCCAGACGGTACAGATCGACCTTACCCCATCGGACGCACCCGGTACTCTCGGCGACCATTCCGGGCTCCTGACGATGGGCGACAACAACTCCGTCCCGGACCAAGAAGGAGCCAGTCCCATCAGCAGCCTCGTACAACCCAGCTGGGTGATCGGCGTGGCGCGCGGGATGATCCCGTGGTTCGGTGCGTTGAAGCTCCTGCTCGACGGCGACGCGAGCCACGTGCCGACCGAATCGTGGGAGCTCATGGGGCTCACCATCGTCGGGGCGATCCTCGCCGCGTTCGGGATCCACTACGCCCTGCGCACCGAAGGAATCGAGACCCCACTGCGCCGCCGCGAGGAGGACGAGGCGAGGGCCGAACGGGAAGGGGCCGAAGCGGAAGGACCGCCGAGGCGGCGATGGCTCCCCTGGCCCCGTCGAAAAGAGCCGGAGGATGAGGACGAGGAAGGCGGGGGGGCTCACCGCCGCCGAACCCGCCCACCCCCGTCGCATTCCACCTCGCGAGGCGGCCGACCGACCCCGCACGTCCGTCGTGCGGAGAAGCCGAAGCGAAAACACCCGTCGGATAACGATGGGGACGACGAGCTCTAGCGATTCCATTCGTCCCCGGCACGCGCCCTCCGCCAACACTCCGGCCCCGTTCTCGAAGGGGCGGGACGGCGGCCGTCCTCACGCAATCTTATAGTCCCAACCCGGGTCCTCGTCGCGGGAGCGACCATGCACGTGATCGGCGGGACGGCGTCGACGGCCCTCGCGGAGCGGGTGTCGCGCGAGCTTGGCAACGCCCCGTTCGGCATCCCGTTTACGAAGCGATTTCCGGACGAAGAGATGTACGTTCGGGTCGGCGGACGTCTCGAAGGCGAGGACGTGGTCGTCGTGCAGTCGACCCGGACCGACAGCGACCTGCTCGAGCTCTTCCTGCTCGAAGACGCAGTTCGGGAGGCGGGGGCGCGCCGGACGTTCGTGGTCGTGCCCTATTTCGGCTACGCCCGTCAGGACCGCCGGTTTTTCCCCGGCGAACCGGTCAGCGCGCGCACACTCTGCCGGCACGTGGAGCTGGACGCGGACGCGGTCGTCACCGTCGACCTGCACTCGTCCCAGACGCTCACGCAATTCACGAAGCCGGCGTACGAAGCGAGCGGCATCCCCGCCATCGCGCGTCTGCTGCATGAGAAGCCGCTCGACGTGCTCGTATCCCCCGACAAGGGCGGTGTCGACCGGGTTCGGCGGATGTCGCAGTTGCTCGACAAGCCGTGGTTCGCGCTCGAAAAGCGCCGCCTGGATAGCGAGCACGTGGAGCTCGCGATGCCGCCCACGCTCCCGATCCCCATCGAAGGGGCGCACGCGACCATCGTCGACGATGTGATCTCGACCGGGGGCACGATCGTCGAGGCGGCGAAGCTCCTCAAGAAGCGTGGGGCGATCGGCATCAGCGCCGCGTGCACCCACGGACTCTTCCTCAAGGACGCCTTCGAACGGATCAAGGCCGTCGTGGCCGACGTCTACTCGACCGACACGCTCGGCAACCCGGCCGAGAAAGCGTCCGTCGCGCCGGACATCGCGCAGATCCTCGAGCGGCTGGTCACGGCCTGACGGCAGGTGGACCGTGGACGACCCCTCGCCCGCGACCCGAGCGCGACTCGACGACCTGCTCGAGATTGTCCACGAAGTCCGTCAGGCGCTGCTCGCTCGGGACGAATCCCCGGCGGGGAGCTGGGTCGAGGCCACGTCCGAGGCGCTTCATGCCGGCACCACGCGCGGCTGGTACTATCCCCCCAGCGCGGGATCGGGCATCGCATTCTACACGGTGAGCGGACCCGAAGCTTACGGTCATGTTCACGTCGCGGAACAGAGCGGCGCCACCGAACGCGCGGAACGACTGACCGGGACCCTCCTCGACGACCTGCCGCCCTCGGCTCGCTCGGTTAACATTGGGTTCACCGGCCTCTCGCCGGCCCATGAGGCCGAGCTCCTGGGCCGGCTTTCGTCGCGGCCGGGGTCAACCGTAATCCAACGGATGGCGATGGAGCGTTCCCTCGGCACCGACGACGGACGGGCCCCCGGGCCGGTGCCCGAGGGACTCGCCCTCGTCCCGATCCGCGCCGTCACCGTGGAGGCGCTCGCGGACCTCGACTACCGGTCGGTCCAAGGCACGGTCGACGCGCTCCTCATCGGGGACCGACCGGAGGAGTACCGACGGGTGATGACCGCGCTTCTCGACGGGAGCCTCGGACGCTTTCTCGAGGAGGCCTCGACCGCGCTTTACCAACCCGACCCACCGAGGCTCGTGGGGGCTATCCTGTCCGCCGAGCGAAGCCCGCGCAAGGGCCTGTTCGTGAGCTTCATGGTGGACCCCGACTTCCGTCGTCGGGGCCACGGTCGCTTCCTCTTCCGCTGGGGGCTGCGGGCGCTCTGGGCGCTCGGATACGAGCGGGTCCACCTTTGGGTGACCGCCGACAACGAGCCGGCGCACCGACTCTACACCGCGTTTCGGTTCGAACCGACGGTGCGCTCAACGATCTATCGGGTCACCCGTTAGCTCGGCTGCCCGCATCCGCACGCCGCCCGGTACGGGCAATCGTTCGCCATCCACTCCGGACAACTCGCAAGACCGAGAGGGCTTTGGTCGCGGAGCGCCGTGGCGAGAGCACGACTGCGCTCCCGTAGGAACCGGGAGAACGGGGTGACGGACCCAAAGGTCAATTCGAGGACCTGGAGCCGGTCCCGGTCGGTCTCCGCCCGCTCGAACCCGACCACCAATCGACCCCGGTCCGTGCCCGTGACGGCGCACCTTAGACCGAGCTCGAGAGCGTACTGCGGTTGTCGCGCGACGAGTTCTTCCGGACGATACCGGGCCCAGCCCCGTGAGGTACGCACCAATAGAGGTTGCCCGCGGAATCCGACGACCTCTTCGTCCGGCTCCTCCCAGCGGGGCGGAAGACCAGCGACCTCTCCCGGTGGGCCGCTCTCCAGGGCCTCGGTGAGCCTCGCATAGAGGTCCGGGAGGGGTGGCAGTGGGCGCGGCTCCGGGGTCGGTGACGCAACCAGCTCAGCTGGGTTCGTCCGGTCGAAAAACGCCCGCCGAGGGTATAGGGCCTCCCGGAAGCGCCCGAGCGTGAACGGTCGCGAGAAAGCGGCCGCCCCGATGACGAGAGGGCGAAGGCGAGCCTGCACGTCCTCCCGGCCCGCGATGGGGCCGACCTCGTCGAGGATCGCAGGAGGTTCGACCGGTTCTTCCCCGGTGCAGCCGCACACCCTCGATTCCTCGAATTCGCAGCCCCGCCCGAACCACGGGCAGCGAGCGAGGCGGTCGGGCCGGGCTTCGGCCCACGCGGCACGAAGGCGCTCGGCCCGGCCGCGCATCTCGTTGAGAACGCGCTCGGGCGACCCGAACGGGACATCGAGCGCCTGCACGTCGTGCACCCCTTGCTCATCCGCGAGCAGCGTCAAAAGTCGCCCGCTCCACCCCCCGACGAGAGCACAGTACATCGCGAGCTGCTCGAGGTGGTCGGGACGCTTCTGGGCGAGTTCGTCGGGTGCGACGAACGAGCCGGCGGTCTTCACTTCGATCGGCACGTCCGCGAGGATGTCGATGCGACCGACGATTCCCTCGCGCCGGACGCGAGCCTCGAGAACCCCCTCCCGAGCGAGGCGGCCGGCGAGCGCCCGATGCACGGCACGCCCCTGGTCGAGGCGAGCCTGCCGTGCCGCGGGTATCGGGAGCTCGGGCGCGAGGTAGCGATAGTACGCCCGGCGCAGGGAGACGAGGTCGGTCACCCCAATCGAGCGCTGCCCGGAACCGGCAGCGAGCCTCGCGAGAAGCTCGGTGGCCACGGCGAGGTCCTCCCGGACGGTGACGGTCCGGACCCAGGAACCGGGCACGGCCGCGGCAGGGTCGACCACGTGGACGTCACGTCGCGGAGGTATTCGAGCCCGCCTGCGGGGGGAAGCCGCTATACCCCGCCCTCGGCTCGGCGGGGAACGTGGGGGGTCTCGACGGTCGTCCCCTGGTCGTCGGCACCGGCATTGCGGGGCTCTACGTGGCCTTGCGCTGTCGCGAGCTGGGGCTCCGCCCGACCTTGATCACGAAGTCGCAGCTCGACGAGGCGAACACACGGTACGCTCAGGGCGGAATCGCTGCGGCCATCGGAAAGGACGACTCCCCGGCGCTCCACCTTGCGGACACGCTGCGGGCGGGGGCGGGACTCGTCAACCGGGCCGCGGCGCGAACGCTCGCCTTCGAAGCTCCGGCGAGGATCGCCGACCTGGTCCGGTACGGGGTGCCGTTCGATACCATCGAAGGCCAGATCGCGCTCGGCCGCGAGGCCGCCCATTCGCGCGCTAGGATTCTCCACGCGGGCGGCGATGCGACCGGGCTCTCGATCGAGGAGACCCTCAAGAAGCGGGTCCTCGATGCCGGCATCGAGGTGCGGGAGCGCACCGCCCTGCGGGGTGTCCGGGCGGCCGGTCGGGACGGCGTGGTCGCCCTGATCTCGAGCGACCGCGGGCGGACCGTGGAGGAGAGGGAACCCGGTCCGGTCGTCCTTGCGACCGGAGGAGCGGGTAGCCTCTATCGGCAGAGCTCGAACCCCTCCATCGCGACCGGCGAGGGGGTGGCGATCGCGTTCCGCGCGGGAGCCCTGCTCACCGACATGGAGTTCATCCAGTTCCATCCGACCGTGTTCTGGCGGGAGGGCGCACCCCGATACCTGATCACCGAGGCCGTGCGCGGGGAAGGCGCCGTGCTGCGGAACGAATCCGGGGAGCGGTTCCTGCTCGGACAGCACCGGGATGCCGAGCTCGCCCCGCGGGACATCGTCTCGCGCGCGGTCGAACGGGAAATCCAGCGGTCGGAACACCCCTGCGTCTACCTCGACGCCACGGGAATCCCGCGCGACCGCTTCTTCGGACGATTCCCTTCGGTCTGCCGGTTCCTCGCGAGCTACGGGCTTGACCCGTCCCGCGACTGGATTCCGGTCACTCCGGTGGCCCACTACATGATGGGGGGCGTGACCACCGACCTCGAAGGTCGCACCAGCTTGCGAGGCCTCTACGCCTGCGGGGAGGTCGCATCGACCGGTGTCCACGGGGCGAATCGCCTCGCGAGCAACTCGCTGCTCGAAGGGCTCGTCTTCGGTGAGCGGGTCGCCCGGCAGCTCGTCCACCCGGTGGCGGCCTCGCTGCCCGCTCCCGGACGCCTCGTTCGACTTCCGTGGCCGTCGGGAGATGGCCGGGGGGATCTCGCGAAGGCATTCGACCGAGTCCGGGACCTGCTTTGGGAGGACGTGGGCATCGTGCGGGACGGAACCAACCTGCGATCGGCCCTCGACGAGCTGGGAGAACTCGCCCGCCGCACCGAGCCCCGACGGGGGTCCGACGTGCCCGGGCCGGTCGCGAACGCGGTGCTCACCGCGACGCTGATCGCTCGCGCAGCCCTCACACGGACCGAGAGCCGAGGAGCTCACTACCGGTCCGACTTCCCGGAACGGCGACCGGCCTGGCGGTTGCACGTCGGGATCGTCCGCCGGGACGCCCCGTCCCTGCGTACGTGACGCGCCCAACAAGGGTAAGGACTCGAGCACCGTCGCCCGACCATGGACCTCGCTCTCTCGCCGGAGGAGAACGACCTACGCGAGGCGACTCGCCAGTTCGCCCGGAAGGAGATTGCGCCGGTCGCCGAGCGCATGGACCGTGAGGATTTCTTCCCTCGGGAGGTGTTCACCCGCCTCGGAGCCCACGGGTTCCTCGGCATCACGATCCCCGAGAAGTTCGGAGGTGTCGGCCTCGGCTACGTCGCCCAAGCGCTCGTGCTCGAAGAGATCGCTCGGATCTCGCCGGCGCTCGCCCTCAGCGTCGGCGCCCATTCGAACCTCTTCGGGGACAACGTGATGCGCAACGCGGACGACGACCAGCGTGCGGCGTTCCTACCCGCTATCGCCTCGGGGGAGGCGGTGGGCGCGCTCGCCCTCACCGAGCCGGACGCTGGCTCGGACGCCGTCTCGATCCGGATGCGGGCCGAGCGCAAAGGTAGCCATTACGTGCTGAACGGCACGAAGCAGTTCATCACGAACGGCCCGGTCGCCGACGAGATGCTCGTCTACGCGAAGACGGCCCCGGAGCGGGGAGCGAAGGGCATCAGCGCCTTTCTCGTGCGGCGGGACACGCCGGGATTCTCGGTCACGAAGAGCCTCGACAAGATGGGAATGCGGGGCTCGCCCACCGGCGAGCTCGCCTTCCAGGACGTCGAGGTCCCCCGCGACCAATTGATGGGCCGGGAGAACGACGGGGTGCGGATCATGATGAGCGGGCTCAACGTCGAGCGGGCGGTGCTGACCGCGATCCCGGTCGGGATCATGGCGGAATGCCTCGACCGTTCGCTTGCGTACAGCCGACAGCGGGAGCAGTTCGGACAGAAGATCGGGCGGTTCCAGCTGATCCAGGCGAAGATCGCGGCGATGCACTCCGACCTCGAGGCGTCGCGCTGGCTCATGTACGCCGCACTCGACGCCGTTCGGGTCGAGACGCGAACCCTCCGGGCGAGCGCCACGGCGCTCACGTTCGCGTCCGAAGCCTCCACCCGCGTCGCGCTTGAAGCCATTCAAATCCACGGAGGCTACGGGTACATGCGTGAGCTTCCCATCGAACGTCTCGCCCGGGATGCGAAACTGCTCGAAATCGGGGCGGGAACCTCGGAGATCCGCCGACTGATTGTGGCCCGGGAACTCCTCGGCCGCGAGTTCGTCGAGTGACGGGCCGGACCTCTCCCCGACGAGGTGGGATAGCCTCCCCCGGCCAACGTATATAGCTTCGGGAACCCCATCCTCCTCCGATGGCCGGTCGTCCCGCCACTACGGGCGGTACCGCATCCTACCTGCGGGTGGAAGTTCTCAAGGAACTCCAGGCGCTCATCGACGATCGCGACGTCCGGGACCGCGTCGACCGGGGACCCCTCGCGGAGACGAAAGGCCGCGAGCACTGGGTGCTGCACTTGTTGCTCCGGGGCCAGGAGCTCTCGAACGCCCACATGGACGGCCTCGTCGGCACGGCGTACTCGAACCTGCTCGCCCGGCTCCAGTCCGTCGAGGACCGGCTCCAGCGCATGGAGACCGAGGGCCAGGCGGTCGACCAGGAGTTCAAGACCCGGCTCGAGGGAATGGAGACCACGCTGGCGGAGCGAGTCTCGCGGGAAGTGAGCGCCGGAGTCCAGTCCACGGCCGACAAGCTCGCGACGACCCTGAGCGCGAGCCTGGACGAGAAGTGGAAGCCGGTCGGAGCCTCGATCGAGACGTTCGCGCAGTCGTCGCACCAGCTCACGAAGGACCTCTCCGATACCTACCGAGTCTCGACCCAGAGCCGGCTTCTCCTCAACGAGAACGCTCGGAGAATCATCGACCTCGGCCGGGACCTGGTGGCGCTCGAGGAGAGCCTCAAGTTGACGCTCACGAAAGCGATCGAGGATGCGATCGCCCCGCTCGAGGACCGGATCGCCGCGCTCGAGGGCCGCCGCGCCTCCCCGGAAGCGGCGGCCAGCGACCCTCCCCCCGAGCCACGCTGAGCGGCCGCAGCGATGCGTCTCTCCCCCCGCCATCCCCGGTACGCCAGCCTTCGGGTTCGCGCCCGCCTCGCGAACGCTCATCGGCAAGGTCTCGTCGTCCCGGAGGGCCTGGTCGCCCAGGGACGGGGGGAAGCGTTCGATTACCTGCTCGGCGAGCGAACGTCGCCGAGTGCGCGACGCGCGGAACGCGTTGCCGCGGAATGGCTACTCGCCGCCCGACACCCGGTCGTGAGCGTCAACGGCAACGTGGCCGCGCTCGCGGCGAGCGAGGTCGCCGAGCTCGCGCGCGCTGTCCCCGGGCTCGCGGTCGAAGTGAACCTCTTCCACCGGACCCCCCAACGCGCCGCGGCCGTAGCGCGCGTGCTCCGGGCGGCGGGCGTGCCCCGGGTGCTCGGGGTACAACCGACGGCGACGATCCCCCGACTTCCGTCGGACCGTGCGCAGGTCGACCGACGGGGAATCTTCCGGGCCGACCTCTGTCTCATCCCCCTCGAGGACGGCGACCGAGCGGAGGCCCTGCGCGCGCTCGGCAAGTACGTGATCTCCGTCGACCTGAACCCTCTCTCCCGGACGAGTCGTTCGGCGGACCTTCCGATCGTTGACGAAGTTCAGCGCGCGCTCCGCGAGGTCGCCCGGGCGGCGCGAGCCCGGCGCGACCGAGGGACACCGGCCAAAATGCGGCGGTTCGACCGGCGGGCCGCGCTCGCGGATGCCCTCGCCACGATCGCCCGCGCGCTCAGCCGAGCGGGAGCACGGCGCCCGATCGCTCGACCGCGCCGCCGAGCTTCGCGGCGACGCTTTCGAGGAACCGCCGGTCGCTCGCGTCGAACGCCTTGACCGAATTGCCGTCGATGTCGATCTCCCCGACGACCTGACCTTCGTGGTGGATCGGGACGACGACTTCCGCCCGGGTCTCGAGAAGACAGGCGAGGTAGTTCGGGTCGGCGCGCACGTCGTCCACCACCACCGAGCGATTCTCCCGCACGGCCTGTCCGCAGATCCCGCGAGCGATCGGAATCCGCGTATGCTCGGTCGCTTGGGTGCCGTCCCACGCGTCGAGGACGAGGTCGGTCCCCTCGACCCGGTAGATCCCGACCCAAGGATAGTGCGGGAACGAGTGCCGGAGGAATCGGCAGACCTCCGCGAGGGCCTGACGGCCCGTGAGACGCGCCACGATCGCATCGACCTGCAGGAGCGCGGGCCTCGTCGCGCGGTCGGGTACGGTCACGTCCGGCCGAGCCCTCCGAGTCGACGGACGGCCCCGAGCTTCGGGGGAGCGCCGAGGGGGAGAATCCCCGCCGCGACGGTTCGGCCGTCCTCGGCGTTTGAACTCCCGAGGCGTATTCCGCCACGAGCTTTCCAGACTCGCGCCGTACCGGACTGAGCCACCTCGGCACGCCCTCGGCGACGGACCGATATCGACCGATAAGCTTAGCGGAGCGGCGAGGGACGACGCTAATCGCGAAGCGGGTACCACCGACAGTTCGCGCAACCGACGGCCCGTTCCTCACCGGGGATGACGGCCCCACAGCTCGGGCACGGCGCCGCCGGACGGACCGACAACGCGAGACAATCGAAGCACGCTCCCGCGCGACGGTCGTCCGGAAGCACGACGAGCTCCTTTCCGCAGAAAAGGCATCGCGAGAACCGTTCATCGGGCAAGTCGAAGCTGCGACTGTCCGCAAAAGAAAGCATCGCGGCTCCACCAGACGGCCGGTACATAAGGCCTCGCGCGACGGGGCCGGTTCGGCATCGGCCGGACCCCCTCCACCGCCCCTCAGGGCTCTTTCCAGCGCGCCTTAAATGCGGCGATCAGGAACAGCGCGGCGGTGAAAGCGACCAGAACGCCCCAGTCGAGGACCGCCCCCGAGAACGAGAGCGGCGCGAGGCCGCACACCCCTTGGACGAGCCCCGCCGCGTACGTCGTCGGCGAGAGACGCGCGGCGGTCTGCGCCCACGACGGCAGGGCGGCGAGCGGATAGTAGACCGGGGGAAGGACCGTCAGGACGAGGGAGATCATCGGACTGAACAGGAACGTCTCCCGCACGTCCTGGAAGTACGTCGCGAGCGTGAACGCGAACGCGCTCGCGAACGCCCAGACGAGGATGCAGACGGTGGCCAGCACGGCGAGGTTCGTGACCGTCGGGTGGCCCCACGCGACGAACAGCGCGACGAAGACGGCGAGCGAGGGGAGCGAATAAACGAGCTCGCTCAACGCCATCCCGATGACGTACGTGGGCGCCTCGACCGGCGACGCGACGACGACATCCTGGAACTTCAGGTCGTGCCGGTAGTGGGTGAGGTCCGACTGGAGGCTCGTTCCGACGGTCATGGTCGTGAGCACCATCCCGCCGGTGATCCCGTAGAGGAGGTAGGTTCCGTGCGAGACGATGAAGATCATGAACAGGAAGGAGAGCGGCGAGGCGAGCGTGTTGAGGATGTAGAGGGGCGTCGTCCGGATCGGGATGATGCCGTTCAGCTGGATGAGCGTCAGGATCGAGCGGAGGCGGTTGCGCTCGCTCATGCTTTCGCTCCCGTCGCCTCTTCGTTCTCCTCGGTGGTCTCGTTGTCCTCCTCGATCGACTTCCCGACCACGTCGAGGAAGATGTCCTCGAGGCTCACCGGGCCCATCGAGATCCTAAGCCCGTGTTCGAGCGCCTTCTTGGCGACCTCGTGCGCTTCCCGCTCCCGGGTGAAGAGCAACGTTCCGCCCTCGATGGGCGTTACCTTGCCGTAGGCGTCGAGCTCCTCGCGCGGGAACGCGCCCTGGATCGTCACGCGATACGGATAGCGGACGCGGGCCCGCAGGTCTTGGGGCGCGCCCTCGAGCTGGAGATGGCCCGATTCGATGAGGGCGAGTCGGCTCGAGAGCGCCTCGGCCTCGTCGAGGTAGTGCGTCGTCAAGACGATCGTGCGTTGCTCCCGACTCGCCCGTCGGATCGCCTGCCAGACCTCCCGTCGGGCGAGCGGGTCGAGGCCGGTCGTCGGCTCATCGAGGAACATCACGTCCGCGTCCGAGGCGAGGACCATGGCACACATCGCACGACGGCGAAGGCCGCCGGAGAGCCGCGACACGAGCAATCGTCGGTACTCCGTCAAGGAGAGCTCGTCCATCGCCTCCCGAGTCCGCCGTCGTGCCTCCACCGGGTCGAGACCGCGCAACTTGAGGTAGAGGTAGATCACCTCCTCGGTCGTGAGGAAGTAGAGCGGCCGCGACTCCTGCGGGACGCAGGCGATCAACGAGCGGATCGTCCGCTCCTCGCTCCGCACGTCATGCCCGAGGACGTAGACGGTCCCGACCGTCGGCGCGAGCTGGGTCGCCGCGATCCGGATGAACGTCGTTTTCCCCGCGCCGTTCCGGCCGATGAGGCCGTACACCCGGCCCGTCGGGATCTCGATCGAAAGGTCGTCGAGCGCGTACTTGCCGGGGCGCGCCTTCGGATAGGTCTTCCCGAGGTGCTGGGAGGAGATCGACGACGTCATCGAACGGCGTCCGCCTCCCGGTCCGAACGCACCATCGCCCCGCCGTCCGAGCTAACTAGCTCAGGATCTCCGCGAGACGGTGCTGGGCCTGCCCCCGGGCGATCTCCTGGGCGATCCGCTTTCCCGTCGAGAGTCCCGGCTCGAGGAGGTCGGAGTACGGGCTGCCCGAGATGAACAGGTTGGTGCCCGCCACGATGCGGGTCGATATCTCGAACACCTTGAACTGGAGCTCCTCGGTCATGATCCCCTCGACACAGAACGGTCCCACCATGCCGCCGAACAGCTCGATCGACCGTTCCACGATTCGGGCCGCGACGTCGAACGCCGCCGGGAGGAGCGACTCGCGCAGGATCACGGGGACGTTGCCCGTCACGACGAACGTCGGGCGGATGCCGGCGCGGAACAGTTCCTCCTGCGCCCCGAGCTTGTAGAGCTCGTCGATGTTCGCCTCGTCGCGGCGGTCCATGCCGAGCAGTTCGATCGACCCGTGGCCGACGCGATAGCCGCGGTCGGAGAGCGGGGAGTAGAAGAAATGCATGTAGTAGCGCGTGCCGAGCACGTACTCCTGGATCACGTGCGGTCCGGTCGGCGTGAACTCTTCGAGCTGGCGGCGGTTCTTCGCGAGGAAAAATCCCTTGCCGCCCTTCGCCCCGTAGTACTTCACGATCACCGGACCGTCGACCTCGGCAGGACCTTCGAACCGACGGGGCATCAGAACCCCCGCGGACTCGAGCCATTCCCGTTCCTTCTCGCGGTCGGACTCCCACCCGAGGACCGCGCGATTGCCGAACACGGGAACGTCCAGCCCTCCGAACGTGTCGGCGCCGACGTACTCCACGAAGGAGCCGTGGGGAATCAGAATCGCACCGGCGTCCCGCAGCTTCTCGGCGGCGGAGGGAAGGTCCTTGGCCCTCGGCACCGAGAGAAACCGGTCCGGGCGTGCGAGCGGGAACGCGTCGTAGAACTTCGGGGGCGGTCCGACCGAGATCCCGAGGGTCGAGAACCCCAGGGCCCGCGCCCCGTGAAAGATCTGGAGCGAGGAATGCGAGCAGAGCGTGGCGATGGTGGGCGCCCGCCCGTTCAAGGACGAAAGACGCGACTCGGACGCGAGGGGAATCCCCATACAGGGAGTTACCGGGAAAGCAACATAGCCTTTGCGCGCGGACGCTAGCTACGAATCCGACGCGGCGTCTTCGAGCTCCCAGTACCACTTCACCCGGCGGGCCCCGGTCTCGGCGACCTTGCGGCGAAGTTCCGGGTCCACCGTCGGGTCGCGAACGAGGCGACGGACCTCCTCCGGGGAACCTGTGGCGACCCGGGCGGAGAGCCCGGAGCGCTCGAGCAGCGGCCGAACCGGGTCGAGGGAGTATTGCCACGCCTCCTCGCGCCGCCGGACGGCCACCGAGCGGCTGCCGGGGACACGGTGCACGCCGAGCGCTTCGGCGGCCCGGTGCAGCTCCTCGGCCGTGCGGCGCAGTTCCCCCTCGAGCCGACCCTCCTCGGCCCGCAGCGACTCGAACCGATCGACGAGCTCGCGGAGCCGCGCCCCCTCCGCGGTCGGGACGGTCCGGAACTCCGGACACCGGTCGCGGAAGTCGCACCGCCCACAGTGCCGGCCGGGCGACGGTTCGAACGCCTCGGCCCGGATCCCGTCGAGGACGGTCCCGAGGCGGTCGTGCAGCCCCGACAACGCCGCGGGTTCGCGCGGCGCGACCCGCAACGGCGTGAGGGAACGGAGATGGTAGAGGGTGAGCCCGTGCACCGGTTCCGCGTAGTTGTTCTCGACCAGGACTTGGTAGAGGCTCAGCTGGTCCGAATCACGGGCGTCGTCGTTCGAAAGGTCGCGGGACGTCTTGTAGTCTACGATCTCGAGCCCGCCGGAGGGCGTCCGGTCGATGCGGTCGATGTAGCCGTGCACCGGGATGCCGTCCCAGCGAGCCTCGAGATGCTCCTCGACCGCGACCGGCAGCGGCCGCTCTCGAACGAGGAAGTCGTAGTACCGCAACAGGAGCTCGCGGCCGAGCGCACGGTACCGGGACTCCTCCTCGGCCGAGGAGTATCCTTCGCCCGACCAGGCCCGGTCGTAGGCGGCGAGTAGTTCCTCGATCGTCATCCAGTGTCCCGCGACCGACGCGCCCGGGCTCCCGGGATGCCATTCGTCGAGCGTGCGCTGGCGGTCGTTCTGGCCGGTGCGGTGCGCGGCCGGAATCACGAGCGGAGCGATCAGCTCCTCGAGGACCGAGTGGATGACCCGGCCGAACGTGAAGTAGCCGCGCGGGGTCTCGGGGAGCCTATCGATATAGAGGAACCGCCAGCGGAGCGGGCACTCTTGGTAGGTGCGGTACGACGAGTAACTGAGCGCCGGGACGGCCGCCACGCCCCGCGAGCGGCCCGCGGGTTCATCTCGTTTCCGGGGTCAACGCCCCGGACCGGGAGGCGCACCCGCCGCGTCCGACCTAGTGACCGGCCGCCGGGGCGCCGAGGGCGACCTTCTCCTCGACCGAACCCGGCTCCGCGGGGAGCGACCCGCGCGCCTGCGGGTTCGTGAGGTTCTTCGGGAGCCCGAGGAGTTCGAGGAGTTCCTTGTAGTGATTGCGGATCGTCACGGGGGTCACGTTGGCGACCGCCGCGATACGGTCCTGGCTCCGCGGCTCGCCCATCAGGTTCGACGCGATGTAGATGATCGTCGCGAGGATGCCGTTCGGCAGCACGCCGCTCGTCGAATAGACCTGTTCGACCTGCTCGAGGAGCGTGAGCACCTTCTGCCGGACTTCCTTCGAGAGGTTGAGGTCCTGCGTGAAGCGGACGAGGTAGTCCCGCGGCTCGACCGGCTTCAGTCCAAGCTTGAGCTCCCGAGCGAGCAGGGTGTACGCCCGGCCGACCTCGATCTTGGTCGCCTTCGAGTGGGCGATGATCTCCTTCATCGTCCTCGGCACGTGGCACTGGCGGCAGGCGGCGTAGACGCTCGCGGCGACGAGCGCGACGATCTTCTTCCCGCGGGTCGCCTTGTGCTCGAGCGCCCGGCGGTAGATGTAGGTCGCCGACTCCTTGACCTCTCGGGAGAGCCCGAGGACCCCGGCGAGACGGTTGAGCTCGCCGAGCGCGACAACGAGGTTCCGCTGGTGCGTGCGGGCCGCCCGGAGGCGGTGGTTGAGCTTTCGCAGGTGGTAGAACTTGAGCGAGGTGTTGCGGGAGAGCGAATTTCCCTGGAAATCGCGCGTCGGCACGCCGATCTCACTGAAGAGGCCCTTGTCGGGCATCAGGGGCGAGATGACCGGTCCCCAGCCGCGTGCCTCGCGGCCCGTGTCCTCCTTGGAACCGCGCTGGCCGCGGTCGCTCACGAGCGCACTCTGGTCGACCACGAGCCCGCAGTCGGCGCAGACGATCTCGCCGCGGATCTCGTCGCGGATGAGGTGCGAGGAGCCGCAGTTCGGGCAGACATCGGCCATCGGCGGGGCGGCCGGAACGACCGAGCCGTCCTGCGCCGGGACGGGTCGGCTAGGAGAGTTCACACTGGACGCTCGCGGATGACGCCCTGAAGGGGCGGTGGAGCTGGGCTTCATAGCTTGTAGCCTTCCCAAAACGGAGGCTTCTATTTATAGGTTCGTCCGTTCGATGTATCGTTTGTAACCTACATATGCTACACCGTGCGGCGGTGTAGCATGCCCGGTCAGGCGGGCGTGGCAGTGAACAGGCAGCCTCGGCTCGCGTGCTTCGTCGGGTCCGGCTTCGAGACCTCCCAGCGTTGACCGAGCCGCGTCTCGAGGATGGTACGCAGTAGCTCGGGGCACATCACACGACCGATCTCGGGCGAATCGCCCGTACAGGCGAAACAGCCCGTGACACGCAGCGTAAGGGGACGGTCCCGGATGGTGGTGAGGTGGCCCATCGTGTGGGTCTCGTAATAGAGGCCGAGCGCCCGCGCGACCTCCTCGGGGGTGCGACCCTCGATCTTCTCGGCGATTTCGCGGCCGAGCTGCCGGGCGATCGTCTCGATGAGGTCGGGGAGATGGAGGTGGAACTCCCGGACCCCGGACGCCCGCATGCCGAGCTTCGCGACCTCCTTGAGGCGCTGGAACGGCACCGCCTCCTTGCCCGCGACCACGGGTAGGACCGCTTCGGGCGGGGTCTCGAGCTCGACGAACCGAGCTTCGGCCCGGGACGCGGGGGTCCAGAGGCGGCGGTGGTAGTCCCGCGAGAGGCGCAGGAACATCGGCGCGGACGACCAGAGGGCGACCTGCTCCACCCCCGACCGCCCGAGCCCATCCTCGCTCGAGACGTAGACGAGTGAGCCGAGACGGTCGATCACCACGGCTCGATTGGCGACCGGATGGCTCGAGTGCCGTAGCTCGGCGAAACCGGCGAAATGCTTCGCCTCCACGAGGTTCTGCGGCAGCACCTCGGTAACGATCCGTACCTTCACGCCCCGTCCGCTCGCCTCGCGGAACGCACGGTCGAGGCCCAGGTCGACGAACCGGGCCAGCGCGCGGTCGCTCGCGACGACCAAGATCTCGCGCTCGGCGGCGCCGATCCGCTTCAACAGGAATCGGCGAATCGCCTCCATCCCTTCGAGGACGGCGAACTTGCGAGGGTCGTGCTCGTCGAGCTCGTCACGACCTTGCTCCCACTCGGCGAGAATCCGGTCGCGGTCACGCTCGAGTCGGCGGAGACGGTCGGAGGCCCGACGGATCCACCGGTCGACGAGGTCATCCGGCGGGAGCGCCTCGAATCGCTGCGGGCGGCTCGCCGTGGCCCGTAGGAGCCCTTCGGAGCTCAGCTGCTTGATGAATCGGTACGCCTCGACCCGGTTCACGGCCGACACGCGCGCGAGCTCGCTCGCGGTCATCGCCCCGCCGCGGCAGGCGGCGAGGTAGACGCGCGCGCCCTTCTCGGGAACGCCGTGCTCCGCGAGCAGTTCGAGCAGGCCCGGTTTCGGCGACCCCACGGAAAAAGCAGGCGGCCCCCCGATAAAAGGTCGAAGGTCGGGCGCGAGATTCGAGGGGGTAGCGGAAGACGGAAAAGCCTAGAGGGCCGCCTGGAAGTCCTCGATCGTGAGCGGGTAATCGACCTCGGCGCCACCCGCCCGCGCCTTCAGCACTTCGCGGGCGAGCAGCCAATAGACGGTGGCGAGCGCCACCCGTCCCTTGTTGTTCGCCGGAATGACGAAGTCGACGTTCCGAGTCTCGTTGTTGACGTCACACAGACCGACGACGGGAATCCCGATCGAGACCGCTTCGCTGAGCGCCTGCTGGTCGGTCGCGGGGTCGGTGACGATCAGCACCTTCGGCTCGTAGTACTCCTCGAGGTTCGGGTTCGTGAGGCAGCCGGGAACGAACCGCTCGGCGAACGATACGGCACCGAGGGTCTTCGCGAAGATCCGCACCGGCTTCTGCCCGTACTGTCGTTGGGACACCACCAGGATCCGGTCCGCGGGAAACCGGGCGAGGAACTTCGCGGCGAACCGGATCCGGCGGTCGGTCTCGCGGACGTCGAGGACGTGGAGGCCGTCGAATCGGACTTTGAAGACGAACCGACGCATCGACGCCGACTTCTGCTGGGTGCCGATGTGGACGCCGGAAGTGAGATACGTGTCCTCGGGGACCAGGAGCTCGCCGGGCTGGATGTCCTGGCCGTCGCTCGACGCGACGGGCTCCTGGGTCATCGTTTCTTCCTCGGGCATGGCGTCAGTTTCCGGTGGCGCGGCCGAGCCGCAGGAGTTCATTTAGCTTTGCCATGCGCTCGCCGCCCAGAATTCCGCATTTGAGCCCCCGAGCCCCGGTGCCGAGCGCCACGTGGGCGAGCCAGCCTTCGGGCACCTCGCCCGAACGATGGGAGGTCACGGTGGCGACCCCCTCGCTCCGCGCTAGGTCGACCGCTCGGAAGGTGTCCGTGAGCGTCCCGATCTGATTCACCTTGATCAGGATCGCGTTCGTGGACCGTTGGGCGAGCCCTTGGCGAAGTCGAGCCTCGTTCGTCACGTAGAGGTCGTCCCCGACGATCAACGTCCGGTGGCCGACCGCCTTCGTGAGCTCCGCGAAGGCGTCGAACGCCTCCTCGTCGAACGGGTCTTCGACGTACCTTAGGTCGAAGCGGTCGACGAGCTTCGTCACGAATCCCACCTGGCCCTCGGTATCGAGGGTCTGCTCGCGGTAGCGGTACTTCCCATCCTCGAAGAACTCGCTCGCGGCGAGGTCGAGGCCCGGATGCACTTCGAGGTGCAGCTCGTCGCGCGCCTTCGCGCACGCCTCGGTCAGAATCTCGAGCGCCTCGAGGTTGGAGACCGCCGCGACCCATCCCCCTTCGTCCCCTCGTCCCAGGGCGGTCTTGGGATACCGGCGGTGGAGCTCCTCTCCGATCAGGCCGTGCACCCGCACGGCCGCTCGGATGGAGTCCTCCGCTCGGGGACAGGTGGCGAACGCGATGAATTCTTGGATATCGGGCCCCCCGATCGCATGGCGGCCCCCGTTCATGCAGTTCCCAACGATCGCGGGGAACGAGCGGCCGTCTACGCCGGGGCGTGCGAGGACCTGCCAGAGGGGGCGGCCCGTTTCCTCCGCGCGGGCAATCGCTGTGGCGACCGAGACAGCGGTCGCCGTGTTCCCTCCGATGGTGCCGAAATCGTCGGTTCGGTCAATCTCATGGAGCGCGTTGTCAACATCGCGCTGGTGGTCCGTCTCGATACCGCGTAGCGCCGGAGCGACCTTCGTTTGGAACGTGGCGAGCGCCTCGGGAACGCCCCCCTTCGGGAACGCAACCACCTCGTGAGCCCCCGTGCTCGCCCCGCTCGGGGCTCCGGCCCGACCGTGCGCGCCGGAGCTGAGCGCGATCGTCGCCTCGACCGTCAGCCGGGCCCGGCTATCATACACTCCGAACAGCTCCGCCGATACGATACGGCTCATCGACGCTCCTCCACGAACTCGACCAGCACTCCCCCGAAGGCGCTGGGATGACAGAACCCGACCCGTCGTCCCCGGGCGCCCGGACGGCCCCGCTCATCGAGGAGGCGGCCGCCGCGACGGGCGACCTCCCCGAGGGCGGCGTCGACGTCCGGGACCGCATAGGCGAGATGATGGATCCCGTCCCCCCGGGAAGCGAGGAACTTCGAAATGGGGGAGGTCGGGCCGGTCGGCTCGACGAGCTCGACATGCACACCCCCGGCGGAAAGGAACGCGACGCGCACCCCACCGCCCGGCACCTCCTCGGCCGGACCGTCCGGGGCGCCGAGGAGCGGTCGCCACCGTTCGACCGCGTCCGCGAGGTTCGCGACCGCGATCCCCACGTGGTCGAGCTTCATGCGAGGGTCCCCCTTTCAGATCGCCCTCGAGGGCGGCTGCTCGCCGAAGACCGAACGCCAGAGGTCCGCGATTTCGCCAAGGGTGGCCCCCGACCGAACGGCCGACAGTACCGACGGCATGACGTTGAGGCCCCGCTCGGTCGTGGTGCGGAGCTCGTCGAGGGAGCGTTCGGCCGCCGCGCGGTCGCGGGCCGACTTCCATCGCCGTACGCCGGTCACCTGGCGTCGCTCTTCCGCCGGGGTAATCCGTTGACTGTGGACGCCCGAGCCCCCGGACTCGGGGAACAACGAGAACCCCGGATTTCCCTCGCCGAATTCGTTCACGCCGACCACGATATCCTCCTTGCGCTCGCGAGCGCGGGCGACCCGGTACGCCTCTTTCGCGATCTCGCCGGCGATGAAGCCGCGTTCGATCGCCGCGAGCGCGCCGCCCATCCGTTCGATCCGATCAAGGTATTCGCGGGCTTCCGATTCGATGTGGTCGGTGAGGTACTCGACCTCGTACGACCCGCCGAGCGGGTCGATCGTGTTCGTCACCCCGGACTCCTCCGCGAGGATCTGCTGGGTGCGAAGCGCCAGGCGCGCCGAGGCTTCGGTGGGAAGGCCGAGCGCTTCGTCGAGCGCGTTCGTGTGGAGCGATTGGGTGCCGCCGAGGACGGCGGAGAGCGCCTCGAGCGTGGTGCGGACCACGTTCAGCTCCGGCTGCTGGGCGGTGAGGCTCGAGCCCGCGGTCTGGGTGTGGAAGCGCAGCTGCTGGGACCGACGGCTCTTCGCGCCGAACTCCTCGGCGACGATGCGGGCCCACAGTCGGCGCGCGGCCCGGAACTTGGCGACCTCCTCGAGGAAGTTGCGGTCCGCTGAGAAGAAGAACGATAGCCGCGGCAGGAACTCGTCGAGGTCGAGACCCCGCTCCCGTACCGCCCGAACGTACGCGATCGCGTTCGCGAGGGTGAAGGCGACCTCCTGGACCGCGGTCGCGCCCGCTTCGCGCATGTGATAGCCCGAGACGGAGATGTAGTTCCACTGCGGCATCTCGCGCGTCGCGAACTCGATCAAGTCGACCGTGAGACGGAGCGACGGGGTGGGCGGATAGATGTACGTCCCCCGAGCGATGTACTCCTTCAGGATGTCGTTCTGGACGGTGCCCCCGAGCCGGGCTCGGGCCACGCCGTTCTCCTCCGCCACCGAGACGAGCAGGGCGAGGAGGATCGGCGCGGTGGCGTTGATCGTCATGGAGACCGTGGCCCGGTCGAGCGGAATTCCCCGGAAGAGGGTCCGCATGTCGCCGAGCGACGCGATCGGCACGCCGCAACGGCCGACCTCGCCGTGCGCTCGGGGGTGGTCCGAGTCGTAACCGTTCTGGGTCGGCAGGTCGAAGGCGACCGAAAGACCGGTCTGGCCGCCGTTCAAGAGGAAGTGGAACCGCTCGTTCGTCGCCTCGGCGCTGCCGAACCCGGAGTACTGACGCAGGGTCCAGAGCCGACCTCGGTACATCGTCGGTTGGATGCCCCGCGTGAACGGCGGCTCGCCGGGGAACCCGACCGCCTCAAGGAAGGCGCGGTCCGGCTCGGGGGGCGGCTCGACGAGAAGGGGCAGGCGGCCGCCGTCAACGCGGTTCCCGATCGCGCGGTGGGCATCCTTCTGCCACCGACGTCGCGCCGCCGACCGGGAGCCGACCGCTCGGGACCGGGCCATCGCCGTTGGACCGGGGGGCGCTATTAATCAGTGTCGCGACGCGCGACCAGCGGCCAAAGGGCGGTCAGGTCGACCTCGGCCCACGCCACCGGCACCGGAACCCCGACCTCCGACAAGACCGAGGGCGACACCTCGCCCATCTCGGCGACCGACTCGCCCGCGACTCGGACGCGCGCGGCGCGGCCCGTGGTCGTGCCAGCGATCTCGGCGGGTTCGCGAACCCCCGTGACGTCAACCGTACGGAGCAGGTAGTCAACGAGCGACGCCGCGTCGGCGAATCCCGCGCCATCGGAGGCGAGGATGACGCCGGCGTGGTACCGGCTCTCGGCACCGGTCTCGGAGCCGGGCGCCGTGACGATCACGGGAGCAACCTCGCCGAAGCGCTGGGGATAGCCGTGACGAACGTTGTGCGCGAGGACGTCGAGGTGGGAATAGAGGAGACGAGAGCGCAAGTACGCGAACTCCGCGGAGACCGGATTACGCAGATGGAGCGGAGGGCTCCCGCCGACCCGGGCGACGGCCGTCTCGGAAATCAGGACCGGCGTGTGGGGGGCGGCGAGGCCGAGACCGAGCAGCGAATCGGCGAACCGACGGCGGAACTTTGTCTCACGACGAAGGTGCCCCCGGGTCCAGCTCGGGGGGAGGATCCCGTCCTCCGGCCGAATGCCCTCGGCGAGCAGCAGATCCTCGCCGATGTCGACCGCGGTCAAAAGGTCCGGCCGCCAGGGCGGCGCGTCGACCTTCCACCCATGAGGATGGGGGTGGCCCGCGAGCCGTGACTCGGCGAGGCGGCGTTCGATGACCGTGGCGGAGAGGGCTTGTCCACCGAGCTTCGTGAGGACCTCCGTCGGCATCTCGACCGAGTGCGGCTCGATCACCCGGGCGCCGTCGGACTCCAACGCGCCGGACCGTCGTACCGGCACCGGGGCGACCGACCAGCCTTGAGCGACGAATGGGACGAGCATCAGTCCGACCGACTCGAGGACGCTCCGCTCCCTCGTACCCGTCGATTCGATCAGCAGCGAACGGTCACCGACCCGGGCCTCGCCCGCGGTACGGCTGTTCAGAATCGGGGGTAGGCTGAGGATCGACCCGTCCGACCCGCGCAAGGTGAGGCAATCTTCCCCCACGCGCCCAAGCGAGCCGTACGTGGCGGCCATCGAGTGGTTCGAAAAGAACGGTTCCGCGCCGAGCTCCTCCGCGCCATCGAGGGGCACGAACCGGACGGCGCTCATCGGTTCGAGCAAATACCGGACCGGGAACTCGAACCGCTCGCAGGGATAGATGCCGAGACTGGCCGCCCGGCGGTTCCGACCGATCGTGGCGTGGACGAGCTCCTGGAACCGGACGGCCTCCGCGAGGAGACCGGCATCCAGCGCCCGGTCCTCCGGCGCTTCAAGGTACGCCCCGGCGATCGCCGGTCGAATCGATTCCACCGACCGGTCGACCTCGAAGGCCTGCGCGGACCTAGCGGGTCCACGAGCACGGTACGCCGGAATTCCCTGGGCGGTGCCAAGGACCCCCTGAAGGTAGAGGCCGAGCCCGCCTTCGGCGAGCAGGTCGAGCCGGTCCGGAGTCACCGAGACCGTGAGGGTGGTGCCGTCATGCCCCTCGACTTCGGCCTTCGAACCGAACAGGAGGTCGTCGAGCTCGGTCGCTCGGAGCGGCCGGCCGGCGACCGCGCACAGCCGGTCCGCGTCCATCGAGGTTCGGGGCATCGCTACGGGCCACCTCCGGTGAGGAGCGAGAGGTCGTCCTGGAACAGCTCCCGGATATCGTTGCACCCAAGGGCGACCATCGCGAGCCGCATCACGCCAATCCCCCACGCCAGCACGGGAACGTCGACCCCGAGGGGGCCAACCACTTCCGGGCGCAGCACCCCCCCGGGGAATGCCTCCATCCAGCCGAGGTGGGGGTGGCGGACGTATCCCTCGATCGACGGTTCGGTGAACGGGAAGTAGCTCGGGCGGATCTTCATCTCGTGGAGCCCGATTGCCTCCGCGAGCGTCGTGAACACTCCAACGAGGTGTCGGAGGTCGAGCCCCTCCTCGCCGATGACGCCCTCGCACTGGGTGAACTCGAGGTGGTGCCGAGCGTCCACCTCCTCGTGCCGAAAGTTCCGATCGAGCGCGAACATCCGGAACGGAGGTCGGGGCCGCCCGGCGAGGAACCGTGCGGAGACGGCCGTGGTTTGAGAGCGCAGCACCGGCCGCACCGCGACTCGCACATCGTACGGCCCGGGCCACCCGGGGCCGAGCGAGGCGGTCGTTCCCGGAATCGGCCGGCCCTCGTGCACCGCGGCGACGCGGGCGAGCAGCTCCGGGGGTGGGGGTCGACCCTCGATTCCGTCGACGGAAAGCGCGTCGTGGATCGACCGGGCCGGGTGGTCCTGAGGCATGAACAGGACGTCGTTGTTCCAGAACTCGGTCTCGAGGAGGGGACCCTCCGCCTGCTCGAACCCGAGACCCACCAAGACCTCCTCGAACTCTTCGAGCCAGGCGACGTACGGATTGGGCCGGGCGCCCCGGGCGAACGGAACCGAGGCGCGAACGTCGTACGCGCGGAACGTGCGACCTCGCCAATTTCCCGACCTCAGCAACTCGGAGGTCAACGAGCCGACGAGCTCCTCACCTTCGGGCGCGAGCGGTAGCTTCCGACCTTCTTCCGAAGCCGCCCAGCGTTTCACCGACCGGTGCTCGCGGCGCACGAGACCCCGTCGTTCGAGCGCGTCCACGAGCGCGGCGTCCACGTCGGTCGACGCTTTCGCGACCTGGCCGAGCACGGTCTCCTCCGGGAGAAACCGCTCGGTCGGCGGGGCGTCGCTCCTCAGGCGGAACGGGAAGCCATCCGCGAGGAGACCCCGACGGCGAAGGATGCCGATCGCGGCGGACCGTTCCTCGTCGTCGAGGCCGGCTTCCTTCACCTCCTCCGGGGTGAGCGCGCCACGGTGGCGGCTGAGCACCTCGAGGAGTCGACGTTCGGGCAGCCCCCGGGCGAGCGCACTCTCCCCTTTCGGCGTGAGCCGAGGGAAGGTGGCGTGCTCCTCCTCGACCTGGGCGAGGTGCTTCGAGCGAAGCCGCTGAAGGCTGCCGCGCACCTGGTCGCCCGGAAGCCCAACCTCGCGGCCGAGGACCTCCTCCTCGACGAAGCCCTCCGCCCGCTGGCGCAGGGCCTGCAGGAGCAAACGTTCGGGCCCCGAGAGAGCGACCGGGGCCGCCCCGACCGGGGCATCCCCCGATGCCTCGGGCACAAGGGGGCGAGGAGGGGACCGGATTAAGTCTTTTGGGGCGAGCCACCACCGAGGGTCGACCGGGGCCCCAGGGCGGCTTCCGAGAGCACCGGGGCTAGCTGGTGGGAGGAACGGGCGGGGGCGGGGTATCGCTCGGAGGCGCCGGGTTCGGCAGCGGCGGGGGAGCGTTCGAGGGAAAGGACGCGGGCGGAGGCGGGGCCCCGGCCGGCGGTGGTGCCGGGGGAGCGGTGCCCGCTCCGGGCGGCGGAGCCGATGGGACGGGGGTTCGAATCGTGCGCGAACGGGCGCGACCCAGGAAACCCCCCAGCGTAGCCCCGAGACCCATGATCAGAATGAACGCGACAACATTCTCGGGAAACGACTGAATGCCGGCGAGTCCCGGATAAAAGCCGAGCAGGTTGATGGCCACCGTCGTCGAGTTCGTCCCGTATAGCCCGTCGGTGGTCACGCTGGCGGTCGCGGAGCCGTGACCGCCGAGGTAGCAGGCCGGGACCCCGACCGTGAGCGTAACCCATCCGGAAGCGTTCGTGCTGAGGCTGTTGGTTCCCCACACACCCGCGCAGGGCCCGGCGCTCGAGCTCGACTGGAGTTGCACGTCGACCGCGATGCCGGCGAGCGGCACCCCGCTCGTCCGGTTGGTCAGGTGCGCGGTGAGCGTCACCGACCCACCCGGCGCCACGAGTGTCGGGGAGGCGGCCAGGCTGAGGTTGACGAACGTCGCCGTGAGGTCCGCGTAGAGCAACACGGCCCGCGGCGAGCCCCAGCCCGTGGCGGGGTCCCACCCGGCGGCCGCACTCCAAGCGCACGTCGAGCCGGTCGTCACGTCGGCAAGACCGACCGGGTCCCGCCCAATCTCCTGGGCTGCGCCGACGTCGTACAGCCGCGGCGTCACAAAGCCGAGCCGCGAACCGTAGAGAGCGTCCATCTCGGCGATGAGACCACCCCAGAGCGGCGTCGCGAAACTCGTCCCGGCCGCGACGTCGTCCTGGCCGTCGTAGTAGAGATAGTTGTACTCGGCCGCCGCGGAAACGTCGGGGACCCCACGCCGGTCGCCGTGGGCCGAGATCTGGGCCGCCGCACTGCCGACCAGTTGCCAGGAAGGCGCGCCGGTCGACGAGGAGAATCCCCCTCCGCTCCCCATCCAGGCCGACTCGCTCGCGATGCCGGTGACCTGCCCGAGAAGATTCCGCGCGAGGGTGGGGTTGGTTCCGCCTACGGCCAGAACGCCCGGGGAAATCGACGGGAACTCCACCGACAACCCACCGGAGCAGGAGGTGCCGTAGTCCCCGCCGGTATCGCCGGTCGCCGCCAGTAGGGTGATGCCCTCTTGCGCGGCCGTCGCGATGTCGGTGGCCCACGACGACTGGAGCGGCTGGCTCGCGTTCTCGGGGGTCCCGAACGACATCGAAACGACCGACACTCCCGGAATCCCGGTCACCGCCGTCGTGAACGCATCCGTGATGTCGGCGACGCTCGGTGAGTAATTACTCGAAGCGAGTCCGTCGGGGACATAGACCGCGTTGAGCGTCGCGCCCGGAGCCATCGAGCCCGACCACTCCATGTCGAGGGTCAGCTCCTGCGGGGCGTGACTCGGGTCGCCCGGGGCACCTTCGGACGGCGGGGGCGCTCCGTCCAGGTTGTAGTACCGGATCGTCGGAGCGGGGAACCCCGAGGGGTAATCGCTCGAGAAGAACGTCACCAGGTCGCTCGGCGCGTAACCGTCGCCCCACAAGACCACGGCAATCCCTTGCCCCACGGCGAAATGGGGTGAATTCGAATGGCTCAGGTTATAGAGCGCGGAGAGGTCGTAGATCTGACGGGCGATCGCGGGAGTGATTAGATCCGGGTCGGCCGTAAGCCCGGCGGCCGGCGTCGTGGCTCCCGTCGGAAGACCCGATGGCAGGTCGAACAGGTCAAGACCCTCCGTGAGCCCGACCACAGAGGAGACCTCCGATTCGAGATTCTCGGGCAGGGCGGGGCCCGTCGCAGGGTAGGTCACCGTGCGACCCTCGTAGACCCCGCTGTCGAGCTGAGTCCCGAACGCCAGCGCCATCGCGCCGGAAGGACCACTCACGGTGAGAGAGAGCCGGGTCGGGTTCGTGTGGGTGATGGTGAGTCCCATCGACTCGAAGTACGCCTCCGCCGACCGGTAGGCTGTCGAGGAGAGGCCAAAGCGGTCGGCGACCTGATCGACGGAGAGGGCCGGAGCACCGGTCGGCGGCGGTACGAAGAACGATGGCGAACTCGGGTAGAACGACACGACCGCCGCTTGCCCCCCGGACGCGGGATGGACCGAGGAGGCCGCGGCGACGAGCGTGGCATCGAAACCGGCGCGCGAGGCGAACGACCCATCGTAGACGATGGAGGCCGCCGTCAGGACGGGGGCCGCCAGGCCGGAGGAAGACGCGTTGGAGACGGCGCCGGTCGGTGCCGCCGTAGCGATCGATGGGAGCGACAGTCCCATGACCGCGAGTGTCGCGAAGAGGATGACCCAGGGGCGCCGCAACCCAGGGGCGGCCACGCTCCATGCCATCCCATGTAGATGAGCGGGCACCTCGGAAAAAGGTTCCCGAACGCGCGCGGGGAATTCGCCCCACCGGAGACGCTAGACGCGGATCGGGGCGGTGTAACCCGCCGGCTTATGGAAGCTCTCGTTCCCACCGAACGGATCCGGGCGAGGGGCCGGGGCCTCGCCGCGTTTCGCCGAAAGGTAGGCGTCGATCGCGTCCGCCGCCTCCATCGCCGCGCCCATGGCATAGACGACCGAACGGCCCCCCGCCGCGAAAATCCCCGGGACGGCGGTCTCGAACCCCTTCCCCTTGCCCTCGGGCCAGCCTTGCGAGGTGAGCTTGAGCTCGAGCTCCGGGCCGAACCCCGTGAGGTCGGCCTTCTGGCCCACGGCAATGATCACCGTGTCGCACGGGATCGTCTCCTCGGAACCGGGGACCGGTATGGGGGTGCGCCGACCGCCCGCATCGGGTGGGCCGAGCTCCATTCCCTGAACGATGAGGCCCTCGACGTTCTGGGCGCCGGCAATGCGAAGTGGCGCTTTGAGGAACAGGAATCGAATTCCTTCGTGTTCCGCGCCGTGCACTTCTTCGGGGTCCGCCGGCATCTCCTGGCGGCTGCGCCGATAGACGAGCGTGACCCGGCCCCCGTGGGACTCCCGAAGGGCGGTCCGGACGGAGTCCATCGCCACGTCGCCGCCCCCGATCACGACGACCTCCTTCCCGACCTTCACCGGCTTTCCCTGGTTGACGTCCTTCAGAAAGTCGAGCGCCGGGAGCACGCCCGGAAGCTGTTCGCCCGGTACCCCGAGCGCGCGGTGGCTCGGGGTACCGATCGAGATGAACACCGCCTGGTAGCCGTCCTCCCGGACGAGCTTGTCGAACGGGAAGTCGCGACCGACCTTGGACCCGTCGACGAACTTCACGTCCAAGTCGCGGAACCGCTTGCGGTCGGTCTCGACGTCGACGTCCGTCATGCGGTAGGCCGGGATCGTCTGCATGAGGCCACCGTACCGGCGCTCCTGCTCGAACACCGTGACCGAATAGCCGCGCACCGCGAGCTCCCAGGCCATCATGAGACCCGCCGGTCCGGCGCCGACCACCGCGACCCGCTGGTTCTTCGGCTTCGATGGCACGTACGCGAGGTCACTGGTCCCGTAGTCGAGCGACGCGCGCTTCAGGTGGCGAATGGCGATGGGCACGCCCTTCTTCTTCACGACACAGGCGTCCTCGCAGTAGTGGTAGCAGACCTTACAGAGGCAGGTGGCGAGGGGGTTCTCGCGCAGCGTGACCCGCGCGGCCCCGTCGAAGTCGCGGTCCGCCACGAGGCGAATGTATTCCCGACAGTCCTGGGTGATCGGGCACGCCTCGACACACCAGGGGCGCCGGCACTGGATGCACCGCTTCGCTTCGAGGACCGCATCCTCCTTGGAGTAGGCGTGCAGCACCTCGCGGAAATCGGTCGTCCGCGCGTCCACGGGTTCCTCGACGATCGGAACCCGAACAGGGTTCAGCTTCGGAGGAGCGGACTTCGGGGCCACGGGAGCGGCGGCCGCATCGGCAGTCATAGTAGCGAAACTTCTGAGCCTCGCGGGCAGATAAGTCAATTCCGTGGCGAGCGACGGACTCGCACGCCAAGGGCCGCCGACGCGGCGCACGCTCTCCACTTATAGCCTAGCCACGTGGGGGGTCCGGGCGGCCCAACGGCCGAACCGGTCCTATGGTGCTCGATACGCTGGGGAAATCCCTTCGGGGCGTCCTCCAGAAGATCGCCCGCGGCTCGGTGGTCGACGAGGCCCTCCTTTCGGAAGTGGTCCGCGACATCCAGCGCGCGCTCCTTCAGGCGGACGTCAACGTCCAGCTCACGCTCCAGCTCACCCAGCGGGTACGGCGCCGGGCCATGGAGGAGAAGCCTCCTGCGGGCATGAGCCTCCGCGACTTCCTTGTCCGCATCATCTACGAGGAAGTCCGCGGAATCCTCGGCAAGGACCGGCCGTTCGACCTTCGTCCCAAGAAGATCCTGCTGGCCGGACTGTTCGGTCAGGGGAAGACCACCACCGCCGGGAAACTCGCACGGTACTTCCAAAAGCGGGGAGTTCGGGTCGCGCTCGTGGCCGCGGATGTCCACCGGCCGGCCGCCGTCGACCAGCTCGAACAACTTGCGAAGAAGGTCGGCTGCGAGTTCTACGCGAATCGGTCCGAGCGCCGCGCGGAGCAGATCGTGCGGGAGGCGCTCGAGAAGTTCCCCCCGCATCTCGCGCTCGTCGTGGACACGGCGGGCCGCAGCGGAATCGACGCCGACCTCATCGAAGAGCTGAAGCGCGTGAAGGGCGCGCTGGCGCCCGAGGAGGTGATCCTCGTCCTCGACGCGGCGATGGGTCAAACCGCCGGGCGGAGCGCGGAGGCATTCCACAAAGCGGTCGGCCTGACGGGGGTCATTCTCACCAAGCTCGATGGTTCGGCGAAGGGCGGCGGGGCTCTCTCCGCCGTGGCCGTCAGCGGCGCGCCGATCCTGTTCATCGGTACGGGAGAGCACCTGAACGAGCTCGAGCGGTTCGAGCCGACGCGATTCGTCTCCCGCCTTCTCGGCATGGGCGACATCCAGAGCCTTCTCGAGCGGTTCGAGGAGCTCTCCAACAAAGAGGCCGCGGAGAAGGCCGCGAAGGCGCTCATGAGCGGTCGGTTCACGCTGCGCGACATGCGCTCCCAACTCGACTCGCTCGGTGAGATGGGACCGTTCTCGAAGATCCTCTCGGCGTTCCCCGGCTTCGGGTCGCTCAAGGTCGACGACAAGGAGCTCGACCAGACCCAGAAACGGTTGCGGGGATTCCGGGTGATCCTCGACTCGATGACGCCCGAAGAGCTCGACAACCCCCACATCATCAAAGCCGACCGGATCCACCGGATTGCCCGAGGGAGCGGGCATCGCCCGCAAGAGGTCCGGGCGCTGATCAAGCACTACGAGACGACGCGCAAAGCCGCCCACGGCCTCGTCTCCAATCGACGTCTTCGGCGCCAGATGGAAAAGCAGTTCGGAGCCGGAGGGGAAGCTCCGTCCTGAGCCGGGCGCGCCCGATGTCGATCGTGTCCCTGGGAGCCGCGGTCGTTGGGGGGCTTCTCCTCTTCTTCCTCCCCGGCTACGCGGTTACGAAGGCGCTGTTCCCCGAGTGGCGGCTCCGGGGCCCGGACGGCCCGCGACGCGCGGTCGAGACCCTGACGCTCTCGTTCGTTACGAGCATCGGACTCACGGTCGTGGTCGGCTTTGGTATCCTGGACCTCGCGCCGGGAGGCTTCTCCGCGGCGTGGTCCGACCCCGTCCTCGAGGGCGCGCTCGCCGCGGTCGCGGCGGTCGCGTTCGTGGCGTCGGTCCTGCGCGGGGCGTGGTCCCGCGAGGCTCCTCGGGTGCGGGTGGCCCCCGGCCCCGGGGAGGAAGGGGCTTGGGAACTCTCCCGCGAGCTCGAGCGGCTGGCCCGGGACGAGCGGCGCCTCCAACACGCCTTAAGGAGCGCCGGAAGCTCGTCGACCGAAGGGGCTCGGATCTCTGCCGAGCTCGAGTCGGTACGCGCGGAGCGGGATGCTTTGCGAAAGCAACGGGAGGACCAATATGCCTCGTAAGCCGGCCGGCCGAGGGGATCGCGACTCGAAGATGGTCCTGGTGCTGCGGGGCGAACTCCGGCTCACGGCCGGTAAGGCGGCCGTTCAGGCGGCCCATGCCGCGGTCATGCTGGTTCGCCTCGCCGAGAAACGGGACCCGGACGTGCTCGAACGGTGGCTCGACCAAGGCCAGCGCAAAATCGCGCTCGTGGTCCCGACCCTGGCCGAGCTCGAAACATTGGAGCGCGGGGCCCGGGCGCGCGGAATCCCGTCGCTCTGGGTGGAGGATGCCGGCTTCACCGAGGTGCCCCCCGGGACCCGCACTTGCCTCGGGTTGGGTCCAGCGCCGGACGCCGAGCTTGACCCCCTCACCGGGCAGCTCGAGCTTCTCTAGTTCGGCTTGCATTTCGAGATTGGGAGTGCTACGGTTCCGCATCCCCCGGGGGTCGACGCACCCGGGAAAGACCGCCCGGATTGACGGAGGAACCAGCTCCCTATCCTGACTTCTGAGCGAAGGATAAATACCACCCCCGGGATGGGTCTGAGGTATTTCGGTGGGACCCAGTTCACTCGGGGAGCAAACTCATGCAGATGTGGGTGTACGTCGTACGCCGCGCTGCGTTGGTCATCCCCGTCGTCATCGGGGTGATGACGGTTCTCTTCGTGCTCATCAGCGCGCTTCCCACCGTGGAACGGACGTGCTCGTTCTACCATCCCAGCGGCAGAACCTCGCCGTGCACGACGCAGATTCCGTGCAGTACCGACCCTTCGAAACTGTGCCCTAACCCAGTGTACCAATCCGCCGTCAACGCGTTAGGTCTCAATAAACCGATTTTTGTGCAATGGGCTATCTACATAGGTAACGCGCTCACGTTCCAATGGGGGTACGTCGCCCAGGGGAGCGCGCTCGGTACCGGTGAAACAGGATCCGGCTTACCGTCGCTGGCCGGGCAGTCTGTCGCGACCGTGCTCTCGGAGTTCCTTCCCTACACCATCGAGCTCGCCCTGCTCGCGCTGCTCATCATCCTCGTGGTTTCGATTCCCCTCGGTAATCTCTCGGCCGTGTACCGCAACCGTCCGATCGACCAGGCGTCCCGGGTGATGTCGTTCTCGGGCTATGCGCTCCCCGCATTCTTGCTCGGTTCGTTAATTCTCGCGGGCGTGACGTTCGCGCTCGGTGGGCCGGCCGCACCTTCGAAGATCTGCGGCGGCACGAGCACCGTGTTCCTCGACTTCTACGGCTCCTGGCCCACTCCCCCGTGCACTCCGCTCTACGGAACGGCGAACATCGGTCCGGTCGGATATCCAGCCTGGCTCAGCATCGGGTACATCAGCACCCCCACCGGCTTCCCGACGGTGGATTCGGCCATTCACGGTCAATATTGGCTCGCGCTGGACACCCTGTTGCGGTTGGTCCTGCCGGCGCTCGTGATCGCGTACACCACGATCGCGGGCCTCCTTCGGTTCGTGCGCAACAGCATGCTGGAGGTCATGAACCAGGACTTCATCCGGACGGCCCGGGCGAAGGGGCTCCCCGAGCAGACGGTCATCAAGAAGCACGCCGGCCGCAACTCCCTGAATGTGACCATCACCGTCTTAGGCTTGACGTTCGCCGGCTTCATCACCGGCTTCCCGGTCGTGGAGATCGTCTTCAACCTCTGGGGGGTCGGCCGGATCTACGCGTACTCGGTCGTCGGCGGAGTGAACGACTGGGACTTCGGGGTCTTGTTCGGGACCACGCTGCTGTTCACGTATCTCGTCGTCGCCGCGAACATCATCGTCGACATCATGTATGCCTATCTCGACCCGAGGGTCCGACTCGGGTGACCGAACGGGGGAACAAGGGAGACTGATCGCTTGAGCGCGTCCGGCACCTCAGTCCAAAAGCGGCCTTCCAACTTCCGCCGGAGCATGGCGGCTCGGTACGCCCAGTACAAGCGGACGTGGTACTTCCTGAGGCGCAACACCCTCGCGATGGTGGGTCTCGCTATCATCATCCTCTTCGCGGCCGCCTTCGTCTACGGCCTTACCTATCCGGCGTCCTCCTCGACGCCCGTGCAGTACTGCGCCTCGAACGGGCCGGTACCGGTGAGCCCGGACAACCCCTGTTACGACGCGCCGTATATCGTCTGCACGTACCCCTCCGGGACCGTTTCGCCCGGACCCGGTTGCTACCAAACGCCCCCCGACAATCCGAATTTCATCGCTCCTACCTTTACCCTGGCCCATGGTCTGGGGGCCTTCCCCTTCGGCTCGCTCGTCTACCCTTCCGCCGACCTGAGCACGAGCGACCCGCTATTCTACAACACCTACACGATGTTGGTGAAAGGGACCGTGAACTCGGTCGGCCTATCGGTGCTGATCGTCGCCACGGGCGCGGGGGTCGGACTCCTCCTCGGGGCGCTGTCGGGCTATTTCGGCGGTTGGATCGATGAGATCGTGATGCGGATCACCGACATTTTCCTCTCCATTCCGGCGATCTTACTCGTTATCGCGGTGATCATTGTCGGGAAGTCGTCGGGTTTACGGAGCTTCGACGAAACGTTAGTGCTGATCGGAATCGCGTTCGTCGTCGTCTGGTGGCCGTTCTACGCGCGTATCGTGCGCAGCCAGTCGCTGGTCGTCCGCGAGCAGCGGTACGTCGAGGCGGCCAAAGCGAGCGGTGCGAGTAACGGCCGAATCATCGTGAAACACGTCGTGCCGAACAGCGTCTATCCGGTGTTCGTCCAGATGTCGCTCGACGTCGGCACCATCCCCCTGCTCCTCGCGGCGATCACGTTCATCGGGTTCGTGCTGTTCCCCTATCCCTTGATCCCCGAGTGGGGCAGCGTTGCGGCGGCCGGCGCCTCCATCCTCACGGCCGTCTTCACCGAGTGTGGTGTCAAGGGCGCGGTGTGCGCGGTCCCGTGGTGGCAGGTCGCCTTCCCCGGGCTCGCCATTTTCTTTTTCTCGCTGAGCGTGAACTTCTTGGCGGACGGATTGCGCGACGCACTCGACCCGAGGCTGAGGAGATAGACTCGTGAGCGCGGCTCAGCCGATTTCCCCGGCCAGTCCCGCGGTTGATACGGGCACTCCGGCGCCGTCTCCGCTATCCCTCCCGATCGAGGCGCCGGCGGCTGCACCGGACCTTCGTCCCGTCGTGCTGGACGTGCGGAACCTCGTCACGTACTTCTACACGTACGACGGCGTCGTCCGGGCGCTCGAGGGGGTCTCGTTCAAGCTCCGTCGCGGGGAGACCCTCGGTCTGGTCGGAGAGACGGGATGCGGTAAGAGCGTGACGATGTTCTCGGTCACCCGACTCATCCCGGACCCGCCGGGACGAGTCGTGAGCGGGAAGGTTCTCTTCCGAGGCGCCGACCTCTTGTGGGGGCTGGGGCACGAGGCCCGCTTCATCCCGGTGAAGGGGACCAACCGGGTGAAGGTGAAGCGCTCCTTCCGCCGAGTCAAGGCCGCCCAGGCCCGGGTGGGCTCGGTCCGCGGTGCGGGCATCGCGATGATTTTCCAGGAGCCCACGCAGGCCATGAACCCGATCTTCGCCATTCACGACCAGCTCGGCGAAGTGCTGCTCGAGCACCGGGGCGAGGAGGTGATCGACGGCCTGATGGCGTCGACCCCGGACCTTCCGGCCGTTCGGGCCGCGGCGGAAGCGCTCGAACGTTCGGTCAAGGTGAGCGACGAGGCGATGCGGGCGGCGGCGAAGGCGGTCGGCGAAGCCGCCCACCTTACGTCGTTTGGAACGCAGGCGTTCTACATGGCTCGCCAGGCCCGGACGAGCGGGCAGGGCAATCTCGCCACCGAGGTCAGCCGGGCGGCTTCCCGCATGCGCATTTCGGGCGCTCAGGCCTCTTTCCTGCGAGGGGAGCGGGAGCTGCGCAAGATCGCTCGTGAGATGCGGTCGGTGTACATCTCGGAGATGCGGCGCGGCGAGTTCGAGCGGGTAAACCGCGGACGTCTCGGAGCCCGCCGCCTGCGCCTCCGGCTTCGCCGGATCCCCTACCGGTTGCCGGGCATCAAACGCCGCGTGAGCCGGCCGTTGCGCGAAGAGACGTTCTGGAGGGCCGTGCAGGCGCTCGAAGGGGTTCAGATCGCGAACCCCGTCCAGGTCGCGCGCGGATTCCCGCACGAACTCTCGGGAGGGATGCTCCAGCGTGTCATGATCTCGATGGCGCTCGCCTGCGACCCCGAGATCCTGATGGCCGACGAACCCACGACGGCCCTCGACGTCACGATCCAAGCGCAAATCCTCGAACTGATGAACGAGCTGAGGCGGCGGATCGGTACGGCCATCTTGCTCATCACCCACGACCTCGCCGTCATCGCGGAGGTCGCCGACCGCGTCGCCGTGATGTACGCGGGGCAGATCGTGGAAATGGCCTCCGTGCACGACCTCTTCACCCGTCCCCTGCACCCGTACACGCAGGGTCTGCTCGCCTCGATTCCCCGCGTCGACCAGCCCTCGAAAAAGCTCGAATCGATTCCCGGCTCGGTCCCCAACCTCATCTTCCCGCCGAGCGGCTGTCGGTACCACCCGCGATGCCCCCATGCGATGCCCGTCTGCAAGGAACAGCGCCCGCCGATGACCGTGGAGGGAACCGGCCACAACGTGGCCTGCTTCCTCTATAACGGCGCGCCGGTGGTGGAGTGAGCGAAGCCATGGTCGCGACCCCGAGCCTCACGATGCCCGGCGGCGACGGCTCCGTCGATGGTGAGCGGGTTCTGCTCTCGGTGCGGAACCTCCGCAAATTCTTCCCGATTAGGGGGGGCCTCTTCTCCTCCCACATCGGTGATGTCCGGGCCGTCGACGGGGTATCGTTCACGATCCACGAGGGCGAGACCGTCGGGCTCGTGGGGGAGTCCGGCTGCGGGAAGACGACGGTCGGCCGCCTTCTCCTGCGCCTGATCGAGCCGACTTCGGGCCATGCGTTCTACCGGCCCACGCCCGAGATCCTCCAGAGGATCGAGGAGGACTACCGGGAGATCGACCTCGGTGGGACCCCGGCACCCGGGAACGGCTCGGCGCGTCCCCTCAGCGAAGGCGCGAGCAAGGCGTTGCGGGACCTCGACCAGATCGCGAACCAGTATTCGCTCTTCCGCAAGCGGCGCAAGGAGGTGAAAGCGCTCCGGGGACGCCTGCAGATCGTCTTCCAAGACCCGTTCAGCTCCCTCGAGCCGCGCCTCATGGTGCGCGACATCATCGCCGAGCCGCTCGACATCCAGCACGTGGGCACCCGGGCCGAGCGGATGCATCGGGTCGACCAATTGCTCCAGGACGTCGGCCTGAGCCCCGAGCATGCCTGGCGGTTCCCGCATGAGTTCTCCGGGGGCCAGCGCCAGCGGATCGGCATCGCTCGGGCGCTCGCCCTGCGGCCCGAGTTCATCGTGCTCGACGAGCCGACGAGCGCGCTCGACGTCTCGGTCCAGGCGCAGGTCCTGAACATCCTGCGCCGACTCCAACAGGAGCAGCGGCTCGCCTACCTGTTCATCTCGCACCACCTCTCGGTCATCCGAGCGGTGAGCGACCGCGTCGTCGTGATGTATCTCGGCCGGATCGTGGAGCGAGCGGAGACCGACGAGCTGTTCAGCCGGCCCCTGCATCCGTACACGCAGGCGCTCCTGTCCGCGATTCCAATCCCGGACCCGCTCCTCCACCGCGAGCGGATCATCCTCTCGGGCGACGTGCCGAGCCCGGCCGACCCGCCATCGGGTTGTCACTTCCACACCCGCTGCCCCGCGGTGATGCCGATCTGCTCGAAGGTGAGCCCGCCCCTGGCCGAGGTGCGGCCCGGTCACTGGGTCTCCTGTCACCTCTTCCCGCCGACCGTCCCGTCGGGCGCCGGTGGCGCCGTCGAGACCCTGGAGGCGGGCCCGGCCGCTGAGCCGATCGGAGAGCCTAGCACGGCCGCTTCGACGTCGGGCCCGTTGCCCCCGTGAGCTTCGCACCCCCGCAGAATTCGCTCGAGCCGGGCGAGGTCGAGCCGTACGCCACGCCCCCGAAGGCCCCCCAGATCGGGAAGCTGACCGCGGCGGAGCGCGAGGCCGCGCTGCGCACTCCGGGCCAAAGCTGGAGCGATTGGCTCTACGGTGTGGCCCTCAAGTGGTGGATCGGTCTCGCCATCCTGATCATCGACTCCTGGATCGTGGCGGGCTGGGCCGAGGTCGGCGGCTGGCCCGAGCTGGCCGGCTCGATCGCGCTCGCGGTCTACCTCGAGTACCTGCTCTTCCAGTACCTCTGGCATCCCTACGAGCCCGAGCTCCACGGGAAGTTCCGACCGACCTGGAAGAACCCCTTCGAAGTGGGACGGTGGACCCCCGAGCGCAAGGCCCAGCTCGCCGGCACGCTCGAGGCGAGCACACCGGACCCGCACCAATTCCTCTAGGGATTCCCCCACGCCCTTTCGAAGGGAGCGAGAGGCGGACCAGCGAGACCGGGACCTTGCGACGCCGATTGGCCTAATCTCCACGACCACGAAGCCTCGTCCCACCCGCGACCGACGCCCCGCAGCGCGGCACGCCCCCGTCCGATGTCACGGAAAAGAAAAGGGAGGAAAGGGTTGGACCCCCTCCCCGTCAAGGGGAGGGGGCCGGCGGGGCCGACTAGAACAGCCCGTTGCCCGCGAGTGCCTCGTAGTACCATTCCCCGCCGCCGCCAATGAGGACGTTCTCGTTGATACTAGCGGGGTTGATCCACGGCCCGTAGGGGAAGAGCCAGTTGCCGGCAGCCTGTCCGACCGAGATCTGGAGGTTGTTGTAGACGTCCTGGATGAGGTCCCACAGCTGGACCGCCACGGCCGTGTTCAGGTTGTACGTCGCGTTCACTACGAACGCCACCGTCACATTCCACGACGTGCCCTGGCAAACCTCGGGGATGATGTTCTGCGGGTAGTATGCCCAGTACTCGAGGTTCGCAAGGGTCGGGTCCGCGTGGCCGCACGAGCTGGCGTTGTAGTTCCCGCCGTAGAGACCGCCCCACGTCTGGTAGAGCGCGTCCGCCGAACCCCAGAGACCCGTTCCGTACGCCCCTTCCCAGTTGTTCACGGGCGCCGGATAGTCCGGAATCCATCCGAACCACCAGATCGGCCACGGCACCTGTCCCGGGGTGGTGTAGGTGTAGTCTTCGGTCGTCGACGGGACGAAGAACTGCTGGAACTGCACGACGCCGCCCGTGAGCGTGGTCACCGAGTGACCCCATGCCACTTCGACCGCGTTGATGTTCGGCGCCGACGTGAATCCCATGATTGGGATGTAGAGCGGGTTGCTCGCGCTGAAGCTCGCGAGCTCGGGGTCGTAGAACGGACTACTCGCGGTGGTGGCCTGGGCCCAATACCACGCCGGCGAGCCGACGGTGCTGGCCGAAGCCGACGACGGGTTCGACCATACCCCGGTCACGTTGTCGAAGTTCGGGTACGGGGTCTGGGTGTTGTAGTACGCCGACTCGGCCGGAGGCAGGAAGCCGCCGAACGCGTTACCGAGGTCGATACCATCGATGACGTTCCCGAGCGCCTGCGCGGTCGCGTACGGGTATCCGTACTCGAGCGTTGCGCGCAACCCGACGTAGGCGAACGCGTTCGCCGGGATGTTGATCGGCTTCGGCGGGGACGAGTCGATCGTCGCGAGCAGCGACAGGTCGATCTGGGTGTTGAACCCGAAGTTGCCGGTGGTCAGCGTTGGGATGTTCAGCAACCCGAGCTGGCCGCTTTGGATTAAGCCCAGCATCGTGCCGTAGTCGGGCGTCTCAAATCCCGCGCTGTCCGCGAAGCCCGCCTCGATTTCGGAGATTCCGACCGTGTCGGTCGGCTCCCAGTAGTCGATGACGTTCTGCACGTACTGGCCGGGGAGCGGCAGGCAGCCGACCTGTCCCGCGCATCCCGTCGGCGCCTGGTAGTACGGGTTCGCCTTCAGCGTGTAGCCGACTCCCGGGTTCGCGTAGGCCAGATAGTACGGCCCGCTGCCGACTTCCTTGAACGCCACGCCGGGC
>DASPOD010000004.1:0-5918 GCA_035626215.1 Thermoplasmata archaeon
GCGGCTGATGACCTCGTAGCCCGTGAAGACGGCGAGCAGGGCGATGAACAGCGCGGTCCACAGGTCCGCCGCCATCTACGCCGCCCCCTTCGCGAGCAGTTCGGCGGTCGGCTTGTGCGTCACCGCGCCGTCCTTGCAGAGGAGGCTCGCGGCGAGGATCTCGTCGGAGTAGTCGGTGGTGAGCCCCTTCTCCTTCGAGATGAGGAGGGTCAGGAACGATTCGAGGTTCTTCGCATACATCTGGCTCGCGCTGAGCGGCGCGCGGCTCGGGAGGTTGAGCGGGCCGGCGACCGTCACCGCGCCCACGAGGACGTTCTCGCCGGGCTTCGTGAGCTCGCAGTTCCCGCCGCTCTCGGCGGCGAGGTCGACCACGACCGCGCCGGGCCGCATCGCCGTGACGTTCTCCTTCCGGACGAGGATGGGGGCCTTGCGTCCGGGAATCGCCGCGGTGGTGATGATGATGTCCGCCTCCCCGAGGGCCTTCGCGAGCATCGCTTGCTCCTGCTTCTTCTCCTCGTCGGTCAGTTCCCGGGCGTAGCCACCGCCGCCTTCGGCGTTGATCTGGAGCTCGAGGAACTTTGCGCCCAGGCTGCGGACCTGCTCGCCCGCGGCGCGCCGAACGTCGTACGCCTCCACGACCGCCCCGAGTCGCTTCGCCGTGGCAATCGCCATCAGGCCAGCGACCCCCGCTCCGAGGACCAGAACCTTACCGGGCCGGATGGTCCCCGCCGCGGTCGTTAGCATCGGAAGGAACTTCGAGCAGAGGCTGGAACCGATGAGCACGCACTCGTACCCCGCCACGGTCGCCTGGGAGGAAAGGACGTCCATGCTCTGCGCGCGGGTGATCCGAGGCAGTAGCTCGAGCGCGAACGCGGTCAGCTTCGCGTCTCGCATCTTCGTCACCGCGTCGAGGTTGCGGCTCGCGTTCATCTGGGCGACCACGACCGTGCCCGGCTTCATCCAGCCGATCTCCTCGGAGGTCGGCGGTTGAACCTTGAGCACGATGGCCGCGGTCCCGAAGAGGGCCGACCGGTCCGAGACGATCTGGGCCCCGACCGCGCTGTACGCCTCGTCGAGGTTTCTCGAGCCGGCACCCGCGCCCGACTCGACCGCCACTTCGACCCCGGATTTCGTCAACCCCTTGACGACGTCGGGAGTCAGGGCTACGCGCTTCTCGCCAGGAGTAACCTCGACCGGTACCGCGATGCGGACTGGCATAAGAATCGGTCGGGTGTCTGTCCGGGGAGATTATACGCTTGATGTGTCCGGGGGTTGACCGAATGGACGCAGCGTTCGACTTCGCCGTCGTCGGCGCGGGAATGGTCGGACTCGCGACCGCCCGATCGGTCCGTGCGCGACGGCCGGGTTCGTCGGTCGTCGTGCTCGAAAAGGAGGCGACCGTCGCCGCCCACCAATCGGGGCACAACAGCGGGGTCGTCCATTCGGGGGTTTACTACCGGCCGGGCTCGCTCAAGGCCCGGCTCTGCCTCGAGGGGCGGGCGCGTCTCATCGACTTCGCGACGCGGGAGGGCATCCCGTGCGTCCGCATCGGCAAGCTGATCATCGCCGCGAACCCGGGGGAAATCCCGGCGCTCGACTCGATTGAGGAGAAGGCGCGCGCGAACGGAGTCCACGACGTGCGCCGGCTCGCCTCGGGCGAGCTCGAGGCACGACTCCCCGGTATCGTCGGCGCGGCCGCGGTGGAGGTCCCGTCCGCAGCGATCACCGACTATCCAACGATCGCCCGGCGGATCGCCGAGCTCCTCGCGGCGGACGGCGTCGAGACCCAACTGTCGACCGGCGTGCGCTCGGCGCACTTCGACGGGAGCCTGTGGCGGCTCGACACGTCGAACGGCGAGGTCCGGGCCGGGTACGTGATCAACTGCGCGGGACTTCAGTCGGACCTCATCGCTGAGGCGATGGGGGTTCGCCCGCCCGTCCGGATCGTCCCGTTCCGGGGCGACTTCTACGGTTTGAGCGAGCGGCTGCGCCCCCGGATTCCGTGCCTGGTCTACCCCGTCCCGGACCCGGACCTTCCGTTCCTCGGGGTGCACCTCACACCGACCGTGGACGGGAAGCTGCTCGCGGGGCCGAATGCCGCGCTCGCGCTCTCGCGGGAGGGGTACCGGGGTGGCCAATGGACTCTGGCCGAGCTCGCGCAGATGGCGCTGTTCCCCGGCACCGTGGGCCTCGCGCGTCGCTACGGAGTCTACGCCGCCCGAGAGTGGCTGAAATCGTGGAGCCCAGCGGAGTTCGTCGAGGCCGTACGACGCCTATGGCCGGTGGTCGAGGAGCGGGACCTCGTCGAGCACACGTCGGGCGTTCGGGCCCAGGCGGTCCGCCCCGACGGCACGCTGGAGGATGACTTCGTGTTGGTGACCGGGCCCCGGTCGTTGCACGTGCTGAACGCTCCGTCGCCCGCCGCCACCGCGGCGTTCGCCATCGCCGATCGGGTCGCCGACGAGGCCGGCATCCGGCCGACCGGCGCCACGGGCCCGCCCGGGGCGCCGGGCCAACGTTCATAGACCGCCGGTCGGTCCGCCGGGTCGATGGCGGAGCGCTCACGGTCGACGTCCGCGCTCTCCCGATTCCGCGACCGAATCGTCGAGGGGGATGCACGCGAGGTGCTCGACCGACTCCCTGCCGAGGTCGTCGAGCTTGCGATCACCAGTCCCCCCTACAACGTTCGAATCCCCTACCGAGGGTACACCGACGACCTGCCGCCCGACGAGTACCTCCACTGGCTGAAGGGCGTCTGGACCGCGCTGCACCGGGTACTCGTGCCGGGCGGTCGGTTCGTCCTCAACGTTGCGCCGACCTCGATCAAGAACTTCCGGCCGATCCACCACGACCTTTCCCGCGACCTGCGCGAGCTCGGCTACATCATGCGGACCGAAGTCATCTGGTACAAGCAGACGATGGGCCGGCGTACGGCGTGGGGGAGCTGGCGAAGCCCGTCGAACCCGCACATCATCCCGTCGTGGGAGTACGTGCTCGTCTTCTCGAAAGGCCAGTGGCGACTTCCGGGCGACCCGCGCGCGGTCGATATCTCCGCCCGGGAGTTCGAGCGATTCTCGGACGGCTTCTGGCCGATCCCGCCCGAACGGAAGCGCAACGGGCATCCGGCGCCGTTCCCCGAGGAGCTGATCGAGCGGCTCGTGAAGTTCTACAGTTACCGGGGGAACCTCGTGCTCGACATGTTCGGTGGAACCGGAACCGTCGCCGCGGTCGCACGTCGACTCGGCCGACACTATCTGCACATCGATTCGTCGCACGACTACTGCCGGCTCGCGGCCGAACGAGTTCGACGCGCGACGCCACCGGCCGACTGGCCGATCCCGCCCCCGCCCGCCGGCGATCGATTCCGCCTGCCGCCTGCGCGTCGGACGGCGCAGTAGTTCGTTAGTGCACCGTCCGGGCCGCGATCCGGGCGCGGGCGACCCGACCGATGATCGACGGGGCGACCAGGAAGGAAAGCCCGTAGATCGGCGCGGCCCAGCTATCGAGCGTCCACGAACGCTCTTCGGGGTGGCCGTCGAGGAAGCGAAGGTATTCGGCGGTGCGATGCGCCACCTCCCGTCGGGCCGCCTCCGAGCCGACGCGCGCGACCAGCGAGCCGCTCAAGAACAGTCGCTCGTGGTTGATGGCGCGAGCCGAAAGCCAGCGCGCGAAATCGGGCCGGCCGTGGGACTCGGCGAGGTGCGCCATGTCGCGCTCGCTCTCCGCGGCCTCCCGGAGCCAACCGACCTCGCGCGTCACGTTCCCGCCGTAGTAGCGGTACCGGGTGAGCCGGCGGTCGTCGAGATAGACCCCACACGAGGAGAGCGCTCCCGCGAGGAAGAAAAAGAGGTCCGGGAGTTGCGTCCGGACGAACGCGTCGCCGAACTCCCCGTCGAGCAGCTCGCGGCGGATGGCCATGGTGCTCGAACCGAACGTCGCCTGGGTTCGTCGCGTGGCGATGTCGAGGAGGTCGGCGCTCGCTCCCCTCGGGCGGTACACGGGCCCGAGGGTGTCGAGCTCGGAATCTCGCTCGTGCTCCCGCCACAGGTCTTCCGGAATCGGACGACCGTCGATATCGATCACGCGAACTCGGTTGCGGTAGAAGCCGAGGTCGGGGTGCGAGCGGAACACCTCGAGGAGCTGCTCCAAGCGGTCGGGTTCGAACTCGTCGTCGTCGTCGCAGAACGCAAGAATCGGCGCGCGCGAAGCTTGGATTGCGGGTCGCAACCACCGACCGATCCGCCGCTCCTCGCTGTAGAGGACGGCGGCCCCGGCCTCCGCGAGCGCCCGGTCGTGTTCGGTCGAACGGAAGTTCTTGACCACGACGACTTCGAACCGGTCGCGCGGGAGCGTCTGGGCGAGCATCGAGCGAAGGGCGAATGGGAGGAACCGCTCGCGGGAGTACGCGCCTACGATCACCGTGACCTCCGGCCGAGACGCCATCGCGCTCCCTAGACCGGGCGGGGTCCCGTCCCGGACGACGGGAACACCCGACGCTCGAGTTCGGTCGTTGTGAACTTGAGGAGCGGTTCGAGGTTGACCGTGTCGGCCCGATTGTACCGGACGAGCCGGTCGAGCGCGGTCGCGCTCCCGCGACGGTACTCCTGCCAGAGGCGGACGGCTTCGAGCCCGTCGATCCCCTCGACTCCGGACCGGTCCCCCAGACCGAGACGCTGCTCGATTCGCTTGAGGCCGCCCGCGTGCCCGATCCGGTAGAGTAGGAACCGTAGGTCGATGTGGGCGGGCGGGAGGATCATCTGGGGGAACGACGCGAGCAGGAACGGCACATCGAATCGGCTTCCGTTGAACGTGACGAGGACCCGGTACCGAGCGAGGAAGGCGGGGAGCTCCTCGAGGTCGTCCCCCGCGACGAACGTGCGGGTCGTCCCGCCGCCGTGCACCGTGACCACGGTGACGATCCCGCCGTACGGTGAAAGGCCCGTCGTCTCGATGTCGAGGAACGCGGTCTCGCGGGCGAACGCGGGATAGAGACGCCAGTGCTCACGGTTCGGGAGGCGCCGGGCGAACCAGCCCGCGTCGCGCTCGGCGAGCGCCCGCTCGCTCCGCTCGAGCTCCTTCGCGAGACGCGAGCGCGTCGGGGGGCTCACGCCGAGCCGCCCGGGCCGTTCGAGGAGGAGGTCCTGCCAGTCCCGGAACCCCGACTGCCAGAGGTCCACCTCGGTCGCGGGACCGATCCCCGGAAGATGCAGGAACGTCGCCCGCAGCACGGGCGCCGCGACGGACGGCGTCCCTTTAGTCTCTTGGGGCCGGGGAGGGCCGCGGGTCGGCCGCCTCGACCGGGAGCGGGCCGAGCGGGGCGATGAGCTCCTTCACGACGGCCCAGAACTTCGGGACCTCGTCGCGGGGGAGGCGCTGGCCGTAGAGCGGAGCCCGGCACTCCGCCTCGAGGAGCTCGGGGTCGTCCGCGTCCCAGACGAGCCGCACGACCCAGTCGTCCCGCTCGAGCTCGAAGGCGTAGACACGCTTTCGGGGGTCGGTCGGGACCGGGTTCGGCGCGAGGATGTCGAGCGGTGGGTCCGGCGGCGGGGCGATTCCCGGCATCAACGTCATCGGCGGCGGTCGCGGCGGCAGCTTGAGGCGGATCCACGCCACCACCGGCCATTGACTGTGCGCGACACCGAGGCTCGGCACGGCCGGACGGAGCGCGGTCGGCGCTTTACGCTTCGCGGCCCGGGCCGGTCGGCCCGGGAAGGTTTCGGGGTTCGGAAAAAAAGGAACCACACGCGTTCTGTTTAACTGCCAAGCGTACCCAGTTGACGTAGCTGCGGACGTTAGTGGCCGCGGGCTGAACAGATCGCCCGAAGGCTTTCTGCGTACACCCCGGCTCTATCGAACTCGTCTTCTACGAATGTCCTTAGAGGTCTCTCTTTTTCGAGGGGGTTTCGGGCTTAGATGCT
>DASPOD010000005.1:0-36701 GCA_035626215.1 Thermoplasmata archaeon
TGGCGAGGACCAGCCCGACGTTGGTGGCATTGTAGGAGAGCTGAGTGTACGGCAGCAGGTAGCCGGTGAACCCCATCCCGAGGGTGAGGACCATGAGGAGGGTCCCGACCATCCACGAGAACTCGCGCGGCGCCTTGTAGACGCCGAGGTAGTAGCCCCGGTAGAAGTGGATGAACATCAGGAAGATCATCGCGTAGGCGCCGTAGAGATGGGTCGTGAGCAGGAGCTGGCCCATCGGCACGGAGTGGATGAGGTAGTAGGTCGAGCACCACGCGGCCGGGGCGAACGAGGGAGTGCCCACGGGCTGGCCGCACGCCGTGAGGGTCGACGAGGTGCTCGGCTGATAGTAGAGGAGGAGGAGGGCGCCCGAGACGACCTGGTAGAGGAACGCGTTGGCGACGAACGCCCCGGTCCAGTAGGACGGCTTGAACGTGAACTCGGGCTGGGGCCGGAGCGCCCACTTGCGCATCGCCGTCCGGTCCTCGACGAATCCCCAGATCCGGTTGAGGGTCCGGTTGTACCAGCTCGAGAACGCCAACCGATCGACCTCCTACGACGGGAAGTTGCAGGAGATCACGGGGGTCTCCTTCACGACGATCGAGGTCGCACCGACCGAGTAGTCGCCCTGGAGGGTGTTCAAGTGACCGTTCACCGGCGGCCCGTTCACCGAGGTCGCGAAGATGTTCCCCGAAGAGTCCTCCTCGAGGACCACCTGAGGGAGCGGCAGGACGGCCGGTCCGGTCAGGTTCGACGCCGAGTTCGCGGGATTGTAGGTCGAGCCGTGACACGAGCAGTGGATGTAGAACGACATCCCGCCCGGGGTCTGGGAGCAGGTGTTCGGAGGGTAGTAGGCGATGGCCGGAGCCGGGCAACCGAGATGCTGGCAGATCGCGCTGAAGGCGACGATCGACTGGTGGTGGCCGATCCCACCGGGAACGTTGGCCGCGCCGTTCGTCTTGTTGTCCGGGGTCCCGCTCGCCGGGTAGAGGTTGAGGAGGAAGTTCGGCTCGTTGCGGAGCGGGTAGTTGAACAGGTAGAGCGAGCTCGTTTCGACGTTGTACTCCCCTTCGACCTTGTCGACCGTGAGCGGGCTCCCGTCGACGTCCAGGAGCTGGACCCGTGGGTAGCTCGAGAGCCCGATGGTGGGGGGCTGCAGATACTGGATGGCCCCCCCGACCGCGCCCCCGGCGCCGATCGCGAGGAGGCCGGCGACCGCGGCGAGCTTGAGCACGTTCCGCTTCGTCTCATCGACTTCTTCCGCGCCGCCGCCCCCGGCGGCCGCGGAGGCGACCTTCCGCACCTGGCCGAGCGGGAACTCGAGGGCCTGCGAGCGGCCCACGCTGAAGGGGCAGGAGGGAGAGCAGTCGAGGTTCCCGTGCATCAGAGGGTCCTCCCGCGCATGTCCGGCACGGCGTCATCGGGTTCGCCCGCGCCCGGAATGCGCGCGTCGCCGGGGAGCTCGGCTCGTTCGCTGCCGTGGTAGACCGCCCAGATGATGGCGATCCCCATCAGCACGACCAGAATCTCGGTGAGGGTGACGATCTGGTCCTTGGAGAGCACGCTCATCGGCTTCCCTCCGGGTCCGGAACGACCGCCGGCACCGTCATCGACCAGGTCGGAACGGGGTAGCTTCCCGTCCATGGGGCGGTCGGGTCGACCACCGGCCGGTCGGGGAGGGGCGGCGGCACCCGCACCGCGGTCGGGATCCCGCTCCGCGCGGTCGCCGGCGGGTCGAGGCCCAGCAGGACCCCGCGTACGCTCAACGGGGCGCCCGGAGCCGGTGGCGACATCTCGGCCGCCTTGGAGAATTCGGCGAGGAGTTCCTGCTTCAGCCGACCCGCGCGGCCGTACCAGCGGCCGAGGGTCCGCAGAAGCTCCCCGTGCTCCTTCCCGAACAGGAGGAACGCGGCGGCCACCGCGAGGATCAGCCAGTCGATGTCGGAAAAGAGCGCCAATTCACCTCACCCGGTCCCCGCGAGGGCCCGCGGCCCGTCGCGCTGCCGTCCTCGTCCTTCCCAACGCGCCGCGAAGTACGCACCGCCCAGGTAGAGGCCGAACATCGGGAGGGCGATGAGGAGCATCGTGATCCCCGAGTTGTCGGGCGTGACGACCATCCCGAACACGAGCGAGCCGAGGACGGCCCCGCGCCAGTGCTTCCGCCAGGCGGACGCCCGTACCACGCCGAGCCGGGTGAGCGCGTAGATGAACACGGGAAGCTCGAAGACCACCCCGAAGGCGAGCGAGTAGAGGAGGGCGAACGTCACGAACTGCTGGACCCCCAGGACCGGGGCCAGGCCCATCGCGCCGACGTACCGGAAGAGGAGGCGGAACGTGAACGGGGTGAGGAAGCAGAGGCCGACGAACGTCCCGACGGCGAACAGGGCGGTCGCCGGGATTCCGATCTGGCGGAGCAGCCCTCGCTCGTTCTGTCGGAGCGCCGGGACGAGGAAGGCACCGACCTCGTGGACGATCCAGGGCATGCCGAGGATGACGGAGAGCAGGATCCCGATCTCCATCTGGACGAAGATCGAGTCGCCGACACCGACGTTCAGGAGCACGACACCGCTCGGCAGCATCCAGGCGACCATCGCACGGAACACCTGGGCGGTGACGTTGTAGAACGGGCTCGGCCACGGGTAGGCGAACCAGACGACCCCGCCGAAGAACGAGAATCGGAACGGCACGAGCTCGAAGAAGAGGAGGAACCCGAAGATCCCCGCGAGCACCACCGCCACCCGGATGAGGCGGCGACGGACCTCCCCCAGGACCGACAGGATACGGTCGAGGTCGCCCATCGGTCAACCGGGCACCCCCGCCCGGGCGACGGACCGCCGTTCGCCGGCCCCAGCGTCGGCTCTTACCGCGTTCCCCCCTGCGAGCATTCCGGCCGTCGGTCGGAGCGTGTCAGGGATGGGGAGAGCTCGGAGCAGAGGCGCTCGAGGATGCTTCGGCCTTGATCTCGCGCTCGACCTCGATCCGCCCCTTCTTGAACTCGCCGACGGAGCGTCCGAGGCTGTGGGCGAGCTGGGGGATCTTGGACGAGCCGTAGAACAGGATCCCAGCGACTGCGGCAATGATCAGCCAATCGTCGATAGAGTCGAACACCGGCGTACCTCGGCGCGGGACGCCGGGGGGGGAGGATATGGCGTTCGTACGGGAGGGTCGAACTCGTACGAGAGGTCCGTATCCCGGGTGGATAAAGGCGGGGCCGCGCGGCCTCCACCTCGAGGAGGAGAGTGCGGTCGTGCCGTGCGAATGCCCGGGAAGGCCCTGCCCCAGGACGAGGCGAACGGTACGGTTCAGGCAGCCTCGACCAGGATCGTCTCGCTGCCCGAGGCGACCGCGCGGTCGATCGCCACTTCCGCCAAGAGCGAGAGGCAGCGGGTGCCGCGCTTGAAGAGGTCGTGGGCCGCTCGGACGCTCGGCGACTTCCGCGCTAGGGAGCGCGTGAGCGCCGGCTGGCCCATCCCGACGTCCGCACTCTCATGGTAGACGCCGCAGGCGTTGTCGAGGGAGGGATGCATCAGCGCCTCCATGACCGCCTTGAGATGGAGCGTGAGGTCGGGGATCGCGCCGGCGAGCGCCTCGGTGTTCTCGACCGGTAGCCCGCTCGGATCGTCGTTGAGCAACGTGAGCGCCTCGCCGAACAGTTCGGCGAGCTCCTCGAGCGAGTGGACGACCACCCGCCACTCGAGCAGCTGCCGGGGGTCGGGGCTCCCGATCCGTCGAGCGAGCGACCAATCCCGGCTCGCGAGGAACAGCTGGCGGACGAGGAGCGCAAGCACCTTGCCGGCCTCCTCCTCGAGCGTCGGAAGCCGCCGGCTGCGCTGTCGCCGCTTCAGGACCTCCTCGGTCTCGTCCAGGAACGCGACCAAGATCATCTTCATCCTCTGGACGAGCTGCGGCAGCCCGTACTTCGACGGGTCGATGAAGTTCTGGAGAACCACACGGTTCGGCTCCTGAGCAACTACCGAGACCCCGAGGAGGTTGCGGGCGGCCTGGAGCAGCTCCTCGACTCGGTCCGGACCGAGCGGGACGTCGGTTCGAATTTCGATCGCGTCGTGGCCGACCCGGTAGGCACCGACCACAAGTCGCTCGAGGACCCCCGGCGTCTCGAACGAGTGGGCCTGGACCGAGAAGGGGCTCCCCCCGGAAACCGCCCCCGGGGCGGGGGCCGGCTTGAGGTAGAGCGTCCCGTCGTCGTTCTGGTCGAAGACGACGAGGTCGCCGGGCCGAAGGTTCATCGCCTCCGCCCACGGCTTCGGTAACGTGACCGCAATCGAGGAATGTCCCGCTTTCAGCACCCGTCGCTCACGATTCGGCGTCCCCCAGGCCATCTTCGTCGCTCCGAACCTACTACGAGGTCCGTAGATTGTAAGGGAAGCCTTTCTTGAATGTTACGGTTCCCGTACCGGTGCGGTCAGGCTACCGCCGCGGCGACCCGTAGGACCCGTCGCTCGGCACGGACCCGCCCGGTCCCGCGTTCTCCGGCTCTCGGTACCCGAGGCGCTCGGGAGGCATCTCGGACTCCGAGCCTTTCCGCCGCCCGAAGATGAAGCCCAGGACGAGCGCGATCACCGTCAGCGAGACGATCGTCCCGACGATGATGAAGACGGCCGCCCCCGGTCCGGTATTCGGGGTGGAGATCGTCAGGTTCGCGGGGAGGGCCATCCCGAACGCGATGAACCCGTACATCCCCTGCTGGAAGTGTCCGCTCTCGGTGCACAGGAACTCGTACCAGCCCGGCGCGGGGGACGTGAAGGTCCCGGGGTAGCTCGCTCCCGACGCGGTCGAGTTCACGTTGTACTTGTTCGGGTACTGGGTGCCGTAGGCGAGGTTCAGAATCTGCCCCGCCGTGTAGGAGGTAGGCACGACCCAACCCTCTCGGCCGATGATGGTGAACGTGTGTTGAGGGTCCGAGGAATCGAGATTCGTGAACGTCACGTTGACGGTCGTGTTCGCCGGAACGTTTTCGATGAGGTTTGGGCTGAAGGCGAACCCGGCGATCGCGCTCACGCTCACGGAGTTCGAGGCATCCACCTCGACCGCGTCCGGTACGACCTTGACCGAGTGGATCCCTACGAACGCGCCGCTCAGGAGGGAGATCGCCAACCCGAGCGCGACGGTCGTGCGGACCGATCCGAACCACTTCATCCGGCTTCCCGACGGCTAGACTGGGCGCACCACGGAACGTTGGGTTCAAAGCCCCTCCGTACGTACACCGTTCCCAGCCGGCCGGGCGCTGCCGCGCCGGCGACCCCGGCGGTGCGGTTCGTACGCGGGGCATATGTAAGGCGACATCTCCCTCGACGGAACGTGAGGTCGCTCCCGACGGCCGGTGGCGCGGCGCTGGGCCTCGCGGGGCTCCTCGCGGACTCGAGCGACCTCCAGCAGATCTCTCCCCTGGTCTGGACGATGGTCGCGATCGGCGCCGCCGGGGCGATCGTGACCTTCGCCTTCCTGGTCTACGCGATCGTGAAGTTCCGCGACCCGGCGACCCGGAGGCGGCGGTATGGTTAACAAGTACGAGGTCGCGTGGACGCTCGCCGTCGTCGGCCTCATCGCCGGGGTGAGCGTCTACTCGACGTTCCTCCTCTACCACATAGACCAGTTGCCGGCGCACCCGACCGAGTACGTTGACGTGACCGGCTACCAGTGGTACTGGAGGTTCTGCTATTCGAACGGGACCTGCGTGAATTCGGTCTACGACGCCGCCACGAACACCGTCTCCGGAGGCGCTCTGTGGGCGCCCGCCGGCGCCGTCGTGCAAGTGAACGTCACCGGTGCGGACGTCATTCATTCGTTCAACATCCCGGCGCTCGGAGTGCGGATCGACGCGATCCCCGGTCGGATGAACTACTTCGCCTTCTCCGTCCCGAACGTCGCGCCCGGCACTCAATACCTCATCCAGTGCACCGAGTTCTGCGGCGAGTTCCACGGCACGATGCGCTCGTTCCTGGTCGTGACGTAGGCGCCCCGGCCCCTCGCCAGGCGCCGACCCCGAAACGTCGACGTGAGGCGCGGAGAATCCGGCCGTCCGCTCAGTGATGCCCGGTGGTCGGCGGTCCGGGGGGAAACCGCCCGACCAGCGAGGAGAGTGCGGCCACCGTGATCCCGACCGCGAGCAGCACCCCGGACCCCACCAGAACCCACGTCTCCACGATCGCGGTGCTCGGAGCGGGGGGCGGTGCCGGCACCGGCACCCCGACGTAGAGGAACCCGTCCATTCCTCCTTGGAAGTGCCCCGGGATGAGGCAGAGGTACATGTAGACCCCCGGGACCTTGACCGTGAAGTTCGCCCAGACGGACCCGCCCGGGCTCGCGGGCACGGAGACGCTCGCGAGCGGCGTGTGGTTCGAGAGGTAGGTCGAGTAGTTGCCGACCGTCAAGGTCACGTTCGGTTGCGGAACGAGCGTGAAGGTGTGGGCGAAGGAGCCCAGGTTCGTCACGAGGATGTCGAGGTTCACGGGGAAGTGGGTGACGTTCGCCGCCAGGACGTCCGGGATGAAGAGATACTGGCTCCCGCTCACGGTGGTGTTCTCGGAGAGATGGAGGCCCGGCGCGGTCGAGGTGATCGAGATCGTCCCCGACATCCCCGCCTGGAACTGGTAAGGCACGACCGAGACGAACTCGAAGCTGTCGAAGGCGCTCGACGCGTTGAACGAAAGGTTGGCCCACGCCTCCCCCCCCGGGGCGACTGAGACGTTCGCGAGCGAGCCGTTCAGTTGGAAGAAGTGGTCGAGCTCCGCCGGGGTGAGGTTCACCGCGAGCCTCACTCCCGGCTGCGCCACGACGGTGAAGGTGTGCGGATAGCTCCCGACGTTCCTCAGCTCGACCGAGAGGGTGGAGCCCGCCGGGGTCGAGAGGGCGGACGGCGAGAACGACGGCTGGTCCGTCATGTTCACCACGGCCCGGGTCCCGTTCGCGAAGGGGTGGGCGTACCCGACCTCGGGCGCGACGTGGATGACCCGGGCAGCGGCCGCGGTGGCCGGGACCCCCAATCCAGCGACCAGCAAGGCGGCGAAAAGCCACGGCGCCGCGCGGCGGAGCGGCGTCCGCGGCCGCGAGCGACCGGCGTCCGTCACGGTGTCCCCTGACGGCGGCTGGACCTGGGACGGCTTGATATGAACGATGTACGAATCCCGGGGGCGGGTCAGCGGACCGCCACCCCCGCGTCGGTCGACCGGGGGTCGACGCCGGGCCGGACCGCCGGCTCGGCCGTCGGAATCTGTTCGAGTGGTCGCGGGACCCACGGGCGCCCTGCGAAGCCGCGGTAGAAGCGTCGGATGAGGTAGCTGATCTCGACCACCATCACGGACCCCATCACCACCCCGAAGGTGATGGTGGAGAGGACGGCTCCGCCGTCGGTGACCAAGAAGAGGCCGGCGAGCGCCATCGAAAGGAACGCTCCGGCGAGACCGAAGAGCAGGCCAAGTTCGCTTCGGCTCAATCGTTGGCGGAGGAGGTACCGCAGGAGCACCACGAAGACCAAGGTCATCAGGACCGCCATCGCGAGACCGCCGACGGTCGGGTAGGTTGTCACCCAAGGGGCGAGCGCCATCGCGAGCGTGAGCGCGATGAGACCGGTCTTTTCGACCTCAGAGAGCGGTGCCCAGACGAGGAGGGCCGTCATCACGGCGGCCATCGACCAGAAGAACCAGACCGAGGCGAACCCGGCCGCCACCGCCTCGATGAGCGGGGGGGTGACCGCGGGGGCCCCGACCGCGAAGAGGAACCCCATCAGCACCTCCGATCCGGTGGCGACGACCGCGAGCGTGACCGGCCACAACCAGCCGTTCGGGTCGATCCGTCGGTCCCGGAACAGGATGACCGCGATGAACCAGAGCCCGGCCGGGACCGTCATCATGAAGTTGAACGCCAGGAGGACGGTTTCCCACGCGGTCGTCCCGTTCGGGTTGATGAACACGAAGACGAGGGAGAGGAGGAGAATCGTCCCTCCGCCCATGACGGAGAGCGCGAGGAGCATCTGAGTCACGAGCGGGGGGTGGTGGTCCGCGGGGAGAATCTTCCCGAGGACGAAGACCGTGACCGCCACCATGACGAGGGCGACCACCGCGAACGGGAGGAACGCGGTGTTCAGGCCGACGGGAGGGAGCGGAAGGTCCATCGATGGTCGGCCGACGCGGGAGCCTTTGATATGACCCCGGTACCGACCGGCGGGAAACGGCGGGCGGTGAACCTACTTGGGTTCGGGCTCGAGCCCGACCCCGCCTTCGAAACGGCGGATGAGCTGGGTCGTCACTTCGATCAGGGGGTGGTGGGAAGAACGGTCGATCTCGATGTCGTCCAGCGTCCGCAGATGGTGCTCCCGCGCGAGGCGCTCGAAGCCGGTCTCCTGCCGCGCGAACTCCGCCGGGTTGTCGGAGGTCAGGATGAACGCCTGGAGCTGGCGAAGCCCCATCTCGCGGGCGGCAAGCGCCCGGTGGTGGCCGTCCACGAGAAGCCACGTGTCGCCCTTCTGGACGACCAGCACCGGCTCCGCGAATCCCCGCTCGAGCTCGTACCGTCGTCCCTCGAGCTCGTCCTCGAAGACCTTCCACTGGGTCGGAGCGAGCCGGTCGAGGGGAACGAGCCCGCGATGGAACGAGAACGGGAGGTGGTAGCGCTCCGCGAGCAGGTGCTTCAGCGTGTCGGCCTTCGCCGGAGAGGCCCGTTCGAAATGGGAGCGGACGATGTCGAGGTTCGACAGGACCCCGCAGAGCCGGCCGTGCTCGTCGATGATCGGAAGGTCGCGGAGTCCGAAGCGGAACATGATCCGGGCCGCGTCATCGAGGTTCGTCTCCGGGTGGGCGGTGTAGGTCCCGGGCCGAATGATCTTCGAGAGGGGGGTCTCGGCGTCGGCGACGTGCCGGAGGAGTTCCTTCGCGCTGACGAAGCCGACCAGCTTTCCGGAAGGGTCGGTGACGGGGATTCCGTGGTGCCGGCTGCGGATGAGCCGTCGGGTCGCTTCCCCCACCGTCGTGGTCGCGGGGAAATGCTCCACCTCGAGGATCATGTAGTCCCGGACGCGGACGGTCATCAGTCCGGGATCGGCTGCTCGTCCCGAAGGTACGCACAGAGGAGGTGACACGTCACGAGGTGGACGTCCTCGGTGTGCTGCATGCTGTTGGACGGGACGATGAGCGCGACGTCGACCATGTCCTTCAGCTTCCCGCCGCCGATTCCGGTGAGGCCGATGGTCGTGAGCCCCATCTCGCGGGCCGCGCGCACCGCCGCGAGGACGTTCGGTGAGTTCCCGCTCCCCGAAATCGCGACGGCGACATCCCCCGTCTCGGCGAGCGCCCGGAGCGGGCCCGCGAAAATCTCGGCGTAGCTCACGTCGTTCGCCCACGCCGTGACGCTCGGGACGTTGTCGTTCAGGCTTACGCAGCGGAACCGCTGTCCCTTGCCGTGCGGCTTCGTGCCGCCGGCGACCTTCGCGATGTCGGTGACGAAGTGGGACGCGGTGGAAGCGGACCCGCCGTTGCCGAAGAAGAAGATTGTTCGGTCCTCCTTCCGGGCCTTCAGGAAGATCGGCACGATGCGCTGGAACGCGGCCAGGAAGTAGGGCGCCTCGAGGGTCGCGACCGATTCCTGGACGTATCGATGAAAGTAGCTCTCGAGGGTCGGGAGTTCGGTCATCGCCCCACGAACAGGATCCGGGACCCCTCCGGGGTGATCCGGATCGGGAACCGCTGCATCGGCGACAGGGCGGCCGCTATTTGATGGCTCCGCTCGGGCGGGTGCAGGAGGAGAAGAAACCCGCCTCCACCGGCCCCGGTGATCTTCCCTCCGAACGCGCCGGCCGCGCGAGCGGCCGCGTACTGCTCGTCGATCCGGTTGGTCGAGATCCCGTTCGAGAGGCCTCGCTTGAGCTTCCACCCCTCGTCCATGATCTCGCCCAGACGGGCGAAGTCGCGGGCGACCACCGCCCGTCGCGCCTCGCCGGCGAGGTCCCGCATCCTCAGGAGCGAATCCCGATTCTCCGAAGTCCGGGAGTCCATCTCCTTGAGGATCCCCTCCGACTTTCGGGTCACCCCGGTGTAGAAGAGGGAGAGGTGGTCGCTCAGCCGCTCGCGGTCGGCGGTCGAGAGGGGGATGGGCGACGCCCGTACCGTGTCGTCCGGTCGAAAGTCGAAGTACTGGAGGCCGCCGAAGGCGGCGATGTACTGGTCCTGCTTCCCGACCGGGCCGTGCAGCCGGTCGATCTCGATCGCGCACGCCTCCGCCCCCAGCTCGGCCGGGTCCTTCAGTACGCCGCGGTAGGCGTAGAGCGCGTTCAGTAGGCCGACCGTGAGGGTCGAGGAGGAGCCGAGGCCGGTCCCCTCGCCCGGAATGTCCGAGATCGTGTGGACCTCGAGCGCCTCGTGGACCCCGGCGAGGCGCATCGCTTCGCGGACGAGCTCATGCTGCAGGTCCTCGAGCCGCTCGACGTTCTCGGTCCTCGAGTAGGCGACCCGAATCGAGCGGTCGAACTTCTGGTTGACGAGGACGTGCATGTACTTGTCGATCGCCGCGCTCGTGACGGCGCCGCCCCCGTATTCGCGGTAGAACGACGGGAGGTCGGTGCCCCCGCCGGCGAAGCTGATGCGGAGGGGGGTGCGCGTGATGATCACGGCTCGGGACCGGGAACGGAGGCCTATAAGCCGCTCGGCCCGGCCGGGCGCGACTCTTGCGTCACGCGGGCACCGGGGGACCGACTGGCCGTGGTCGACCATCGGGCCCGGCGCCCGTAGAAGGCTCGGGTCGTCGCGGAAAGGTCCCGGATCGGCTCGAGCCCGGGAAGGTGCTCGGCGAACGCCGGGGCCCGCCGGTCGAGGACGATCGCAATTCCCCGGTCGTTCTCGGACCGGATCATCCGCCCGATCGCCTGGAGGATAAGGCGGCGCGCGGGCGCGTCCACCGTGTACGCCCATCCCTGGCCGGTCGAGGCGTCCAGGAACGCTCGCAGCGCCTCGCGTTTCGCCGTGGGACGGGGGTAGGGGATGCCGACCATGACCACGGCCTCGAGCTCCTCGTCCGGGTAGTCGATCCCCTCCGAGAGGCGGCCCCCCGCCACCCCGAGCAGCACCGTCCCCTCGGGGTCTTTCTTCCACCCTTCGATCGAGCGCCAGAGGTCGCCCATCGGGACCTTCGCGTACTCGATGAAGACGTTCCCGGGTAGCTGGGAATGGAGGCCCGCGTCCAGGACGCGCTGCATCAGGTCGAAACTCGGGAAGAAGACCGCGGTCTTGACCGGCAGACACTGGAGGACCTCGACCAAGCGGTCGGCGATCCGCTGGATGGCGCGGGGGTCGCTCTTCAGCTCCTCGAACCGCGTCGTGACCGTAGGGTCGTAGAGTATCTTCCGGTTCTCCGCCGGGAAGTGGGGCGGCACGTCCAGGAGACGCGCGGAGGCCCCGAGGCCGAGGGAGTCGCGGTACTCGTCGAGAGGGGCCAGGGTGCCCGAGAGGTGAACGGAGAGGTGGCAGTCGCGGATCGGCTGCGCCGGGACCGAGGCGTCCAGGGCGTAGGCTTCCAGCGCGGGCCGGGGGAGCCGGCTCACGACCTTCACGTAGCCCGGCGTGTCGAGCTGGGGCCAAGAGAGGAGGGTGAGCGCGACGGTATGGACCCAGGAACGCGGAAGGTGGCGCTCCCGCCGCCGTTCCTCCTTCAGGTTCTCGCCCCAGGTCGCCAGCGCCCCGAGCCAGGTGTCGAGACGGTGGGTCGTCCCACCGATCGCGGTGAGGAGCGCGTCCTCGAAGATGGACGGAGGGAGGACCGCGTCGTCGTCCCGGGCGAGCGCCTGGATGAGTTCCTCCACGGCCGCCCCGACGATGTCGAAGAAGCGAGTCGCGCTCGGCCCGTCCGGTAGCTGGAAGTCCCCGCGGTCGGCGACCTCGGCGCGGGCCCTCCGTACCGACTCCTGCGGCAGGGAGACGGTCGTGAGGTCGCGGAGGTGGCTCGGGAGGTTGTGGGCCTCGTCGACGACCAGGTCGATCTCCCCGGGCTCCGCCTTCATCCATCCGAGGAGGGAACGGCGGATGAACGGGTGGAAGAAGAAGGCGTAGGGCGCCGTGACGAGGCGGGCGTAGGGCACCAGCCGTTTCGAGAGCTCGTAGGCACAGAGGTTCTCGTCGCGGCAGTACTTCTCGAACTCATGAGGCGCCGGGAGCTTCCCGCTGAACCGTTCGACCAGGCCGTCCAGGTCCGATTGGAGCACCCGGGCGTAGTACGGGCAGCCGTCCAGGTCGGTGAGGTCGATCTCCCCGCCCTCGGGAAGTTCGGACGGCGGTGCGATCGGGGCCTCGCCCTTGAGGGCACGTTCGGTGGCTCGTTTGCGGTCGGCGCAGAGTTTCCCGTGCTCCTCGGCCGTGGCCCCCTTCACCTCGGCGACGTTCTCGAGAAGGAAACAGCGGCGGGCCCGGCCCTGAAGGCCGATCGCGAGGATCGGCTTCTCCATGCGGTGGGCGATCGTGCGCGCCTCGTGAAGGACCTGGACTTCCTGCGAGTGGGTCCGGACCAAGTAGAGTATACGGTGGCCGGTCGCCTCCGCATGCTCCAGGAGCGGGGCGAGGGCGGCGACCGTCTTCCCGCTCCCCGTGGGCGCGTTCACGAGGAGGGCCCCTCCCCGGCGGGACAGCTCACCCACTTCCCGAAGGATGGCATCCTGCCCCGGTCGGACCCGGTAGGGGAACAGGGACGTGGTCTCGGTGGCGGGTGTCGCGGGCGGCGTAGTTCGGCTCCGCGGCGAACGAGCCCGAGAGGAGGGTTTTAAGCTGCGCCTTGAGTGGAACGAGAGCGGTGGGATTCGAGGGGTTCGGTGGGTCCCTGGACGGTCGACCGGCGTTCCTCGGTCCGACGGCCTCTCCAGTTAAGAATCCGGGTCCGGTTCGGGTCGTCGGGTGCGAAGGATGATGCCTCAGACCGTGAAATTGCCCACGTGGTATCGAGTGTTCGCCATCGTCGTCGGGGTGATCGCCCTCGCGATGGCGTTCGTCGTACTGGCCGACCCGGCGCTCGGGGTCCTGACCCTCGTCCTGCTGCTCGCGTTTGCGCTCCTGCTGATCGGTGTCGACCGGCTGATGGCGGGATTCACGGGCCACGCGATCCCGCTGTCGACACCGATGCTGGCGGGCCCGCCTACCTCCGCGGCACCTGCGGCTTCGTCGCCCCCGAAATCCCCACCCTCGGGCTGAGGTCCCACGACCCTCGGACAGAGCCGTCGCGCGACTGGGCGCGGCGCTACGGGGCGGCGGTGTCCCCTACCCGTAGCGGTAGCGCACGCCGTACGGACCCCGGGGCATGGTCCACGTGACCGACCCCTGGTCGCAGGCGATGTCGCACGCGCCGCATTCCACACAGTCCTCGTAGCGGAAGACGAGCCGGCCCTCGATCCGCTCGTAGCACTTCGCAGGGCAGGCGAAGGTGCAGAACGAGTGGGGGCACCGGGCGCAGATCTCGGGCTTCACGGTGATGTGGGCGTGCTCCTTCGCATCGGTCTGGTAGCGGAGGGTCCCGAGCCGGCGTTTGATCTCGAGGAAGTCGCTCGACAGGGCCTCAGCGGGGGCTGCGGACATGTTCTCTTCCTTCCACCTCAAGGGGGCAACTTGGCGAGGATCTCCAGGTCGGAACGGACCGCGGCCACGCTCTGTTCGAACGCCGTCCGTTCGTCGGGCGTGAGGTCGACCTCGACCACCCGTTCCACCCCGGCCCGGCCGATGACGACCGGCACGCCGATGTAGACGTCCTTCTGACCAAAGGAACCGTCCAGGTAGGCGGCGGCCGAAAGCAGGCGGTGCTCGTCCCGGGCGATGGCCCCGACGATCTCGGCCTGACTCGCGGTCGGCGCGTAGAAGGCGCTGCCGGTCTTGAGGAGGTTCACGATCTCGCCGCCGCCCTGCTTGGTCCGCTCGATGATGCTGCGCAGCTGCTCGGCCGGTAAGAGCTTCGTGAGCGGGACCCCCGAGACGCTCGTGAGCGACAAGATCGGGACCATCGTGTCCCCGTGGGTCCCGAGGACAAACCCCGTCACGTCGCGCGGCGCGACGTTTAACGCTTCGGCGACGAACCAGCGGAAGCGCGCGGTGTCGAGCGTCCCCGACTCCCCGAAGACCCGCGAAGGGGAGAGCCCGCTCTGCGCGCGGAAGTAGTAGGTCATCACGTCGACCGGGTTCGTGACCACGACCACCACGGCCTGGGGGGCGTGCACCCTCACGGCCTGCGCGTGCCCCCGCACGATGGCCGCGTTCTTCTCGAGGAGGTCGGAGCGGGTCATCCCCGGCTTCCGCGCCAGGCCGGCCGTCTCGACCACGATGTCCGCCCCCGCGAGCGCGTCCAGCGAGGTAGACCCGGTGACCCGGCTCGAGAAGCCGAGGATCGGGGCCGACTCTTGGATGTCGAGGGCCTTTCCCTGCGGCAGTCCGTCCACGATGTCGACCAGCACGACCTCGCGCGCCAGGTCCATCTCCGCGAGGCGTTGGGCGAGCGAACCACCGATGTTTCCCGCCCCGATCACCGCGACCTTCCCTAGTTGGCTCATGGCGGACTCGGACGCACGGCCTACCTCCCTCCCGCTTAAAGCTCCGCGGACGAGCGGTGCGGCGACCCTCGAGCGAAAGGTTGATTCTTGGGCGGTGTCGTCCGGGCGGGGGATGGTGGACGTCGACTCTGTCCTCCTGAGCGTTCAGGAACGGGACAAGTGGCGACGGCGGCTCGAGCTCCTCGAGCGCTCGTTGACGGACGTCCGCGAGCGACGCCGCCGCCTTGAGTTGCGACTGCGACGGATCAAGAGGGAACTGATGCGGCTCACGAACACCGAAGCGGCGATTCGCGCTCCGCCCCGGGTTCCGCCCCCGCTGGAGATGACGAGTGCCTCGCGTCACACTTACCGATAGCCGGGCCGACCTGACGCTGGCCCACGAAGACCTCTCAGCGGAGCTGATCCGGCTCCGGCACGAGGAGGAGTACCTCGTCCTCAAGGTCCGGCAGGCGCGGGAACAGGTGCGCTACTACGAGGGACTACTTGACCTCCTTCGACGGGACTGGGGGAAGGCCCCCGGTCTCTCCGAGTTCGTCCGCAAGCTCGGCTGACCGGCGGTCGCTCGTGCGGCTGGTCATCGTAGGCGCCGGGGCGGTAGGGAGCCTCTGGGGCGCTCGCCTCGCGGTCGCGGGGCACGCGGTCACGCTGGTGGCACGGCGAGAGCACGTCTCGGCAATCCGGGCGAAGGGCCTCCGTGTCGACGGACGGAGCGCTCTCACTGTCCACCTCCCGGCGCGGGAGACCCTCCCCCCGCGCCTCGAAGCAGAGGCGGTCCTCCTCACAGTAAAGGCGTTCGACCTCGCCCACGCCGCGCGCGCGGTCGGGACCGCGTGCCGCACTCCGATACCCCTCCTTCTCCCCCAGAACGGCCTGGGGGTCGAGGAGGTCGCCGTTCGGGAACTGCGCGCCAGCGGCTGGGAACACCCGGAGAGGTTCGTCGTGCGGGCGGTGAGTTCGGTGCCGGCGACCCTGGTCGAACCCGGGGTGGTCCGCGAGGCCGGGCACGGCGAGGTCGTCCTTGGTAGCTCCGAGGGCCCGGCCGGACCGTCGGCCGACTTCTTCTTCGACCTCCTCACGGGCGCCGGATTCTCGGTGCGTCGGGTCCCGGACCTCGCGCGGGAGGTGTGGAGGAAGGCGATCGTCAACGCGGCGATCAATCCGGTGACCGCGGTCTATCGGGTGCCGAACGGCGACCTCCGGTCGGGCCCGCATCGCGAGGAGGCGCTCCGGCTGCTCCGGGAGGCCCTCCAAGCCGCCTTTGCGGCGGGCTACGAGTTCGACTCGGAGGAACTCGTCGCAGATTTCGACCGCGTCGTGCGGGCCACCGCAGAGAATCGGTCGAGCATGCGACAGGATGTCGAGCGGGGCCGACCGACCGAGGTGGACGCGATCCTTGGGGAGCTCCTCCGCTCGGCAACGGTTCACGGCCTCAGCCTCCCGGCGCTCACCGAGATGGCGGCGAAGGTCGAGCGGCTCTCCCCTGGTACGCGCACGGCGCGCAAACCCTCTTAGCGGTCGATGGCTCGAGCCCGCGATGGTCGCGAAGCGTGGCATCGGCTCCGCTCCGTTGCGGGGTCGAAGGGTGCTCGTCCGAGTCGACTTCAACGTTCCCCTCACCACCACGGGCCAGGTGGCCGACGACCGTCGGATCACAGAGGCCCTCCCGACCTTGGACCACCTTCGTGCCGCGGGTGCAAGGGCGATCCTGATGTCGCACCTCGGCCGCCCGGACGGGAAGCGGGACCCCCGCTTCTCCCTGCGACCGGTCGCGCACCGACTGAGTGCGCTGCTCGGACAACCCGTGCCGCTCGCGGAGGATATCGTCGGCGTCAAAGCGCTCGACTTCGCCGCTCGGCTCGAGAACGGCCAGTTCCTCCTTCTCGAGAACCTGCGGTTTCACCCGGGAGAGGAGGCGAACGACCCCGCGTTCGCGGCCCAGCTGGCCCGGCTGGGCGAGCTGTTCGTCGAGGACGCCTTCGGGACCGTTCACCGCGCTCATGCCTCCACGGTCGGTGTGCCGAAGCATCTCCCGTCGTTCGCCGGGCTCCTGGTCGAACGCGAGGTCCGTGAGCTGAGCCGCCTTCTCGGGACGACCGAGAGGCCCTACGTCGTGGTCGTCGGCGGGGCGAAGGTCGCCGACAAACTCCCTCTGCTCACCAGCTTCCTCGGCCGCGCCGACCGGTTGCTGATCGGCGGCGCCCTCGCCTTCCCGTTCCTCGCGGCCTCGGGCGTCCACCTCGGCGCGACCAAGGTCGAATCGGGTCTCGAGGAGGAGGTCTCCGCCTTCTTTGAGAAGGCGAAGGCCGTGGGGACGGAGGTCCTCCTCCCCACCGACCTCGCCGTCGAGCGACCCGGAGCTGCGAGCCCCGAGATCCATCCCGTGGAGAACCTACCGACGGACGCGTTGGCGCGGGACCTCGGTCCCGCGTCCATCCGGCAGTTTCGGGAGGCTCTCGACGGCAGCCGCACCGTGTTCTGGAACGGCCCGCTCGGGCTCGCCGAGGATGCCCGCTTCGCCGCCGGCACCCGCGAAGTGCTCGCCCGGCTGGGGGAGGTCGACGGATATCACGTCGCGGCGGGCGGCGACTCGGCGCGGGTGGCGCAGGAGCTCGGAGTCGCGGGGGGCTTCCAGTTCATCTCGACCGGCGGCGGGGCGGCGCTCGAGTTCGTCCAGGGCCTCGAGCTCCCGGGCCTCGCGGTCCTGCCCGACGAGTAGTCCCTCCCCCGAGCGGCGGGGGCGGCGAGGCTGGGTCGAGCGTCTCGGCGAGATAGGTGAGATAGCCCGCGTCGACCCGGGGCACGTCCACCTCAAGGATCTCCGGCACGTCGTACGGGTGGTGGTCGCGGAGGAACGAACAGAGGGCGCCGACGCGCTTCGGGACGGTCTTGAACAGGACCACCACCTCCTCGGCCGTCTCCACTCGTCCCTTCCACCAGTACCGGGACGTGGCGGGAAGGAAGTTCGCGCACGCCGCCAGCCGGCGGTCGAGCACCGGCCCCACGGACTGAAGCGCCGCCTCCCGCGAAGGATAGGTGGTGATGACCAGTCGCGCCGGACCGACGGCCCGGATCGGGTCGAGAGGATACGGGCTCATCCGCCGGGGCTCCACACCGTCGGGGACCCTCGGGAGAAATCGAGCGCGACCAGGCCGAGCGTACCTAAGTCGACCACCGCCGCGCGGGCCGGCACCGGGGAGATGTTCCGCATTCGCTGGTACTCCGTCTCCGCCTGCCACGTGGACGCGTTGAGCAGGAGGACACCGCGGTAGCGGTCGACGCCGAACGTGTGGACATGGCCGGTCACGAGGATCTCGGGCGCCGGGTCGATGACGAGCCCGTCGTGCGCAAGCGGCGCGAGCGGCGTGCGGTCCCCGTAGATCGGGGCGAGGTGGCGCATCTGGAGCATCCGCTTCATCACCTCGGTCGGGTGGGAGTAGGACGCCCCGGGAATCGCCGGGATGAGGTCGTCGAAGCTCCGACCGTGGTAGGCCTCGATGACGACCCCGTGGAGAGCGAACGTCGACGGGTTCCCGAGCAGCCGGACGTTGTCGGGGAGAGTCCCCGCGAGGTTCGGCGGCAGGGCGGGCTGGGGCTCGGCCGGGCAGACCGCGTCGTGGTTCCCGGGGACCGCGACCACGGTGAGTCGCTCGGGGAGCTGGCTCAAGCGCCGTCCGAGCTCGACGTACTGTTCGACCACGTCCGAGATCGCCAGGTCGCGCTCCTGACGGGGGTAGACGCCGATCCCGTCCACCAGGTCTCCCGCGATCACGACGAACTCGATCGAACGGGCGAGCTCGGAGAACGGACCGCGCTCCCGAAGGAACTCGACCAGGTGGTCCCAGCTCTCCGAAAGGAACGAGCGGGACCCCACGTGGAGGTCGGAGAGGAAGATCGCCCTCCGCGGGGTCTCCAGGCGGCCGTTCGGCGGGCGCTGGGCCGGCACCTCCGGGCGCTCGACCGAGAGGGCGCGCGGCAGCCGCCCACGCTCCTTCGAGAACTCGAGTCGCACGCCGACCACCTCGTCCGGGAGGAACGGCACCCGCGCCGCGGCCGAGTCCCGCGGGACGAGGACCTCGGCCGAGCCGGTGTCGTCGTCCAGGGTGACGATGATGTGGTGCCGCTGGGCGGTGGTGCGAACCTCCCGCACCATCCCGACCACGGAGGCGGTCCCTTCCGCCGACCGAAGCTCGCGGATCGGACGCAGGTTCGGGAGCTGCGGGCGGCCCCGCAGGAGCCGCTGGAGGGACCGGAAGCGCGACGCGAACAGCCCCTGGTACGCGACGATCGGTTGGGCGGGAGCCGGCGGACCGGTGAACCCTTCCGAGATCAACCGGAACGGTTCGTCCCGGTCCGCGAGAGCTTCTCCTCCCTCCGTTCGGGTCCGACCGGGGGCCGAGCGGACGGAGGCGGGGGCTCCTCGCTGCTCCGAAAGCGCGGCCTCGACCATCTCCCGCGTCACGAACGGCGCCTCGGGGCCGGCGCGGTCGATCAGCTCCTGCGAGAGCACGAGCGGCTGCTGGACGTCGAGGAGGAGGTCGAGCGCGCCGACCTCGACCAGCTTGTGGTGCTCCTCGAAGTACGCGACCAGATGCTCCCGCAGCCCCGAGGCCAAGTCTACTCCTTCCCACCGGAGGGAAGGGACCGAACGGTCCCACCCCCGATACCTCGAGGCCGGAGACGCTCCCCGTTAATCAACTAGCACGGCCGGAGCGGCCGCGCGTTGCGGACGCACGGCCTAGCGGTAGGATTCCTTCGCGTAGGAGGCGCCCTTCGGGTACTTCTCCTTGAGATGGGCCACGAACGCCTCCGGCGTTCGCTCGAGGTGCGCCGCGTACCAGTGGACGACTACATCCTTCAGGACGCGGTGGAGCTCGCCGACGTTGACCGAATCCTCGTCCGCGTCGTAGAGGACCGCCTGGCTCATCATCCGCATCCATCCGGAGTACCGGTGGTAGCTCTCCCCGTCGCACCACTCGAAGATGCCGCGGAGGTGGTTCTTTCCCTCCGGGGTCCGGTAGTACCAGAAGCGCAGCGTGAACCCGACCCACCCGGCGGCCCGGTCGCCGAGCTCGACCGTCTTCACGGCGCCGAAGTCGAAGTTCTCCTTGAAGGTCCATTTGGTCGGGTACTCGGCGAACGTCGCGAACAGGGTCTGCGAGGGGTCGATGGTGAGGTGGACGCTCACCTCTTCGAACTGGTTGTGCACCTCCCAGAGGTCCTGGAGGAGGCGGCGGTTGAGCTCGGCGCGATGGGTCAGATCTTCCCCCGTCCGGGCCTCCGCGACTCGCTGGGTCTTCACGAGTTCGTCTTTGAGCGCCGAGACGAAGTCATCGTCGGCGAGAGGAGGTTCTGCCGAGGGGGTTCCGGGCTCGGGCACTTCCAGCGTTTTGCGCGCTGCACGACGAGGCATGTTGGAAAGCTCCGAGGCGGCGTAGAGGTCCGCCTTCTTAAGATGGTTGCCGTGAACCGGCACCGAGTCCTCGCCGGAGGAAGCCGTCGTTCGGCCAAACTCCGCGGCGGGCATCGGTCTTAAATACCCCCTCCTTCTGGTGAAGGTTGGAAAGAACGTTCCGGAGACGGAAGGAGGCTCCCTCCCGACGTCGCCGGAAGATCCGGAATCACGACTCATGATCCGCCCTTCCCCCTGTCGTAGGCTCCGCGCATCGTCCGGCGACGCTCGGCGGTCGACCTAACCCAACGCCTTCGGCGGGCCCCTTCGCGGGGCGCTTTCCGCCCAAGGAACCAAACCATGAGCACAGACCCCAGCGCCGCCAAGTACCAGATCCGCGCCCGCATCGCCGCCGAGGGCGTCATCGACAAGCCCGACGTCGTCGGCGCCGTCTTCGGTCAGACCGAGGGCCTCCTCGGGGACGAGCTCGACCTCCGCGACCTGCAGAAGTCCGGACGGATCGGCCGCATCGAGGTCGACATCGACAGTCGCAAGGGAAAGAGCGAAGGCGAGATCATCATCCCGTCGTCGCTCGACCAGGTCGAGACCGCCATCCTGGCCTCGGGACTCGAGACCGTCGACCGCATCGGCCCGTGCCGGGCGAAGGTCGAGGTCGTCAGCGTCGAGGACATCCGCATCTCGAAGCGCCAGAAGGTGGTCGAGCGCGCGAAGGAAATCCTCGCGAAACTCCAGGAGGAGTCGAAGGGAGTCGGCGTCGACTTGACCGAGGCCGTCCGCAAGGCGGTCCAGGTCGAGGAGATCACCACCTACGGCACGGAGCACCTCCCCGCCGGACCGAACATCGACCAGGCCGACGCCCTCATCGTGGTCGAGGGGCGGTCGGACGTGCTGAACCTCCTCCGCTGCGGCATCAAGAACGTCATCGCCGTCGAGGGGACGAGCGTCCCGCAGACGGTGAAGGACCTCTCGCGCGGCAAGACGGTGACCGTCTTCACGGACGGCGACCGGGCGGGGGAGCTCATCCTCCGCGAGATGCTGCAGACGATGGACATCGACTTCGTCGCCCGCGCCCCCCGCGGGAGCGAGGTCGAGGAGCTCACCCAGAAGCAGCTCCTGAAGTGCCTCCGCAACAAGATCCCCATCAACCAGTACCTCGAGATGAGCGGCTTCGAGTCGACCGGGGCGACCCGCGAACCTCGAGAGGAGCGCGGGGAATCGCCCGGCCCGCGCGCCGACCGGCGCGAGGACCGCGGGATGCCCGGTGGTCCTCGTCGGGACGACCGAGAGCGGGAGCGCGCCCCGGGGCCCCGCCCGGTCCCGATGGCCCCGCCGCCGCCCCCACCGCCTCCGCCGCCGGCGCCGCTCACCCCCGAGCTCCAGCGGTACTTCGACCTGCTGAACGGGGTCGAGAACACCTCCCGGTGCCTGTTCGTCGGGGAGGATGACGCGGTCGCGGGAGAGGCGCCGGTCAAGGAGATGATCGAGGCGATCGTGAACCTCCCGACCCCGGCGAAGGCGATCGTCTTCGATGGGATCGTGAGCCAGCGCCTTCTGGACGTCGCGCAGGAGAAGGGAGTCGCCACCGTCGTGGGAACTCGGCTCGGACCGGTCGGCAAGATGCCGGAGTCCGTCCGCGTCTACACGAAGGCGGACCTCGCCCCCGCCGTCCCGCCGCACTGAGCGGACTCGTTCCCGTCGCGGGGCGGTTCCTCCGCCCCGCGACGAACCTATTACTCACTCCGTCGCTTTCCTTTCACGCCCGTGACCGCGACCGAAGCCGCCCGGCATCCGCCCACCGCGCTCGACGAGATCGAGACGACCCTCGACATCCCGATCCCGACCGACCCGCTCCAGCGGGTCATCGGACAGGAGAAGGCGGTCGAGATCGCGCGGATCGCGGCCTACCAGCACCGCCACCTGCTCCTCGTGGGGCCGCCGGGCATCGGGAAGTCGATGACCGCCCAGGCGCTCGCCCTCCACCTCGAGCGGCCGCACGCGGAGATCCGGGTCGTCCACAACCCGGAGAACCCCGAACGGCCGAGCATCGAGATGGCGACCCGGGACGAGGTCTACCGGGAACGGGAAGCCGCGCGCTCGGTCGAAGGAGAGCTCATCCTCCCGACGGAGGCCCCCGCGACCGTCGCCGAGCGGCTGGGCTACCGCTGCCCTCGGTGCAGTTTCTACTCGCTCCCTACGGAGCGGTACTGCCCGAGCTGCGGCAACGTGAAGCAGGTGCTTCCCGGGGGCTCAGGGAGCGGCAACCCGTTCCGCGACCTGGTCGGCGGGATCTTGGAACTCACCGTGAGTCCAGGAGGCAACCCCCAGGAATCCGTCCGCACGACCCGCCTTCGGAACGGCGTCGAGGAGGTCGTAGCGTACGAACGGGCCGGCGACCGGGTGAAGGTGCTCGACCAGCGAGCGCTCGAGCGACGACGGACGCTCCAGCACCAGAGCCCCCGCAAGGTGCTGGTGAAGCTCGACCGCAACACGTTCGTGATGGCGACGGGGGCGAGCGAGACCGAGCTCCTGGGCGACGTCCGCCACGACCCCTACGGCGGGCACCCCCAGCTCGGGACGCTGCCCTACGAGCGGGTCATCCCCGGAGCGATCCACGAGGCGCATGAGGGGGTGCTCTTCATCGACGAGCTTCCGCACATCGGGTTCCTCCAGCGCCACATCCTGACCGCGATGCAGGAGAAGCGGTTCCCGATCACCGGGCGGAACCCCCAGTCCGGAGGGGCGGCGGTCCGCGTCGACACCGTCCCGTGCGACTTCATCCTGGTCGCGGCGGCGAACATCCAGGACATCCCGCGCATCCTCTCTCCGCTCCGTTCGCGCATCGCCGGGTCCGGCTACGAGGTGCTCCTCGAGACGGCGATGCCCGACAACGAAGCGAATCGCCTCCGGGTCGCGCAGTTCTGCGCCCAGGAGATCGCGGTGGACGGACGCATCCGGCCCGCGACGCGGGCGGCGATCCTCGAGCTCATCAAGGAGGCGCGCCGCCGCGCCGAGGTACTCGATGGTCGCAGGAACGCGCTCACCCTCCGGCTCCGGGAGCTCGGCGGCCTCATCCGCACGGCGGGCGACCTCGCCGCCGTCTCGGGGAGCGAGTTTCTGGACGACACGCACGTTCGCCAGGCGCTCGAGCGGGCGACCTCGATCGAAGAACAGGTGCGGAAGGTCTACGGCTCGTTCCAGGGGGGCCTCCGCCAGGAGTCGACCGAGGCCCAACGCCAGTCGATGGGCTATTACACGTGGAACGACCACCCCGACTCGGGCCAGTTCCCCGGCGGCTACGGCTGAGAGCGGCCTCCGCTAGGCATAAGTGCCGGGCGTCGGTGGCCGCCCGCGCTGGGCGCGTAGTCTAGTGGTTATGACGTCACCCTGACACGGTGAAGGCCGCCAGTTCGAATCTGGCCGCGCCCACTCTTCCACAGAGGCAGTACCGATTCTCCTCTTCTTGCACGAACCCCCATGAAGGCCGGGCTGTCGGCCCCGCGAACGTCATAGCACCCTGGACCCTGCACGAAGTTCGCCGGCCAGGGTCGATTCGATGGAACCCCGCTCTCTTGGGTTCTCCGTGCTCGCGGAGAAGCAGGAGGTGTGATTGCCCTCATCAAGACGTGACTCAGTCTTGGGGCGAGCAGAAATGGGCAGCAGTAGGGGAGTCTCCCAGCCTCCCCCTAAGAGAGCCTACCCCGCGTGGCTGTGGATACTGGTTGCACTAGTGGCCGTCGTGGGAGTGTACGCAATCGGACGCTACTTGGCGGAAAGTAGCACCGTCATACAAACCCATAATCCACCGGAAACTGAGTTTGTCAACTTGACAATCCCGATCTGCCCCAACGAAGTGGGCCCGGTTTCTAACATTTCATTGGCCGATGTCACGTTCCACATCCAACTCATACAGTGGTGCACCACGAACCCCAAGGTCCACGGAAACGGAACAGAGTTGGGAGGCCCGACGTACCAGTTCGAGATGGGGACACCGGCCACACCGGTGGGCGGGTGGCTGAACTGGACATCTCCCGACGGCGACTTTGAGGTACAGTACAACGATATGGCGACGGTTCACTTGTGGGTCTTTAGCGGCTAGCAGACCCCATTCGTCCTGAGTGAACTCGAGCGACGGTACCCCACCGTCACCGGACACTCACGCGGACGCCGGTCAACGTGGGAATCCACATCATCTGGGGAGGGGCCTTGTCCATCTGCCAGAAGACCGCGATGATCTCGCCGAGGTGGTGCGCCTGCTCGAACGACGCCTGGAAGAAGGCGTCGACCATGGTGTAGCGGCCCGGAATCCACGGGACCCGGACCCGACGGTCCAGCTGGACGTCCGTCAGATTCTCCATCAGCGCGTCAATCCCTTGCCAGACCCGCGTCTTGTACCGCTGGAGGTCCTTCCACGACCGGATCTCCGCCGGCCGGCGACCGGGAGTGTCGAACACCTCCCAGCGATTCTGGGCTGCGGCGACGAACCACGCTTCGTGGACGTTCAGGATGTGGACCAGCGTGTCCTTGAGCGACCGATGGCCGATCTCGTGGTTCGCCGTCGCCTTCGCCCAACCCATCCGCCGTATCGTCTTCTCGTAGGCGTCGAACACGTGTCGATCGTACGCCACCAAGCGACGGATCGTTTCCAGCCGCGACACGAAGGACCTCTCCCGCGAGGTCCCCCACCAGCTCACGGTATAAAGGAGAGTACCGGAGGTCGGTCCCGCGCCTCGACTCCGGCGGGTGCCGCTGCCAACGAGCCCTGAAATAGAGCGAACCCGCTCGCCGCCTCTCGGAGAAGGGCCTCCTCCCGGCAATGCTCAGCTGGTTGAGCGACCTCTGGTTCAACACCGTGACCTGGGGGGTGCTCGGCTTCCTCCTCGTACTCAACCTGGTCGTGCTGCTCTACCGGACGGAGCGAGGAGCCGGCCTGCGACCTCGGGTCCTATCGTTCCTGCGCCGGCTGTCGGGTCGCTCCGACCTCCACTGGCTCGACTGGCAGCCCCTCCTGGTCGCCGCGATCATCGCGTTCGGCTCCGTCTCCGCCTACGGGATCCTCAGCGGTCAGTACGGATGCCATCCCCCCGGCGTGAGCGACCCCATCGGGGAGCTGAGCCAGGGCCGGGCGTTCTGGGCCGGCACCAACCCGTTCACGGTCGCGGACTGCGGGAAGACGATCGAGGTTCCGTACGGGATGGCCGCCGTCCTCCTCGATGCGGTGGGCAGCCTGGGAGGGCTGCCGGGGATCTACGTCGTCTGGGGAGCGGTCGCCCTCAGTATCGTTCCGCTCACCTGGGCCGTCGCCGGACGGGACCGGCAGTACGTCCTTCTTTTCGTCGCGACCTCCCCGCTGTTCATCCCGCTCCTCTCCTCCCAGATCGACGGGGCCACGAACACCATCGTCCCCGCGACCGTCCTCCTGTCGCTCTACCTCGCGGGACGTAGCGAACCGTTCGCCGCCGCGGTCGGCGGGTTCCTCTCCACCGCCCGGTTCCCGAACCTGTTTCCCATCCTGTCGATGTCGGGCAGTGCCCGTCGGCGCCGCTACCTGCCGTTCCTCTCGGCCCTCGCCGTCTTCGGGGCCGTCACGGCTCTCTCCTTCGCCGCATGGCGGTCGGATTTCCTTGACGTGGTCTTCCTGAACCAGATCGGGCGTCGTTCGTTCTCGGTGAACCTCTACGGGGTCTTCCTGCTCGCGAACGCGCTCCCCTCCTCCCTCTGGGTCGAGGGGTTGCAGGCAGCGCTGACGGGGGCGCTCGTCCTCACCTGCCTCTTCTTCGTCCGCTCCCCGATCCGCGCCGTGACCATCACGTTGGTCGGGTTCGCGCTGATCACCCCCTACCTCTCGTTCAACATCCTCGTCTGGCTGCTCCCGGTGGCCCTCGCCGGCGTCCGCGCCCGCTGGTGGTTGTGGGGGGTGTCGCTGGTCGGGTCGGTCAACTACGACCTCGCGCTCAACGTCTGGGCCTGGGATGACGGCGTCACCTGGCCGAGCATGGTCCTCGACGTCGTGTTGACCGTGATCCTGCTCGTCCTGCTCGTTGAGCTCTGGCGGTCCGAGCTCCGCGGAGAACCGAGCGACGGGACGACGCTCCCTCACGGGGCGGCTCCGGCTACGACGTGAGCGGAGACCCTCAGCGGAGGGGAGGGAGCTTCGCGGGCAGCTCGAGTCGCATCTCGTTCCCGTCCTCGAAGCCGAGCGCGGCGTAGACCGACCGGCCCTCGTGCGAGGCGTGGAGGAAGATGCGACGGTAACCGTGGTCGGTCGCCCACTCGACCAGCGCCCGCGCGATGCGCGAGGCGACCCGGCGCTTCCGCGCCTTGGGTTCGGTGTACATCGAGAGAATGTAGGGCATCGAGAGCCGCGCGAGGCGGCCCGGTCGCGGCTGCGCCGGCTGGAGCCAGATGAGCCCGCTCCCGAGGACCTCGCCGGTCTCGGTTTCCGCGAGGAACCCGATGATCCGCCGGGCCGCCGTCTCGCGCCTCAGCCAGTGGCGGTAGGGCTCGTCCGCGCGGTCGAGCTCCTCCACCGTGCGTCCGCCGATGTCCTCCCACATCCGGCGGCGGTGGCGGACGAGCAACGGCTCGTCCCGACGCAACGTCCGGCGAAGGCGATACGTCCCCGGCGGGCCCGGGCTCGGGGAGGGGCGGGGTGCCCGGCGTCCGCCGACCGTGCCGCGCTCCGTTCGCGCTCGCATCTCCGCCCTACGACGACTTCTTGAGCGCCGAGACCAGCTTCCCTACGGCCGCCTGCGCGTCCCCGTAGAGCATGTGACAGTTGTCGCGGTAGAACAGGTCGTTCTCGATGCCCGCGAACCCTTTCCCCTGCCCCCGCTTGATGACGATGATGTTCTTCGCCTTCTCGACGTCCAGGATCGGCATCCCGTAGAGCGGGCTCCCCTGGCGGTGGGCGGCCGGGTTCACGACGTCGTTCGCGCCGATGACGAGGACGACGTCCGCGTTCGGGAACTCGTTGTTGATCTCGTCGCGGTCGAACAGCTTGTCGTAGGAGATGTTCGCCTCGGCGAGGAGCACGTTCATGTGCCCGGGCATCCGGCCCGCGACCGGGTGGATCGCGAACTTCACGGTCACGCCCTTCGCCTCGAGGAGGTCGGAGAGCTCCTTCACCTTCTGCTGCGCCTGGGCGACCGCCATCCCGTAGCCGGGGGCGATGATGACCAGGTTCGCGTACTCCATCATCACCGCGACGTCGGAGGCCTCGATCGGTTTGAGCGCCCCCGCCATCTTGACGCCGGTCTCCTCCGTGGCGCCGAAGGCACTGAAGAAGACGTTCGAGACCGACCGGTTCATCGCCTTCGCCATGAGGAAGGTCAGGAGCGAACCCGCCGAACCGACCAGCATCCCCGCGATCACCATCGCGTAGCCGGCGTCCCCGAGCGGTCCGTTGACGAGCGCGAACCCATCCAGCGCGACCGCGATCCCCGTGAGGGCGTTGAAGAGACTGATGACGACCGGCATGTCGGCGCCGCCGATCGGGATCGTGAGGAGGATCCCGTAGAGCAGGAGGAAGATGTAGAACGGCAGGAACCAGAGCTCGGTCGACGTGATGAAGCCGTAGACGCCGAAGCCGACCCCCAGCACCAGGACCGCGATGTTCGTGACCTGGCGGGCCGGGAGGACGATCGCCTTGGACGGCATCCAGCCCTGGAGCTTCAAGAACGCGATGACGCTCCCCGCGATCGAGATCGAACCGATCACGGCCCCCGCGAGGCTCAGCGCAGAGGTGGCCCGGTCGGTGTTGAGCACGGAGAGGAGCACGACCGCGGCGATCGCCGCCGCCGAGCCGCCGCCCATCCCGTTGAAGATGGCGACCATCTGGGGCATCGCGGTCATCTTGACGACTTTCGCCCAGTAGTAGCCGGCTCCGCTCCCGGCGATGACGCCGATCGCGATCAGCGCGAAGTTGGTGAACCCCGAGCCGGTGAGCACCGGGCTCACGAACGTGACCGCGACCGCGATCAGCATCGCGACCCCCGCGAAGACGATCCCGCGACGAGCGGTCGTGGGACTGCTCATCGCTTTGAGGCCGAGGATGAAGACGATGACGGCGAGGACGTAGACCCCGTCGACGACGGGCTGCTGCCAGCCGCTCATGAGCCGCCCTCCTTCTTCTTGGCGCGGTCAAACATCGCGAGGATGCGTTCGGTGACCGCGTAGCCGCCGGTCACGTTCATCGCTCCCATCACGACGGCGACCAGGCCGATCGCCTGCTCGAGCGGTGTGGTCGCGAGACCGAGGGCGATGATCGCCCCGACCAGCACGATCCCGTGGATGAAGTTCGACCCGCTCATGAGCGGGGTGTGGAGCAGGACCGGGACCCGGCTGATGACCTCGTAGCCGGTGAACGCCGCGAGGATCGCGATAAACCCGGCCGTCCAGATGTCCGCCGTCATGGCTCACTTCCCTCCCGAGAGCATCTGCGCGGTCGGAGCGTGCGTCACCTGGCCGGCCTTCGTGAGGAGGCTTCCGGCCAGGATCTCGTCCGAGTAGTCGGTCACGAGGGTGCCATCCTTCTGGATGAGGAGGGTGAGGAACGACTCCAGATTCTTCGCGAACATCTGGCTCGCGTGGAACGGGAGGTCGCTCGGGAGGTTGAGCGGCCCCGCGATCGTGACCTCGCCAACCTCGACCCGCTCGCCCGGCTTCGTGAGCTCGCAGTTGCCGCCGGTCTCGGCCGCGAGGTCGACCAGCACGGCCCCCGGCCGCATCTGGGCGACCGTCTCCTTCCGCACGAGGAGCGGAGCGCGGCGCCCGGGCACGTTCGCGGTGGTGATGACGACGTCCGCCCCGGCGACCGCCTTCGATACCATCTCCTGCTCCTGAGCCTTCTCCGCGTCGGTGAGCTCGCGGGCGTAGCCCCCCGCGCCCTCCGCGTTGATCTGCAGCTCGAGGAACTTCGCCCCGAGGCTCTTCACCTGCTCTCCGGCCGCCCGCCGCACGTCGTAGGCTTCGACCTGGGCTCCGAGACGACGCGCGGTCGCCACCGCCATGAGGCCGGCGACGCCCGCCCCGAGGATGAGGACCTTCGCCGGCCGAATCGTCCCGGCGGCCGTCGTCAGCATCGGCAGGAACTTCGGGCAAAGCTCGGCCCCGATGAGGGTCGCGCGGTAACCGGCGACCGTCGCCTGGGAGGAGAGCACATCCATGCTCTGGGCCCGGGTGATGCGCGGGAGGAGCTCGAGGGCGAACGTCGTGACCTTCTGGTCCCGCAGCTTCGCGACCCGGTCGAGGTTGCGGCTCGCGTTCACCTGCGCGACGAGGACCGTCCCCGGGGACATCCACGCCGTCTCCTCGAGCGTCGGCGGCTGGACCTTGAGCACGATGGCGGAGTTCCCGAACACCGCGCTGCGGTTGGTCTCGAGCTTCGCGCCCGCCGCGGTGTAGAGCGCATCGGGGTAGCGGGAGAGGTCGCCGGCGCCCGCCTCCACGACCACCTCCGACCCCAACTTCACCAGATGCTGGACGACCTCAGGAATGAGCGAAACCCGTCGCTCGCCCGGGCTAATCTCCTTAGGAACAGAGATACGGATCGCCATGGACCCTTACCGGGTCCGGCTTGGGCAAACGAGATTAAACGCTTGACGTGCCGTCCCCTCGACGGGCGCGGCGCCACCGAGAGGCGTGCCACGTGACAGCATGGTAAACCGGTATGACGCGGTGGTGGTCGGCGCAGGCATCGTCGGCCTCGCGACGGCGTGGGCGATCCGCGTTCGACGACCCGAACTCTCGCTCGCGGTGCTCGAGAAGGAAGGGTCCGTCGGTGCGCATCAGACCGGCCACAACAGCGGCGTGGTCCACTCGGGCGTCTACTACCGGCCGGGCTCGCTCAAGGCGCGGCTCACGCTCGAAGGTCGCGCGCGCCTGATTCAGTTCGTCACCACAGAGCACCTCCCGCTCGCGCGGGTCGGTAAACTGATCGTCGCCACCCGGCTCGAGGAGGTCCCGGCGCTAGACGAGATCGCCGATCGCGGGCAGCGCAACGGGGTCGCCGGGCTCAAACGTCTGTCCGCCTCCGAGCTCAAGGAGCGGGCCCCGGAGATCCGGGCGGTCGCGGCGCTCGACGTCCCCTCGGCCGCGATCACCGACTACCTCGCGGTCGCGAACCGCCTCGCCGAGCGCTTGCGCGGGACCTCGGTCGACGTCCTGGTCGGCCACGGGGTGCGGTCGGCCACCCGAACGAACGCGGGATGGATGCTTGAGACCCCTTCCGAGGCGGTGGGAGCGGGCTTCGTCATCAATTGCGCGGGCCTCGGGTCGGACCGACTCGCCGAGGCGATGGGGGCGCGACCGCCGGTCTCGATCGTTCCGTTCCGTGGGGACTATTACCGACTCTCGGACCGCGCGAAGCCGATCGCCCCGATGCTGGTCTACCCGGTACCGGACCCGGAGGTGCCGTTCCTCGGGGTGCATCTCACTCCGATGGTGAACGGCGACCTCCTCGCCGGCCCGAACGCGGCCATCGCTCTCGCCCGAGAGGGCTACCGACCGGGCCAGCTCGAGCTCGAGCAGCTCTGGCGGACCGCGGCCCTCCCCGGCCTCGTCGGTCTCCTGCGGAACTACGGCTCGATCGCCGCCCACGAGTGGCTCAAGTCGTGGAGCCCGGCGGAGTTCCTGGAGGCCATCCGCACGCTCTGGCCCGCCGCGGCCGCGTCGGACCTCGGGAGCCGCACGAGCGGCGTGCGGGCGCAAGCGGTCCGGCCGGACGGGACGATGGAAGACGACTTCGTACTGGTGAAGTCCCCGGGCGCGCTCCATCTGCTCAACGCTCCCTCGCCGGCCGCCACCGCGGCGTTCGCAATCGGCGAGCAGGTGGCGGACGAAGCGGGATTCCGGGCGGCGGTGCCGAAGGTCGCGGCCTGACCGCCGGGCGAACGCTCATCCCCTCGACCTGCCTCGCGGTGCGGATGCGTAGGGCCCCTCGCCCGGATCGAGCCCCCCTCACGCCCTTTGACCGGGTCATCCGTGGGGACGCACGGGAGGTGCTGGACCGACTACCCGAGGCGTCGGTCCACCTCGCCATCACGAGTCCTCCCTACAACGTTCGCATCCCCTACCGGGGGTACACCGACGACCTGCCCCCGGACGCCTACCTCCGGTGGCTCCGGGAGGTCTGGCGCTCGCTCCATCGGGTGCTGGTCGTCGGTGGGCGGTTCGTCCTGAACGTCGCGCCGACATCGATCAAGGATTTTCGGCCGATCCACCACGACCTCTCGCGCGACCTCCGCGACCTGGGCTACATCATGCGGACCGAGATCATCTGGTACAAGCAGACGATGGGGCGCCGTACGGCGTGGGGGAGCTGGCGGAGCCCGTCCAACCCGCACATCGTGCCCTCGTGGGAGTATGTGCTCGTCTTCTCGAAGGGCCAGTGGAGACTTCCCGGGGACCCGGCCGCGGTCGACATCTCGGCGAAGGAGTTCGAGCGGGCTTCCGATGGGTTCTGGCCGATTCCCCCCGAGCGCCGCCGCGACGGCCACCCGGCGCCGTTCCCCGAGGAGCTCATCGAGCGGCTCGTGAAGTTCTACTCCTACCGCGGGAACGTGGTCCTCGACATGTTCGGCGGGACCGGGACGGTCGGCGCGGTCGCCCGTCGACTCGGCCGCCACTACCTGCTCATCGACAGCTCGCCCGAGTACTGCGAGCTCGCCGCCGAACGGGTCGCCCGGACGAAGCCCCCGAGGGACGCTCCTATCCCCGCCCCGGCTCGGGGGTTCGACCTCCCCGCGTAGCGGCACCGGGACCGGCTCCCGCGGGGGCCGTGAGGTCGCGGAGGCACTGCGCGTACCGGGGGAACATCTGGGGAAGGTCGAACAACGCCCGCGCGCGCTCCCGGCGGCTCCCCCGCTCCGTGAGGTACCGGCCGGGGTCGCGGGCCCACTCCCGACGGTATCCGAGAAGGAGGTCGGCCAACCCCGCCGCCGAGAACGGGCCGGCCCGCCCAAAGACCGGATCCTGGCGGAGGAGGTAGGTCGACCCGGCGGTCGCGGTGGCCACCAACGGAAGGCCACTCGCGAGCCCTTCGACCGAAGAAAGGCCGTACGGCTCGGCGCCCGACGTCGAGAGCATCACCGAGGCCGACGCGAGCTCGGCCACCTTCTCCTCGAACGGGACGAATCCTCGGTAGCGGACGCCGGGAAGGCCCTTCGCCCAGGCTCCGAGCGGCTCGCCGTCCGGCCCGGACCCCATCAGGACGAACTCCACCGCTCCCGGCGCCCGAGCGAGGGTCCGTTCGACCGTGGCGCGGAGGAGGTCGATTCCCTTCCACGGCTCCTCGATGCGGCCGACGAACGCGACGCGGAACCGGCCGCCATCCTCTCGTACCTCGTAACGAGCGAAGTCGATGCCGGTCGGGATGAGGCGAACCTGCTCGGGCGCCGCCCCGTGGGCCCTCAGCAACGTCTCCGCGCGGTCGTTGAGGACCTGGTAGAGCAGGCGGGGATTCGTGGGGAGTCCACGGAGGGAGTAGAGGGAGAGGTGGTGGAGGAGCTCGTTCCAGAGGATCTTCCGGCGGAGGCGGAACGGCTGGTCGAGCGTGAGCGAATGGAGAAGGAACATGACCGGCACCCGGCGGTCGTAGAGCTCGAGGAGGTAGCGACGGTCGGGCACCGTCGGGAGGAGCATCAGGTTCGCGTCGTTCCCCGTGAGGCGGCCGACGGCGGGCAGGGTCGACCTCCAGATGGACGGGAACCCGGCCCACTTGCGGTCGTCGAACGGCACGGTTCCGAGGCGGACCCGCGGGTCGAGCTGGGCGCGGACCTCCTCGGCCGGGACACGGCGAGGTCCCGCGTAGCCGGCCTCGCTGAGGAACTCGACCTCCCCGCCTTCGCGGGCCATCCAGTTCGCGAGCAGGATAGCCGTGACCTCGCCGCCGCCGAAATACTCGAGCGGAGTGTGCGAGAAGATGGCCACCCTCATCGCTCGGCCCTCCGCGGAGCGAGCGGCGCGAGCATGGGAGCTAACCCCGGACCGGGCCGGCGGCCGACCCTTGGGTCTCGAACGCGCGCGCTCCCTCGAGGCGCCCGGTGAGCTCACGGACGGCGTGGTTAAGGAGCGGTTCCAAGTTCACGGTGTCCGCTCGATTGTACCGGACGAGTCGGTCGAGCGCGCCCCGACTCCCCCGGCGGTATTCGTGCCAGAGTCGGACGGCGTCCAGCCCCCCGATCCCCTCGACGCCCGTGCGGTCCCCGACCCCGAGCGCCTCCTCGATCCGCTTGAGCCCGCCCGCGAGACCGATTCGATAGAGGAGGAAGCGGAGGTCGATGTGGACCGGCGGCACGCTGAGTTCCGGAAACGCGACCTTGAGGAACGGCACGTCGAACCGACTCCCGTTGAACGTGACCAGAAGGGGAAAATGACCCAGGTACGCGGGGAGCTCTTCGAGATCCTCTCCCGCCACGAACGTCCGGGTCGAGCCCCCGCCGTGGACCGTCACGACCGTGACGATGCCCTCGTAGGGAGAGAGGCCGGTGGTTTCGATGTCGAGGAAGGCGGTGCGGGGCGCGAACTCCGGGTAGAGGCGCCAGTGCTCACGGTCGGGGAGCCGCCGTCCGAACCAGGGCGCGTCCCGCTCGACGAGCGCGCGCTCGCTCGCCCGGATCTCCGGCTCGAGCCGGGCGAACGTCGGCGAGGTGAGGCCGAGCTCCTTCCGTCGTGTCCAGAGGTCGGCCCAGTCGCGGACACCCGCTTGCCAGAGCTCCGCCTCCGTCACGGGACCGATCCCCGAGAGGTGGAGGAACGTCCGGCGGAGCACGGGCGCGGCGAGCGACTTCCTTCCCTTAACGTCCGCGCGTCGGCGGGTCACGGACGAGGGTCGGCCCCGTCCACGGGGAGCGGTCCGATCGGCGCGATGAGTGCCTTCACCGCCGACCAGAACTTGGGGACCTCCGACTTCGGGAGCCGGCTCCCGAAGATCGGCGCGCGGCACTCGGCCTCGAGGAGACCGGGGTCGTCGGCGTCCCAGACGAGGCGGAGGACCCAGGTGTCGTGGTCCTCCTCGAAGGCGTAGACGCGCTTCCGGGGGTCGGTCGGCACCGGGTTCGGCTCCAAGATGTCGAGCGGCGGGGCCGGGGGCGGTGGGACGCCCGGGATGAGGCTCAGCGGCGCGGGCTGCGGAGGGAGCCGGAGGCGGATCCACGCCACCACGGGCCAGTGGCTCTTCGCGACCCCGAGCGACGGCACGGCCTCCGCCAGACCCGCGGACGACTAAACATCGGCGGCCGTGCGGCTCGCCGATGGGTTCCGGGGTTTCAAAAAAAGAAACCACACGCGTTCTGTTTAACTGCCAAGCGCAACCAGTTAACGTAGCTGCGGACGTTAGTGGCCGCGGGCTGAGCGGATCGCCCGGAGGCTTTCCGCGTACACCCCGGCTCTATCGAACTCGTCTTCTACGAATGTCCTTAAAGGTCTCTCTTTTTCGAGGGGGTTTCGGGCTTAGATGCTTTCAGCCCTTATCCCGGAGCGCGTGGCTGCTCAGCGATGCCCTGCCGGACAACTGATGGACTAGAGGCGCCGATTCCCCGTTCCTCTCGTACTGTGGGAACCTTCTCGTCAGAGACCCTTGCACTTCCGCCAAAAAGCAACACACCTGTCTCGCGACGGTGTAAACCCAGCTCACGATCCCTTTTAATGGGCGAACAACCCCACCCTTGGTAGCTGCTGCACCACCAGGATAGGCAGAACCGACATCGAAGTAGCAAGCCTCCAGGTCGATAGGGACTCTTGCTGGAGACAACTCAGTTATCCCCGGGGTAACTTTTCTCTTATCACTGGCCCCTACAGGAAAGGCACAGTGGTTCGCTAGGCCCTGCTTTCGCATCGGGAATCCTCGTTAGGCAGATTCCCGTCAAGCCGGCTTTTGCCCTTGCACTCTACGGTGGATTTCTGACCCACCTGAGCCGACCTTTGGGGGCCCTTGTTATCTTTTGGAGGGCGTGGCGCCCCACCCAAACTGCCTACCTACGGGTGTCCCCCTTGCGGGGTGAGCGATACCAGCCCGAAAGGGCGGTGTTTCATCGGCCTCTCGGAACGGACCTAGCGGTCCGCCCTGGTAACGAGTCCCGCCTACGCTACACATTCGGACTAGTATCACAACCGCAGGCTGCAGTAAAGCTCCACGGGGTCTTCGCTTTCAGACGGAAGACATTGGACTGCTCGCCAATGAGTCAGTTTCGCCGGCTTCCGAGCGGGGACAGTAGAGCTCTCGTTGGTCCTTCATGCAAGTCGCCAATTAAGCGACAAGGTATTACGCTACCTTAAGAGGGTCATAGTTACCCCCGCCGTTTATCGGTCCTTCGTCCCGTTGTACCGGGCTTTCAGATGCCGACACTGGGCAGGATTCAGCGGCCATACACAACCTTTCGGTCTCGCGGCCACCTATGTTTTTATTAAACAGTCGGAGCTCCCCGGTCACTGCGACCAGACCTCTTCAGGTCTGGCACCCCTTATCCCGAAGTTACGGGGCTAATTTGCCGAATTCCCTCGCTCGAATTCTCGCCGACACGCCTTGGGCTTCTCACCCAGGGGCACCTGTGTCAGTTCTCGGTACGAGCCCAAGATGCCGTCTTCGACTTTTCACGGACCGCCCGCATTGGGAAGAGTCTCCTCGCGGAGTCCCAAACTCCCTTCCCCCAGTTCTCACCATGACGGTACTTCCCGGGGCGACGAGAGATCAATAGGCCGGCATATGCCCATCTTCCCTAGCGGCCGGTTTCCTCGAAGACGCTTTGACCTTGGGGTTACAGAATATTAACTGTATTTCCGTTCGCGAGTGCCGATTAAGGACTCGCTTAGGCTCGACTAACCCACGGCGGATGAACGTTGCCGTGGAACCCTGGCCCCTTCGGCGGACGGGATTCTCACCCGTCTTTGCTGCTACTCCTCCCAGGATTTTCATTGGAACCCGGTCCATAGGAACTCACGCCCCTACTTCGACCCGGGCACCACGCCTCCTTACACGATCGCCGCCCGTTGGCGGCGCGCCCGCATATCGGGGGCCGGTTTAGCCCCGTCCATTTTCGGTGCCCATGCCCTCGACTGGTGAGCTGTTACGCACTCTTTGAAGGATGGCTGCTTCTGAGCCCACCTCCCAGTTGTCTTCGAACACGGACGCCCTTTGCATAACACTGAACCGGCACTTAGGGCCCTTAATGCGAGGCTGGGTTGCATTCCCTTTCGCACGGCGGGCTTACCCCTGCCGCGCTCACTCCCGGCGTCTACGCCGCACGGAACTTCGGAGTTCGACAACAGGCCGAGACCTTTCGGTCCCGCTTCCCATAATCGGTGCTCTACATTCCGCGCCTGCTCGGCCGAGACCTACCTGCGAGTAGTTTCAGGAGGAACCAGCCATTCCCAGTCTAGATTGGCCTTTCACCCCTAAGCACAGGTCATCCGAGTGATTTGCACGTCAACACCGGTTCGGTCCTCCACCTACCTTTCGGCAGGCTTCAACCTACCCACGCTTAGATCGATTGGCTTCGGGTCTTCCACCTATGACTTCGGGCGAGCGCACCCCGTCCCTCACCCCTTGCGGGGCTGCGGACTGTCGGTTTCCCTGCGGCTTCGGCCGTTCGGGCCTTAGCCTCGCCATAGATCGAAACTCCCTGGCCCGTTATTCAAAACGGACGCACGGATCCTGTGTCCACGGCCTTGCGGCCGCTTCGTTCCTTGGGGACCACGTGCGGCTTATCGTCAGCTGGTTTCAGGCTCTTTTCACCTCCCTTCCGAGGTACTTTTCAGCGTTCGCTCGCGCTACTA
>DASPOD010000006.1:0-21696 GCA_035626215.1 Thermoplasmata archaeon
CTCGACCCCCTTGTCGGTGAGTTCCCGGGTGAGACGGTCGGACCACCCTTTCGGGTCGGCGCCCTTCGTCGGGAGGGCGACCGTCGGGATCCCGCGCCGCCGAGCCCGCTCGATCGCCGGGATGTTGGGCCGGTCCGAGACCACGAGGCAGATCCGGATCGGGAGGTGACCGCCGGCCGCGAGCTCGGCGAGTCCCTCGAACGTGGTACCTTCGCCGGATACGAGCACCGCTACGGGCAGCGTGCGCGTCACGCGCCGGGGGAGCGGTCGAGATTAGAAGAGAGTGGCGGAGGTGAAGCGGAACGAGCCGATCGCGGCCGCCGGTGCGGTGACGCTCTCCCCGCCCTCGGAGTAGATGCGCCGCTCCTGGCCGAGCAGCTGCACCCCCTTGAGCGCGGTCAGGAGGCTCTCGGTGAACCGCAGGTTGCGCGCGGGGCGCGCGACCTCGCCGTTCTCGATCGTGTACGTCCCGTCCCGGGTCATCCCCGTGATGATGCCGCGGCCCGGGTCGACGACCCGGACGTAGTGGAAGCGCGTGACCAAGAGTCCTCGCCGGGTCTCGCGCACCAGCTCCTCCTCGCTAGCGTCCCCGGGGGCGAGCAGCATGTTGGTCGGCATCGGGCCGTAGTCGCCCCACGGCGCCTCGGGGGGGAGGGCGTGGCCGGTGAGCGGTCGGCCGAGGCGTCCGGAGGTGAGGAGGTCTGTCACGACCGGGCGGGCGATCCCCTCCGTGATGAGCGGGGTGGCCCGTGTCCAGGTTCCCTCGTAATCGATCGAACGGGGCAGCGTGTCGCGCGAGCGCGGGTCATCGACCAGCGTCACCGATGCGGGAGCGACCCTCTTGCCCCGGCGTCGCCGAAGGCAACTCCACCCTTCGACCTCGCCGTTCGCGGCGAACCCAAGGTTCCCGAGAAATAGGAGCAGGAGCCCGACCGCCGGGCCCCGTAGCACGACGGGGTACGAGCCCGCCGGGACCGTCTCGGGCGGCGTGCGGGCCATGCGCTCCGCGGCCTCGCATCCCAGCTTCGCGGGGGCGAGCTTCGCCGCGTCCCAGTGCGCCGCCTCCGACCAGCCTGACACGGGAGGGTCTTGGTCGGGGCGTTCCACGAGGACATTCGCGAACGCCACGGACCGGTTCGTGGACCGGTCGAGGCCGGAGGAGTTGACCACCCTCAGCGACTCGTGACCGACGTGGACCACTCCGGCGATGCGGGCCCCGGGCGCCTCGGCGGCCGCGGCACCGAGGATCTCTTCGGCCAACTCCGTCGCATCCTCGGGCGGCAGCTCCGCCGTGCGCTTCGAGAACGCGAGGCCGCTCGGGCCCCGACCGCTCGGAGAGCGAAACCCGGGAAACTTCCGTTCGACGGGCGCGACGCGCGCGAGCACGCTCGCGGAGGCGACGAGCCGCCGCAGGCCCTCGGGGGAAGCGTCCGAGCCCGTCGCCGTCGCGAGGCGACGGCCGTCGGCGAGCCGCAGCGAGACCTGGGTGGACCGCTCGAGATGCGGCTGGCGTACCCGACTGTTCGCGAATCGGATGGTCGTGGAGGCCGACCGTATGATTCTCAGATCGCCCGTCGACCCCGGCGGAAGCGCCCGCAGCACGGCGAGCGGTTCGCCCTCGGAGTGCCGTCGTCGGGCCGAAGGCACGTTCATCCCCCCCGGACCGCGACGCGGCGGAACCGAGCCACCGGTGCCGCGTGGCCGACGCGAGCGACCTGACCCGGCTGGCCTTTTCCGCAGTTCGGAAGGCCCCATAGGTGGCGAGTGCTCGCGTTCGCGACCGCGTCCATGGACGACCAGAACTCCGGGGCCATCCCGGAATAGATCGGGTTACGGACCAACTCACCGAGCTCCCCCTGCACGATCCGTCGCCCGACCTCCGTGCCGAACTGGAAGTTGAGCCGTCGGTCGTCGATCGACCATGAGCGGTTCGTCTCGAGGAAGACCCCCTCGTTCACGCCTTCGAGCAGCTCGTCGAGCGAGAGGTCGCCCGGCTCGAGATTGATGTTCGTCATCCGCACGAGCGGCGCGCGGTCCCCTCCCGACGCGCGGGCGGTGCCGCCCGAATGAGCGAGCCCCAGTTCCGCTGCCGACTCCCGGGACGAGAGGGTTCCGACGAGGATGCCCTCGCGGACGATCGGCGTGCGCTGGGCCGGGACGCCCTCATCGTCCCACCCGAACGTCCCGAGCCCCCCCGGCTCGGTCGCGTCCGCGACCACGTTCATGAGGTCGCTGCCGAACCGCAATGTTCCGATCATCCCCGGCGTGACCCAGCTCGTCCCGGCGAACGCGGCCTCGGAACCGAAGATCCGGTCGAGCTCGGTGGCGTGACCGACGCTCTCGTGCACCTGCAGGGCGAGCTGCTCCGAGCCGAGGACCACGGTGGTGGTTCCAGTCGGACAGGCGGGAGCGTCGAGGAGCTGGACCGCTTCGCGGCCGAGCTCGCTCGCGTGGGCGACGAGGTCGAGGTTTTCGACGAACTCGTAGCCGGCCTGGGAAAAATCCCCTCCGTGGGACGCCGGATAGCTGCGGCGCTGCACGTTCGCGCCGCGCACTGCGGTCGCCGTGACGCCCGCACCCACGTGAATGATTCGCGAGCTAAACGACGCGCCGTCGGAGGAGCCGTACCACTTGTTCTCCTCCCAGGCGGAGAAGGTGGCGATTCCGCTCTTCACCGTCCGGTCGACGTGGAGGCTTTTCTCGGCGGCCGTGAGGAGCTCGAGGATCGATTCCGGCGGGATCGAAAACGGGTCCTTGGCGACGCGCGTCGCGTACCGGCCGCCCCGGGGAGCCGATTCGTCCGTCACGCGGAGCGAGTGTTGGGCGTGACGTCCCGCGGCTCGCGCGAGACGGACAGCGAGCTGAGCGACCTCTCGGATCGGCTGGGGGCGGAGGTCGGAGGTGGTGGCGAACCCCCACGCGTCGTTCGTGCGCACGCGAACGCCGATCGCGTCGGTGCGCGCGTCCGTCAGGGCGCTCGCGGCCCCGTCCCGGACGGCGAGCTGCACGAACCGGTCCGGGGCAACGACGCGCGCGTCAACCTGGCGAACTCCCGAGGCGCTCGCGGCGTTGAGCGCGACGCGGATGAGGTCCTCCAAGAACCCTCCTCGCCGCCGCCGAACCCGGGTCGAGGATTTACCGCTGTGGGTCCGATCGCCGAGCTCCTCGGTCGTTCGGCTAGAGCATGACCCGTAGGTTGAGCTTCTCGGTGAGTTCCTTGTAGCGGTTCCGGATCGTGACCTCGGTCACACCGGCCACCTCGGCGACCTCGCGTTGGGTCCGGCGCTCCCCGCACTGGACGCTCGAGATGTAGATCGCGGCGGCCGCGACGCCGGTCGGGCCTCGCCCACTCGTCAGCTCGCGCTCGGTCGCCGCCTTCAGGATCTCGTTCGCGCGGGTCTGGATCTCCCCTTTCAGCTTGAGCTCCGAGCAGAACCGCTGGATGTAGTCCTGCGGTTTCGTCGGCATCAGTTTGAGGTGGAGCTCGCGTGTCATGAAGCGGTACGTTCGACCGATCTCCTTGCGACCGATTCGCGACTTGGAGGCGATCTCGTCGAGCGTCCGAGGAACGTTGCACTGTCGGCAGCTCCCGTAGAGCGATGCCGCGACCACGCCCTCGATGGACCGCCCGCGAATCAGATTGCGATTGACCGCCTTGCGGTAAATCATCGCGGCGGTCTCGCGCACGTTGCGCGGGAGCGCCATCCCCGAGGCGATCCGGTCGAGCTCGGCGAGCGCGAAGGCAAGGTTCCGTTCCGTGGCGTTCGACACTCGGATGCGTCGCTGCCACTTGCGCAGCCGGTAGAGCTGCGCGCGGTTGCGGGTCGGGATCGATTTTCCGTACGGGTCCCGGTTCTTCCAGCCGATCTCGGTCGAAAGGCCCTTGTCGTGGATCGTGAGCGTGGTCGGCGCCCCCGTACGGGCGCGCTTCTCGCCCTGCTCGGCGTCGAAGGCACGCCAGTCGGGTCCCTGGTCGATCATCGACTCCTCGAGCACGAGGCCGCACTCGTCGCAGACGAGCTCCCCCCGCTCGTAGTCCCGGGTGAGGTGCGTCGAACCGCAGCTGGTGCAGCGGGTCGGCACGACAACGTCCTCGGGTCGTTCCGCGGGCTTTTCCGCGTTCGGGCTCGACTCTCCGTTCTGCATCGCTCCTCCGGCCTCCTACTCTCGGACCAGGCTGCGCCCCAGGAGGGCCGCCCCTTCGCTCGGGCTCGGCGTCCGTCGGGGCCGCACCGAAAGGTACGGACGAGCGACCGGCCCGAAGACCCGGACGACCTGGCCGCGCACGGTCCCGGCGGCGTCCGCGACGAGGGTACCCTCGGGGACCACCTCAGGACCCGTCGCTCGCACCGTGAGATGACCGGCGGGTGTGATCGCCAGCACCGTCCCCACGTCGCGACTCCCCGGCCGAACGTTCGCGCGCGACAAGTGGTATAAACCACTTGCGATACGTATATGAAGATTACGGCCGAGGGCGGGGCCGGTTCCGGCTCCGTGCTCCCGAGGGATACTGGTCCGAATCGCTGCTCTCCTCGTCCCGCTCCTCGGGAGGAACGTAGGGCGAGTAGAACGAGGGTCGGACCGTTCGCGGGTGGCCCTCCTCGCCCTCCTCTTCCTCGGCCTCCTCGGACGGGGGGGACTCGACCGGGGGCGGTGCTTCGGTCCGGGGGGCCGTGAGCCGTCGGATCGGCGCGGCTGGTTCGCCGATCGTGACCCTCGCGGGAGGGCTCGGCGCGGGGTTGGCCGCAGCCGCCGCCGCGGCGGCCGCCGCGCGGTTGCGCTCGCGGGTGAGGTTGTCGACCTCGGCCCAGAGCTGTTCGATCTCCTCCTCGGGCGTGCCGTATCCCCGCCGGTCCTCGCTGATCGCGGCGCGGACCTGCGCCATCAGGCGGGCGGCGCTCGAAGCGTCGCGGGCTTTGCCCTTGATGCGCTGGAGGCGGCGCGCCAAGTTGCGTGCCTCGAGCAGAATCTCCTCCTCCTCCCGGGGCGATAGGGGAGGCAACGCCGGTGCCCGGGGGATACGGGCCACCGTGCGGCGCGTCTCGACGAGTCGCTGAGCACAGGTCGCGAGGTTCTGGTCCTGAATCGATTGCAGCAGGCGGGAGAACGAGCGGACCGCCTCGGTGACATCCTCGCCCCGGTCGCGGGCCCTGCGGATCGAGACGCCGAGGGCCTGCGCTTCCTGCACGCAGAACTTCGGTACCGCGTCGTTGAGGACGGCGAGGGCGAGCGAAGCGCTCGCTGCGGCTTTCTCGAGCGAGCCGGAACTGAGCGGCTCGGCCATCAGCCGCTTGCGAGGGTTCCCGACACGGTTGTCGAGGATGTCGAGGTCGACGCCGATCGCGCCCGCGATCGCGCGAAGCTCGTCGGCGCGACGCAGGAGCTCCTTCACCCACGTCCAGTCGGCCCCCGCGCGCTGAAGGAGCGCTTCCGCACGTTTCAACACGTCCGAGGCGGCCTGGAGCTCGCCCTCCTCCACCGCCTGGCGGAACGTCTCGGCCACGTTGTCGGTCGGGAACGGCAGCCCTTCGGCTTCCAGCGCCCGGCCGCGTTGCAGCACCGAATCGAGCCGGGGGCGGAGAGTGGCGGGGGTGACCGGTTCGGGTACCATCGGTCGATCAGCCCCCCGAGCTCTCCGTCGAGAGCATGCGCATGAGTCGGGTCAGCGTAAGGTCGGCCTCTTTCAGCATGCGGGACCGGAGGAACTCGGTCGCTTCGCGGATCTGAACCGCCGCGTCGTGGGCGACCTCGCTGTCGGGCGGCAAGGTCCGGATGCGCGCCGCGAGCGACCAGGCCTTCTTCAGTAGCCGGTCGAGCATCTCATCCTCGGTTTCGGTGACGACCCGCGGCGGAGCGGGGGTGGCGGCCGGCGAAGCCGCCGCCGCGACCTCGAGCTCGGCGAGCTCCTTGCGCAGCTCCTGCACGCTCCGCACCGCCTCGGCGAGCCGCCCCTTCTTGAGATGCCGCGTCGCCTCGAGGTGGAGCCGCTTGGCCACCGCGCTCGGGACGTGGTCTTCGGGGTATCGGTCGATCGCCTTCTCCGCGCGCTCGAGTTCCTCGTGGAGCGCGCTCGGTACGGCTTCGTGGAGCAGCATCAGCGTCTGGGCGGCATCCTGACCGAGCGCGTCCAACACCTCTTCGGTGAGGTTCGGGGCCCTTAGCTTTTCGCGGATCTCCTCGATCTCGCTCGAGATCTCGCCGAGCGGGATGCCTAGGTCGGCGGCCTCGCTGCGCAATCCCTCGACCTCGGCGAGCAAGCCCTGGAGACCCCGCCAATCGGACTCGAACTGCGCGAGCCGGCGTTCGGTGCTGATCACCCGGCGGACCGCGTCCTCGCGTTCCCCCGCTTCGGCTGCCTCGTGGGCCGAGCGGAGGTCTTCGCCGATCGCGATGCGAGCCCCGGTACGCTCGAGCGCCTCGCGCCGTTCGCCGAGCTCGCCGAGCCGCCGGTGCAGCAGCTCGTCCGTCTCGGTCTCGAGCCGAGCTTGGGCGGTCCTCAGGATGGCGAGCGCCTCCGCGACGCGGCCGTCGGCCTCGCTGAGCGCCGCCTGGCATAGCTCGTTCGTCAGGTCGGGCGCTCCGCGGCCGAGGTCGGACACGAGCTCCATCTTGGACCGGAGGTCCCGACTGATCGCGGCATTGAGGTCCTCTTCGGGGGTGAGGACCCTCGTCTCCGGTGTCGGTTTCGGGGTGGCGGCCGCCGGCTCGTTCGCTGGGGCGGTCGGAGGAGTGTCCCCCGTCTCGCTCGAACGGAGACCTTCGATCGCGAGTCCCGTCGGGAAGCCGCAGACCGAGCAGTGGAGCGCGGTGGAAGCGATCGGCTGCTCGCAGATCGGACAGCTGGCCGGCACAGTAGGTTCCTTTTCCTCTGGAGAGACGGAGCGCGCGCCCTTAATCCCTTTCGTCAGCTCCTTGCTTTCGAAGGACGAACGCTCCGCTCACCGTCAGCCACCCGAAAACGTGGGGACGACCGTGAGCCGCATCGGTCGGTCGATGGGGGTGTCGAGGGGGAGCGGCGTTTCTCCCTCCAAAACCGCGCAACCTTCGGGCGATTCCCCGGCCCGCCGCACGACCGCGCGGACGAGCGTGCCCACTGGCACTTCGTAGTGGCTCCGACGTGAACGGCCCGAGCGCACGACCTCGACCTGCACCCCAACCGGAGAGGGAGAGGCGCTGAGGGGGAGAATTTCCGTCGCCGGGGAGATTCCCCGGGCGTCCTTTGAACTCCCGCGATGCAAACGCATCACCAGATCTCGAATCTGGCGCCTTGGCCAAGCTAGGCTACCTCAGCACCCGGACGGTCCGCAGACCTGCCGTCACTTGAGCCTTTCCCGAGACTCGAGGTCCGCCCCGGTGAAAGGTGAGCGCCGGTTCACGATGGCCGGGTGCCGGTCGGGTTCCCGACGGCCGATTTGAGGCGCGTGATGGCGTCGACGGGGTACGGGTCCACCTTCCCCAGGTCCGCTAGGTACAAGCTCACATGGTCGCCCAGGGCGATGCCGCTCACCAGGGCCTCCAGCCGGTCCTCGGCGCCGAGAGCGACCCGGGCCACGGCCACTCCTTTCGACCGGAGGAGCCGAGCCAGGTATTGGAAGCTCAGGCGCACGGCAGGCGATTCCCCCGACCATTCGAGCAGCAACGCGATGTATTTCGGAGCGTCGCGGCGGGAGAGCGCGTCCCAGCCCACGATGGCGTTGTGGAACAACTCCGGCACTTCGTCGAACACCGCGGGGCGCTTCGCGTTCTCTTCGACCTGCGTCTTCCATCGTCGGGCGAGCGCGACGAACGACTGCTCCGCGTAAACGAACGGAAGGCCCGTCCCCACCTTCTTCGCGAGCGCGGCGGCGGGACCACGGGCGCGCGCATATTCTCGGATCCGCTCGCGCGTCGCCTCCGCGGCGCCCGCGACTCGGGTCTCGAGAGACTCGGGGAACGAGGGGTCGAGGAGCCCGAGCACACCGCCCAGCATCTGGCCGACCGCCGAGCGCGGGGGCAGACCGGGCGGCAAGGTCAAAATCGGGACGCCGTCCCGCTCGGCCCGCTCGAGGAGCGCGCCGCCGGACGTGACGACCGTGCGGTGGGCACCGGCCCGTCCCGCCGCGTCGTACGCGGCCAAGCTCTCCCAGGTGTTGCCGGAGTAGCTCGCCACGAAAACCTCCGTGCGCCCGTCGACCGATCGAGGAAGCTCGGGGGACCGAACCGTCGACAGCGACGCCCGGCTCTCCGCCTCCACCAGCCCGCGAGCGAGGTCGAACGCGATACCCGAACCGCCCATGCCGACCGCCACGACCCGCAGGTCATCGGCCGGGAGGGGCCGGGCGAGCTCGATGCCCGCGCGATATCCCGCGACGAGGGCGTCCGGCAAGGCCGCGGCGAGCGCCCGCATTCGGGCCGCCCCTTCCGAGGCGTTCGACGTCATTGCCGGCGAGGGAAACCGACGGAAGATATCTCTTACGGCCGTACGTGAGCGTATCTTAGATTACGGGGAAAGTTGATGAAGCCCGTCCAGCCATGGCTACGACGTCCGCTCCGGGCGAGCGGTGAAAGAGGGTTCCGGGATGGCAGGGGAGGGCGTGGTCGCCCATCCGGCGGAAGCCCGTGTGTCCACGGGCAATCCGTCGCTCGACGCGATGCTCGAAGGAGGGCTGGTCGCCCACCGACCGTACCTCATCGTCGGACCCTCGGGGACCGGCAAGACGACCCTCGGAATCCAGTTCCTCTGCGAGGGCGTCCGGCGTAACGAGCGCGTGCTGCTCGTGACGCTCGAGGAGCCCCCGAACGAGGCCCGTGCCAACCACCGGGGGCTCGAGCCCACGCTCGACCGGGTCGAAGTGTTCGACGCGATTCCCGACATCATGCGGTACGAGCGGACGCCGTTCAAGGACATCGCGTCGGTCCGGACGGCCATCCCGTTCGCTCACGTGCCGCCCCGTATCCGGCAGAGCCCGGAGCTGGCGAGCGTCGAGGTGACAATTACCGCGCTCGAGCAGATGCTCCGTACCGAGGTGATCCGCAAGGGGTACACGCGGCTTGTGATCGACTCGCTCACCGCCCTTCAGTACTTCTGCATGAAGGGATTCGACCCGGTCGGCGGCGCGCAGTCGCTCCTGCGGTTCCTCTCCGACCTCCGGGTCACCACGCTCATCACGGTGGAGGCGCCGCTTGAAGACGTGGAGACCCCCGAACGGATGTTGGCCCGTGGAGAGATCCGGCTGTTCCGCTGGGAGCTCGACGGCCAGACCGTCCGGGCGGTCGGTGTCGAGAAGTTCCGCGGCAGCTCCCACGATGTGCGCCTGCACCCCTACCGCATCGGTCCCCAGGGGATCGACATCAACCTCGACATGACGATCTCCCGCGACACGCGGCAGATCATCGAGCCGATCGTGCCTCGGGTAGCGGTGACGGTCGCGACGGCGCCACCCGCCCCGGTCGCCTCGCCCGTGACCCCCCTCATGGACGAGCTCCGCGACCTCATTCTGATCGGAGCTGATGTCGGTCCCGCGCGCAGCGAGATCGCCGCTGCCCTCGCCGCGACGATCGACGGGCGCCCGGACCAAGCCCAGGCCCACCTGTCGCGCGTGTCGTCGCTCGTCATCGGGCTCGTGGACCAGCTGAGCCGTGCGTATGCCACGGCGGGTACCACCGACCCGGTCGTTCAGGCGTCCCTCCAGCGCCTGCTGGCTCGAGCGGATTCGGTCCGCGCGGGAGTGCCCCCGACGAGCCTCCCGCCGGCCTCGGCGCTCCAAGTGCAACTCGGTGCCCTCCTTTCGTTGCTCCCGGTGCCGGCCGTAGCTCAACCGCCGTTGATGCCGGCGCCGGCTCCGGTCGCGCCCCCCGAGGCGGCTCTTATCCCGCCTGCCCCCGCAGTGGCTCCACCCGAGCCGGAGGCCACCCCAAGTGAGCCCGCGCCTGCACGTCCCGTCGAGGTCGTCACCCCGCCGGTGCTGGTCGCGCCCCCGTCGCCAGCCGAGACCCCCCAGCCGGTAGAACCCGAGCCGTCGAAGGTCGAGAAGCCGGCTCCCGCTCCCTCGCCCCCTCCGGTAGTCGAGACACCCGTGCCGACGTCCGTCCCCGAAGTCGTTCCCGAGGCAGTTGCGGGGACCTCTGAAATCCCCGTGCCAAGTGCTCCGCCTCCTCCGGCGGAACCGATTCTCATACCCCGGCCCCCGCCGGCGGGGGCGCCCCCACCACCTCCCGGGCCCGAACAGCTCCCTACCGCCCGGGTCGCGCGACGACTACCCGCACCTCCCAAGCCTCACCCCCCAATCGGGCGCGGCCCGAGTCGACCCACGCAGGAGCCTACGTCACGGCCTCGGACCGCGAAAGCCGGACCGCCACCACTTCCGAGCACGGCCACGCCCGCGTGGCTCGCCGCCCCGGCCGTTCCGGCCAAATCGACGGTGTCCGCTCACGCCGCGGCCCGAGTTCCCGAGGCACATGTCCCCGCGCCGCCAACCCCCGGCCGAGCAACCGCCACCGCGGCGGCCAAGAAGCGTCGCCGAGGTGCCGTCACGCCCGGGGCCAAACGCCCGGCCGGTCACGCGAAGCCCGCGGCGTCCCACGAGGCTGAGGTGAAATCGGTGCCAGCCCCCGAGCTCGTGACACCCCCCACGCTCCCCGCTGCTCCCGTCAGCGCGGCTGAGCCTTCGGCCGCTTTAACCACGAAGGTGCGCCGACGCGCCCCGCGCAAGCGGAAGGCCCCTCCGGTCGTTTCGGCGACGGTGGAACCGGTTCCGCCCGGGGCTCTCATGGAACCCCCGGAACCGTCGAAGACCCCGGATGACCCCGACGCCCCCTCTCCCCCGGAGGGCTAAGCCATGACCGAAGGCGAGTGGGTGGACACGAGGGTACCGACGGGGATTCCGGGACTCGACCGGATGCTGGGCGGAGGGCTCCGGCCCGGGCGGCCGTATCTTGTGACCGGGGGCACGGGGAGCGGCAAGACGCTCCTCGGTCTCACCTTCCTTCTCGAAGGGATTCGGCTCGGCGAGGAAGTGCTGCTGGTGGCGGTCGACGAGCCGCCGAGCGAGATCGTCGAGAACGTCCGTTCCATGGGCTGGGACCTTTCGGGTGTGAAGACGCTCGATGCCAATCCCGGGCTGCGCGGCATTCGACGGAACATGGCCATCCAGGAGATCCGCGCGATGAACGACCTCAAAGCGATGCGCGACGTGACTCCGGAAGGGAAGCGCTCGAGCGAGGCCGAGGACATCGCGATCCAGGGAATCCAGCTCAAGCTCCGTCAGCAGATGGCCGACCGGCCGTTCCGCCGCGTCGTGGTCGACTCGATTACCTCGATCCGACGCTTCGCGGTGAAGTCGTCGGTCGACCCCCAGGCGGAGCGCACCGAGATCCAATCGCTCCTCCGGTTCCTCTCCGAGGCCGAGGTGACGACGCTCATCACGGCGACCCCGAGCGACCCGGGCATCCTCACTCCGGAGGAGGTTCTGACGCGCGGCGAGATCCTGCTCACGCGCAAATGGGTCGGGGACCGGTCGGTCCGGCAGATCAAGATCGTCCGCATGCGGGGTTGCGCCCACGACCCCGAGCGTCGGCCGTTCGTGATCAACGACCAGGGCATCGTCCTCGGCTGAGCGGACGACCCCGAACGGTCCGCTACGGGATCGGCCGGGGTCCTCGCGCAAGCCACCGTGACGCCGCTAACCGTATCCGGGGGGCCACGTAGACGCTGACCGCCCATTCGGCCGGCGCCCGGGCCGCGAGCGATTGCCACGGACCCGGGGCTCGAAATGGGGAGACGGGCCGACCGTCGCGGAAGACCCTCACGGTCGCCCAGCTGTCCCCTTTCACCCGGCGAGGTTCGAGCCCGGCAAGGTCGACCAGCACCGAGCCGGGAGGAGCCCGGAGCGACCCCGCGACCTCGTCCTCCATCGAGCGGCGCTCGGCGGGGTGGCGGAGCATCCGGGACCAGCCGGCGCGCGCGGAACCCCGGACGGTTCGCCATCCGAACGCCCGCTTGTAGAGCCGTCGCGCGAGCAGGGCTCGTGCGAGGTCCCGGCTGACGCCGTCCCCGTCGCGGAGCCGGACCAATAGGTCCGCGTCCGTGCCCCGGAATTGCTCCCGGGCCACTTCGGGAAAGCCGGACTGCCGCTCGACTGCGGCCTGCGCCATCATCTCGGCCGCGCGGACCGTCTTGTGGTAGTAGACCGTCGAATACATCAGCGCCCGCCCGACCAGAAAGCCTTCCACCGCACTCCGGCCCTTCTCCGCGAAGACGACGCGCCCGTCGTCGGCGCGGATCGTCTCGAGGAGGCGACCCGCGTCGACCGCCCCGTGGCCCACCCCGGTGTAGTGGGCATCGCGCTGAAGGTAATCGATACGGTCGGCGTCGATCGCGCCGTGGAGGATGGCACGTTCGAGCTGCGACGAGGCCGTCCCTCTCGCCGGGTCGACGAGGTTGGCGACTTCGCTCGGGCGAAGTCCGTGCCGCTCGAGAACGCGGGGAACCTCCGCATGCTCCGGGGGCCAGTAGGGGTCGCTGCCCTCGATACGAGCTCGCGAGATCCCTTCGTGGCTCATCCCCAGGACCTCTGCCATCGGTCCGTCGAGCGTGTGGGAGAACGGCCCGTGCCCGAGGTCGTGCAGAAGCGCCGCGGCCGTGACCCGGCGCCGCGCCCTCCCCTCGAGCCCCAGCCGGTCCGCCATCTGGCCGGCGACCCAAAAGGTTCCGAGCGAGTGCTCGAGGCGGGTGTGGTTGGCGCCCGGGAACACGAGGTGGGCGAACCCCGTTTGACGGATGCCCCAGAGTCGCTGGAATTCGCCCGTCCCGATGAGCGCGAGCGCGGGTCCGTCGAGCAGGATCGTCCCGTGGACCGGGTCGAAGATCGACTTTCGTTCCCCGGGTCCGCGCATCGTCCCCGACACCCTATCCGGCGCGCCCCCCGTAGGAACCGCCGACACGAGAGCGTCCGGTTCCTCTCGAGGCCGAACGTATTTATGACGTCATGGCCGTCCACGACTCCGGATGCCGGAAGGCGAGTCGGCCGACTCCGGGACGGCCGCATCGGCGATCGAGGAAGTTCGGGCCCGGTTCCGGGCCGCCCAGGAGGCCGAAGGACAGCCGGACCGGGCGCGGTTCACGAACGCACTCAAGGTGTTTCTCGCCTCCGCGGAACAGCGCCGGGAGGCGCTGCTGCCGGATGTGGCGGAGGTCACACCGATGCTGCACGAGGCCGCGATGGCATTTTACCGGGCGTCCCAACCCGAGCTGGCCCTCCGGGCCGCGGACCTCGGCCTCGAGCTCGCGCCCGGCGCCGCTTCGCTCCTCCACGACAAGGCGCTGATCCTGCTCGCTCAGAACGAGAACCTTCCCGAGGTGCTCACGCTCGTCGAGCGGGCGCTCGAGGCGAACCCCCACGACAAAGGGCTCTGGGCGACGCGGGCCGATACGCTGCGGTTGCTCGGTCGTACCGATGACGCGGTCGACTCCTACCTGAAGGCGCAGGACCTCGACGCTTCGTCGATGCAGTACGTCGACCGGGCGCTCAAGCTCGCCCCGGGCAACTCGGCGGCCCTGCGGAAGAAGCTCTCCCTGGCCCGGGCGCTCGGGGGTGAGTTACCGGCGCTCACGGCGTGCGATGAGTTGCTCAAGGCGAACCCGGACGACCTCGACCTTCAGTTCGCGCGGGCGGAACTCCTGGTCGCGGTCGGGAACCTCTCGGAGGCGCTCGTGCCGCTCGAGAAGGTCCGCACCGCCCGTCCGGACGACGCGCGGACCGCCCTCCTGCGAGCCCACATCCTCTTCCAGCTGGGCCGGGCGGAGGAGGCGGTCCCGATCGCGAAGGCGATCGTCGAGGGAACCTCGGCTCCCGAGGCGAACGCGCTGATGGAGCTCGCCCGTCTCTCCGAACCGTCGTCCCCCGACCTCGCCCTCGTCGCCCGCGAGCGCATCGTCCAGATCGACCCGCGCAACCTCCAGAACCTCCTCGACCTGAGGGACCTCGCGCTCCGCCTCGACCGGGTCGATCCGGCGCTCTCCGCGTGTCGGGCGATCCTCGAGGTCCAGCCCGAGAACCTCGAGGCGCTGCGCGGCGTCGCCGAACTCGAGCTGGCGAACGGCCATGCGGATGCAGCGCTCGAGGCGTACCGTCGGCTGCTCAAAGTCCACCCGCACGCCCTCTCGGAATTGCGCAAGGCGCTCGAGCTCGCTCGCGAGCAACGGAACTCCGACGCGGTCCGGGAGTTCGCCGAGGCGGTGATTGCCGAGGAGCCGTCGGACCTCGAAGCCCAGCTCGAGCTCGCCCGCACGCTCGCGACCACGGGGGACGTGGCCGGTGCGGCGCGGGCCTACGACGCGCTCCTAGAGTCGCACCCCGGGGAACTTCCGTACCTCCTCGAGAAGAAGGAGGTGGTCGCCCGCACCGACGACCCATCCCAGCTCGCCCCGGTCCTCGACGAGCTGTTCCGGCTCGACCCCACCCGGACCGACGTCGCCGTCGAACGAGGGAACCTCTACCTCTCCCTCGCCTACGACCGCCCCGAAGGCTCCGCGGAGCGGGACCAGGCCGCCCGGACGGCCCTTGTGTCGTATGAGCGAGCGTCCACCGATGCGGAGGTCGCCGACATCAGCGACCTAGGGATCGCCCGCGCATCCCGGCTCGTGAACGACTCCGACCGGGCGATTCGAGCGTACGAGTCGTTCCTCGCCCGGGAGACGAACCACCTGCGTCACGACATCCTCAAGGAGCTCGGCCACGCCCTTCGCGAAACCGGCCGGTACACCGAAGCGATCGAGGCGTACGGTCGCGCGATCGCGGGCGGGCTCGAGGATGCGGACCTGCTCTGGGGCGCGGCCGAGGTGTTCGCCGAGGTCGGTCAGGACGCCCGGGCGCTCCAGCTGCTCGACGTGTTGCTGCGGCGCGAGGCGAACAACCCGCTCTTCCTCCGAAGGAAGGGCCAGTTGCTCCTCCGCTCGGGTCATCGCAGCGAAGCGCTCGCCGCGCTCCAGCAGGCCGTCCAGGCCGCCCACGGGGACCCGCACGCGTATTTCGAGGTCGCCGAGGCGCTCCGGGCCCAAGGCGCGTACGCCGACGCCATCACCTACTATCGCCGAGGGTTGGATGTCGACCCAAGGAGCCGGCACGGCCGGCTCGCCCTCTCCGAGACCCTGTTCCTCGCCGGCCAGTATCCCGAAGCGGTCCAGATCGTCGACCCGTTGCTCAAAGAGGACCCGAACGACCTCGCAGCGTGGAAGGCCCGGGCCGACGCGTTCCGCGCGCTCGGGCGGACGAACGAGGTCCTCTACTCGCTGAAGGCGATCCTCCTCCTCGAGCCGGACAACGGACCCGCGCTCCTCGAGATGTTCCGGCTCCATCGCGATGCGAAGGAGGCGAAGGAGGCGTACGAGACGCTCGCGCGCCTCCTCGCCACCACCGCTCCCGAAGCGCAGGACGCGACACTCCATCTGGAGCGGGGGGACCTCGCGGCAACACTCGGCAAAACCGAGGAGGCGAACGAGGCGTACGAGAAGGCCGCGGCGCTCGACCCGATGATGAAGCTCGAGATCGCGACGCGGCGCGCGCGGCTCCGTCTGACCGCCGGCCGGCCCGACCTCGCGCTCGAGGTGCTGGACGACGGCATGAAGGCCGTGCCGCCGGGGTCCTCCGCGAGCCTGGGTGCGCTCTTGCTCCGGGCGGAGATCCTCGGCGCCCTCGAACGGCCCGCCGAGGCGCGCGGCGCCTACGAGGAGGTTCGCCAGCGTGACCCGAAGTCGCCGGTCGCGCTCGCCGGGATCGGCCGGTCGATGCTCGAGGAAGGGAAGCATGCCGAGGCCGTCGAGTTCCTTCGGGCGGCGATCCCGCAGGTCCCGCCCCAGGAGTCGCTCTACCTCCTCCTCGCCGAGGCGTACAGCGGCGTCGGCCAGATGGACACCGCGAGCGAAGCGATCCGGGACGCGGTCAAGGCGCTCCCGAAGAGCGTAGCGCTCTGGGTGCGCGCGGGCGAGCTCGCGGTCGCCCGACAAGCGTGGCCGGATGCCGCCTCCTCCTTCGCCCACGCGCTCGCCCTCCAGCCTGCGAACGTCGAGGTGCTGATGCGCGCCGGTTTCGTCGCCGAACGAATGGAGCATCCGAACGAGTCGCTCGCCTTCTACGAGCGCGCGAGCGAAGCCGACCCGGCGAACAAGCAGGCGTGGACGAGCCGGGGCCTCGCGCTCCTCGCCACCGGACGGCCCACCGACGCCCAGACGAGCTTCGACCGGGCGTTGGCGCTCGACTCCGACTATGCGCCCGCGAAGGACGGCAAGAAGCTCGCCGTGCAGAAAACCCGCGACGCCGAAGTCCAGCGCCACGCCCGCGACGCGCTCCTACTCGAGGCGCGACTGAACCGCACGGTCACCAAGAACGACCTGTTCGTCACGCTCCACATCCCGTACGAATTCCTCGAGCCGGTGCTCGCCGCGATCGGACGCAGCGTGAAGGTCAACCTCGACCGGCTCGAACCGAACGAGATCCGGGACCTCGAGAGCGCCTCCTATCACCTCATCACCTCCGCCCTCGAACACCGACCTCCGGGCATCGAGCGCCGCGGGCTCACGCTCGCGGACGTCGCGGTCCTCTCGCCGCCGGCGTACTCGCTCGAACAGATCGAGCGTCTGTTCGGCTACCTCCGCGCCGTGCTGGAGGCCGACCTGCGTCCGGAGAACCTCCAGCTCACGCCCGACGTCGAGGAGCTCGCGCGCAAAGCCCTCGTCCTCCCACCGGAGCAGCGCACGCTCTTCCAGCTCGTGCGCACCCTGCGCGTCGGGATCTACAAAGCCCGCCTCATCAAGGTCGTCGAGCAGGCCGGCTCCGCCGTCCATGCGCCGCTCGCCGCCCTGGACCTCGGAGCGTATTCCCCCGAGTTCCGTCCGCGCGACGAGTCCGACGCGGCAGCGATGGAAAGCATCGCGCCGGTGTCGGCTCCCGTGGTCACCGAAGCTCCGGAGACGGTCGTCGTGCCGGCGCCCGCCGAAGAGTGGAATGCACCCGCGCCGGCCGCCGCTCCCTCCGTGGCCCCCACGGCGATCGTCGCTCCGCCTCCGGCCGGTCCGACCGGGGCTCGCTGCCTCGGATGCGGCGGTATCGCTTCCGTGGCGCACGATTGCGGCGCTCCGCTCTGCCAGCATTGCGTCGGCCAATTCCCGAGCTGCCCGAAGTGCGGTCGCCCCGTTTCCACCGACTCGGCCCGGCCTCTGTCCGGCGTGACGGTGCAGAACCCGGGTGGCCGGACGGTCGCGCAGGCCCCCGGCGTCACCGGAACCCTGAAAGGAGTCTTCCAACGCAAGCCCGCCGCGCCGAAGGTCGAGCCGACGCGCCACGAAGCGCACCCTGCGAAGCCGACGGCTCCGACTCGGCCCGAGGCTCCGGTCCGGACGACCAAGCCCGCTCAGGACCACCCGCGGGCCGCGGTGGCCCCGCCGTCCAAACCGGTCCTGAAGGCCGTCCCACCGGCCGCGCCCGCGCCGCCGGCCCCCCCGAAGCCGGCCGGGAAGACGGTGCCCGAGCCGCCGAGCCCGAACGCTCCGCCCGCCCCGACCCCGAAGCCCCGACGTGAAAAGACGGACGACGAGCCGCGTCTTTGACCCTCATCGTCGCCCCCTGAACTCTTATAGCGACCGCGGCTCATTCATCGAGGGCCGATACGATGACGACTCCGTCCCCCTCCGTACAACCGGTCGCCACTCGGTGGAGCGGACCGCTACTCACCGCGCTGTTCCTGGTGTTCGCGGTGGTCGTGTTCCTGCTGATCTACTACGCGTTCCCGGCGAACCAGCACTATACCGCGCTGCTGTTGATCGGCGTGGTATCGCTGTTCTTCGCGCTCGGGAGTTATCTCGCCGAAGCGGCCTCCCGCGACCCGAGTTACCAGCGCTCGCTCGCGTGGGGCTTTTTCGGCATGGGCTTCGCGGTGCTGTTCCTTACGGTCGGCCTCGGTCCGTACTACGTGAGCAGCATCACGACGGTCGACCAGCTCATCGGGCTCGCCGTGCTCGTGGCGGCCCTGATCATTACGGTGGTCCTGATCGCTTGGCGCGTCCGCGCCGTCCGGGCTACCGAGAACCGGGAAGTTCCGCGCGCCGCCTGGCGCAGCGAGACCGCGCCGTCCGCCTTCAGCTACGCAGCCGCGAACTCGCCCAGCGTCCCGCAGACCAGCCAGATCCCGACGAACGCCCCCGCCTCACCGCCCGCGAACCCGCCGAGGAGCTCGTAGCATGGCCGCGCCGGCTCCAAGTCCAACCCCTGCGCCACTCGCGTCCGCGAGCGGTCCCATCACATGTCCCAAGTGCGGCGCAACGATGGCTCCCGGGTCGCGGTTCTGCAGCGCCTGCGGGTCCTCGCTCTTCGCCCAAGCGGGCAGTTCGACCGGTACGTCCGCGCCCGCCGGCGCCCCGCCCGCGGACATCCGGGAGAAGGTCGAGCAGGACCGCGGATTCCTGAAGCGGCTGCAACTGCTCGTTCCAGGTTTCCGGGGCTACCGCCAAGGGGAGGATATCCGCGCGGCGGACAGCTTTATCCGCATCCAGGTGGCCGACCGGATCAAGAACGCCCGGACGACCATCGAGAACTCCCGGTCGGCGCTGTCGAACGCCAACCAGTTCCAGGCGCTCAACGACCTCGCTCCGGTCATCGCGGACCTCCTTAGGCTCGAGGGCCAGATCCGGTTCGCCGAGCAGGGGTATACAGGATTTACCCCGGCCGTCCGGATCAACCCGCAGCAGCTCGACCGTCTCTACGAGTACGACTACGGATTCGTTCAGGCGGCCGACCAGCTGAACCAGTCCGTGTCGTCGCTGCCGTCCCTTGCGACCGGCTCGAACTCCCCGCAGGTCACTGCCCTCGTCACGACGGTGCGCGGGCAGGTGAGCCAGCTCGAGCAGGCGTTCAAAGCCCGCCTCCAGGTGATCGAGGGCATACGGATCGACAGCTAGCGAGTGGGAGCAGGAACCGATAGGAGCGTGGAACAAGGATATGGTAACGAACACCCCCATCCCGGCGAAGGGCGGGAGCCTCTTCGGGTCGACCACGGTCAACTGGGAGGACGCGTACAAGGGCCCGAACGTGATGTGGCGCGTCCCGCGTAACATCCGCTTGAACGACAACATCGTCGTCCGACAGGACGAGACCGCCGTCTTCTACCGGGACGGGAAGGTCCTCGCCTACATCGAACGTCCCGACCGGTACGCGCTCACGAGCATCAACGCGCCGATCGTCGGTGGCGTTGTTAAGGCCCTCTCGGGGGTGCAGCAGGAAGCGGAGGTCTACTATCTCCAGCGCCGCATCTTCGACGGGAAGTTCGGGAGCTCCGAACCGTACGTCTTCCGTGACCCCGACTTCGGTCTGGTGCAACTGCGCGTGTTCGGTGAATACCGTTGGAACGTCGCCGCGCCGGATAATTTCATCAACCAATTCGTCGGCACCTTCGGCGCCGCGACTACCGCGGACGTCGAGGCGCGTCTGCGCGACCAGATGGTCCTGCTCGTCTACAACACACTCGGGAAGCTCAAGGACCAGGGCATGAAGGTCACCGACCTCGCGGGCCAGCTCTCCACGATCGAGCAGGCGGTCCTCGGGTTCGCGCCCCAGCACTTTAGCCCGCTCGGGGTCGAGATCAAGCAGCTGCAGGGGCTTTCGGTCAACCTCCCCGACACGGTGCAGAAGGCGGTCGAGACTCGGGCCACCATGGGCGTGCTGGGCGTGAACTACCTCCAGTACCAGGCCGGACAGGCGATGACCGAGGCGGCTTCCAACCCCTCGGGGTCCGCCGGGACATTTGCCGGAGCCGGTGTGGGGCTAGGGGTCGGGCTCGGCATGGGCTACGGGATGACGGGTCAAATGCAGGGCATGTACGGTCAGGGGCCGTCCTCGCCCTGCCCGAAATGCGGCGCGATGGTCCCCGCGGGAAATCGGTTCTGTCCGAGTTGCGGGAACCCGATGGGCGGCCCCGCGGCACCCGCTCAGGGTCCACCGTGTCCTAAGTGCGGTCAGCCGACCACGCCCGGGGTGAAGTTCTGCCCGAACTGCGGTGCGCCCCTCACACCGGCCCCGGCGCGCACCTGCGCCAAGTGCGGACAGGCGACGACCGCGACCGGAAAGTTCTGCCCGAACTGCGGCGCACCGTTCTGAGTCGGCGTCGTCTCGGAGTCGAACGGTTCCCGGGAAGGAGACGCGGCCGATGGCGTTCTGCATGAAATGCGGAGCTCAGCTCCCCGACGGCGCGCAGTTCTGCATGAAGTGCGGCACCCCCGTAGGCTCTCCCGGTGGAGCGAAGGCCCCCACCGCTCCCGCGCCGCCCGCGCCGGCGGCCACTGCCCCGACGATCGCCGCGGCCGGGGTGCAGGAGCTCAAATGCCCGGCGTGCGGAGCGCCCATCAAGCCGACGTTCGGCGAGATGGTAATCACGTGCGATTACTGCGGTGGCTCCGTCACGCTCGGCGGCCAGGGATGGAAGGAGATCTCAAAGCATACGATGCTCACGGTCGCGGTCGCGGACCGGGACGCGGCGTTGAAGGTCGTGCGAGGCTACCTTGACCAGGGGTTCCTGCATCGGCACTTCCTCGAGGAGTCGAAGGTCGCCGAGGAGCATTTCAGCTTCGTTCCGTTCTGGGTCATCCCGGCGTCCGCGAGCACGACCTACCAGTACCAGGCGCCCGCGGCGAGCATCGGCGCGACGGCGGGGACCATGGCGGCGGGAGCGCTCCTCGGGAGCGCGCTCGGCGGCCGTCGCGGTGGATTCACCGTGGTCCCGATCATGGCCGGCCCGGTCGTCAGCCCGAACCGCTCCGAGACGATCTCGGGGCAGTACGAGTACCCGGTCGTCGCGGTAAAGGCGATGAGCTCCTACCAGCCGAAGGACTACCAGTTCGCGCTCTCGGACCGGACGTTCTTCGACAAGAAGTCGATCCCCGCGAACACTCCGATCCTGAACGGCGACCTCGGGGAGGATGCGGCAAGGTTCGCCGCCGAAGCCTACGTGAAGCAACTCCAGTCGGAGGCGGCGCACCAAAAGCACCACATGGTCTCCGCGCTGCAGTCCCAGGTCCAGGTCTCCGAGGGGGAACTTCTCCATGCCCCGATCTGGTACTTCCGGTTCGAGCACAAGGACGAGAACGTCACGGTGCTCATCGACGGTCACTCCGGCCGGGTCATCCGGACGATGCAATGACGTTGGCCTTCGTTGTTTAATACCGGAGCATCCCGTTCGGGCCGACATGGCCATGGGGTCCCATCGACCTCGCGCCGCGAAGGGCAGTTGGAGTTTCACCGTCCTCGTCGCGGCACTCGTGTTCGCGAGCGCGATGGCGGTGCCGGCTCTCTCCAGCACCGGCCAGCGAACCAACGCGACCCTGCTAGCACCGGCGCTCTTCGGATCTCCGGCGCGGCCCACGATTGATGCGTCCCACCCTGTCGAGGTCCCCGAGACCTCGGCTGCAGCTCCCGGATTCTCGGCCGGGTCCATCGGCGAAGTGAGCCGCACCATCTTCCCCGGGTTCAACACCACGCTTGCCGGTAGCTTCACCTCGAGCGTGGCGACGTGGTCGGTAGGTACCCCGGCGTACGTGCCGACGACCAACACCCTTTGGTTCCCGCAAAGGGCCGTCCCGGTCGCGGGGGATCCCGTCCCCTCGGTCGCTCCCGCAGCCGTGTTCAACGTGTCGACGGGCGAGTTCGATCGCTTGGACACCAACCTATCGAACGC
>DASPOD010000007.1:0-75492 GCA_035626215.1 Thermoplasmata archaeon
GCCCACGAGGAGGATCTCGACGTCGGGCATCTGCTGGGCCATCGGGATCTTGTACTCCAGCAGCGACGGGTTGAACAGCCGGGTCCCTCGGTAGTTCATCGATTCGCCCATCACCTGGCCGAGCCCCATGTGGATCGACCCCTCGATCTGGCCCTCGACCGCGAGCCGGTTCAACGCACGGCCGCAGTCGAACGCGGCCCAGATCTTCTCGACGCGGTACTCTCCCGTTTCGTCGTCCACCGCGACTTCGGCGACGTACGCCGCGAACGAATAGGCGGGCGCGGTCCCGGCCCGGGCCCCCTTGAAGGTGCCGCCCATCGGCGGCGAGCTGTACGACCCGGTCGCCGTGAGCGCGCCGGACGACTCCATCGCCCGGTGGAGGGCGTCGAGGAACGAGACCCCGTGGTCGGGGTGGGCCGCCTCCTGGATCCGTTCGTAGACGACCTCGAGCGCCGCCGCGGGCCGGTCGAGGAGCTGGGAGGCGGCGGCCACGAGCCGGGCGCGGAGCTCCTCCGCCGCCGCGCGCGCCGCGTTCCCCATCATGAACGTCACGCGACTCGAGTACGACCCGAGGTCGACCGGGCTCACGTCCGAGTCGACGCGCTGGACGTGGACCCGTTCGAGGTCGACCCCGAGCACTTCGGCGACGATGGCGGCGAGGAGCGTGTTCGAGCCCTGGCCGATGTCGGCCTGCATCGAGTGGACGGCGATTCCGCCGTCCATGTCGACCTTCAGATGGACGGTCGACTGCGGCATCTTCGGTGTGAAGTGGATCGGGCTGTTCGAGCCGGAGATGTAGAAGCCGCAGCCGAGACCGACGCCCCGCCCGTACGGGAGCCGACGGAACTTGTCGTCCCAGCCGCTCTTCTCCCGAGTCGCGGCGAGACACTGGAGGAAGGAGGTCGAGGTGATCCGGAACTCGTTCACGGTCTTCGAGTTGGGCGGCAAAGCGTTCCGGCGCCGGAGCTCGAACGGGTCGAGACCCGAGCGCTCCGCCAGCATGTCGAGCGCCACCTCCACCGAGTAACGGATGTTCGTCCCCCCGTGCGCGCGCATCGCGCCGGAAGGTGGCTTCGTCGTATAGACCCGCCGACCCCGATAGCGGAAGTTCGGGACCCGATACGGGCCCATCGCGAGGACACCGTTGTAGTACGTCGTCACCGTGCCGAACGAACTCCACGCGCCTCCGTCGATCAGCGCATCGATATCGTAGGCCAGGATCTGTCCCGAGGCGTCGAGCGCGATCCGGACGTCGTTCTGGGTCGGATGGCGTCCGTGGTTCGTATAGAAAACGTCCTCGCGGTCGAACAGGATCTTGACCGGTCGCCCCGTCTCGATCGAGAGCGCGGCACAGACGATCTCGTGCGGGAGCGGGTCGGACTTTCCCCCGAAGCCGCCGCCGACCTCGGGCTTGATCACGCGGATACGGTGCATCGGGAGGCCGAGCACCTCCGAGAGTGCCCGGTGGAGGTAGTGCGGCACTTGCGTCGCGCTCCACACGGTGAGGCGACCGTCCGGCGTCGCCTCGGCGATCGTGGCCATCGGCTCGGTGAACGCATGGGTCACCCCGGCAAAGTTGGCCCGGACCCGGACAGAGTGCGCCGCCTGAGCGAACGCGGCGTCCACGTTCCCGAAATGCTGAACAACCTCCTTCTGGATGTTCGAGCCGAGCAGACCCCGCGCGTGAATCGGCTCGCTCACCGGAGTGACGCCCATCCGCGGGTCGGCGTACTCGGGAAGAGGCTCGACGTCGACCCGGATCAGCCCGAGCGCCCGCTCCGCGGTGCGTTCGTCCGTGGCCGCCACCGCGGCGATGATGTCCCCGATATAGCGGGCCTTGCCGACCGCGATCGCCGTCTCGTCGTGGGTGATCGGAAGGACTCCGAATGGCGTGGGATACCTATCGCCGGTGAGGACCGCGAACACGCCGGGTAGAGCCCGCGCGGCGCTCGTGCCGATCGACTTCAAACGGGCGTGCGGCCACGGGCTTCGGAGGAGACGGCCGACGAGCATCCCGGGTCGTTGGATGTCGTCCGTGTACTCCGCCCGTCCCGTCACCTTGAGCGGGCCCTCGACGTACGGGATTCGGCCTCCGAGGAGCCGGTACGGCCGCGGTGGGGCCGAGGCCATTACGGCGCCTCCCGAGCGGCCATCGCAATCGCGTCCACGATCTTCCGGTAGCCGGTGCATCGACACAGATTGCCCGAGATCGCCCGTTCAATCTCATCGCGCGGAGGATGCGGGTGGTCGCGCAAGAGCGCCGTCGCCGTCACGATGAATCCGGGGGTGCAGAAGCCGCACTGGGTCGCCCCGAGCTCGACGAACGCGCGTTGCACCGGCGTGAGGCCGCTCGGAGGGGAGATCCCCTCGATGGTCGTCACCTCGCGACCCTCGACAAGCCGCGCGAGAGTGAGGCAGCTCAGCGTGGGCCGCCCGTCGAGAAGGACCGTGCAACATCCGCAGGTTCCGAGGTCGCAGCCGCGCTTCGTTCCCGTGAGGTTGAGGTCCTCGCGCAGGAGGTCGAGGAGGATCCGGGCGTCCTCGCAGCCGACCTCGGCGGGATGCCCGTTGAGGCGGAACCTAAGGGGCTCGGGGAACGGCATCGGTGTCGGGAGTCACCTGGGAGAGCTGACGCGAGGAGCTACCTAAGGTCGCTGGGTGGAGTTCCCGGACGATCTCCGCGACGATGCTCACGGCGATTTCCGAAGGCGACTCGGCACCGATCGGAAGGCCGACGGGCGACCGGACGCGGGCCAGAGCTTCGCGGGAAACGCCCCGCTCGCGTAGCTTCGCAAACAGGTGCTCGCGCTTCGACGCGCTCGCGATCAGTCCGATCGTGTTGGGGAACCGTTCGACCGCGATCGCGAGCACTTCAAGATCCTTCATCGCGTCGTAGCCGAGGAGGTAGAGGTGCGTGAACGACGTCGGTTCGAACACGTCGAAAAGGCGCTCCGGCGCGACGACCTCGCGGCGTTCCGCGGTCGGGAATCGCTCCACCGCAACCCATTCGGGTCGGTCGTCCGCGACACTGTAGTCGTATTCCAGGGTCGGTAGGAGCTGCGCGAGCGCCTGGGCCACGTGGCCACCCCCCCAGAGCAGAAGGTTCGGCCGCGCGCCGACGAACTCGATCGCGATCTCCACCGAGCCTCCGCAAAGACTGGGTAGACCCCCGGGTTTCCAAGCCTGAAGGTCGAAGTGGTGAAGGTCCCCCTCCCGACGCTCGAACGCCGTGCGGGCGCGCGACTTCACCTCCTCCTCGAGCTGGGCGCCCCCGATCGTTCCGACCGTCGAACCGTCCGCGCGAACGATCATGCTCGAGCCGACCTTGCCCGGGACGGAACCCACGGCTCGGACCACGGTCGCACGAACGAACGCCTCGTGCATCTCGAAGAGGCGCAGCGCTTCACGCGTCAGCCGTCGGTCCATCAGAGCACCTGCGACCGCGACGCCCACTCCTCGAGCGCGGTTCGGTACTCCTCGGGCGTGTCGACGTTCGTGACCACGCCGGGGTCGTTGACGGCGATCCGGCGAACCTGAACGCCGAACTCGGGAAGCAACGACCGTAGGGGGGCGTCGCTGCGAAGGTCGAGAATGTCGCCTCGCACGCTCGAACGCCAGTAGACGGGGTGGCCCCCGTGACCCTCATGGGTGGGAATGAACCAGACGGCGAGCGCGTCGGTCGAGGGCGCGGCAAGCAGCGCATCGATCGTGGACTCGAGCACGAACGGGTGGTCGACCGGCCAGAATAAGACGTCCCGGTCGGTCGGGATCGCTTCGAGCCCGGAATGGATGGACGCCGTACGCCCTTCGTACCAGAGCTCGGAGTCGACGAGCGTGACCCCTGTCTCCCGAAGCTCATGCGCAATCGGGCCCCGATGGGGTCCCACCACGACCACGACCGGGTCGAGCCCCCGGTCCAGGCAGATTTCCGCGAGACGTCGGACGGCCGGACGGCCGCCGACCGGCATCAGCGCCTTCGGTGTCCCGCCGAACCGGTTCGATTCCCCTCCACTTAGTAGTAGGGCGGCGGTCGCCATCGAACGGACGGTGGGCCTCCTCGAAGGGACCCACGTCGGCCAAGATAGTTAAGTCCACCCACGCCGGCGGCCGGCTCGCCTCCGGCGAAACGATTTCTCGCCTGCGACTTTAAATACGCGGGCACGGTGGGCGCGCCGCCTCATGACTCATCCGAACGACGTACCTCCGTCCGCGCTGCTCCCGAAGCTCGCGACGGAGCTCCGCGCTCGCAAGGCGGTGAGCCCGCCGCCCTGGGCGACCTTCGCGAAGACCGGTGTGCACAAGCAGCGCGCTCCGACGCAGGTGGACTGGTGGTATCTCCGCAGCGCGTCGGTGCTGCGGAAGATCTACCTTCAGGGATACGTCGGCATCGAACGTCTGAGCGCGGAGTACGGCGGGAAACGCGACCGCGGCAGCGCGCCCTATCATGCCCGCACCGGCTCGAGGTCCGTCCTACGCGAGATCGTCCACCAGCTCGAAAAGGCCGGCCTCGTCCAACCGTACAAGACCAAGGGCCGCCGCGTCAGCCCCGAGGGGCAGAAGCTACTTGACGGGCTCTCCCGGGAGATCCTGAAGGCGATGGCCTCCGAGCGACCCGAACTCGCCAAGTACCTCTAGTGGTTTTTCCGAGGGGAGGGTTCGGAACGATGGCGTACGGGGACGATGCCGAGCTCGCGGAGCTCCGGCGGCGGCGCCTCCAGCAGCTCCAGGAGATGCAGAGCTCGGAGGTGGCGAACGCTCAGGCCTTCGCCGCTCAGGAGGCCGAGATGGCCCGTCGCGAGCAGGAGCGCACCGAAGTCCTGCGCCGGATCCTGACCCCCGAAGCGCGAGAGCGACTCGCCCGGATCCGCCTCGCAAAGCCCGAGGTCGCCTCCGCCGTCGAGCAGCAGCTGATCGCGCTCGCCGCGAGCGGGCGGATTCAGCGCGCGATCGACGACGTCACCCTGAGGGCGCTGCTCGAGCGGATCGCCCCCGAGAAGCGGGAGATCCGCATCACGCGGCGGTGAGCGGAGGAATCGATGGCGAACCGTAGAAAGAGCCTCGCCCGCAAGACCCGACTGTTCCGCGTCGTGAAGGGGAACCGGCGCGTGCCCGCCTGGGTGATGCAGCGGACGAACCGCCGCTTCACGCGCCACCCGAAGCGGCACGTCTGGAAACGGGGCCACTTGCACAAGTGACCGTTCACGAAAGAGGAGTAACCGAGGTACCGTGCGATGCCCGCGAAACCGTCCTCCCGGCACACCGAAGAACTCGAGCGCGAGTACGTGATCCCCCTGCGGCCCAGCCAGCACCAGCCGTCACGTCGCCGACGCGCCGGCCACGCGCTCGAAACGGTCCGGCGATTCGTCGTCCGCCACATGAAGGGGAAACCGGAGGACGTCTGGATCGACCCGCGGCTCAACGAGCACATCTGGGAGCGCGGTATCCAGCACATTCCAAGCCGGGTCCGAGTGAAGGCGATTCGATTCGAGGACGGCCTCATCGAGGTCGACCTGCTCGAGACCGAGTAGGGTCGGTCGGGGGAGGCCCCTCGCGTGCCGGTCGGTCGGACTCTGGTCGGGGGGAGCCCCTATCTCGGGGTCTACCTCCGGGTCGGCGACCGGTTCGCGATCGTTCCCGATAACGCCCCTCGCGCGGTCGAACGCGACCTCGCCCGCATGCTGGACGTACAGATCGTCCGGACGACGATCCTCGACGCGGAGGTCGTCGGCGCGCTGCTCGCCGGCAACTCCAACGGCTTCGTGGTCGGCGGGGAGGTCGACCCGGAGGAACGACGAACCCTCGAGTCGGTCGCCCCGCTCACGGTCGTCGCGCATCGGCAGAACGCGATGGGCAACAACGTCCTGGTGAACGACTCGGGCGCGCTCGTCCACCCCGAGTTCTCGGACGACGCGGTCGACGCCCTGCGCCGGGCGCTCGGCGTGCCGACCGAGCGGGGGACGATCGCCGGGCTCGGTACGGTCGGCATGGCCGGTGTCGCGACGAACCGGGGCGTTATCGTGCACCCGCGTGCGACCGAGAAGGAGACGGTCCACGTGAGCGAGCTCCTGCACGTGCCGGTGCACCGGTCGACCGCGAACTTCGGCGTCCCAATCGTCGGCGCGTGCGTGGTCGCGAACTCGCGGGGACTTCTCGTCGGCCGGCCCACGACCCCGGTCGAGGTCGTTCACCTGCAAGAAGGACTGCAAATCTTCGATTGAGCGGGATTCGGACGTTCCCGCTCGTAGGACGAACTACGTCCCCCGCTTCCGCTTCACGTACCGGGTCGCGTATCCGGCGATCCGATTGGCGAGCTTCTTGTGACTCGCCTGGAGGTGACCTTCGACGGTGACGCCGAGGTCGGTGAGCTCGAGGACCTTCTGCTTATTGCGGGTGAAATCGCCGGTGAAATCGTCCGGATAATGGCGGATCAACTCGATCGCGACCCGTTTGATGTACGTCTGGCGGATACTTCCCATGCGGGCGGGGCCGACTCGGGTCCGGTTTATAACCCTATCCGGCACGGCCGCGGCCGACTTTTGCCGCCGGTGGAGGCATGCTCACACCGGCGATATGCACAAATACCCTAGCTGAGGTATTTTCCGGCGTGCCTGATAGTGGAGCCGCCCGGGGGGGCTACCCGCACCGGATCTAGGGACCCCTCCCGCATTTGGACAAGGCATCTCATCCTATGGAGAACGACGGAGAAGAATCCGCTTCACCACCGACCCGGGAACGGAACGTCCTTCTGCTCGACCTCTCCAAGAGCATGTTCGCCCCCCTCCCGGACCCGGAAACGGGCGGGCCCGAACACCAGAAGATCGAAGTGGCCCGGACCGCCGTCTTCCGGATCCTTCAGGACGCCGCGACGAGCGGCCACCTGTTCGGGCTCGTGACGTTCACGGAGACCGTCCGCGTCCCGGTACCGCTCGGCGACATTCACCGGGAGAACCTTCCGTACATCGAGAACCTGATCTCGCTCCTGACACCCAGCGGACGGTCCGCGATCTGGGACGCGATCGGCGTGGGGGCGGACCTTCTGCGGATGGGGACGCAAGGCGTGCAGGGGAACCTCGTGCTCGTGACGGACGGCTGGGACAATGCTTCGAGCCGCTTCGATGTCCGCTCCGACCCGGCGGCCAAGGTGCCGAACGGCCGGGTCGACCTGGTCCCCTACGTGCTGCCAGCGCACTCTCGGTTGACGGTTCGCATCATCGGTATCGGCAGCGGGGATGAACGGGACAAGGGCGTCGACACGGGCCGGATGAACCAGTTCGTGACCCAGATGGCCCAGCGCGCCCAAGAGCTCGGCCTCCCGCCCGCCTTCAGCTTCCAGCTCGTCACGACCGGCTCGCAGCTGTTCGCTCAGATGGTCAACGCCTTCGTCGACGTCGGCTACGAGGACGACCGCCCCATCGAGGAGCTTCATCCCGAAGAGCTCGCGCGGCACGCGGCGAACGCGGCTCGGGCGCTCAAGGAGCCGCAGCAGCACGCGACCGTCGCCCGCATCAGGGACGCTCAGTCGCTCACCAAAGGCGGCGACTCCCCGTCGTACGCCGAGGCGCCCGAGATGGAGGTGGACTTCCTCGCCACCGGGCCCGGGGGCCCGCCCGCCTACCTCAAGGAACGCTACGGTCCGCTCGGCGAGGTCGTCGCCGCGTACCTCTCCGGCCAGCTCGACCACGCGCTCGAACTGATCCAGCGGACCCAAGGATTCCTACCCGCCGTCACTCGGCTCTACTGGGAGGCGCGGATTCAGTACGCCCGTCGCGCGGTGGTGGAGGCCGCCCGCGCCCTCCTCCAAGCCTGGGCCGAAGCCGAGAAACTGCCCCCGGCCACCCAGGCCCCGATCCTTCGCCGGCTGGCCGTCCTCCAGGCGAGGATGCAAAACGACAAAGAAACCGAGACGCTCGTCCGGTTCATCGACGATACCGAGCACCACCTCGTGCACGGCGACCCGAAAGTGCGCGAGCGGTTGATGGACCTGTTCGCGAAGCTGATGGAGTTGCGCGGCACCTACCAGCTCACGCGGCTCGCCGGGGAGGGCGACCTCCAGGACGCCGCGATCAAGCACGAAGCGGCCGTCGAAGAGGTCTTCTCACTGCTCCAGGACGCGCGGCTCGACCTCGCCTCCCAGGGTCCGACCGTGGAAGGCGCGTTGGACTTCATTGAAATATGCCTGGCGGAGATGCGGTAAGGAGGCCCTGAATGCCCGAAGTCAAGGTGACCACCCGCCGTCGGTCGACGGGGAAGAGGGAAACCAAGCCCTCGGCCGACACGACCCGCATCGCGGTGGTCGGGATCCCCGCCTCGGGGAAGACCACCTACTTCCGATTCCTCTCCGGCCACTTCGGCCTGAACCTCCCCATCCTCTACATCCCGTCCCGCGCCGAGAATGGGAGCCTCCCTCTGTTCGGCGACCTCGAAAACGACGTGGCGCTCGAGGAGACCACCTACGAGACGACGGACCCTACCGACCCCGAGGGCAGCCTCGAGACCACCACGCGCTACTACGTGAACCGCCCGATGGAGGACCGGCGCAAGCTCTGGGTCGAGCTGAGCGCGGGCCGGGACGAGCAGGGCATCCTGACGAAATACCCGCTCCCGACGAAGTTCAACCAGTTCGTCGAGATGAAGATGCGGTTCCGCTACGCGGCCCCCGAGGGGGAGGCGGGGTCGCGCCCGATGGAGCTGCAGACCGTCGACGAGGCGGGGGGCATCATCGCCGACTACTTCACCTACGACCGGATCTGGCTCGACACCCCCGAAGGCGAGGTCACCGAGAAGACCTGCCGAGTGATCCCGCACTTCGACTCGTGGCGACCGGACCGGCGGGACCTGTGGAAGCGGGGCCTCACTCTTCTCGGTAGGTTCGTCTGCGGCGCGGATGCGATCATCCTGCTGCTCTCGCCGGGCCTCCCATCGCTCCGCGACCAGGCGCAGCAGGTGAACCTCGCCCGCGGGGTCTTCCGCTACACCCGGACCCGCGACCTACCATTGGTCATCGCGGTCTCCAAAGCGGACAAGCTCAAGGAGTTCTACGGCGAGGTCGAGCAGTCGGTCCGGGAGCGAACGTACCGGTCCACGTTCGACACGACGGACTTCCTCCTCCGGCGCGACGGCGCCGGTATGGGCACGATTCTCGTCGCCCAGGAGGGCCGAGGGATCTCGACCAAGGAGGATGTCTTCCTCATCTCGAGCGCCGTCTCCACCGGCGAGGGCCACCCGCTCTTCATCGGCGAGACGGGCGAAGAGGCCCCGAACTCGGGCACGGTGACGATGGGCGTGCCGGTCATGGTCAACACGACGCTTCCCCTCGCTCGGGCGTGCGAGCGCATCCTCGAGCGTCGGGCGACGAAGGGGGCTTGATGGCGACGGCGGACTCGGCCGCCCCGGGCTCGACCCTCACGCCGGTCGCGGTCGTCTGGTGCCGCCAGGTCGATAACGAGGCGGAAAGCCCCGGGTACACGACCATCCCCGAGGAGTTCCCCGGGCGTCGCGAGACGCTCGAGGCGATTCGGATCGTCGGGAACCTCACGATCAACATCGCCGACACGCACGACTACTGGGACCCCGACCCGTCCCAGCCGCTCTCGTTCTACCCGAACATCTTCCTCTATCCGGCCGCGAACGGCCGGTACACGTGCGTGGGACGGATGTTCCTCTCCACGGAGGACCGCCCGCGTCTCGGCATGAAGACCCTGGTCCTCGAGACCGCGCCGCTCCTGGCGGGCGGCGAGTTCGGGGCGGACATCCTGCGTGCCTACACGACCATGAGCGGCCGTTCGGACGGTAAACGGCCGCTGGTCGAACCCGACCCCCAGGTCTACCAGACCGTCGGGGAGGGGTTCCTCTTCCACCGCGGGACCACCGAACCGGTGGTAGCGGTCGCGGCGGAGGCGTGGGAGTCGAGCTGCCAAGCGGTCCTCGAGCTCGTGCGCGCGATGCCGACGTGCCTTGTCGCTCGCGGCGCCTTCCTTGTCTTCCCGTACTTCCTGCCCGAGGCGAAGGTGAACCTGCACGAGTTCACCGAACAGTTCCCGCTCGCGCTCGCCGTGATGCGGGTTCCGCGAGGCGAGGCGCAGGGCGACCGGCACGCGAAGCGCCTCGCGAGCTGGGAGTCCGCCCCGGTGACGTTGCGGGACCTCACCCGGCCAAGCCGCGGCCGAGAAGCGCTGCCCCTCGTCCTGCAGTACGTCCGGGAACATCAGGAAACGAAGATCCTCGAGGTCTCGCGCCGCGTGGACGTGGTCGAGGCCCCCCGCCTCCAAGCCCATCTTCACGACACCGACCGGCAGGGCGGCCGGGACCGGCGGAAGGAGATGTGGAGGATCGGGACCGCGATGGAAACCGCGGCGCTCCTCCTGACGCGCCCCAAGGGCCGCTCCGTACCGATGACCACGGAGGCGGCGAAGCGCGCGAACGAGTATCTGCAGGTCCGACCGTCGGACACCGTGCTCATCCCGCCGGAGCCGGTGCCGGCGATGCCGCCCCCCGCGGCGCCGCCGACGGACTCCTCGCTGATGGGCCAGCACCCGCCGTGGCTGCACAAGCCCCCGGATGTCCAGCTGCCCCCGCCCGGACCGGTCGCCGTACCGGTCTCGACCAGCGACGACCCGTCCAACCTGCCCGCGGGCGCCGTGGCCCCCGCTCGGCTTCCGCCACCGTCCGGGGCTCCCCCGGCGAGCCCCGCCGCGAGTACGAACGAAGAGATCGAGGCCCTGCTAAAGGGCGAGATTGACCGTCGGTTCGCGGACCTCGCGAAGAACCGTGCCCCCACGCTCGACCCGACCGAGTTAGCGTCACGTCTCGCGAACGCGACCCGAGAGCTCGAGGCGAAGTGGGGCGCGCAATTCGATGCCCGCATTCGGGAGCTCCAGGAAGCCTCCGCGAAGGCGGTCTTGGGACTGCAGAGCGACTTCACCTCCCGCCTCCATGCGATCGAAGCTCGGCCCGTCGTGAGCCCATCCGACGTGGCGGCGGAAGCCGAACAGAAGGTTCTTGCCGCGAACGAGGCGAAGCTCCGGGTGATCGTCGACAAGGTCCAGCAAGAGGTCCAAGCCTCGAGCGAGATGTGGGCGACCCGACTGCGGGACGAGTTCCGGCAGTCGGTGGAACAACTTCGGGCCCAGGCGACGCACGACGAAGAGGAGATGCGCGCCGCGCTGGTCGCCCAGATCGACCTCGAGCTCCGCGAGGCGAACGAGCAAGGCTCCGCGCTTCGGGAGGAGATCGAAGGTCGCGTTCGCGACTTGCTGAAGGAGCGGACCGTCGAGCTCGACCAGCGACGGTCGAAGGAGGTCCGCGACCTCGAGCAGCGCCTCGGTCTCCTCGTGGACGGTCGCACGAAGGACCTCGAAACCCGAATGACGGCCGGCACCGCGGACCTCCGGGAGAAGCTCGCCGCCGCCCAGGAAGAGCGCGTCGCCCAGGCGGAGCAGCGCTGGTCGGTGAGCGGGGAGGCCCGCATCGCCGAGACGAGCGAGGCCCAGACCCAGGCGCTCGCCGGGCTGCAAGTCCGACTCCAGTCGTATTTCGAGCAGAAGCTGCGCGAGAACCAGGAGCGCGAGCGGGAGAAGTACGTCGAACTCCTCGCGCGGCTCAAATCGGACGTCGACCAGTCGCTCGCGAAGACGATCGACTCGACCAGGTTCGATGCGCTGATCCGCGACCGGGTCGCGCGCGGCCTCGAAGGCGGGCGCGAGGAACAGGAAAAGACGATCCGCCAGGCCGTCGGCGAGGCGGAGGTCCGCTTAAGCTCGAACCAAGAAGAGGGCGTCGTCCGCCTCGAGCGCCTCGAGGCGAAGCTCCAGACCCGGGAGACCGACCTCCTCCGGCTCGAGCAGACGCTCCGTCACGAGGTCGACGACCTCGACCGTCGGATCCAGGTGGTCGCCGACCGGGCGCTTCCGCTCATCCGCCGGACGTGGCTGCGCGTTTCGGAGCTCGAAAAGGAGGGGCCCGGGGCGACCGAGACCGAGGCCCGCCTGAAGGAACTGCGGCGCGAAATGGCCCGTGAACTCCGCCGGCTCGAGGGCGAGCTCCTCGAGCAGACCGGTGACCTTCGCGACCGTCTCGAGGCGACCCTCGCGAGCCAGGGCCGTATCTGGATCAACCTCATGAAACAGCTCCAGAAGGCGAGCGAAGGGATGGCCCGTTCGGACGAGGCGGGGACGCGACGCGCTCCCGGCCATGCGGCCGCGGGCGCGGGGCTCGACGAGCTGATGGACGATAACCTCCGGGACACCACGGACTACCCGTCGTTCGCCTCGGACCCGCCGAACCCGCTGGACCCCGAGGCGGGCGAGCCCTCGGTCGACGTGCAGCCCCAGGACACCCGGCGCCGCACCCGGCGCACGACCTAGGCCCCGACGCGGGTCAGCCGAACCGGCCGTTCACGTAGTTCTCGGTCAGTTTCTCGACCGGGCGGTGGAACACCTGGTCGGTGGGGCCGCTCTCGACCAACTTGCCCAGGTAGAGGAACGCGGTGAAGTCGGAGACGCGCGTGGCCTGGGCGAGATTGTGGGTGACGACGATCACCGCATAGTCGGACCGGAGCTTCGCGATCAGGTTCTCGATCTTCGCGGTCGCGATCGGGTCGAGCGCCGAGCACGGCTCATCGAGGAGCAGGACCTCCGGTCGCACCGCGAGCGCGCGGGCGATGCAGAGCCGCTGCTGCTGCCCTCCCGAAAGGCTCGTCCCCGGGGCGTCGAGGATCTCCTCCACTTCCTCCCACAGGCCGGCGTGCTGGAGGGCGTCCACCACACCGTTGTCGAGCTCATCGTGGCGGTGCACCCCGAGGAGGCGCAGACCGGCGGCGACGTTTTCGAAGATCGACATGTTCGGGAACGGGCTCGGCTTCTGGAACACCATCCCGACCCGGAAGCGCACGCTCACGACGTCCTTCTTGGCAAGGTCCTCGCCATCGAGGAGGATCGTCCCCGACACGCGCGCCCGAGGTATCTCCTCGTGCAGCCGGTTGAGGCACCTCAAGAACGTCGACTTGCCGCAGCCGGACGGACCGATCACGGCCGTCACGGCGTGGTCCGGGACGTCGAGGGAGATGTCGTAGAGCGCCTGCTTCCGGCCGTACCAAGCGTTCAGGTCGACGGTGCGGATCTTCGGCTCGCCGTTCATCGGTCTAGACCGCCCCCTCGGCCTCGGACTTCTCCCGCACAAAGAGCCGGGAGACGAGACTGACCAGCAACATGATCCCGAGCAGCACGAGGGCGGCGCCCCACGCGTCCGTCTGCAGGTTCACGTTCGGCGAGCCGAAGTTGTTGAAGATGAACGGTGTAATCGCCGCCGTCGGCGTGGTGAAACTCTGGAACCAAAAGCTGCTCCCACCGGCGGTGAGCAGAAGGACCGCGGTGTCGCCCGTCGCGCGGGAGGCGGCCAGGAGCATGCCGGTGACCAGCCCCCCTCGAGCACAGCCCAACGCGACCCGGACCGTCACGCGGTGGCGCGGGAACCCGAGGGCGAGCGCGGACTCCCGGAGCTCCGTCGGCACCGTGCGCAGCGCCTCCTCGGTGCCGCGCACCGCGATGGGTATCATCAACACTCCGAGCGCGACCCCGCCCGAGAGGGCGCTCCGGGCCGCGTCCAAGTCGAAGTAGAGGAAGACCGTGAAGACGAATAGGCCAAGGATGATCGTCGGCACGCCCGTCATGACGTCCGCGAGCAGGCTCACCGCGCGGGCGAATGGGTTCCGCCCGTACTCGGCGAGATAGATCCCTCCGAGGAGACCGACCGGTACCGCGATGAGCGCCCCCAGCCCGAGCATGATCAGCGTGCCTTGGATTTCGGGACCGATGCCGCCGTAGGAACAGCTGACGCCGGGTTTCGGATTGCAACCGGCCGGCGTGAGGGACGTGTAGAAGGATGGGCGGACGACGACGCTCCCGCCGTACTGCACCGCCGTGAAGATCACGCTCGCGAACGGCACGAGGGCAAGCACCACGCAGGCGGCGGCGAGACCGACCACCACCGCCTGGACGATCCGCCGCCGCCGGATCCGGGCCGGGGCTCGCTCCCGAACCTGCTCATACCACCGTTCGGTCGCCAGGATCGCCCCCTCCCCCGGCGCCCCGGACCCGGGGGATGCTGGATGCCCGCCCCGCCTACGGTGAAGTCCCTTCGCTCGAGGGGAGCTCTCGCGGCCCTCCGAGTCCCGGTCCCCGGACCACCCGAGGAACCCGCGGGCGATCACGTTCACGAGGACGGTGATCGCGAGCAGAATGAGCGCGAGCTCCATGATCGCGCTGCGATTGATCCCGGGCTCTCCCGGGAAGTTGTTGACGATCGTGCTCGCGAGAGTGGCTCCCTTCGAGAACAGCGTTCCGGGCAGGATGTAGATGTTCCCGATTACCATCGTGACCGCAATCGTTTCGCCGAGCGCGCGGCCGAGTCCGAGGATGATTCCCGCGACGATTCCCGGTCGGGCCTCCCGTAGGACGCTCAACCGGGTCGCCTCCCACCGAGTCGACCCGAGGCTCAAGGCCGACTCCCGGTGCGCCCTGGGCACGGCCCGCAGCGACTCGCGCGATACGGCGGCGATGGTCGGAAGGATCATCACCGCGAGGACGAGCGTGGCGGTGAAGACATCCGTGCCCGGTGCGGTCGACGAAAACGGAAATCCCCCGTTGGTGAGCGCTCCGAGACCCGGTTCGAGCGTGCTTCGCATGATCGGCACGAGGACGATGAACGCCCAGAAGCCGTAGACAACGGAGGGGACCGCCGCGGAGAGGTCGATCACGTAGGTGAGGGGCCGGCGGAGCCACGGTGGCGCGACCTCGGAAAGGAAGATCGCTGCCCCCAACGCGACGGGGACCGCGAGCAGGAGCGCGAGACCGCTCGTGAGCAAGGTGCCCGCGATCGCGGGTCCGGCGCCATAGGAGTTGGTGACGCCGTTCCAGTTCGAGCTCGTGAGGAATCCGACGCCGAACTCGGCCATCGAGAGTATGGCGCCGCCGGCGACCACCACCACAAGCGCGACGACGAGCGCGAGGACGGCGACCGCCACGGCCGCGGCGACGCCGTGGAAACCTCCCCCGACCACCCGGAGGAGTCGGATCCGGGCGCTGAGATTTCGTGCCCTGGGCTGGATGGCCTCGACTTTGGCTACGACGGGCGCCTCCCCCCTACGTACAGGCGGGGACGGTCGCGCCATTAAAGGTCATGGTCGAGATGCCCGCCTCGTCCACCGCGGTCACCGCGGACGGCAACGGGGCGTAGTAGAGCGCCGTCGGGGAGGTCTCGTCCGCCAGTGGCTGACCCGTAGTGAGCGTCCAGTGGAGCCACTGGACCAAAACCTGGGACTTCGCGAGGGAGGGCTCGTACCCCTTGTCGGTCGCTTGGTAGACGTACATGTAGAGGAACGTCGCGATCGGGTAGTCCCCCGTGCCGTTCGCCTTGACCATGCTCACGTCGAACCAACTCTCGGTAGAACTCGGGAGGGACGCCATGCTGGCGACCTTGTCGACGATCGCCGACTCGGTGTTGGCGATCGTCGGAACGATGAAGTGTCCCGCGGGGTTCTCGATCGCGGCGTAGGAGGGCGGCGAGGAGGCGGCGAGCACGTCGGTGAGGTCCGAATATCCGATCGAGTATTTGGTGTCCGAGACGGTGCTGATCAGGAGCGAATTCCCTTTCACCGCCGTCTCCCCCGCGACCTTCGGGAACTCAATCGAGATCCCCTTTCCCACGTTCGCGGCCCAGTACGCGCTCGACTGGGAGAGATAATCGCTGAGCACGTAGGTGGTCCCGGCCGCATCCGACCGAATGACCGGCACGATCGTCGCATCCGGCAGCGTCACCCCGGGGTTGAGGTTCGCAATCGCCACGTTGTTCCAGCTCGTGATGTTGCCCTGATAGATTTCCGCGAGGACGGGTCCGGTCAGGTTCAGGTGGCCGCTGGCCCCCGGGAGGTTGTAAATGATCGTGAGCGCGCCGCCGACGAACGGCAGCGTGAGCGGCTGCGCCGGCATCGCGGTGCGCTCCGCCACGGTGAGCGGGTCGTCGGTGATCGCGAAGTCGACGGTGGCCGCCGTGAAATCGCTGAGGCCCGTGCCCGAGCCGTCGCCCGGGTAGTTCACCTTGTTGTTCGTGTCCTGCTGGTAGGCTCCCGTCCACACGCCCATGAGCGGCGTGGCCACCTGAGCCCCGTTACCTTGCAGAACGAGCCCGGACGAACACGCTGGGATGCTCGAGGATTTCTGAAGCCCGAACCAGCTCGTCGAGTACCCCACGCCGACCAAGATGACCACGATCAGGACGGCGCCCACGACGGCGTAGAGGGCACCGCGTCCTCGCCGACGCTTGACCACCGGGCGGGGCTCCGGAGTGACGGGCGCTGCCCCCGATGACCCGGGCGCGGTCGAATCGGGCGTGGACGAGCTCATGCCCCCACCTTCGTGCCGACTCCTCGACCGGGCCAAATTCCGTCGGAATTTCCCTTGGACGATGCCGATGGCTCGACCGCTTCGGACGCCGTTGCACTAAGACGCATTCCACGACACCGGAAAAACTTACAAAGATTGCGCATATAACTCGAAGGAATAGTGCCGTTTTGGCGCGCGGCCACTAGAATCGCGTCCAGCCTCGACCTCGGCGCTTCCGCGGTCGACCGTCCGGGCGCCGCCGCGGCCGCAACGGATTATTACCCTCGGGCCGCTCCTATCCCGATGGCCGATTCGCCGGGCGACGCGTCCCAGGGTTTCGTCGCATGGATCGAAGGCGTCCCTTGCTCTGGCAAAACCTCCGTGTCCCGGTCGGTGGCGGACCGACTTCGAGCGATGGGCCGTCGGGTCGAAGTGCTCGACGGGGACGAGGTGCGGAAGATGTTCTCGCCCGAACTGGGCTATTCTCGGAAGGACCGCGAGTTTCACGCGCGACGAGTGAGCTACGTAGCGAGGATGCTCGCTCGCAACGGCGTCGCGGTGATCGTGGCGATGATCACTCCGTACGAGACCTCCCGTCAGGCGGCCCGGGCGACGGTGGGCGATCGATTCACCGAGATCTGGCTGAACTGCCCCGTCGAGGTCTGCCGTCAGCGGGACCCGAAGGGTCTCTACCGGGGATCCGCCGCCCTGCACGGCACGAAACTGACCGGCGTCGACGACCCGTTCGAGGAGCCGCTCAACCCGGACCTCACGGTGGACACGGCGACCCATTCGGTCGAAGACTCCACTCGTCGGGTGATGGACCACCTCGCCGAACGCGGTTACGTCGTGCGCCTGCCCGCCTAAGCCGACCGGAAGGATTCCGGTCCGGTGTCCGAATCACTTCGCCTCTCCTGGGCCCCTCGGAAGGGGCGGGGTAACGCTAAGCGCTCCGGCTGGGTGGTCTAAGCATCGTGCCCGCCGAAGGAGACCACCGCCACTGCAAGGTGTGCGGCCGCGTTTGCCCGGTCGGGGAAGAGACGTGCAGTCGTGCGTGCCGGGATAAGCGTGCGGCGCAGAGCGCCTCCCGGAGAAACTACACCCTGCTTCTCTACGCGGCGATTGCCATCCTGCTGATCGCCTTCCTGGTCAGCGCGGTCCACTAGGGGCGTGCCACCGTGCGACGCTATCATCTCGCCGTCTTGGGGGGGACCTTCGACCATCTTCACATCGGCCACCACGCCCTCGTCGCTACGGCATTTCGCGTCGGCGAAACCGTGGCAATCGGGCTTACCACGGACCGGTTTATCGCCGACCATCCCAAACCGGATGGGTCGCGAATCCAGCCGTTCGCCATCCGACGCGCCGCGCTCACCCGGTGGGTTCGAAGGAGTTTCCCGGGCCGCCGGTTCCGGGTCGTCCCGCTCGAGGACCGGTTCGGCCGCTCCATCGAACCGGATGTCGGGGCGCTCGTGGTCTCGCGAGAGACGCTCTCGGGCGGGCGAGCGGTGAATCGGGAGCGTCGTCGGCTCGGACGACGCCCGGTGCCGTTGATCGTCGTGCCCCTCGCGCTGGCCGACGACCTCGAACCCGTGAGCTCGCGACGGGTTCGCGCCGGATCGATCGGAACCGCCGGCCAGCGTTTCACGGGCCTTCGAGTCAACATTGCGGTGGGGGATCCAAGGGACCTCGGTCCATCGAGCCGGGCCGTACGCCGGGTGTTTCCGCAAGCCCGGATCGTCGAGACGATCGGCCCTATGCGAGCTCCGCTCCCACCGGCGGACCTCACGCTGCGGGTCGATCGGACGCGCCAATCTGGCTGGACGGCATCCGAACGGTCGGCGCTCTCGCGCCTTTCGCCCCGCCGGATCCGGGGCCACCGACCCGAGGAGCTGGAACGAGGGTTGGCGTCCGTGCTCCGACCGCGCGACGAGCGCAAGCTCTTTGGCACCCCCCGCTCCTGAGCGCCGGCGTGGAAACCTACCTCCGCGTCACGTTCGACAGCGAGGGGGCAAAGCCGTCGGCGGTGGCCGACCGGCTCCGTTCGTGCGGGTTCGTGCCGACGCAGGGGAATTACGACTTCGTCTACGACTGGAACGGCTCCGCGACACGCGACCAGATTCTCGACCTTGCGGACGAACTCACCCACCAGCTGCGCGGGTTGCGGGTCTTGTTCGAGATCGAAACGGTCTGATGGCCTGCCATCGAGTTTCCGCCCCCGGTAAGAGCTTTTAACGGAACCTCGCCTCGACGCCGTCGCCGTGCAGAAATATCCGGTGCGCGCCGCCGACCGGAAGAATCTGACCCTGCCCGCTCTCGAAGAGATCCTCCGGGGCTGCTTCGGGGAGGCGCGTACCGAGGGGGACGTCGCCGTGGCCGTCTACGGCGCGATTTCACGCCTCGCGGTCCGACCCGAGGGCCGGGAACTCTGGGTCGACCCGAAAATGAACCCTCAGGTCACCGAGGATGTGGCCCGGGAGACGATCCGCCGGTACAACCAGTTCCTCGAGACCGCGACCGGTTTCTCGGCGAAGGAGCGCGCGAAGCGACTTCGCAAGTCCGCGGGCAGGAGCGATTCGGGAGGGTAACCCTTGGCCGCTGCCGGGCCCCTACCGTCCTCGTCCGGGGGGACGGAGCTTGAACGGATTCGCTCGACCGTCGCCGCGTATTTTCCCGTCTACGAGACGCGGATCGGCCCCCAGTCACTCATCCTGGCCGTTCACGCGGACCCGGCGAACCTCGAGAAGCGGTTCGATGAGCTGCGCCGAGAGCTCTGGACCCAGGGCTACGTGCCCCTCCTCCGCCGGGACCACGGGGAGGATTTCATCGAGGTCATCCGGAAGCCTCGGACCGGTCGTTCCCGGCTCTGGATCAACATCCTCCTGATGATCGGAACGATCGGCACTACCTCGTTCGCGGGCGCGCTCATCTGGCTCACCTTCCGAGGGGAACCGTCTCTCACCCCCGGGGATTTCCTGTGGGGGGAGCTCTACTTCGGCGCCCCCGTGATGGTAATCCTCGGCCTTCACGAGCTCGCTCACTACGTGATGGCTCGCCGACGGCATCTCGAGGCGTCGCTGCCGTACTTCATGCCCGTCCCGCCGCCGTTCATCCTCGGCACCCTCGGGGCGTTCATCAGCATCCGGGAGCCGTTCCCGGACAAGAAGGCGCTCTTCGACGTCGGGGCGGCCGGGCCGCTCGCCGGATTCGCGGCGTCCATCCCGATCGCTGTCCTGGGCCTGTATCTGTCGATCCATGCGCCCGTCGTGCCCGCGACTTACTGCGGCGTGACCGTGCTGGGCACGAACTACGGGAGCCTCCTCATCGGGACCCCCCTCTTCTGGGAGTTGTTCTCTCTGTTCCTTCCCTCGAACCTGGTGAGTCTCCACCCGCTCGCGCTCGCGGGCTGGGTCGGGATCCTGGTCACCGCGATCAACCTCCTGCCGGCGGGCCAGCTCGACGGTGGGCACGTCTTCCGCGCCCTGTTCGGGGAACGGGCGCGCTTCGTGAGCTATGGAGCGGTGGTCCTTCTGTTCGGTCTGGGCCTTTTCTACCTGGGCTGGCTCTTCTTCGCCATCCTCGTGCTCTTTCTCGGGATGCGCCATCCCCCGCCGCTCAACGATATCACTCCGCTCGGCACCGGACGCGCGCTCGTCGGCGCGCTCGTCGTCGCCATACTCGTCTCGGGATTCGTGATCGTCCCGCTCTCGGCGGCCGCGGGGGCCTCCTCACTGGGCGCCTCCGGGGCCGCCCCCGTGAGCGCGCTCCCGCCCGGCGCGCTCGTCGGGACTAATTTTACGCTCACGGTGAACAATCAGGACCCCATCCCGCACGGCTTCTTGTTCGGCGGGTCCATTGTCAACGTCACGGTCTCGGGACCGAACGGAACAACGACCAGCCTTACCGGTAACGCGTTAACGAGCTGGGAAGAGAATGCCAGCTGGACGTTTTACTTACCGAACAGCCCGGCCGTCGTGCTCCTCGGCGGGAAAGTGACACTGCCCGAGCCCGACTACATCACCGTGAATCCGACGGGAAGCCACTCGGCCTCGTTCGCTGTACGGCTCACCGACTCCGAAGCCGCGGTCGGTGTAGGGCTCTTGCTCACGACCAACATGCTGTGTCCCCCTTCCGGCGCGGGAAGCGCTTCGACGAGCCTCTTCACGAGCTTCGTGTAGCCCCGGCCCGCTCGTAGAGGCGGAATTCCCGCGTTAAGCTCCGGTGCACTCGTACCGGGATGCGAAACCGAAGGTCGCCGGACACCCCGGGAGGCGACGGACCCGCGGGAGCGATGAGCAGGATCCGCCCGTCGGGGGTGAGGCGCTCCGACCAGCGTTGCATCACCTGCTCCACGAGCTCGCCGAGGACCGCCCCGCCCGCGCTGGACGATCGTCCGTACGGGGTGTCGGTCACGATCGCCGAGAACCGGACCGAAGCGTTGGAGAAGTCCACCTCCCGAGCGTCACCGACCAACAACTCCTCCGCCCCGACCGCTAGGTAGGAGAAGTTCTGGAGGGCTCCCCGCACCATCGCGGGGTCCCGGTCGATCCCATAGAGACGTCCGCCGAGGAGACCGGCCTCCGCGAGCAAAGCTCCGGTGCCGAGGAACGGGTCGAGAACGGATTCCCCCGGAACGACCCGAGCAAGGTTGACCGCCGCCCGGGCAAGCTTCGGAGGCATGCTGACCGGGCGGCGAAACGGAAGGAGGGGCATCCGACGCCGCGTCGGCGCGACCCGGTCGACCGAGGCCACTTCCTCGAGGAGCTGGTCCGTCCGGTTCGGTCCCTCGGTCAGCCAGAACCGGCGGGACGGACCGTCGAGGTCGATCGAACCTCCTCCCGATTTAAATGCACGGCCGCAAGCTAGGACCCCCGCATCGACCTCGCCCCCGGAGGGCCGTCCCACACGACGAAAGGCGGCCGAGCCACCGTGGGCGCCCTCCCTTCGGGCGGCCGAAGCGGGACCGTCGCCCGCCGGTAGAGGGACGAGGCACCGACGCGCGAGAGCGAGGCGCGCGGCCAAGACTTGGAATAAGGGTAGGTCGGGCAGCTCGACCGGGACGAGGCCGCCCAATGCCGCTTTGGCATCGCCCGCTCGGCCGTCCAACGCCTCGGCGGCCGAGACTGCTTCCGCCCTGGCGAGCGCAGGGCTCTCGCCGGAGACCTCGACAAACCCGAGGATCATCGTTCGCCGCCCTGGGCCCAACCCGCGATCCGTGCCCGCACGTCGGCGGTGTGGGACCCTTCCCAGTAGTAATGCCCGCAAGTTCCGCAGCGGTAGAGCGGGAGGCCCTCCCGTACCCGGTCCCATGGAATCCCCTCGCCCGAGGTGCCGCCGGACGGCACCTCGACGCGGACGAGTTCCCCGTTGCACTCCGTGCAGCGGGTGAAGTGAAGGTCCTGGGGAACCTCCGGGAACGCGGCTCGAACGGCCCGCCACTGGTCGGTCAGATACGGGCTCCGGAGCAGCACCGCCCGCTTCGATCGGGCGGCCAGGTCCCGGTCCCGAGTGAGGATCACGCGGCCTTCGGCCAGGGCCAAGCGGAGGATATCGTCGTCCGAAACGCCCCGGGCGTACGTCGTGTCGCATCCGACGATACGAAGATACCGGGCGAGGCGCCCGACCATCTCGTCGGCGATGAAGCGTGGCGCAGTCACGGAGCCGGGGAGTACGGCGCCGGAATAACCCTTGCCATTCATATACCGAGGCGGGAGTGCGTGGCCCGGTGCCTTCCGATGCGTCTTTTCGGTACGAACGGCATCCGCGAAGTCGTCGGCGAGAAATTCACCACGGGGTTCGTCACACGGGTTTCGGACGCGATCGCCTCGCTCATGCCGACCGGGTCGAGCATCGCGGTGGGCTGGGACGGTCGCACGTCGAGCCCAGCGTTCGCGCAGATCGTCGCCGCGTCGTTCGTGCTCGCGGGACACCGGGTGACCGAGCTCGGTCTCCTTCCCACTCCGGCGATTCAGTACAACCTCCCGCGTCTCGGAGCGGACCTCGGCGTGGTCGTGACCGCGTCGCACAACCCGCCCGAGTTCAACGGCCTCAAGTGCATCGCGAGCGACGGACTTGAGGCCACCCGGGAATTCGAAGAGAAAATCGAAGCGGCGACCGAGGAGGGAGCCACGAGCCCGGTCCCGTTCGACCGGGTCGGCGAATTGGTCCACGACCCCGGAGGAGGTCGTCGGTACCTCGACGGAATTCGGGGTCAGGTCGACGTTCCGCGGATCGTGCGCCGCCGGTTCTCGATCGTGCTCGACTGCGGGAACGGCGCGTCGGTGCCCACGAGCCCGGCGCTCGCGCGTTCGCTCGGCTGTCGTGTCAAGACGATGAACGCCCATGTGGACGGAACGTTCCCGGGCCATCTTTCCGAGCCGACGCCCGCGAACCTGGTCGACCTCGAGCGAACCGTGCCCGCCGCCGGTGCCGAATTCGGCGTCGCCCACGACGGGGACGCGGACCGCGCGGTGTTCGTGGACGCCACCGGGCGCTACGTCCCGGGCGAGGAGATGCTCACCCTGCTGGCCCGGGACGCCGTGGAGCGCCACCCCGGGAGCACGGTCGTCGTCCCGGTCTCGGCCTCACAATCCGTCGAGGACGCGATCCGCCCGTTCGGAGGAACGGTCGTCTACACCCGGATCGGCTCACCGACCGTCACGCACGAGATGCAGGCCCGCCGCGCGGTGTTCGGGGGGGAGGACAACGGCGGCCACATCTTCCCGGGCCTCCACTACGCCCGGGACGGCGCGATGACGCTCGCGGCCGTGCTCGACCTCCTCGCGCGACGCGAGAGCGACCTCGTCTCCCTGCTTCGAGAGCTGCCGCACTACGCGGTGGTCAAGGAGAAGGTCGCTTGCCCGGTGGCGCTGCGCGAGAAGGTGGTCGCGCGGCTGGTCGAGCGGTTCACCACGGACAGTGAGAAGCTCGTCACCCTCGACGGCGTGAAGGCGTACCGACCGGGCGGGTGGGTGTTGCTCCGGCCGTCCGGAACGGAACCGTTGTTCCGGGTCTTTGCCGAGTCGAAGGACGCGGACCGCGCCCGGGCCCTGGCCGACGAGGGGCTCGCGGCGGTCCGCGCCGCGCTCGCGGAGCTTGGCGCGGCAGCGTGAACCCGGCCTGAGCGTCGCACGGCGACGTTTCAGCGGATGTGCGGGCCGATCACCAAGAGCCCCAGCAGGAGCAGGACCAGCACCGTGAACGTGATCGCGGTCATCGCTCGTTCACCGACCTTCCGGAAGTAGTACAGGCCCGATACCACACGCACGATGGGCGTCGCGACCAGCACGATCAGCCCGAGCGTAAGGACCGCGCCGATCGACCCGGCCGCCAATCCGGCACCGAGTCCCGACAGACTGAGGTAACTCAGGATCGGGTTGTGCGCGAGCACGCTTTGGGAGGACGTCCCGGGGTAGGCGAGCACGTAGGCCACGAGGCCGCCCAGCAGGACCGCGAGCGAGATCCCGAGGCCGAGCCGCAGCACGAGGGTCATCCGAGTATACGCTTCGTCCGGCAGCCGATGGACCCTCGGCGGTTCGATGACGGCGGGCTCGTCCGGCGTCATGGGAGGCCGAACCCTCGCAGGACCATCTCGATCGCCAACGCCGCGATCACCGGTAGGAAGAGGAGGCGGACCGTCCGGTTCCGTAGGCCGGGCAGGAGCCGGCTCCCGAGGAACGCCCCGGAGGCGGTCCCCACGGCCACCGGCGCAGCGAGGATCGGGTTGACGTAGCCGGCGGCGAGCATGACGCCGGCGCCCGCGGCGGCGGTGACCCCGATCATGAAGTTGCTCGTCGCGGTCGAGACCTTCATTGGGAGGTTCAGGAACCGTTCGAGCGCGAGCACTTTGAACACCCCCCCACCGATCCCGAACATCCCCGAGACGGCGCCGGCACCCAACATCACGCCGAGCGCGGGGGTCGTCCGGGCGGCCCGGTACGCGACGTCCTGGTCGAGGACCTCGTCGTGGTACTCGCCCGTGAGTCCGAGCATCTTCGACCGAGCGTCCTGGGGCTGGGGTGCGGGGAGCTCGATGTGGCGCCGGGCGAGGCTCCCGGGTATGATCGCGAACAGCACGACCCCGAGCGCGATCAAGAGCGCCGACTCCAGGTTCGCGTGGGTCAGGAAAACCGTCACGGTCGCGCCGACCAACGCCCCCGGCACCGTGGCGATCTCGAGGAACATTCCGATGCGGATGTCGCTCAAGCGGTCCCGGACGTACGCCGCGCCCGTTGCCGAGGAGGTCGCTAGGATCGTGACGAACCCCGTTCCGATCGCGATCGGGACCGAGGCACCGAAGAAGATGATGAGGAGCGGGATGACGACCACCCCGCCGCCGAGGCCGGTGAGCGAGCCGACGAGGCCGGCCGCGATCGCGACCAGGATAAGGAGGACGACGAACAGGACGAGGTCCACGCGGCCCCACAGCCGGTCGATGGGAAAAGACCGGCGCTCGGGAGACCGACCGCGGGGCCGCTCCGCCCTCGACTTACTCGACCTTGAGATAGCGCGACGCGAGGGCCGTCCCGACCACGATCATCAGGGCGGCGAAGATCGCGAGAATGCCGAGGTCGGTGAGGTCCGAGTTCGTGAACTGGCCGTAGGTCAGCACATCGCGCGCGAGTTCCGCCGCGTACCCGACCGGGTTCACGCTTGCGATGTCCTGCATCCACTTCGGGTAGATCGCGGTCGGGAACATCGCCCCGCTCGCGAACATGAGTGGCATCGTGATGAAGTTCGAAATGACGCCGGGCGTTTGCCAGTCCGTGCTCGACGACGTGATCGCGAGGAACAGCGCGGAGAAGCCTAGACCGAGCAGCACGAGGCCCGTAATCCACGCGAACCAACCGAGGATGCTCCCGTGGAGGACGACTCCGAAAGCGAGGGCGGCGAGGACCATCACGGGGATCTGCACGAGGCCCCGGGTCGCCGACCCGAGCGCCTTCGACAGGTAGACAGTCGCCTTGCTCGTCGGCGTGATCAGGATGCGCTTCATGAAACCGAAGCGCTTGTCCTGGATCGTACTCATGGCGCCGAACATCCCGATCGCCAGCATCCCGGTCGAAAGGACGCCGGGCAACAGGAACGATAGGTAACCGGTCCCCGGCGGGGCGTGAAGGAGGAACTGGTCGAGCTCGTTGCTCGGGACCTGCGAGAGCATCCCCCCGAAGAACGCGAGCCACATGAACGGCTGAACGAGCGTGATCACGATCACCCACGGGTTGCGGAACGTTCGGAGCAGTTCGCGTGCATAGAGGCCGTAGAACTGGGAAAACTGGCCGATCCGCCCGTCGCTCACCTGGGCCACCGTTGCCGGTAGCGTCACCGATTCCGTCGCGGTAGTCATCGTCGTGCCCTCCGTAGATTCATGTAGAATTTCCGGAAGTCTTGAACCTCGGAGCCGGCCTGGTCGATCCGCTTGCCCGTGATGTCGATGAACACCGACTCGAGGCTGGGCTTCTCGACGTTGATGCGGCGTATCCCATCGGTCTGGAGCGCATGGAAGATGTGAGGTAGCACGGTCTCCGCCGAAGCGACCCGGAGGATCCAGGCGTTCCCCTGGCTGCGCACGTTCGACACGCCGGGGATGGCCTCGAGCTTCTCCATCGTCACGGATTCGCTCGTCTCGATCTCAACGAAGTCTTCCTTGACGCGGCTCTTGAGCTCGGACGGCGTGCCGAACGCGACGATCTTTCCGTGGTCGATGATGGCCACCTGGCTGCACAAGGCGTCCGCTTCCTCCATGTAGTGGGACGTGAGAAAGACCGTGACGCCGAACTGCTTGTTCACCCCGGTGATCAACTCCCAGAGCATCCGACGGACGTTCGGGTCCAACCCGATGGTCGGCTCGTCCATGAAGATGATCTCGGGCTGATGGAGGAGCGCCAGCGCGATCTCCATTTTCTTGCGCATCCCCGTGGAATAGGTCCCCACTCGGTCCTTTCGGCGGTCCGAGAGCTCGAAATATTCGAGCAGCCGGGCGGCTCGGTCCTTCCATTCGCTCAAGCGCTGTAGCTTCGCCTGCAGCCACAGGTTCTCCCAGCCCGAAAGGTCGTCGTCGAGAATGACCTCGGCCGCGACCCAACCGACGCGCTGCTTGACATGCATCGGGTCCTTGACGACGTCGTAGCCGGCCACGGTGGCGGAGCCGTCCGTAATGCCGCTGAGTCCGGTCAGGACCTTGATGATCGTCGTTTTCCCCGCGCCGTTGGGGCCGAGTAGTCCGAAGATCGAACCCGACGGGACCAACAGGTCGACGTGGTCCACCGCGACGAGCTTATCGTAGTGCTTCGTGAGACCGTGCGCCGAGATCGCCCAGCCGTTTCCGCTCATGTTCCTCCCTTGATTCGGCGATGGTCCGGGGTGGGGGCCGCGCGCCCGTGGCGCCGACCGAGCTCGGTGACCCGCGCCGAGAGCTCCGCGATCACGTCGGCCCGGAGCGAGCGCAAGGACGAGCTACCGTTCCCCGTTGATGAAGAGGCGACGAGGGCCGCGTCGATCGCGTCCAGGGCGCGTCGGAGCCGCAGCAAAAGGAAGGTGCCCACGTCGTCGACTCCGGCCACGTCGGCCCATAGGGCCGAGAGGTCGGGAGCCCGGGGGGACCATCCGGTGGTCTGAGCCCGGAGTCGGGCGAGCGACTCGCGTCCCTTCGGCGTAAGCGAATACACCCGACGCCGCCCGACCACCCGCGAGCGAGCCAACCCCCGGTCGGTCAAGCGCTGGAGGGCGGGGTAAATCGCGCCGGGTCCCGGTCGCCATACACCGCCCGTTCGTTCGGCGATGCGTTCCGCGAGGGAATACCCGTACACGGCTCCGTCGCGCTCCATGCACCTCAAGGCGTACAGTCCCACGAGTCTCGCCGGCACGAATCCTCCCGATACGTAGAACGATGAATCGATTTCGATATAAGGCCGTTTCGGAAATCCGCCGTGACTTCACCCGATATCGCGGCCCGAGCGTCGCCCCCCCAACGCGCGTCGCCGTGAACATTCGCGTCGGCCGGCATCCAGTTTATAGTAGGCGGTCCCATGGATAGGCCCGTGTCCGAGTCCGAGAAGGTCGAACTTCGACCCCTGACCCGCGCCGAAGCGCGCGTCATCGTCCACAAGGGGACCGAGATGCCGTTCACGGGAGAGTACGACCGGCACTTCGCCCCCGGGACCTACGAGTGCAAGCGCTGCGGACTCCCGCTCTTCCGGTCCGACGATAAGTTCGACGCGCACTGCGGCTGGCCGGCCTTCGACCAGGAGATCCCCGGCGCGGTCCGCCGGCTCCCGGACGCGGACGGCGAGCGGGTCGAGATCGAGTGCGCTCGTTGCGGTGCCCATCTCGGCCACGTCTTCGAAGGCGAGCGACTGACCGCCCGCAACACGCGGCACTGCGTGAATTCCATCTCGCTACGGTTCCAACCCAAGTAGGCCCAAGGGCGGCGGACGCTACTCGAGACCGCCGACCGCGCGCTGACACCCGTACGGGTGCGGAGGGCCACGATTACTTCAGGACCGAGCTGGGGAGCTGTTCGAACAGCTCCTCGGCCCAGGAGAGCTGACCGAGCGAGAACGCCTGCCCGACGAATTCGGCGTTTTCCGAAGGCGCGCGCTCGACGATCAGCAACCCTTCCGGCCACGAGTCGAGGTCCGGGACGCGGACTTCCATCACGTACTGGAAGAGCTGACGCAGGGGGCCGGGCCCGTTCGACCGGCCGACCAGGAGCGACACGGAAGTCTCCTCGAGCACGCGGAGCAGCGACTCGAGCTCGAACGGCCGGCCGGCGTAAAGATCGGCGAGACGGTCGGCGTTCGGAATCGCCAGCACCTTCGTCCCGGGATGGGGCACATGACGGCTCACGACCTGCTGGACGAGCGGCGGCAAGGTCACGAACTGGCGCAGCATCTCCGCCTCGCCGTTCTCCCCTTCGTCGTCGAGGAGTCGGCGCAGGAAGGAGTGCTCGACCTCGGGCCGGGGGAGGAGCTCCTCCGCCCGCATCGCCACCCGGTCGAGTCGGGGTCGCTTCCAACCCGCCATTAAGAGCCGGTCGACCTCGTCCGGGGCCCCCCGGTCGGAGACCTGCAACCAGGCGAATTCGGAGTCGATCCGCCCGGCCATCGCGTAGAGCACCAGGTTCACCGAGGGGCGCGAGCTTCCCCACAGGTAGACGGAGGGAGCGAACCCGTCGGTCCACCGGGACCCGGGGACTAGGTCGGCGGTTTCCGGCGGCCGGAGCAGGGAAACGACGGGGTCCGAGGTGATGATCATTAACCAATGCGAGCCCCGTGCAGGGGATGAATGAGGGGCCGTACCCGTTCGGGATTACCGTTCCGAGGCCAGATTGCGGAGCATCCTGCCCTGCTCGGCGAGGAGGGCGTGGCCACCGGCGAGCAGCACCTTGCGACGGGCCAAGGCCAGCGACTCGGCAAACGCGGACTTTTGCACGGCAAAGCGGCGGGCGAGCTCGTCCAGCGTGGTGCGTCGGGGCACGTCAAAATACCCGGTCTCGACCGCCGCCTCAAACCGAGCGCGCTGTTTCGGGGTGAGCCCCCCGAACTGCTCGGGCCCCCGGAACGGACGGAGCTCGACGATCTCGAACGAAAAGCCTCGAGTCCGAGCTTCCCGGAAGAACCGCATCAACCGGTCCTTCGAGAGGGCGATGCTGAGCGTGCCGTAGCCTTTGGAGACCAGAATCGGCACAAACCCGATCAGGTCGTACTTTTCGAGCATCGCGGGTAGGTACTCCGGCGGCGACCACTTGTATCGAAACATGTCCGGTCGTCCGCTGCTCTCGAGCGACTGGACCGACTCGATGCCCGGGACCGACCTCAATTCGGTGACCCAGTCGCGTTCGATGGGCGATCGAATCCGTACCTCGGCCACGATGTGATGAGGCGGAAAGGGAAGTCGGTTCAGCAGGAGGAACTCGACGTCGTGGTGCTCCTGCAGGAACTGACCAAAAGGGAAATCCTGGGGAAAACGGAAACGGACTCGGGCTTCCACGAGCGGAGCGTGGGCCCGGGACGGTCGTTTCCCGCGAATCGGGAACTTCGGACCTGTGCTCATGCCTCGGGTCCCCGGCTTCGGACCCCGAGAGCCAGGACGCATTCGTGTATCGTCTCCCCCTTGATTAACCCATACCCGTGTCGGGCGAGCTGTCGACCCCAGCGCATCGACCCTATGGAGCGGGGCGACTTCGAGGACCCCCCGGCCCCCACCCCCCGGAGCGTATTTCGACCGGTTTCCGACCGGGAGCGACCTGAGTTTCGGCGCTTGGCCGCGTGGGAGTCCGCCGAAAGGGTTCTATGGGGATCCACGTCGTTCACGACGCATGCCCTCTTTGCTCCATCCGTGCCCGGGCTGTGGGCACCCGACGATGGACGAATGCTGGAACGCCGGCCGACGTTTGTTGTCCGGGCACAAGCGACTCTGTCTCGAATGCCACGACGATTGTTTACCCAAGAACGAAGACGGTGCCCGGGGCAGTCTCCCGGCGCGGGCAGCCCCGGGACCCAGTGGCGCACCCCGGCTCGCGGTGGTGGCCACGACACCAACGGGTTCACGGACCAGCGCGGCCTTATCCCCCAAATCGAGGTCGCGCTACGAAAACATGCCGAAAGTCGAGATCGTCTCCAACGATAACGGCCCGAACCTCGTGATGGTGGACGGCAAGGTCGCGATGGCGCTCTGTCGGTGCGGCCATTCGTCTCACAAGCCGATGTGTGACGGCACCCACCGGACCGTCGGTTTCCGCGCGGAGAAGGCCCAGCTCAACGTCATCGAGTAGCCTCCGGGGGCCCGCGAACGTCCTCGGGCCGAGCGTAGTTCGGCCCGACCCCCGGCCGGCGTTCCGACTAGCCTCGGCCTGTGCGGTCGGCCGGAGCCCTTCGGGCCGCGCGGTCGTATTTGAGCTTCAGCAGCACGATCGAGATCGCGAGCGCGAACGTCACGGCGTTCGCGACGATCACCGGCCACGAGTTGATGAACCACCCGTAGAGGAGCCAAACGAAGGTCCCGAACGCGAAGACCGAGAACGTGGCGAGGGAGATTGCCGCGGCGCTTCTCATCCGCCAGACTCGAACTACCTGAGGGACGAACGCCCCGGTCGTGCAGACCGCGGCGACGCTGCCGATCAAGGTTGCGGTCTCGGAAGAAACGATCATCGGAATTCGCGGGAGGGACCGCGAGAGAAGAACCTGTCGGCGGCCTCCTATCTACCGGTCACCGAGAGCGCGGGGTAGGCCGGGGACGGACGTCGGACCTAGATACGGTAGCCCACCGATTCCTTCTGTTCGACCGCGGGGAGAGCACGACCGCACGTATCGCAGTACCGAGCGGGGAATCGATTCGGAGTACCGCAAAACGGACACGGATTTCCCAACGGTTGGAAGTGCAGCGCGACCAAACCCGCGCACAACACCCCGACGCTCGCGATGGCGATATACCAGCCCTCCTCGGGGTACCAGCTGAGGTTGGACGCCGCGCAGGATGTGCCCGAACCATCGAGGCAGCTCGCGTGACCCACGAAGCTGTTGCACGGGGAGGCGGTCCCATTGAACCCCGGGCATCCGGCAAATCCCGTGTACGCCGAGCCCTGGTAGGCGGGCAGTAGGATCGTCGAGGTGGCCGCCGCGCAGAGGGCCACCGCGACGAACATGATTACGAGCCTGCGCGTGGTACGAGCGCGCACCCGGCCCTGAAGCCCGGCCGAAATCGTGAACGCCCCGGCGAACGCCAGTACGGCCGTCGCGACCGAGGTCCCCAACAGACCGTCGTAGAGGGCCGAGATCACTCCCGTCCCGCTCCCGGCGCTATAGTTGTACGAGAACGAGACGCATACCGTGGCGTTCGACGTAACGTAGGTGGAACATGTATGGATGTATCCCCCGGGACCCGGCGTGAAATACTGGGAGTAGACGTTGTATCCGCCGGCCTGGGCCGACGTGCCGTTGTCCACGTACCACGGCACGACGCTCGCGAAGGTGGCGAGCACCGCCGCCGCTCCGAGCAGCCCGGCCACCACGTAGATGCCCCGGGGAGTCCGGCCGAACGGCGGAGGGGAAGCCGTCATCGTGTTTCGCTCTCGATCGGGACGCGAGCCTGTCTCTTGGCGGCTTCGGTTCGAAGCAGTCACTCACTATTACCCGCAGAGGGTATTTAGCGCCGGACCGCCACGACCATTCCGTCGAGACCCCAAGGGCGTGGCCGGCGGGTCGTCAATAGTCCGGGGGTCGTGAGCGGCGCCGGCCGGGGGTTTACGCGCCGGTCACGAAGGCTCGGAGATGGTGGGGGTTGAAGTTCTCGATCCCCTCGAGGCGAGAGCCGTCGGGACGAACGAGGAGCGGAAACACGTCGTTCCCACCGACCCATCGTTGGACGAGCTCCTGGTGCATACCCGGCCGGTTGACATCCACGAGCGTGACGTGCTTCCCGGCCCGAGAGGCGGCGTCGCAGACGAGCTCGACGGACGCGACCACCTCTCGGGGAAGGTGCCACGGCGATTCATCGGACGCGAGCGGTTCCGCCGAAACCGCGCTTTCCGACGAACGTTGCTTTCGGTCGCGCCGCCAACGCGCGAACCGCACCTCCGCGTTCGTGCCGAGGAACCACCGAACGATGGACGAGTGGAGTTCGGGTTCCTCCGCTTCGCCGGGGATGCCCGCGACGAAGAGCAACAGGTCGGCGGTCCCGGGAGCGGCCATGCCGGACCTCCCTCGCCCGGCCTCAGTGGCCCGCGGGAACGCCGGCGCCGAACGGACGCGGTTCCAGGACGAGGCCATCGTTTTCTATGAACGCCCGGTAGGCGACGACCGGAGTCTCCGCGGGAGCCCGCAGTACTTTCCCGGTCTCAAGGTCGAACACGGAACCGTGCCAGGGACATTCGACCCGGTGTCCGTCCAGCTCGCCTTCGTCGAGAGGACCGCCCTCGTGGGTGCAATCCGCGCCGATCGCAAAGAGCGTGCCCCGAACGTTGAACACGGCGACCGCCTGACCTTCCACATCGACCCGGACGCGCTTGCCTTCCGGGGGTGGAACGAACCCCTTGATCACGATCCGACGAGGGCCGGGGGACTGCATGCGAACGTGAAGGAAGCGTGGCTTATGCGCCTTCCGTCATGAAGTTCCGAGGAGCCGAGGAAAGGCTGGCTCGGCACCGAGGTCGATACTCGAGGATCCGCTGAGCCTTCGGACGCCGTGCTCGCTTGTCGGAATGGGGCGAAGCCCTCCGCCGGATTCGGGAGACCCTACGCGCTTCGCGGTCGGTTCCCAGAAATTCTTTCTAACCGAGCCACCTCGGGAGGGTGATGGCCTTCTGCAATTCTTGTGGTGCTTCGATCCCCGATAACGCCCGATTCTGCCAAGTTTGCGGCTCGCCGATCGTGGCCCCGCCGGGGGTGTCGAGGCCGCCGCCCGGACCCATTCCCCCGGCGGTCGGGGTCGGACCGACCGCACCCCCTTCGGTGCCGCCACCGTTCTCGCTCCCGACGACGCTCAACCTTCAGCCCGTTCCGGTACCCCCGGACCTTCCGTTTCACCCTCAAGCGGACGAGGTGATCTTTCGGGAGATTATCCCGAATCCCCGGCTCCGCTGGCGCCTCATGATCGGCGGCCTCCTGAGCGCGCTGATATTCCTCGTCTTCATCGTCCCGCTCACGATCTCGTTCGTGTTCAGCGGACTTGCCCTCGGTACGTTCGTCGCGGTTGCCGGCATCCTCGTGGGGATCTTCCTCGTGATCGTGGTGGTGTCGGTGGTCTACGCGACCTTGGCCTACCGCAAGTTCCGCTACTGGATCACCAATCATCGCACGGTGGGTCGCCGCGGGGTGATCGGCTACTCGATCGATTCGATTCCCCTCGAGACGATCTCCGATGTGATCGTGCAGCGGAGCATCGCGGACCGAATCCTCGGACTGAGCTCGATCTGGGTCCAACCGTTCGGGGGGACGCCGGTCGGTGGCTACGGGGCGGGCCAGTATCAGTTTGGGACCATGACGGGGACGAACAGCTTCCTCGGACTGATGCCGCCGGATGCGACGAACCTCCAACAACTCATCTTCTATCTCCGGGATGTCCGCCGGCGGGAGACGGGTCGACTCATCTGACCGTGGGCGGGGCCACGGTGACACACCGGAACTGCGTTGCCCCGGAGTGGCGATTGTCCCAGGCGGGTCGTGGGACCCAGACGGCATCCCGCACGACCCTATGGACCGGACGAGCGAGCCTTTCGCCTCGACTATCGCGATAAGGCACTGGAGATGGTCGTGCCGACGACCCCGGGGACGCAGAAACGTGGGGTGACACGTCCCGCCTGAATCATGACCACCATCCAACCCTCTTCGGTGACTGTGGAAGACACGCCGACCCGCTGCAACGGGACGACCGTCACGTGGCCCGACATATCCTCAATGTGCAGTTCGCCGCTCGAAATGGCAACACGGCGTACATGGAGGGTGGAGGCACGAATCAGCCACGGTACCATGAGTCGGTTGACGAAGGACGAGGCCACCGCGACCGGAATCGCGATGACGAGGAACAGCTCCACCCACGTTGGGGTGGGCCAGCGGCCGCCGTAGACAAGAATGACACCACAGACCCCCGCTAGGCCTCCGATGAGCAGTCCCGCACCAATCGAAAAGTAGGGGAGGCCCCGCCTCAGCCGGTCTGCCTGGCTTTCCTCGATCGTTGCAGGGGACTCTCCCACGGCGAGCCAATTCAAGGTCTCAGGCGGTGTCGCAAGGTTCGCGGACGGCATGCCGTACCCCGATTCATTAGGATTTTTCCTCCGCCTTAAACCCCAAGGGTCAAGGTCCGAATCCCCGACGAAGCTAGTCCCAAGGTCTCCGGACCCCTGCGGGCGTTCCGGCTGGTGGTGAGGATTCGTCCCCTCGACCTGTATAACCTGCATGGCGACAGCACTTTGTCACTCTCCGAGATTTGGGCTGGAAATATGGATCCTGCCTCGCGTCGGGCCTGGACCGAGATCGTTACTCCAGAGGATTACGAGCAGCACATGGCCGCCGTGGGCCAAGCCCAGGCGGCTGCGTCCTTGACCCGGTCGCTTCTTGGCGCGGCCGCGCTCCCAGCGAGAAGCCGGGTGTCAATCGTCGGGGCGGGAACCGGTCAGATGCTGGACTACCTCGACGCCCGAGTCCTCCGCCCCTTTCGCCTCACCTTCACCGACCTTAACCCAACTTTCCTCGAGGTACTCCGAAGCCGCCTGACCCGGCGGCGTCTCACGGCGACGGTAATCGAGGACGACCTCGAACGAACCCGGCTCGCTGCGGCGCCGGATCTGGTTTTGGCGTCGCTGGTATTGGAGCACATCGATTGGCGCGTCGGTGTGAAAGCGCTCGCGGGCCTCCGGCCGAGGCTCTGTGGCCTCGTGCTCCAGGAAAATCCCCCGGGCATGGAAACGGCCGTCACTCCCGGCCGGAAGCTTCCCCCGTCGATGGCCAAAGGGATGGCAATCGCTCACCCTACCCTCATTCCTCGGGACCAGGTGATCGAGGCAATGGCCCGGGCCAAATTCCGATGTCGATTCGCCGAAACCGTGGCCGTGGCGGACGACAAACGGCTCGTTGGGCTGTTATTTCAGAACTCTCGAGCCACCCCTCGATGATTCGGGAGGTGCGCCCCGGGTTCTGTCCGCCACTACGATAGACCGCCCGGTCGAGGGTGACCGGCCTCTCGCGGTCGAAGGAATCACTTGGGACGGGCGAGAAGCTTGGCCAAGGGCTCGCGTAGATCATTGGGTGCGCAAAAGGGCTCGCGACCACCGTCGACCACGGCTCGGCGAAATATAATATATATATTTACACAACGATACCTAGGTCGGAATGCGGATGGAAGGGAGCCTTCTTCGGGAATCCGGCGAGCGTCCGCTCCCGGAGGAGATGCGGTCGAGGGCACCTCGGAGCCGGGGACGACCCCGCCTCGAATACCGTCCGCGGGTGCGCTCGGCCGACGACGTCCTGACCCTCCGCCGACACCACGTGCCGGCGGTCCTTATCACGCCGGACTGGGTGTCTCGGCACGGCTATCCGGTCGAGTTTCGCCCTTGGCTTGCGGTCCCGGCGCAGCTGTCGGGAAAGTTCTCCTCGGACTTCCGGATCCTCCCCGTGAAGGACGCGGACGCGCTCCGCGACCCGGGGATCGCCGAGATGGTCACCCTGCTGCTTCGGTTCGATCCTCTGGCCGCCCGCCTCGTGGCCGTGCGAAACCGCCACCAACTGGACCCGAACGAGCTCTATCGTCGGGTTCGCAACGAAGGCGTGGAGGCTCCGGCCACGCGCGTGCGCCTGCAGGAGTTCGCGCCGGCGATTCCGAAGGTCGGTTCCCCACTCTCCCGCTCGGAGCTCCGTTGGGTCGAGAAGAACAACCCGCCGGTCGCGGAGGCCGCATGATCGACCCCGAGGTTCAGGCCGCGGATACGATCCTCCGACGCGAGGGGATCCGATACGTCGTCGTCGGCGGCCAGGCGATCGCGCAGAGGGCCGCCACGACCACGCGGGACGTCGACGTGATGGTGGCGACCTCGGACTATGGCGCGACCGTGGCGCGCCTGAAGGCGGAACCGGGACTCGCCTTCGACTGGGACGATGGAAAGCTCTGTCGCTTTCGTTTCCTCGCCCTCGGCGGCGTCCCTCTGGACGTCATCAACTCGACCGTTTTCTCGGGTAATCGGACCGGCAAGGAGTTTTTCGACTTCCTGGCGAGCGAGGGGTCCCAGTCGGTCGATGGGATTCTCTACGCCACTCCGACGCTGGTCTGGTACACTCGACTCCTGACGAAGCGCTGGCGGGCCTACGCCGAGAAGATCGTCACGAACGTGATCGATGGCGTGCCGGTCCATCAACTCGACGGGGTCGAGGAGGTCGCCCACCGGTTCGGCACGGACAACGACATCGGGCCAAGAGTCGCGTACGTCCGCGAAGAACTGCGGCGCCCCGAAGTGGCCGCACTCTTGCGCCCTCCGTAGGAGCCGACTCGGGAACCCTTCGGGACGAGTCCGTCCTCGGCCCGATCGGCTGCGGCCGGGACATGCCAGGCCGATGGCGGTTGTTTCGCGTGACGGCCGTACCTCCGATTCTGACGGCTCCCTGCCGAAATTCCAAGACTTGTTGCATCTACTTTTCCACCATGCTCGGAGCCGAACTCGGGGTGATCCTGATCTCGTGCCCTGATGCGATGCGTTCTTCTAGGGGCGGGTAATTTCACGTTCGCTCGCGTTCAACTGGTACGGCAAATGGAAGCGCAACCCGTGCGTGGACCGGCCAAAATCGAGCGCCCGCTCGTGGCCTCGGGGTTGGTTCTCCTAAGTGGGTTGATTCTCCTCATCGAGGGAATTGTCGGGTCGATCGCCGCGAACGCCGCGACACCGCTGGTATTCAACAACATCCCAACCGAAGCCGCATGGCTGGGAGGGTTGGCGGCGTTCTTCGGGTTCGCAATCATCATGCTCGGAATCTACATTCTGCTCGAACCGCAGTATCACCTGGGATTCGGAATCGCCGTGCTGGCGGTCTCGCTGATCACCTTTTACGCCGACTCCGGCGTTTTGATTGGCCTGATCTTTGCATTCATCGGAGGGGTCCTCGCGATCGTATTCAGGCCCGCATCGGATCCTCGGTCAAGGACGGCCGTGGGGGGTCGGAGCCGATCCTCGACGTAGGACTCATACCGCGGTTTCAGGGAACAAGTAGCTAGGGTCACGGCAGCGCGAACAAGTCTGCGGGTGCCACTGACGAGATTTGCTTCCTGTTGGAGAACCCCGTCTTGTCGGCGCTCTCGCGCCGAGTTCGTTCCACTCTCACCGATTCAGGTCGAGCTCCCGACCATCGCCTTCATCGCTGCCAGTCGGCGCTTTTCTCTTTCGGCGGGAGAAACGTCCTCGACGTGCGTGGCGAGGGACCATGTGTGTCCGAACGGATCGGTGAACGACCCGAATCGATCTCCCCAGAACATCGTCTGAGGCTCCTGGACGGCCTTCGCCCCGGCCGACACGGCCCGCTTGAACGCAGCGTCGACATCGGGAACGTAGAGCCAGGCCGAGGCGGAGGTGCCGCGTAGGCTCCTCGGCGATTTCATTTCGGAGTCGGGGAATTCGTCGCTGAGCATGATGACCGAATCCCCTACCTCGATCTCGGCATGCCAGATTTTCCCACCCGGGCCGAGGGCCCGATTTCTTTCCTTCGCACTGAGCGCTTTCGCGTAAAACTCGAGCGCTCTCGCCCCGTCGTCCACCACGATCACATGGGTCACCGTATGGAATCCGCGCGGCACCGGCTCCGGAGCTTTCGGCATCGCTGTCCGCAAGAGGATTTCGCGGGATAAACGCACCGTTCTCCGAGTCTTGGCTCATCAAACGGAAATCTGTGTGCAAGGCAGATTGCAACCGACGGCCCCATTGGGGGTACCGGTTTATCCGGACGTTGACGTCCGAGTCTGGGCCGACTCGGACGCCGCGTTTTCCGAACGAGTCGCGACCAGGCCAACGACCCCTCCGAGGAACGTCACGACATACGTGGCGAGGAGAATGTCGTAGAGGTAACGGATGTCGCCGCCGTAGTAGGTGATGCCAAACAGGTAATTCGCCATCTGACCAGCCGACGCGAACCCGACCTGCTGGTAGGTGAAGATTCCGGCCAGCAAGAGTACCGCAAGCGAGGCGGAGCCGATTACGCCCGCGGGAACGGCTCGGCGGCTTCGAAGCACGAGCAGCAAGATCGCCCCGACGACGTCCGCCACCGCGGTCGCGAGAATCAGATACCACTGGTCGAAGTATCCGCTCGACACGGATCCAAAGTCGGTCTGGAGGTTCTTGTCCGTGATGAGTATCAGAACGGAAAGACCGGCGGCTATCAGGAACGGGGCGCTGTAGACGATCGGGAAGCGGTTCTGGGTTCGCGTTCTCTCCATGAGAGGCTCCTTGAACCGCCGAGAGACGCGGATAGTGACCCTGTTTTTGGTGCAATTGCGGAAGTATTTGGTCCAAAGGCGGGACGGTGGCTTCTCGAACGACGACGTGGGAGTCCCACTGCTTGACCGAGTTCGTTGAGCGACGAACGTCGAGGCGCGCGCCTCCAGTCTCGAATCCGGTTCGAGTGGATCATGCTGGAGCACTGCGTACAGGACTCCTTTCAGCCACTCCGCATCTCGCGTTGAGGCTCGGGAATCCGTTTTATTACCGAGCGACCGAATTCGCATTTCGAATGGTCGCTTGGTCCATTCTCCTTCGCGGCCCTCCCCGCCTGATCGCGGGGATGTTCATCTTAGTCGGCGTCGCTTTGTTGGGTATCGGAGCCCTCCTGCTCTTGGGTACGCCGGGGCCGGCGGCGGTCCAGCTCTACCTCGTCGTGTCGATCGCGTTGCTTTGCCTAGGAATCGTGATGGCGGGATTCGGAATCGTCTGGCTTCGCCAGAGCCCACCTCCCCGGGGGGCGTCCTCCCGGTAGCTCCGACTGGCGGGCCGCTGGGCAACCACGCCTCGCGGCAAGTGGATGTAAGACTCGTTGCACTTAGTCCGAAAACCAACTAATTGATGATTCGCATCCCATAGATTGACCGGAGAGACGTAGTGTCGGAGCGATCCCCGATGCGATCATCGCCCTTGCTAATCACCGACCCGGTTCTGAGCGAACTCCGGAATCAATTGAATTTCGCTCGAGGGTTCGGGGCCCGCTATGATGCGGCCTTACGGTCCTTTCAAAGAAGCGACGCGATTGGGAAACTGATTTCTGATAAGGCGCTGGACTACTTGGAAGACAGATTCGATCTTGATCGGGACTCGCTCGACCAAGCCGCGGCTTCCTTTTTCAGCCAATGGAAGCATTCTCAACCCCACAGGCAGCTCGAAACTGAGGTTGAACAGGTCATTCAAAACGCCAAGACGACATTGCTACGAGCATATCGTTCGCCGCCTGTTTTCACGGAGATACATGAAGCGATTCGACTGTCGACCAAGATGGCGAGATTGGCAACGGTTCTCGCGAAGGCTGTCGACGATGTCGAACGATGGCTTGCATCGGGGAAACCCCTGCCCGTGCGCCGATCGCGAGGACGAATCAGTAGTCAAACCTCGCCCCACAAGAGAGCGCGCGCTCGTGCCAACGCCCAATCACCGAGCCTGCGGGACCTGCTCCCCAAGACTTGGTGGGAGTGGCTTGGAATCCTGATTGCGTTTGTCGCCCTGGCCGTCTACCTTCCTCAGCTACTTCGAATCAACGAACTGACTGCCATCATTCTGAGCGTCGTCATCGTTTGGATTCTTGTTGGCATCGACATGGTCACCCGGCGATACCAGAGTTGATTCGAGTGCCTTCGAAGCCAGGGGGGAATCTACTGCCGGTTGTGTCGCAATCTTAGTTCCAAGCTACTGCAGCCCACCCAACCGGGCCGAGTGGGACTGTGGGTGAAGCGTCATGCCGAGCTGTTGCATGGTTAGTGCGCCCAGTATTGCCTCTTCTTTCAAATCCTCCACGATGACGAAGGGGACTGGTCGAATCTGGCGGCCCAGGACGGTTAGTCCGGGAAAGTCCACATCTTCTCCCCGTAGCGGCGAGTCGTTGGCCAACCTAAGGTAGATTTCACCTCGGTACGTCGAGACTCCGATAGAGTACACATTCGTCTTCGAGTCGAGCCGCTTCCGAATCACATTGCGTCGTGAGCCCGTGTCGAGTAACAGATGGATGGCCGCCGAGGAATTCGCTCCTTCCATGCTCGCGGGCATCCTGATGAACCCCACACCTACTCCTTCCAGAGGCTACCCTTTCGGAACTCTAGAACCTCCCGCGTGTCTGCGTCGACCATGAACGACGCGGTATCGGGAGCGTCCTCGCGACCGCCTTTCACCACGAATTCAACGTTCGCCTTCCAAACGCCTCGTTCTAGTTTTGCGAAGGTGACCTCGAAGTCGGTGAGCCGACCCACAGTGTCTTCAAGATGGTTGTGAAGCAATGTTTGGAGCCTTGGGAAGGTCAACTTTCCTTGCGGCATGCTTACACCGGGCTACTCGACGAGGGCTCGTACTCAATCGGGAGTTGCACTTGAGGCACAGTAGTTTGCATCATCGGCTAGTCCGGCCTGTGCAGCGTGATAACCAAGTCAGTGTCCTTCGACAAACGAACCGCGACCTCGCCAACCCATTTGTCGCCTCGAAGGTCGGTGGCTGTGGCACTAAACGTGTAACGGTCGCCCAACGTCCCCTTGTCGATAGAGTCCCACGTGTGGGTTCCTGATAGATCTGTGGTCGCCGGCCAGTCCCGGTGTTTTGCACTCCACGCGTCGTGGTTCACTCCTCTAATCTGGGCCCCCGAGACGGGACTCCCATCGGGAAACTGCACGCGAACCGTTAGTCGGACGCCCATAATCCCCTGAATGGAATCCTTCCTTTAGGATTTGGGCCCCCTTGGATTGCTTGAACGATCCCAAGGCGGTGCTCGAACCTCTGAGTGCTTCAGAAGAAGTCTGGGTGCAAGAGTTGTTGCACTCAGCTGACTCCGTGAAGATTTTCCGAGCGCCGCACTCGGACCCCGAGACGCCTGGCCCGACGCGAATGCGCCACCAATGCTGAGCGCCTGCTAAGGCTGACTCGCTAACTGAACGTTTCGGTTCCCGCAAAGACGTACTGACCGGCTGTTGTCGGAAGTTTCAACTCCACCGTGATTTCAAATCCGCCCGGAGGCACAAGTACCGGAAGACTGGGAGTCGTGGACACGAGTTCAAACGGAGCGGGCGTGACGAGGTTCATCGTCGAGTTCTGGAAGAAGCTCGAAACGATGATCGACGCGTTGTAGTCCGACCCCGGATGAGCCCTGTACGGACACATGTTGACCCCTATCGGTATGGGGGAAGGCGCACCGAGCAGTCCGCCGCCAGTCAGTTGCGTTTGACAGGCGATGGTGTACTCGTGTTGGTCTTCGTCATACAGCACCACGTCCCAAGAGACATTCGTGATAGTGACGGTCGTGGTGTCCTCGTAGTAGTTCGCCACCGCGAAGACTGCCGGAACCACAAGGAAGGCCGAGATTGCCACGCCGACGAAGACGATCGCGAGGGGGACATCATCGGGCACCCGTCGCTTAGCGCGAGTGGTGCCAGCGGTGACCTCGGTCGTCGAAGGAGAAGACATCGACGAGTTTCTGTACGACGCTGAAGGTCGAGCGCTGCCATGAATCTTCGCCCCTGGCCCGCCGAGTGACGTATCCGAGGCGCAACTCAGGTGTAACAGTGGTTGCACCGTTTGGTCGAAGGTTTCCACGCATCGAGCTTTGACGTCCCACCTGGATGATTGTCGATGGGAACCGACCAGTGCGGTCAAGGCTGGGCAAAGTGGTTTAACCTCGCTCGGGTGCCGTGACCCGCCATGGGCGACATTGTGAGCATCCGCGCTAACCAGAACGCGACCTTCTCTGCGTCAATCACTGCAATCTCCGCTCCGCGCCAGGTAACGACCTCGCGAGGCACGTCTTCGGTGGCCGACGCCACTCTTCAGGATTCTACCGGGACTACAACCCTGACGCTCTGGGGCGACGACATTGCGAAGTACCAGGTCGGGATGAAGATTCAAATCACCGACGGTTGGGTCAAGGATTTCCGGGGAAAACTGCAGGTTTCGCTTGGACGTTCTGGGAAGATCACCATTCTTCCGTAGGTCCCCCGCTCGGCCAGTCCTTGGCTCGTCGTACTCGCTACTGAGGACATTGATAGCGGGGCGGTTGAAGGCACTTGGCCTGAGCCCTCGTTCGTTCGACGTGGGACCTGCTTGAACGACGACTTGACCGCCGTCACGGATCTCCGGCGAGGGCGACGACGCGCCGGTCAAGGGTGGCAAGCGAGTGTAAGAGTGGTTGCAACCACGCCCCTGACGTCGCTGATGATGGCGGACCTCCTCTAGGCGAAGGCAAACGATTCTTACGCCGTGCCATGAGCGGAAGGGGTAAGAGTGTCTGCTGAGGATTCTTCCAGCCACTGGATTCGCGTAGGGGACCGGCGTGTCCGTCGCTTGGGCCTGGGGACAAATCGGGTAACTCTATCGCCTGAAGGCCGCGCGATTCTTCATCGGGCAATCGAGCTCGGCGTGAACTTCATCGATACGGCGGACATCTATCAATCCGGATCGAGCGAAGAAGCGATCGGAAACGTCGTGCCCCCCTCGATGACAGACGTCCTGGTGGCCACCAAGGGTGGGATGATCAGGACGGGTGAAGGATTGGGCACCGATGCCCGACCGGAGCATCTCAAGACAGCGTTCGAAGACAGTCTGCGCCGACTGCACCGGGATCGAATTGACCTCTACCAGTTGCATCGTGTCGATCCCCGCGCACCGATTGAAGATAGCCTCGGGGTGCTCCGCGACCTTCAGCGAGACGGTCGAATTCGGCACATTGGAGTCTCCAATGTTTCGCTTTCAGAGCTCGAGCGAGCGCGAAAGGTAGTGGTCGTGGTTTCGGTCCAGAATCGCTACAACCTGCTCGAGCGCGACGGCGAGGACGTCCTCCAGTACTGCGCAGCGCATGGAATCCCCTTCATTCCTTGGTTTCCTCTCCACCGAGGCAGTTTGGCGAGCGACCCCACGCTTTCCAGGATCGCCAAGGAGCGAGAGGCAACGCCCCCGCAGGTGGCGCTCGCGTGGCTGCTTCAGAGGTCTCCCGTAATGTTGCCGATTCCGGGGACCCTGTCCGAGAAACATTTGGAAGAGAATCTAGCCGCTACCGGATTGGAGCTGGACGTTGACGAGATCCGACAGCTCGATGCCCTGATTGACCAGAGCGCAAAGACGCCTTCGTGATGATGTTCCGATTCGAACAGGGTTTCATATCCCGTGGGTGGGTGCGCCAATGAGAGCTCGGTTGGACGAAGCATGAGGGTCATCCTGTTCGGAGCAACGGGCATGGTCGGACAGGGAGTATTGCGAGAGTGCTTCCTTGCCCCCGAGGTTGAATCGGTTCTCTCCGTCGGGCGGAGCGCGACCGGGCAACAGCACCCCAAGTTACGGGAAGTCGTCCATGCCGATCTAAACGGTCTCACGCCGATTCAGGATCACCTGCAAGGGTACGATGCGTGCTTCTTCTGCCTGGGCGTCTCTTCGGCGGGCATGAGCGAGGAGGAATACCGTCGCGTTACGTACGACCTCACGATCTCGGTCGCTCATACCCTAGCACGACTCAACTCCGGAATGACATTCATCTACGTCTCTGGCGCGGGAACCGACAGCACCGAGCACGGCCGGAGCATGTGGGCGCGCGTAAAGGGCCAGACGGAAAATGCCCTCCTTCGCGCAGGGTTCAAAGCCGCGTACATGTTCCGACCGGGAATCATCCGGCCCCTCCACGGAATCCGATCGAAGACGCGGAGCTATCGCGTCCTCTATGCTGTCTTGTCCCCGATTGTCCTCCTGCTGGCAGGCGTCGCACCGAACTCAATCACCACCACCGAGAAGATGGGACGCGCGATGATTCACGCCGCCAAAAACGGCGCTCCCAAGGCCTTGCTTAGCACCCGAGACATCAACGAGCTAGCGCGGTGAGCTTCGCGCCATTCCCTCGGGGTCGCTTCCAAAAGATGGGTGCAAGAGTCATTGCACCTACTACAGAACGCGGGGCATTCCCCTGCTGGGACCCGGGTTGGATGTCCGCTTCTGAAGCTCGATTGGCCCATGTTCGCTCGCGGAGCACCGCTCTACGGCGGCACCGTGGGCTGTTTACGACGGGGACGGGGCGAACGACACATGCGGCATTGCGTCGGAACGGTCCGGTGTGACGAGATGCGGGGCAAAGGACGGCTGAACTCCCCGGATGGTGAGCCCTAGGTCTCCGCGGTGCAGCTCGAACTCCAGGTCCGCCATCCTTCGAACTCCCGCTTCCGAGGCCAGTCCCGGGCCGAGCAGCCCGATCATGAGGTTCCCGACACTTCGGGCCCTCTTGATCCCGACGAAAAACATCCTTCGGGCTTGTTCGGGGCCGACTAGGGTGTCGAGCACTTCGAACGAGTAGAGCTCGAGGAACGCACGCCGGCGATGGCCCTGGACCGCGCGTTCGGCCGCTTCCATCTTGGCGACATCGGCCGAACGGACTCGCGCGCCCCGTTTGTGGGCTGCCTCGTCCTCGCCAACGAACTTCAGGCTGACCACATACTTCGGGCCCTCGTCCTCGCCGACATAGTCGATGATCCGAACACGACTGTCGAACCGACGACGAGTAACGTATCGGGTGAGCCGAGAGCGGAACTCTCGGGGGGAATCACGGGAAGGCAGTACTGCGAGGACGCCGCGGGACTGATACAGGAGGTTGAGGAGGGACGGGAACAAAAGCAGGTCGAGGTCGGTTCGAGTGACCGTGTCGTCCATCCGATAGAGCGCGAGGCAGCCACGGGGAAATCCGCCGTCGAGCAGATGATCGAAGTCCCGGATTCCGGTCGAGTAACGCCCGTCTGGGTCACGAATGGGAGTCCACGGAGGTGTCTTCGCTCGCGGTGCCGGCGCGCGCTGCATGGCTCGGGATACGGAGGGAACATGTTCATAGACTCTCCCCGAAGGGAGGCAAATTTTCTGACGGTAGCGGGGGACGCATTAACCGGTCGCGTTGATGCTCGAGCCGGCCCGTCGACCACGTTTCCGAGCCCGAATCCTGCATTTCCGGACTCCCGCAGTTTCACGTCGACTTCGGTGGCACGGTCGATCTGACTAGGTTGGATACGTCCGACCGGTCCGTGACGGAGGGGGCGGGAATGCTTGGTGCACTCGGGAGGGTGACTATTGACGCGCAATCCGGATCATCGCATCGGCCGACCGGTCGACGTCGGCTTCGGTCGTGGCCCAGGAACTCACGCTGATGCGCATCGCGGTCGTGCCATGCCACACAGTTCCGCCGCACCAACATGTGCCCTCTCGTTGAATCTCGGAGACGACTCGTCGAGTCGCCGCGTCGTCGCCGAAGGACACGAGGACTTGATTCAGGACGACATCGTTGAGGATGCGGAATCCCGCGCCACTCAACCGATCTGCGAAGCGTCGAGCATACGTGCAACACCGTTCGACAAGGTCCGCGACGCCCGACCGTCCCAGAAACCGCAGGGCCGCCCAGGCATCGATCCCCCGTCCTCGTCGCGACATCTCCGGCGTGACATCAAACGGCTCACCGGCTTCACCCCCCTGAATGTAGGCGGCGGGTCCCGTCGCCATCGCCGCCTTCAGGGCCGGCCCGTTGCGAACAAACGCAATCCCGCTGTCGTAGGGAACGTTGAGCCACTTATGGCAGTCGAGGGCCCAAGAGTCCGCCGCCTCGACACCGTCCGCAAGGGCCCGTCGTCGAGGTGCCGCGCGAGCCCAGAGTCCGAACGCGCCGTCGACATGCACCCAAGCTCCCGCCTCATGGGCCCGAAGAGAGATTTCCCGGACCGGGTCGAAGCTTCCGGTATTGACATTACCAACCTGGGTGCAGACAATGGTCGGTCCGCTGAGCTTGGGGAGCCGCTCGGCCTCCATCCGTCCCTGTCGGTCCACCGGCGTTCGGACCACTTTGTCGCGTCCTAGACCGAGGAGAGTGATGGCTCTCAGGACGGAGATGTGGACTTCCTCCCCGACCACGACGGTGATCGGCGGCGCGCCGCTCATCCCTTGGCTCGCTACGTCATACCCTAGGCTCTTCAGCACCTGATACCGAGCGGCTGCGAGTGCGGTGAAGTTCGCGAGAGTGTCTCCGGTCACGAACGCTCCTTGGACATCTGCGGGCAGACCCAGAAGATCCCGTGTCCACTCGAGCGCGACGTGCTCGAGTCGCGCCCCGACCGGTGACATGACCTCCATGGCCACGTTCTGGTTCCAGCTTCCCGCCAGCCAGTTGGCGGCAAGCGAAACGGGTAGGCCGCTTCCGATGACGAATCCGAAGTAACGCCCACCCGAGTTCGCGACCGTGGCCGGGGATCCGACCTCATCGAGTTCCGCGACCACATTCTCCGCACTGCTGCCGGAGTCGGGCAGCGGACGCGAAAATCGGTCGAGCGCGCGAACTGCCTCCGCCGTGGGCGCGACGCCGCGTTCCTGAAGCCCATCAAGGTACTGGGTCGCGCGCCGTGCTGCGTCTGAGAGAATGGACGACATCTGCTGGGACCTCTCGTGCATCGTAGAGGACTCGGGGATTAAACCAGTCGGTGAGCTATCGAGCAGGACGGTCCCGCTCCGTATAGTGGGCGGTCGAGCGGTCACTCCTAGAAAGGGAACGGACGGGCGGCTCGACTTCCTTGCCGGCACCGCCGGAACTTTCCGTTCGACCGGAAGGAAGGCTGAGGAGAGTGCGCCATCTACGTTCCATTCACCGAAATGGCTGGGGGCAACAACGGTTCCAGCTTGCGGATTACTCGACTCGACCGGTCAGGCCATCTCGAAAACGTTGATGCTCCCGAGGTTCTCCGGGGCCAAGGCGGAATATGGCCGACAAGACTCTGTTGCCAGTGATCCCGGTCGAACGCTGGACGTTCTGGGCGGGCGTCCTGCTCTTGGTGGCTGGATTCTTCGGACAAGTATGGGGCGGTGTGACATTCAATCCAGACTCCGGTGAGTCTACGGATCCGACGTATGCCCTCTTCTTCATCGCGTTCATTCTTCTCATGGTCAGTGTTGCCCTCGGGAGTTCCTACCGCTCCACGGAGGAGACGACCACTTCTCACGCCGTAGAGTGAGACAATGTCCCTGCCAGGATTGCCGTTGCCACCGCCGGTGCCTCCCCCCTGGCGTCCCCCGAGGATTCGATGGCGACAGCGACCGGTGGACCTGGGGCTCCTGGTGGGCTGTCCCGTGGCCGTGGCCCTCACCTTTGTCTTCTGGACGGCCGTTCTACCCGGACTCTACCCGTCGAGCCCGATGGTTTGGACCCAGGAGATTACCTCCTGCCCGAAGAGCATCTACATACCGAACGTCGAACGCACGTTTCCGCTCTGGGCCATGGTCCACATTCGTTGGACCGCGACCGCCGCGGTCGATTACTATGCCTATTTTGGCGCGCAGATTGATCAACTGGGGATGTTCGGAAATGCGAGCTTTCCTTCCCACAATGCGCCCGTTGTGTTCCAACCGACCGTGTGGCCGGTAGAGCCCCCCGGATCGTGCTACACGGTCAATGTCACGACGACCGCCACCTACTCGGTCTGGCAGTGAGCGCAACGTTTCACGTGGGCGTTGAATTCCCCAGCGGTGACCTTCGATTTCATTGTGCGAATCGTTTCACCCACGCAACGTTGCCCACGAGTGAGCGAGGGCATCTCACCTGGCCCCGTGCCCTTCCACCTCATAGAAAATCCTCACGCCATCGTTGTTAGCGAACGGCAGGGGGAGCCGTATCGCGACGCTCCATTTCAACCGGGTCCAACGGACGGAGCGGTCTCAGCCGTCCTTACGAGCCGAAGCGCGCAAGCCGCAGCGACCACTCACGGCCTGGGAACCGAGGATGTCCCGGCCGCCCCGGACGGGGGGACCAGGACACGGAGGGCGCCCGGGATGACATCGTACCGTGCCGGAAGCTTTCCGACGATGTCGCCATCCGCCTCGACGATCTCGTCTGCCCGCTCGGCTCGCACCTGTAGACTCCGCACCCTCCACGTACGAACTTCGGGAAGTTCGAGATGGGTCCCCGCCCGAAACCGACTGAGACCCCGGAGGAGACGAAGCCGACCGATAGGTTCGACGAACACCACGTCGAACGCCCCGTCGGTGGGGTCGGCGTGGGGCGAGGTCAACATCCCACTCCCCGAATACCGCCCGTTCGTGACCAGGAGGTTCACGGATTCGGCCCACTCCTCCGGACGGTCGTCGCTCCGGAGCGCGTACCGATGGGCTCTCGCGTGCAGGAGTTCGCGCAAGGAAGCGCGGACGTATGCGGATTGGTCGGCCGGCCGCGATCCTCGGGACACCCGGTCCACGACGCGCGCTCCGAACCCAAGATACGACTGATTCATCCAGAAGACCGTGCGGACCGGTATCTCGTTGAGAAACGTGAGCCGACCGATGTCTACGGCAATCTCTCGACTGCTCGCTAGGGATTGCACGGCGCCCATGGGGTCCATCGGGATTCCCAGCCCTCGGGCAAAATCGTTGCCACTCCCGAGCGGGACGAAACCGACCGCGGGGCGGTTCGCCGGGTCCGGATGCGAGGTGAGGAGCGTTTCGACCGCCTGGTGGACGCTCCCGTCTCCTCCGGCGATGATGATCCTACGCGCGGACTGGGACAGAAGCTCAGCGACGGCCCGTCGTTCGTCGCCGGGCCCCTCGGTCATCCGGATCCGCGCGGTCGGGAACCGTTCACGGAGCTGGGCGATGACGGGGTTCCAGTGATCCCGGTCCTTGAACCGTCCCGCGACCGGGTTCACAACAATGCCGACCCCGGCGGGTACACTCATCCTAACCAGCTCCTAGGCCAGAGTACTCGCGTGCTCGTCGCTCGAGGTAGCGTTCGACCGACTCCTCTCGAATCCGCTCCGACCACCCTCGCACGTCCCCCGCCACGGCGGCCACCGCTCGGACCACCGTCTCGAAACCGGCCTCTCTTCGGTTCAGGGCGTGAAGCCGGCGGTCGATGATATCCTCCAACGATTCCGCCTGTCCGTCCGTCAGGGCGGAGATTACCCGACGCCGGAGGTCCGTCCAATCGTCGGGTCGAGGCCCGCGCACGAGCCGTGCCAGTAGCTCGGTGCCCTCGGACATCGGGAGAGCTCCCTGGGCGAGGGAAGGGGGAGGGCGGAGACTCGACCCGGAACCCGAAGCGGACGGCGGGGGTTCGGATAGCGCCATGAGCTCGACGGCGCGGGCCGCCATGACGCGGTGTGTCGTCAGCTTTCCGCCGGCGACGGCTACGGCCCCACGCAGGTCGCTTGCTTCCACGTCTTCGCGGGAGAGTTCGGACGTCGAGGCCGCGGAGCCTGCCAGGAGCGGACGAACGCCCGCGTAGACATCCACCAACTCCGATTCGCGGAACGAGACCGAGGGGAATCCCTTGCGGAGAATCCGGAACAAGTAATCGAGATCCGGGGGTTCGCTAATCGCTTCCGCGGGGTCACCCTCGTAAGCCGTATCGGTGGTTCCCACGATGAGGAGCGATCCCGCGGGAAGCACGAACGTCGGGCGAGCATCGGGCCCCGTCAGGACCACTGCCACCTCAATGGGAAGCTTCTCTCGTCGAAATACGAGGTGGATTCCCTTCGCGGGCATCAATCGAGGGGCGTTCTGCGCCAAGAACGAGACGCGTCCCATCCACGCGCCGGTGGCGTCGACCACCCGTCGGGCTCGGATGGAAAGAGATTGACCGGAGAGGGTGTCCCGAGCTCCCAGACGATATCCGCCCCCGGATTCGGACCGCGAGGAGAGCACTTCGACGTGGTTCGCCACCACTGCCCCCGCTCGCTCGGCCAATTCCACTCGGAACAAGGTGAGGGCGACGTCGTCGACGATCGCCTCCCAATAGAGAACGCCGCCTCGGAGACCTTCGGGATTCAGCGCCGGCACCATGCCCAGCACATCGGTCCGGCTGAGGACACGGCGCGGACCAAGGCGTTGTCGACCAGCAATCCGCTCGTAGAGCCATGTACCGAATCGATTGCGGAGGCGGGAGCCAAGGTCCCCGTCGAGCGGCAGGAGGAAGGGGATGGGGTGCACCCAGGTCGGGTCGAGTTGGCGGAGGAGGTAGGCACGCTCTCGCAGCGCTTCGCGAACGAGTCGGACCCGCCCTTGGGCCAGGTATCGAAGGCCGCCGTGCAGAAGTTTCGACGTGTGTCCCGAGGCCCCGGCGGCAAAGTCGTCGCGTTCGATGAGAGCCACGGACGCGCCCCGACGCGCTGTCTCGGCGGCGACCGCGGCCCCCGTTATCCCACCCCCCACGACGACCGCGTCGAACCGAACGTCTTCGAGTCGGGCCAGCCTCTGCGAACGGGGCGGCGAAGCCGAGGCTGAGATTTCCGGAACCACGGGTCCGCCGGACATAGGTCATCCCTCGGGGAGGGTCTTCCCCGGGTTCATGATCCCATTCGGGTCCCACCGAGCTTTGAGAGTCTTCAATCCCTCGAGCCAATCGCGCGGCAGCGACCGACTCGCCCACGCTCGATGGAACCTCCCGATTCCGTGATGATGGCTCACCGTCCCCCCGGCCGATACCACAGCCTCGGCGGTCAGCAGCTTGAACGAGTACCACGAGGCCTCTTCCTGGTCCGGCTTTTGGGGGGCGATGACCGTGAAATAGAGGCTCGTGCCGTCGGTCCCCGGATGGGAGAGATGCGCACCCACGTACGCCCGCGCGCCTTGCTGGTGCGCCCAGGCTGTCACTGACGCACGCGCGGCAGCATTGACGTGGTCGAGCGCCGACCAAGTAACGTACGTCTCGAAGGTCTCCACGAACCAGTTCCGCTCCACAAGGTCGTCGCGAAGATAGGGCGGTCGGAACCGCGACCGTTCCCAAGAGTGCCCGACCGTTGCGGGGAGGTACGCGCCCCTCGCTTCTCGCCGCCCGGCGCGGAACATTCGGCGACCTGCTTTCGTGTCGTCGGCGGACCCTTCGTACGACGCGATCATCAAGCAAGCCCGCCGAGGGCCTTCGCTTCGGAACCGGAGGAAACGGGCGGCTGCCCGACGCAATAGCTCGTAGCGGCCACCCGTCTCCCATCCGCTTTCAGCGAAGGTGAGGTCGGTCTCGGAACCATCCGAAAGTCTCAGCACCGCAGGAAGGGGAGACGAGGAAACGATTCGGCGGATGGCTTGCACCCCGGCCGCCCAGGACGGAAAAATGGCTGCGAGCCAAATCGTAGAAGGCGGCAGCGGCTCGACCCGCAATGTCGCGTCGACGAGGACGCCGAGGGTCCCCTCGCTGCCCGGAACAACCGCCCCGGGGTCAGGGAACTCCCGAGGCTGATTGGCCCGGGACCAACGGACGGTTCCACGAGGGGTCACGATCGTGAAGCCTTCCAGGCGATCGGCAGGAGTCTGGTAGCGGGTGGACGCCTGACCGAACGACCGAGCAGCAATCCACCCCCCGAGGGCGGATCGCTCGAAGGACTGAGGAAAATGACCTAATGTGAGCTGGGACTTCCAAAGCTGAGCCTCGAGTTCCGGGCCGAGGACGCCGGCCCCAAACGTCGCCTTTCGCCGTTCAGGTTGGATAGGCCCGACATTCGAAAGTCGGCGGTCCGAGACCACCAACACCGCCCGGTGACCGTTCCGCAAGGGGTCGACCCCTCCAACTACCGACGTTCCGCCGCTTCGAGGGACGAGCGCGATTCCTTCACGGTCCGCCCAACGTACGACGGCTTCGACTTCCTCGGTGGCGCCCGGCTCTACAACACCATCGGCCACGTCGGGGACTTGCTGGTTCCTGAGGCGTATCATGTCGAGATAGGATGCTCCCGCGGACTCCAGTAGACGAGATCGGTCGTCGTGCCGTACCTCCCCCCGGGGGACCATCCACGCAAGGGCCCGCAGGTCGGCCTCCGAAAGTCGTGAGGCGGGCAGCCGGAGAGGCAGGCAGGCGATCGGTCGGGGAGCCGGAGGCGACCCCCACCACCGAGCCAGGTACGCGATGATCCTGTCCCGCCCGTCTCCGGGATATCGATAGTGGGGATCTCCCCATCGCCAAGGAATCGGAGCTGCCCCCGGCGAAGCGGCCACCTAGGTTCGACCGGTTTCGGACGCTTAAGTCTGCCTTTCGGTGACCACGATGGGCATCCTGCGAATGGAACGACCTAAGTTTCGCTGGGGGAAGAGACACAGCGATCGCCCCGAGGGTCACACCCCTCCCGGACCGCCTTCTCCCGCGCTAGGGAAGAGACTGGTCGGCCAGGTTCCGGGTCGAGGTGGGATGGGACGTGGGCCTCGGAAGTCAGGCGCCGAGCACTCCTCAAACGATGAAGAAGGTCGATGTGGCAAGCCCAGCGAGTCTGGGCGAGCCTCGTTGGGATGAGGAGCGGGTCCTCTCGCGCCACTTCGGAGTTCGCATCTCGAGACGCTCGGCCGGCCCGGGTCATAGAACTGTATGAACCCCCTTCGGTTCCGCGCTGGCGACCCTGGTCGAGTCCGATTCCACTCCACTAGCGGTTTTATCGTCAGTTCTGGTGCATGACTTGGCCGGCAGCGGTCACTTTCGTCCACCGACGGGAGGGACCAACAATGAAATCCATCATCCAGGAAGCGATTGCAAAGCACCAAGAGGACCAAACACTCGTCGCACCGAAGGCGCCGTCACCTCCCGTGAATGCCGACGACGCCGAGCTGGCGAAGTTAGCCGAGACGCTGAGCGTCAACATCCGCATCGTGGGGTGCGGCGGCGGCGGCTCGAATACGATCAATCGTTGTGTCGAAGAGGGCATCCAAGGCGCCGCGATGTGCGCCATCAACACCGATGCCAAGCACCTGCTGATCGTCCACGCGCCGCGTAAGATACTGATCGGTCGGCGCGCGACGAAAGGACTTGGCGCGGGGGGCCGTCCGGAGGTAGGCGAGGAGGCGGCCCGGGAGAACGAGGCCGAACTGCAGCAGTTCCTAACGGGCGCGCACATGGTATTCGTTACCGCCGGCTTGGGGGGAGGGACCGGGACGGGGTCGGCCCACCTCGTCGCCCGACTCGCGAAGGAGGCGGGCGCGCTCACCATGGGCGTCGTCACTCTACCGTTCGAGGCCGAAGGCGCGCTGCGCATGGAAATCGCACGGGACGGTCTCGAGCGCCTCCGCCGGATCTGCGACACCACGGTGGTGATTCAGAACGAGAAGCTGCTCGAACTGGTTCCCCGGATGCCGCTCGACTCCGCCTTCAAGCTCGCCGACGCGGTCCTGATGACCGCCATCAAGGGCATCACCGAGATCGTGACGAAGCCCGGCCTCGTGAACCTGGACTACGCCGACATCCTGACGGTCATGAAGGACGGCGGCGTCGCGCTCATCGGCCTGGGCGAGAGCGAGAGCGCGACCGACCGGGTCACCGAGGCGGTCACCGAGGCGCTCACGTCCCCGCTGCTCGGGTCCGTCGAGCTCAAGGACGCCACCGGCGCGCTCGTCCGCGTCATCGGCGGCCCGACCATGACGGTCAGCGAGGCCGAGAAGGCCGCGGCGCTCGTCGGCGGCAAGATCTCGAAGCGCGCCCGGATCATCTGGGGCTGCTCCGTCGAGAACTCCCAAGAGATGGAGAACACCATCAAGGTGCTGCTCATCATCACCGGGGTCCGCGCCCAGAGCCTCCTCGGGCAGAAGGGAGGCTACGCGGCCGGTGAGTCCGAGGAAGTCATCGACCTCGTCCGGTAGGGCGACGTCCTCCCCCGCCCGACGGCCCCGCTACCTCGGCCTCGAGGTGGCGGGAGAACCTCTTCCCGCCCTTTCTCCGCGAGCGTGGGAGCTCCTGCTCTCGGACCGGCTCGCCGCGGCCGGGGAGCCGACGCCCCGGTTCCGCCTCATCCGCTCCGAAGGTCGTCGCGCCATCGCCGAGGTCGACCACCTCTCCGCCGCCCGCGTCCGAGCGGCGTGGGCCGCCTCCGCCAGCGGCGCGACGGCACCCACGCTCATCCCGTACCGCACGTGGGGTACGCTCGTCGGAGCGAAGAAGTGGCTGCGTGGCCGACGGGCCCCGGCGCGCGAGTGAGTTGACCCTGCCCTGTCCAGCCGGTCGCGGGGACCGGCGGCGAGCCGTTCACGCGACGGAGATCGCGAAGACCGTGGTGACCGCGTCCATCGAGGAGACGACGCTCGCCGGGATGGTGAGCGTCACCGTGCCGAGCGGGGCGAGCCCTCCGGCCGAGTAGAGCGCGGTGCAGACGTGGTTCGGTCCGGTGCAGGTCACGTACGAGGAGAGCGAGGTCGACGTCTGGAGGAAGTACGCGTACCACGCCGCGGCGAACGGGGTGACGATCGAGATCACGATATTGGAGCCGGCCGCGAGCGCGAGGCCCGGCGACGGGGTCGTGACCGGGACCGTCGAGACCATTCGTAGGAGGATGTCGGCGGCGCCGGTCCCCGACTCGCTCGAAATCGGGTTCGAGAACTGGGGCAGGAAGACGGTGAGCACCCCGCTGCTCAGGGTGATCGACGGCGGTACGATGAAGATCGGAAGGCCGCCCGCTTCGGAGAAGACGACCGCGCCCTGGTCGTAGGCGATGTCGGCGGCGGGCGCGTAGGTGTTCGACAGATGCACGTTGAGCCCGGCGGAACCGGTCGAGGAGAGCGGCTTTGCCTGGCCGCTGAGCGTGAAGCTGAACGTCGTCTGCGGGTAGTTGCCGGTGGTGTTGGCGAGGGTCGTGAGCGGCACGAGAGAGCTAGCGTCCGGTCCGGCGAACGGAGGCGCCCCCTGCGAGCCGAGGGTGAGCGGCTCAGAGACCTGCGCCCCGACCGCGTTCGTCGTGCCGATCGCCCCGACCAGCGCGGAGAGCTCGGCAAGCTGGTTCTCGACCTGCAGCTCGTGCTGAAGGTCGTTCTGTCCCATCGTGTTCGGGAGCGTGGTCGCGAGGTAGTTCGCGATGACCGTCACGACCAGGAGGAGGCCGAGGATCGTCGCGACCGCGGAGACCTGGGCCCGGCGGGCCCGACGGCGCCACGCCCTGCGGCCGGCGCGCCCCGGAGCCCGGGGCCGGCCTCCGGCGGGTGCCCCGGCCCATCGATGTGCGTGCGGCATGCCGATCGCGAGCGCGCCTCGAGCGCGCCGTGCACTGATTTGAGCCGGACGTGGCGTATTAATACTTCCGCTCGGCCGGCCTCCCTTCCTCCTCGAGGAGCCGGGTGCGGTGGGCTCGCCGCGGCGCGAAACTTATCTCTCGGCCTTCCTCCCCGTCCCGGGTACGGCGGGTGGCGACCGAACAGTCGTCTCGAATCCGGGTCGAGCGGGCGCTGTTGTCCGTCGATGACAAGACCGGTCTCGGACCGTTCGCGCACGGCCTCGCCCAGCTGGGAGTGGAACTCTGGGCGACCGGTGGGACCCGCCGCGCGCTCGCCGAGGCGCACGTACCGGTCCGCCCGGCCGAAGAGCTCACCGGCATCGCGTCCTGGTTCGGCGGCCGGGTGAAGACGCTCCACCCCGGCCTGCTCGGCGGCATCCTCGCGCCGCGGACCGAGGCGGGCCGAAAGGAGCTCGCCGAGCGCAAACTCCTCCCGTTCGACCTAGTGACCGTGAACTTCTACCCGTTCGAACGACACCTCGCGGAACACCCGGGGGCCGCCGACCTCGAGGAGTACGTCGATATCGGCGGCGTCACGCTCGCGCGTGCGGCGGCGAAGAACCACGCCTGGGTGACGGTCGTCTCCGACCCGTCGGAGTACGAGATCGTTCTCGCGGAGCTACGGTCGAGCGGGGGGACGGTGAGCGCCGAGACGCGGCGACGGCTCGCCGTGCGCGCCTTCGAGCGATGCACGAGCTACGACGCGGCGATCGCCCGCGGGCTCCGACCGAGCTCGCCCTCGTCGGAGGGGTTCCCGGACGAGCTCGTCTTTCGACGCGAGCCGATCAAGCTCCGCTACGGGGAGAACCCCCACCAGAAGGCCGCGACGTACGGCGCGACCGCTCCCCCCGGGGCCGGGTTCGCGCCGCGCGCGTTCACGGTGCTGAAGGGTGAGGGCCTCTCGTTCACGAACTTCCTCGACGTCGACACGGCCCTCGCGACGGTGGGCGAGTTCGACCGCCCCGCCGCCGCGGTTGTGAAGCACGCGACACCGTGCGGGGTCGCGTTCGGGGAGACCCTCGCCGAGGCGCTCGCGAACGCGGTCGCCACCGACCCGGTCGCGCGCTACGGTTGCGTCGTCGCGGTCAACCGGCCGTTCGGCCCGGAGGAGCCGCCGGCGCTCAAGGGCGTGTTCGTCGACCTGCTCGTCGCCCCCGAGTTCCACCCGAGCGCGCTCGACGCGCTCGGCCACCGGGCGAAGATCAAGATCGTGCGCACTGCCCCCCCGACCCTCGCCCCGGGCCGGTGGGAGGCGAAGAGCGCGCTCGGGCGGCTTCTCGTGCAGGAGGCTGACGTCCGGCAGCTCGGGCCCGCCGACTGGAAGCATGTCACCGGCCCCGAACTCACGGACGAGCAGCGCCGCTCGCTCGACTTCGCCTGGCGCGTCGTTCGGCACGCGAAGTCGAACGCGATCGTCCTCGCGAAAGGGTCGGCGACCGTCGGCATCGGCTCGGGTCAGCCGACGCGCGTCAAGGCCGCCGAGCTCGCCTGCGAGGTGGCGGGCGAGCGCGCGAAGGGCGCGGTGCTCGCGTCGGACGCCTTCTTCCCGTTCCCCGACGGGGTCGAGGCGGCGGGCCGGGCCGGCGTCGCGGCGATCCTCCAGCCCGGGGGCAGCCTGCGCGACCCCGAGGTGATCGCGACCGCCGGGCGCTACGGGATGTCGATGTACTTCACCGGTTGGCGCGTCTTCCGCCACTAACCCGGGCCTGCGAGAAGTACTTCCGGACGCCCTCGCGGAAAGCGACCAGGTCGACCGAGCCGACCTCGCGGCCCTTCTCCTGACCGGCCTGCACGAAGACGTAGGTCGGCAGCATGTGGATCCCGTACGACCGGGTGACGAGCGCCGCCTCGTCGACGTTCACCTTGGCGACCTTCACGCGGCCGGCCAGCTGGGCGCTGAGGTCCCTTAGGAGCGGCTCCGCGACCCGACACGGAGCGCACCAGTCCGCGTAGAAGTCGACGACGACGGGGATCGACGAGCGGATCACCTCGCGCTCGAACGTCGCGTCGGTGACCCGGATCGGTTCCGCTCGCTCGCCCACGATGACCCTTCGAATCCCCGTCCCGCTTTAAGCCTCCGCTTCGTCCGGGGTCCGAGGTCCGTGCGCTCCGTCCCGGCCGCCCCGACGGTGCTCCCGCCGACCCTCGTCGTGGCCCTACTCGGGTGGTACCGCACCCACCGCCGCCCGCTTCCGTGGCGCGCGAACCGGGACCCGTACCGCGTGTGGGTCGCGGAGGTCCTCCTCCAGCAGACCCGGGTCGCGCAGGCCGCGCCGTACTTCGAGCAATTCGTTCGCGAGTTCCCGAGCGTCGTCGCGCTCGCGCGCGCGCCCGCCGACCGGGTCCTGAAGGTGTGGCAGGGGGCGGGCTACTACGCCCGAGCGCACCACCTCCACGCCGCCGCGCGAGCGATCGTCCGCGACCGGCACGGCCGGCTCCCTTCCACGGTACCCGAGCTCGAGTCGCTGCCCGGCGTCGGTCCGTACATCGCGCGCGCGGTCGCGGCGATCGCGTTCCACCGGCCGTGCGTGGCACTGGAGGCGAACGGCAAGCGGGTTGCGGCGCGGTGGACACGGGAGGAGGGGGACGTACGGGACCCGACCGTCGCGGCCCGACTCGCGCGGTCGCTCGAGAAGCTCCTGCCCGTCTCGGACCCGGGCGCCTTCAACGAGGCGGTCATGGAGCTCGGCGAGGTCGTCTGCCGCCCGGTGCACCCTGACTGCCTCGCGTGCCCGGTCCGCTTCGCCTGTCGCGCCTACCGTGAGCTCGACGACCCCGGCGTCCTTCCCACCCACCTCGTGCGCGTCCGCCGCCCCCATGTCCGAGCCTCGGTCGTGGTCGTGGTGGACGGTCAGGGGCGCTGGCTCGTTCAGCGCCGGCCCGCCTCGGGCCTTCTCCCCGGCCTCTGGGAGTTTCCCGGTGGTCGGATCGAGCGGGGCGAGAGTCCTCGGGCCGCGGCGCGTCGGGAACTGCGCGAGGAGACGGGTCTCTCGGTCGACCGGTGGGCCTCCCTCGGCACCGTTCGGCATGCCTACAGCCACTTCACGGTCGAACTGCACGCGTTTTCGGGCCGGCTCCCCGCGGGGCGTCGCGTGCGGGCGACCCCGCGGCGACGGTGGGTCACCCCGACCGAGTTCGGCCGATTGCCGGTCCCGAAGGCAACCGAGAAGGTCGTCGCGCTCCTCGGCCGGGCGGCGGGTAGAGCTTCCCGGGGTTCAGGATACCATCCGGGTCGCAGGCGCGCTTCACCGCGTTCAGCAGCTCGACGGCCGCGACCCCCAGCTCGTCGGCGAGGAACGGTCGCTTCAGTACGCCGATCCCGTGCTCGGCGCTGATCGTTCCGCCGAGAGCCCGGGCGACGTGGAGCACGGCCGCGCGAATCCGCTCGGCCTTCCGCGTCGTCGGGTCGACCACGTAGTTCGGGTGGAGGCTCCCCTCCCCGAGGTGGCCGTACAGGAACAGCGGAACCGCCTCCCGTCGGGCGATCGCTCGGAGCGCGGCGACGAGGTGGTCGACCTCGCCGACCGGCACCGCGACGTCCTCCCGCACATGGTAGCCGACCCGCTGGAGAAGGGCGTCTCCGCTCTCGCCCCGCAGGGTCCAGAGCTCGTCGGCGTCCCGAAACACCGTCGCCTCCGCCCCTCCACCCACCGGCCCGAGGGCGTCACTGACACGTTCGAGCTTTCGTTCCGCGTCGTCCGCGTCCTCCGCCTCCAGCTCGAGCAGCAGGAGGGACGAGTCCGGCGGCAGCTTCCCGACGTGTCGCTCGGCGAGGACGGCGGCCGATGGTTGATCGAGGTACTCGACCGCGGAGAGACCCAACCCCGGGAGTCGTCCGAGACGCGTCGCCAGCGGGGCCAGCCGGACGTCTTCGGGGAGGGGGGCGGCCACCCCCGGCCGCACGGCCGGAAGCGGGGCGAGTCGGACGGTCACCTCCGTAGCGATCCCGAGCGTCCCCTCGCTCCCGATGAACATCTGGAGGAGATCCGGTCCCACGGAGCGTTTCGCCGCTCGGGAACCCAGCCGGACCCGGGCACCGGTGCCGAGGACCACCTCGACCTCCCGGACCCAGTTCCGGGTCGCGCCGTACCGGAACGACCGCATCCCCGAGGCGTTCGTGCTGACGTTACCGCCGATGGTCGAGGCGGTCCAGGACCCGGGATTGGGCGGGAAGAACCGGCCGTACGGCTGGAGCGCTCGAGCGAGCTCCCGGTTCACCATCCCCGGCCCGACCCGGGCCCAGGAGCCGTCCGGGTCCACCTCGAAGAGCTGGGACCAGCCGGAAAGGTCGACCACGACGCTTCCGTCGGCCGGGACCGATTCGCCGTCCAAGGAGGTGCCGCCCCCACGGGCCACGAGGGGAGTGCGCGTGCGCCGGGCCCATCGGACCAGCTCGACGACGTCGTCCGGGTCCGCCGGCGCCACCGCGGCGAGCGGCGTTCCCGAGAGGTGGGAGGCGTCGTGCCCGAACGGGGTGAGATGGGCGGGGTCCTGCGTGATGGGCCCGCGTACGGCCTTCGAGAGCGACCGGAGCCGAGCCGTCGACGCCGAAGGTCGAAGCCGCGCCACAGGCTCCCGCTCGCGCGCCTCGCTGGACTAGCTCGGAGGCGGCGAGGCCGCGATGGAATCCACCGCCTCGATGAAATCCCGGATCGCGAACGGGCGCACGAGGATCGCGCGGGCCCCCGCTTGGCGCGCCCGGGTCTCGAGGCCCGGGTCGGAGGCCGGGAGGATGACGAGCGCGCGCAGGTCCGAGCGGGCGCGGAGCAGCGAGGCGAGGTCGTTCGCCCACGCCTCCCCCTTCTCGTTGCCGGTGTCGAAGACGAGGATCTTCGTTTCGGTCGACGAGGGAAGGCGGTCGACCGCTTCCCGGGTCGGGGCCTCGAGGAGGACCCGGTGCCGGTGGAGGCGCAACAGCCCCCGCAGGAGGAGACGGGTGTCCTCGCTGCCCCCGAGCACGATCGCGGCGGCTCCGCTCGGTGGGATCGGGGCGGCGGGCGCCGCCGTCGGCGGCGCCGCTACCTTTTCAGAGGCGTTCAGGAAATGCTGAATGACCGTTGCTCCCGGGACCGGTCGGAGTTACCCGGGCCTTTGTTTAGTTGCGCATCTTAAAAAACCAACCGCCGGAACGGGGCCCGCCAAGGCGCTCCGGAGGGGCCCCGACCCCCCGTCGTCCACGTTCCGGACCCCCGGTTAACTATATAGACCACTGCGCTTGTACATTGATTGGCCTCGGGCATCGGCGGCAGCGTCTCTTGGTGGCACCGTCCAAGAGACCAAGGGCCGCCCCGCCGGTGCCTCCCTTATTCTTCTTCGAATGGAGCGATAGGTTCTTTTCACGCGACGGCGGAGGCCGCGCGATGGTCGCCCTCTTCGGCCCTTCGCAGCAGGACCTCGAACGCCTCCGATCCACCGTGCAGTCCCTCGGGACCACGAGCGTCCCCGGCCTCGCCGCCGCGATGTCGATGCGCGAGCGCAGGACGGAGAAGCTCCTCGCCCACGAGCTCGCCCGCGTGGACACTCCGATCCTCTACGAGCCGAGCCGCCGCCTTGTCCGGTGGGCGGCCCTCGTCGTCCCGCCGACCGTGGCGGCCCCCGCGCCGGCCGCTCCCTCGCTCCCCGAGCCGGTGCGCGCCCCGCGCGCCCCCGCTCCGGTGTTCACCCCGGTTGGACTCAAGACACTCTGCCCGCACTGCCATGTCCCGCTCCAGTCGACCGGCACCGAGAGCCTCGCAGTTTGTCCGCAGTGCGGCCGCCTTTCGTCCGCCCGGGAAGGGCGGAGCACCGAACGCGCCGACCCCCCGGCCGCACCCACCGCCGGGGCCGACCCGACGATCTCGGGGGCGGTGAGCCTCGACGACCGACGTTCCCAGGAGATGTTCGCCGCGTACGTCAGCGCGAAGCCGATCCCATGCCCAAAGTGCCGGACCCCCCTGCGGCATCGCGCCCTGAGCGAGTACGTCTGCCCGGCGTGCGGACAGACGATCCGCTTCCCGAAAGCGGGAGAGCCCCCGGCCCCGCCCGCTCCCACTCCACCGGCGTAGACCGTCCCGGGACGGACCCGGGGCGTCCCCGTGCCTACGCGGAGACCGGCACGACGAGTTCGCCGCCCGACTTCTGCATCGACGGCTGGCGCTTCGTCTTCGCGCCCTTCGTCTGCCAGAAGATCTCGGCAAACTCCTGGACGAGCTTCAGAAGCTCCTGCGCGTCGGCGAGGCCCGTCCCCTGCCGGGCCTTCGACGACTGCTTCAGGATCTTGACGACGAGCTCCGACGTCTGCGGGAACTGCTTCACGTGGTCCGGCGTGAAGTAATCGCCCCAGATCACCCGAATCTCGTGCTTCACGCGCTCGGCATGCTGCTCCTTCACCGCCGTGTACCGAGAGAGTTTGGAGAGGTAGGCGCTGCGTTCCTCGGGCTTCGCGTCCATCGCGGGTGCCGCGAGTTCCCCGATGAGCTGGTCCATCCGTAGGACCGTGAGCGCCGCGATCTGGGCCTCGTGCGGGTCATAAATACCGCACGGGATGTCGCAGTGCGCGTAGGCGATCGGGGGCGGTCGTACGGCGTCTCGGGCCCGAAGGGCCCAGTCGCGGAGACGAGGGAAAGCCGACATGGTGGCCCGCGATACCTCGTTCGGAGGATAAGGTTGCCGGACGGGCCGGAATCCCTTCCCCCGGGGAGAGGGGCACGGTTCCTCCGCTGGCTCCGTCGCCGACGCTTCCGAGTCGCCGATACCTCGATGGTGCCGACGCTCTTTCCCGGCGATGGTCTCTACATCGACCCGGCGGCGTATCGGCTCCGCTCCCCGAAGCCCGGGGAGATCGTCGTGACCCGGGACCCCGCGCATTCGTCGCGACATCTCGTGAAGCGCGTGGGTTTCGTCCCGGGCGGACCGCGGCCGGCCGACGGGACCGAACTCCCCCCCGGCTCGGTCTACCTGCTCGGGGACGAGACGACCGCGAGCCGCGATAGCCGCTCGTTCGGACCGGTGCCAGTGACGCTCCTCGTCGGTCGGGCGTACGAATGCTATCGGCCTCCCGAGCGCCGCCGTCGGCTCTAGACTCTTCGGAGCCACGGGGAAACTGTTATCCGATGTGGTAAGTCCCCACATCGATGACCTATCCGACGAGCGTCTGGATCGTAGCCATTGTCGTGGTGGCGGCCGCCCTGGCCGGCGTGGGGTTCTTCGCCGGGTACGAATACCGGGGATCCCCCGCCTCGACGCCGTCGGCGGTCGAGAACTCGACGCTGTCCGTGCTCGGTGCCGGGACGCTCGACACAATCTTCCCACAGCTCGCCAACGCCCTCGTGAACGAGACTCCGGGGATCACCGCGCCGCCCGCCGCCCAGACCTACGAAGGTTCCCTCGATGTCACCACCGCCATCACCTCGGGTACGGGGCGAGCGGATGTGGCCGCCGTCGCCGACTACCGGCTCGTTCCGCAGCTCCTCGAACCGAAGTACGCCGGCTACGAGGTCGTCTTCGGGGCGACCCCCGAGGTCCTCGCCTACAAACCGGGGAACCCGGCGTTCGCCGGAGCGAACTCGACCAACTGGCCGTCCAAGCTGCTCAACGCCACGGCGAGCGCGCCGTTCGCGATCTGGAACGCCTCGACCGACCCCAACGGGTACAATGAGATCTTCAGCATGATGCTGCAGGGGATGCTCTACGACGGTGGCGACATCTCCGCGGTCTACTCCCACTTCTACAACGGCGCCCCGGGCAGCTACGCGACCGGCACGTCGATCACCAAGCTCGAGCACGAGAGCCAGGCCGCGTCGCTGCTCTCGACCGGCGTCGTCTCCGCGGTCATCACCTACCGCTCCTACGCCGTCGTGAACGGGCTCGCGTACGTGCCGTTCAATCCGATCGTCGGGCTCGCGTCGAACAACTCGACCGCGCTGGCCGACTACGCGAAGCTCTCCACGTCGATCATCTCCGCGTCGGGATCGCTCGCCCAGGTCGCGCCGGCGCCCGTGCTGTTCGCGGTGACCGTTCCGGCGAACGCCCCCAACCCGGCCCTCGGAGCGGCGTTCATCCATCTCCTTCTCTCGCCGCAGGGCGGCGCAATCCTCGCGGACACGGCCCAAGGCGGCGCGTTCACGCCGATCTTCCCCGGATGGAGCGATAATCCCTCTGCCGTTCCCTCGGTCCTCGCGCCCGACGTCGTGCCGCTGCCGGGCTGGGCCGAAGCGATCCTCACATGAGCGTCGGGGGCGGGAGCTCCGTCCGTCGACGGTGGCGCACCGGCCCGTACTGGCTCGCGCTGCAGGTCGCGCTCTCCGGCTCGCTCCTGCTGCTCCTGATCCTCCCGATCGTCGCGCTGTTCACCTACGCGCCGGTCTCCCGGATCGTCGCGGCGGCCGAGAACGCCTACGTCCGGGAGGCGATCGGGCTCACGCTCTACGCCTCGGGAATCGCGGTCCTCGTCACGGCCCTGCTCGCGATCCCCCTCGGCTACCTGCTCGCTCGGCGACGGTTCTTCGGCCGCTCGGTCGTCGAGTCGCTCGTCGCACTGCCCGTGGCCGTGCCGCACCTCATGGTCGGCCTCGGGATCTTCTTCCTGGTCCTTCCGGGGTCCCCGCTCTACTCGTTCACGAACGCGATCGGCTTCCCGGTCTACGACACGATCTGGGGCGTCGTCCTCGTGATGGCCGTCGTGAGCGCCCCCTACACCGTGCTCGCGAGTCAGCTCTCCTTCGAGGCGGTCGATACTCGGGTCATCGAAGCCGCCCGGTCGCTCGGTGCGGGGGGCGCCACCACGTTCATCACCGTCACCTTCCCGATCGCGTTGCGCGGCATCATCGCCGGCCTTCTGCTCACGTGGGCCCGGGCGGTGAGTGAGATCGGCGGGATCCTGATCCTGGCGTACACGATCTACCCGGGCGGCCCCTACAACGGCCCGGTCACGAACACGATCTCGGTCTACATCTACGACCTCTTCCAGGCGGGCGACCTCGTCGACGCTGCCGCCGTCAGCTCGCTGTTCCTCCTGATCGCCTTCGCCCTCTTCCTCGCGGTCCGGATCGGCGAGCGTTCGGGATGGCTCCCGTGGCGCCGGGGGGACCTCACCCCATGAGCGAGTGGCTCGTCGACGCGGTCGAGGCGGACCTCGACCGCTTCCATCTCGGGCCGGTCGACCTCGCGTTGCGGCCCGGGCAGGCCGTGGCCGTCCTCGGGTCCTCCGGGGCCGGAAAGACCACCCTCCTCCGTACGCTCGCGGGATTCCTACCGGTGCGGCGGGGACGGATCCTGCGGGACGGGACCGACATCTCCGACTGGATGCCCGAGGAGCGTTCGCTCGGCTACGTGCCTCAGGGGCTCGGCCTCTTTCCGCAGCGCACGGTCTTCGGCAACGTTCGCTACCCGATGGAGTTGCGGGGACGGCACGACGCGAATGCCCGCACCGAGGAGCTCCTCGATCGGTTCCGCCTGGCGGCGCTGAAGCACCGCCGACCCGCCCGGCTGAGCGCCGGCGAGCAGCAGCGCGTAGCGATCGCCCGGGCGCTCGCGGCCGAACCGGAGCTCGTCGTCTGGGACGAGCCCTGGCAAGGGCTCGACGTCGAAGCGCGCCACGAGCTCGGGCTCGTCCTCAAAGACCTCCGCGAGGCCGAGCGGGTCCCGGTCGTGGTCGTCACCCACGATCCGGCGCTCGCGTTCTCCCTCGCGGACTCGTTCGTCGTGCTCGACCATGGGCGGGTGCGCTTCTCGGGGGGGCCGACCGACCTGCTCGAACACCCGTCCGACGCGTTCGTCGCTCGGTTCGTCGGATACGAGAACGTCTACGACCGTGCGACCCTCGAGGCGCATCGGGACCGGCCGTTCCCGGCGTGGCTCCTCGCGGAAGCCGGGCCCGGGGGCATCGCCGTCGGAAATCCCGAGGTCGTGCCGACGACCGGAGTCCCCTCCACGTGGGAAGGGACGGTACGGAGCGTTCGACCGAGCCCGGACGGACTCTCCGTCGAGCTTGCGGTCGACGACCTATTGGTGGCGGCGCGACTTCCCCGGCCGTGGCCGGTGACCCTCCCCACGGTCGGCGAACGGCTCCGGTTCAACATGGCGCGAACGGCCGTCCGCCGGCTCGGGGAGGACGGCGAGGAACCCCGATGACCGGACGGCGGACGAACCTCGTCACCAGCACGGACGTCGCGCTGCTTCGGGCGCTCGCGCAGGAGGGCTCGCTCGTCCGGGCGAGCCGTCGGCTCGGGATCTCGCGCGACCGGGCGGTCTACCGGGTCGAGCGGCTCGATCGAGCGTTCGGCGGCCGGGTCGTGCAGGCGGTACGCGGGGGCTCGGGCCACGGGGGGTCGACGCTGACGCCGCTCGGCGACCGGATCGTGCGCGGCGGGTTCGACTCGGTCGAACTCCTCGATGCCCGTCCGGTCACGCCGCTCTCGGAGCCGAACCTCCTTCACGGGGTCTACCGGGGGACTCCGACCCCCGAGGTCCACGTCGGGGGAGGCCTCAGACTCCGCGTCGCGTTCCCGGCCCGGGACGGCGAGGCGGTCTCGGTCCTGCTGGACCCGGAATCCGTGGTCGTCGCTCGACATCGATTCGCGTCGAGCGCCCGGAACGTCCTCCGGGCGACCGTCGAGCACGTCCGCCGTGAGTCGGGGGCTCTCGGCCTCACCCTGGGCGTCCGGTGTCACGGTACGTCCCTTCGAGTGGCCATCACCGAGGAACCGGTACGTCAACTCGAGTTGCGGCGCGGCGCGACCGTCTACCTGTACGTGAAGGCGACCGCGCTTCGGCGCGTTGGGGAGCGGCCGGCGCGCGTTCCCCGTCCGGTTCCGTCGTGACCCGGCCGGGAACGGCCCATCGGTCGGGCGGATGCCGTTCCGCGACCTATGCCCGTCGGTGCGCGCCCAATCGGAAGCCGTAGAGACCGAGACCCGTGCGCCCGACGGCGTGGGACGAGCGGCGCCGCGCCCACCGCGCGAGCGGGGCGCACCGTCCGCCCCCGGGTCCGTGGTCGGCGATGGCGACCGACCCGTCGGGCATCCGATGGTCGAGCACGGCGAACTCCCGTGCGGCCTGTCGCTCGTCATGAGGGACGTCGTAGACGAACAGCTCGACCGACGGCAGTTCGTCCGCGAGGAGCGGGACGACGTCCTTCTTGTTCCCGAGCCTCAGATCCCACCGTCGACGGAGCGGGAACGGGACCGCCCATCCCGACGAACGCCCCGCGGGGAGCGACCAAGAGGGGTGCCGGCTCGGGCTCCCGGAACGGGAGAGGACCTCCTTCTTGGGGAGGTCGACCGAATGGAGCGTTCCACGGCCGACCCGTTCCATCGCTTGGAGAAGGTACGCGGAAGAGACCCCGGAGGAGACTCCCACTTCCACCACGTGGGCGGGCCGAAGGAGAGAGACCAGGGCGTACAGCTCGAGCGGCGCGTCGATCTCGACGTACGACGTTCGACCACCGAGTCGGTGTATCCGCTCCAGATGACCGAACAGGCGACGTTCGTCCGCGGCGGCTTCGAGGGCGAGGCGGGACCGGCGCTCCGGAACCCCGGCGAGCTCCGAGACCCAGGCTGCGTCGGGGTTCTCCTCCGGCTGCATCGGGCGGTTCCGGAGGGAGGGGGACCCGCGCCCGGGTCAGTCCCGGATTCCTTCTCCGGTGAGCGAGAACACCGCCTCCCCTTCGGGGAGGTTCGGGGAGTCGATCAGCCGGGCGATCCGCTTCGGGGGCTTCGACTTCCTCAGGTAGACGCGGTACGTGGCGGCGTGGGCGACGATGTTCCCGCCGATCGGGCGGGTCGGGTCGCCGAACAGGATGTCCGGCCGGGCCGAAACCTGGTTCGTGACGACGATCGCGGCGTTGTAGGTGTCCGCGAACCGGAGGAGCTCGTGGAGGTGACGGTTCAGATGCTGCTGGCGCGGTGCGAGCTCGCCGCGCCCGAGGTACTCGGACCGGAAGTGGGCCGTGAGCGAGTCGACGACGAGGAGGCGAATCGGCTTCTCCCGGGCGAGCTCCTGTGCCTTCTGGACGAGGAGCATCTGGTGGTTCGAGTTGAACGCCCGGGCGACGTGGATCCGGCGGAGCGCCTCTTCGGGGTCGATCCCGACCCCCTTTGCCATGTCGACGATCCGCTCGGGGCGGAACGTGCTCTCGGTGTCGATGTAGACGACCTCCCCCCCGAGCCCTCCCTGGGCGACCGACGTCTGGACGTCGACCGCGACCTGGTGGGCGATCTGGGTCTTGCCCGTCCCGAACTCTCCCGAGAACTCGGTGATCGCCTGCGTCTCGACCCCGCCGCCCAAGAGCTCGTCGAGCGCCTTCGAGTTGGTCGTGATCCGGCCGAGCCGCTTCCGCCGCTCGAGCAGCGTCGTCCCGCTCTCGAACTGGCCGACGTCTGCCTTCCGGCGAGCCTCGCCGATGATCTTCTGGGCGACCGCAACCCCGATCTCCGCCGCCTCCGCGACGTCCCCGGGAGAGGCGACCGCGAGCTCCATCAGGTCGGTGTAGCCGCTTTCGCGCAGCTTGTCTGCGGTGGTCGTACCGATACCCGGGAGGTCCTCGAGGGCGACCTCGTGTTTCGGCTCGGGCGGATGCGTCTCCGCTTCGGAGGGTTTCGGGCTCGGTTTGGACGGCACGTTCGTGGAACCGGGATGCGGGGAGATAAGGGTGCGGGAGGGGTCCCGAAACGGTGAACGCTGCCGCCGGTCAGCCCGACCGGGCGAGCGGCACGAACGGCTCACCCGTGAGGCGCTGGTAGACCGTCGTGTAGAGTCGGCTCACCTCGTCCACGAGGAGCGGCGGGAGCGCCGGGATCGGCGGCTCGGGCGAGTGGGCCTCCCGGGCCTTGAGGAGCGCGTCGTAGTAACCGGTCGAGCGGTAGTGCTGCCGGACGAACTCCTTCGAGAAGTCGACCTGGCGGCCGCGGTCGTACGCCGCCTGGTCCCAGAACCGGTCCTCGTCGGCCGTCCCGAAGGTGTCGACCACCATGAGGACCCCGTCGGCGTCGACGGCGAACTCCTTCTTTCCGTCGACGTGGATGAGCCCGCGCGGGCCGATCTCCTGCTGCATCGCGGCGTCGACCTTGAGGATCGTCTCGCGGATGCCGTCGAGCTGCTTGCGGTCGAGCCCGGAGAGGGAGAGCGCTTCCTCGGTCGCGAGGAGGCGGTCCACCGGCTCGAGCTTCGTCGTCACCTCGAAGTGCGGCTCGGGGAGCGGCATCGCGTAGGCGAGCGTCTTCCCCTTCGGGAAGCCGAGCTCCTCGGCCGAGACCTTCCCCGCCTTCACGCGGTCCCACATCGACCCGGCGAGGTAGTAGCGGACGATCAGCTCGAGCGGAACGAGGTAGCTCTTCGGGTGCGGCCCGAGGGTCGCGGGTTTCGGGACGACCTGGACCCGCTTCACCCGCATCGCGGTCGGGCCGGCGAGGCTGAGGTAGTGATGCGGTACTCCGAGGCGCGAGCAGAGCTCGAACCAGAAGGCGGCGGTCCGGGCGAGCGTCTCACCCTTGTGCGGGATCTCGCTCGGGATGTGCTTATCGAACACCGAGATGTCGTTCGTGAACCGGAACTCGAGCTCGGTCGCGGAGACCTCGTAGACCTCCTTCACCTTCCCCCGGCGGAGGAAGCGCGGACCGGCGGCGGTCGCGGGCGGGGCTTTCGCCATGCCGGGCGAGGAGCCCCGCCTCGTTTAACGTCAGCGCCCGCCCCGGGACCGCCCAACCGCCGGCACGGGGGTGAGGCGCGGTCCTCAAGCGCGGCTCCGCCCTCGGGCGAGCGGGGACGACCGGTGCCGAGCCGCCGCCCGATCGGTGTCTACTGGGGCCGGTTCAACCCACCGCACGAAGGACACCTCCGCGTGATCCGGCGGTTCCGAAAGGACTACCGCCTCGTGGTGGCGGTCGGCTCCTCGGAGCGCTCGAACGAACGGTCGAACCCGTTCAGCGGCCGGGAACGGAAGGCGATGCTGGAGGCATACCTCCGGGAGCGGGGCGTTCGCGGGGTTCGCGTGGTCACCCTGAACGACGGCCCCTCGGAAGCGTGGGCGGTCGAGGCGCTGGTCCGACGTTGCCACCCCGATGTGCTCCTGCTCTCCTCCGAGAAGAGCCGTCTCGTCCGGCTCGCGGAACGTCACGTGCCGGTGCTCCGATTCCCGCGACGCGGGACGATCTCTTCGAGCCGCATTCGACGGGCGATCGCCTCCGGTGACCCGGTGTGGAAGACGCTCACCGGTCGGTCCGTCGGCGAGCTCATCGAACGGTGGGACGGGGTCCGGCGCATTCGACGCGCGTACCGGAGGCCGATCCTCCCAAAACCTCGGTCCGCCGGGGGGCGTCCGCGCCGGGGCCGAAGCGCATCCGCCCACGTTCGTGGAAAAGCCTCTTCTCCTGCCCGGCCTTCCGAGGTTCGATGAGCGCTCGAACGGTGATCAAGGAACGCAGCAGCGTGGTCTACCCCACTCGGAACGACTTATCGAAGGAGGCTCGGAGTGCGGTCATCGATATCCTGGACGCTCGTCTCGCCGACGCGGTCGACCTCCAGACCCAGATGAAGCAGGCCCACTGGAACGTCAAGGGTCCGACCTTCATCTCGCTTCACGAGCTGTTCGACAAGGTCAACGAGGACGTCGAGGACTACGTCGACGACATCGCCGAACGGGTCGTGCAGCTGGGGGGGGTCGCCCACGGCACCGCCCGCCAGTCGGCGGCCCGGTCGACCCTCGTGGAGTACCCGGCCGTCCGCGACGGCCACCAGCACGTCGAGGCGGTCTCGTCCGCGCTCGCGGCGTTCGGAAAGAGCGTCCGCGCCGCGATCGACCGGACCGACGGCCTCGGCGACAAGGACACCGCGGACCTGTTCACGGAGATCTCGCGCGGCGTCGACAAGTGGCTCTGGTTCGTCGAGGCGCACCTGCACGCGGAACGCTGAGCCGCGCCACCGGCCGAGTCGTCAGGAACGGCCGACCCCGGCGCTCTTCAGCATCGGCTCGATGTCCCCGTAGACACGCCATTCGACGACCTTCCCCGACCGGACGGTCGCGCTCCACGCCGCCGGGAATCGCCACGCGGCTCCCGGGGTGGCGGGCCCCCGGCCCCGGTACGATCCGCTCGCGACGCCGAAGACCGCGACCGTGCTCCCGCGGGCGAACATCCGTTCCACCTCGATACGGTAGTCAGGGAAGTCGGAGAAGTACGCAGCCCACGCTTCCCGGCGGAGGAGGTGTCGACCTCCCGTCGCATCGATGAACCGCGTTCGCTCCGTGGCCAGCCTCGTGAGGCCCTCGGGGTCGCGCGCGTTGATCCGGCCGATGTAGGCTCGAACGACATCGACGGGGGTCGCCGCCGTGACGGGGCGACGGGGTCGCGCGGGTTTCGGGCGTCCGGGAGCCATACGGACGGTACGGGCGACGGGGCTTCAAATGACGGGCTTTCCCCCGCGGTCCGCGGGTTTCGGCCGCGGACCACGACCGGCTCGCGGCCCGGGTCGTCAGAGGGAACGGGCCTGGACGGCGGTGATCGGCCGGAAGCCGCGCTTCGAGTAGAAGCGTGACGCGATCTCGTTCTGCGCCGGGAACTCGGCGGTGACGATCCCCGCGCCCTTCGCCTTGAGCGCCTTCGTCACCTCCTCGAGGACGAATTCGCCGACTCCGCGCCGGCGGTAGAGCGGCAGCAGGTAGATGTCGAGGATCACGCCCTCGAACTCGGGGGCGTAGAACGCGCGCTCCCGGACGTGCGCCCGAACGAACCCGACGACCTTGCCCCGGTCGGGGCCGACCCCCTCGGCGGCGAGCACGACCGCCTTCGGGTTTCCCACGTCGGCCTTCAGGATCTGTCGGGCCTGTTGCTCCGCATCCTCCCGGACCTTGAGGAGCGGGTCGAACTCTTCGTTCAGCCGCTTGAGCCGGAGCAAGAGGGGGACGAGCGCGGCCACGTCCGCATCCCGGGCCGGTCGCAGGTGGATGGGCGGCCCGGACGGCTCCGTCGACCCGCTCGCTCGGCCGGCCCTGCCTCCCTCACCGCTCATGCGTTCTTCCTCCTCCTTCGGGGCGCCGCCCGAGGCATCGGGGGCGTAAGACGGGCGCGGGCGAGCGCCCGGACCAGCTGCGCCGGTCGACCCATGAGAGCATGGGCCCGCTCGAGGAACTCGTCGTGGGAAAGCTTCCGACGGGCGATACCGAGGCGGACCGCCGTGTCGCCCACGGCCGCAGCGATCTGGGGGAACACCTCGGGCTCCTCCATCGTCGGAAGGAGATGGTGCTTCGAAAGCCCCTTGAGCGCGGCGCCCCGCGCCAGCTCCCTCGCCGCCGCGAGGACGACCTCGTCGGGGATCGCGCGGGCCCGGGCGTCGAGGACGCCGCGGAACACGGCCGGGAAGATGAGCGAGTTGTTCACCTGGTTCGGAAAGTCGCTGCGGCCCGTCGCGACAATCGCCGCGCCGGCGCCTTCCGCCACCTCGGGCCAGATCTCCGGCATCGGATTCGCGAGGGCGAAGACAATCGGCCCCTTCGCCATGGCGCGGATATGCTCGGGCCGGACCGTGTCCGGTTTCGGCGTGGACGCGGCGAGGAGGACGTCCGCGTCGGCCAGCGCGGCCCCGAGGTCGCCCGTTCGGCCCCCGCCGTCCGTGGCGAGCGCGATCCGGTATTTCCAGGGGTTCCGGAGCTCGAGCTCGTCGAGGTCCTCCCGGTCGGCGTGGAGGATCCCCTTCTGATCGACGAGGGTGAGCGTGTGCGGTGAATGGCCCAGCTCGAGCAGGAGCCGCGCGGTAACGAGGTTCGCCGCGCCGGCACCGAGGAGCACCGTGCGCACCTCGGGCATCGACCGGTGCGTGAGCGTGAGCGCGTTGAGGAGCCCGGCGACCGTCGCGGCGGCGGTGCCGAGCTGGTCGTCGTGCCAGACGGGGATCGGCAGGCGGTGGGCGAGCTTCTCGAGGATCCCGAAGCACTTCGGGGAGGCGATGTCCTCGAGGTTGATGCCGCCGAAGGCAGGCGCCATCGCCTCGACCGTGGCGATGAACTCGTCCGGGGAGCGCGCTCGGATCGGGACGGGAATCGCGTCCACGCCCCCGAGGACCTTGAACAGGAGCGCCTTCCCCTCCATCACCGGGAGGGCGGCCTCCGGGCCGATCTCGCCGAGGCCCAACACGCGGGAGCCGTCCGTGACGATCGCGATCGTGTTCCAGCGGCCCGTGAGTTCGAAGGCGCGGTCCGGGTCGGCCTGGATCGCCCGGGACACGGCGGCGACCCCGGGCGTGTACCAGAGAGCGAAGTCCCCGAGCGATCGGACCGGCACTTTGGGAACCGTTTCGATCTTCCCGCCGTAGAAGTGGGAGAGCTCGACCGACCGCTCCCCGAGCTCCTCCGTCTGGTCCTCGCTCCGCTCCGCCGCACTTGGACCGACGCCGGCCTTCCGTCGGCCGGGGCGTTCGGGGTCGACGGGCGGGGACGCGCTGCGGGCCATCCTCGGGCGTGGACTCGACCTCGGTTTATTAGGCCTGTGCCGCAGTCGTCCGGGGAGTTCGGCAATTGCCGGCCGCGGCCGCCGAGAGAGTTTTTGGCGCCGAGGTCCCGGTTTCAAATACCCCCGCGCCTGCTCCCCCGTGCGATGAGCGTCGGGCCCGAGACCCTCCCCCACCCGTTCTTCCGACCGATACGGTCGGGCGCGGTGCCGCTGATCGACCCCGCCGAGCTGCGGCGCCAGGTCGACACCCCCGCGGCTCCGCTCCTCCTCGATATCCGGTCCGCGGCCGAGCGGCGGATCGTCCACCTGCCGGGGGATCGGCACATCCCCCTCTCCGCGCTCGCGGGAGCGCTCTCCTCGCTGCCCCACGACCGGCCGATCGTCGCTTACGACCACTTCGGTGCCCAGGCTCGCCGAGCCGCCCGATACCTCCAGGACCACGGGTTCCCGCTCGCGGCGGCCCTCGAGGGGGGTCTCGAAGAGTATTCCCGTGTCGCCGACCCGGACCTTGCGCGGTATCCGGAGGACGACCCGAACGCCCACCTGTTCCTACGACAGCTTCCCCGGTGGGAGACCGGGTGCCTCGCGTACTTCCTCGGCGACCTCGACGCGCGCGAGGGGATCCTCGTCGACCCGGGACGCGACATCACTCCGTACCGGGCCCTGCTCGCCGACGGAGGCTGGCACCTCTCGGCGATCGTGGAGACCCACACGCACGCCGACCATCTCGCCGGCCACGCCGCCCTGCACGCGGCGACGGACGCACCGATCTACCTCGGCCGCCGCTCCGCGGCCCGGTTCCCCCACCGGGTGTTCGCCGAGGGAGAGGCTGTCGAGTTCGGGGACGAGGCCGCCGAGGTCCTCGAGACCCCGGGGCACACCCCCGACCACGTGACCCTCCACCTCCGCGACAAACTGTTCACGGGCGACACGCTCCTCCTCGGCAGCTGCGGGCGCACCGACCTCGGCGGTGGTTCTCCCGAACAGCTCTATGCCTCGCTCACCGAGAAGCTCCTGCGGCTCCCGGCCGAGACGGAGGTCTACCCCGCGCACTTTGGCCCGCACCACGCGTTGCCCGAGCGCCACGTCTCGACGATCGGGTTCGAGCGCGTCCGGAACGAGGCGCTCACGCAGGGGTCGCTCGAGGCGTTCGTCCGGTACATGAGCGAAGGGTGGCCGCCCAAGCCGACCGACTTCGACCGGATCGTCCGGGCGAATCTCGAAGAGTAGCGTAGGCCGCGCCGTGGGAGAGGGGGATTTGTCCCTCACGCAACGCGATTTCTCCTCCCGTACTTCCTCGAAAATTCGCCAATCTTAAGACCCGCCCCGGGTCGGGGAATCGATGCTCGTGCGCACGGGACTCACCGGACCGTTCCCCCGGTCCGAGGCGCTGGTGAGCGCGACCCGGGACCTCGACCGAGGCCGGACGACCAGCGAAGCGGTCGAGGAGCTGTACGCGAAGACCGAGGCCGAGGTCGTCGCGCTCGAGCGCCGCCTCGAGTTCGACGAAACGACCGGCGGGTACCTCCGCTGGCCGGACCTCTTCCGCCCGTTCGCCGAGACGTGGGAAGGGTTCACCGTCGGGCCGCTCACGCGCTGGCTCGAGACGAACACGTTCTACCGCCAGCCGATCCTCCTCGCGCCCCCGGGCCGGGCCCCGGGCGCGATCGCCGCTCGCCTTCCCCCGTCGCTCGCCCACGCACCGGCGAAGGCTCGCGTCCTGCTCCCGGGGCCGTACTCGTTCACCGAGATGCTCGACAACCGCTCGGGGGAGACCGAGCCCGCGCTCGTCCACCGGTTGGGCCGCCTCTTGGCGGAGGAAGTGCGCGAGCTGCGGGGACGCGGGTTCGCCACGTTCCTGTTCTCGGAACCCCAGCTGGTCGTCCGCCCGCCCGAGGGCCCGCGCGCCGAGGCAGTCGTCGCCGGATACCGCGCGATCGACCAGGCCCTCGACGGAGGGTCGGCGATCGTCTGGACGTACGGCGCGGACGCGCGCGGAGCGTTCCCGCTCCTCGACCGGTTGCCCGTCTCGGCGGTGGGCGTCGACCTCGCCGAGACGGAGGTCGACCAGATCCCCGCGGGACCGGCCGGTCGCGGCCTCGGCCTCGGGGTCGTCGACCCGCACACGACCCTCGAGGAGGACCCCGGGGAGGTGGCGCGCGTCGTCCGGGCCGCCTACGCCCGGCGCCGGCCGAATGCCGTCTGGCTCGGGCCCGGGGCTCCGCTCGACCTTTTGCCGTGGGAGCCCGCGACGCGCAAGCTCCACGTCCTGCCGGCCGTCCGCCGCGCGCTCTCGGAGGGTCCGGGATGACGCGCCGGCTCTTCCCCACGCAGGAGATCGGCAGTCTCGCGAAGCCCCGCTGGCAGATCCTCGGGCAACGGTCCGAGCGGCTCGACGCTCCGGCGAAGCAGGAGTTCGAGGAGTGGGACCGGCGCACCGGGTTCGCCCAGGAGGCCCCCGAGGTACGGGACGCCCTCCTCGCGGGTCGCCCGCGCGAGGCGAGCCCCGAGCGGGTCCGGGACCTGGGCGCGCTGTTCGGCCTCCGCTTCCTCGAGACCGCCGGGCTCGACCGGGTCTACGACGGCGAGGCCCGCCGGATCGAGATGTACGAGTACCCGATCCGCCAGATGCGCGGGTTCCGCTTCGGCGGGCACGTCCGCTCGTTCGACAACAAGTACTACCTCAAGGCGTCCGTCACGGACGAGGTCCGGCTCGACCGCCCGTACCATGTCGACGAGTTCGATTTCGTCCAGCGGCATGCGCACGCCGAACCGAAGCTTCCGGTCACGGGACCGTACACCCTCGCCGACTGGTCGTACAACGAGTACTACCTCGCCCGCCAGCCCGGCTGGAAGGGGCGCGCGGCGCGACGAGCCGCCCAGCAGGAGTTCGTGGTCGACCTCGCGCGGCGCGCTCTAAGGCCGACCCTGAGCGCGCTCATCGAGCGCGGATGCCGGGTGATCCAGATCGACGAACCGGCCGCGGGGACGCACCCGGACGAGGCGGCGATCGTCGTCGACGGGTTCAACGCGGCGACCGACGGCCT
>DASPOD010000008.1:0-4507 GCA_035626215.1 Thermoplasmata archaeon
TCATCGGCACCGAGGGCGCGCGGCGTCGGTCGGTCGGTCACGCGGTCGCTTCCCCCGGCCACCGATAGCGCGGCGGCCGTCAAGGGCTCGGCCACCCTGGGATTGGTATTTACCATTTGCCCCGGTGGGGACGTTGCGTACCCCTCCGACCCGCTCGGAGCCGGGCCGACAGCTCTAGGATTTCGACCATCCACTGGGCGGTTGGCTCAGCGAGAAGAGGTTACCATCGGGATCCCGGAACGTGGCGGCCACGCCCCAGGGGTACTCCTTCGGCGGCTGGGGGAACTCCACGCCACGCGAGCTGAGCTCCCGGTGCACCTCTCGGCAGTCGTTCACGCGAACGACGATCGGTGGGTTCTTGCCGGGGGCCCACTGCTTCGACCATGCCTTCTGCTCCGGGTCGGTGGCCGACCCGACCTCCCACAGCGCGAGCTCGAGCTCCTGGCCCTTCGGTCCCACCGTTACCCACCGGTATCCGCCCGGGAGCGTGACGTCGGTCTTCTTCTCGAACCCGACGGACTCCGTGTAGAACGCCAGGGCCTTCGGCTGGTTCGACACCACGATCGTGAACTGGGTGATCTTGCCTTCCATGGTTCCTCGTCCCTATCGGCCGGCTCGACCGAGGACGGAGCTACTCCGGGGTGCGATAAGAGCACGCCGCCTCGGACGACAGGATTCCCCGCGCCGAACGCGGGATGCGAGGGTTCCGCGCGGGCCAGACTTAATGGGCAAAGTTTCTGGTGGGGACGTCGGAGGTACCTCTCCGTGACGCACGAGCCGAACTGGAAGGGGCTACTCGAAGGGTGGGACGCCCAGCAGGAGGCGTTCAACCCGGACCGGGAACGACGGTTCTCGGTGATGTTCGACGCGCTTGCCGCGTCCCTGCCACGGCGGTTCACCGCGCTGGACCTCGGTTCGGGGCCGGGGTCGCTGAGCGTACGACTCCTGCGTCGGTTTCCGTCCGCCCGAGCAATCGCCATCGACTCTGACCCCGTGACCCGGCGGATTGGCGAGGGCGCCCTCGGGACGGTGGGCGGTCGGCTCCGATGGGTCGACGCGAAGCTCGGTTCGCCCGGGTGGACCGACCGGTTGCCCCAGCGCCGGTTCGACGCCGCGGTGAGCACGACCGCCCTCCACTGGCTGCCCGTTGCGGACCTGCGAAGATTGTACCGCGACCTCCACCGTGTCCTGCGACCGGGCGCGGTGTTCCTCGACGGCGACCATCTTCCCTGGGGCCGGGAGGACCGCGGGCTCGCCCGCCTCGCCGAAGGGGTGCGCCGCGTTCGGTTCCGGGGCGTGCGGCTCGATACGGAGTGGACGGCGTGGCGGGCGTGGTGGGAGGCGGCGGAGAAGATCCCGGCGCTGCGTCCGTACTTCGCCGAGCGCGAGCGCCGTTCGGCTCAGCATCCGCGCACCGGCGACATCACCCTCCCGGTTCACGTCGCGGCTCTTCGACGGGCCGGATTCCGGGACGTGGGAGTGATCTGGCAGGACCTCACGAACCGGGTCCTCTTCGCACGTCGAGCACGAGCGTAAGCCTCGCCCCTGCCCGCGAAATGTATTGAACCTCGCCGGGGTGGCGGTCCGATGCCTCCTCGCCGCCTCGCGTTCCTCGGCCGGCTGTTCCGGCGGGTCTGGATCTTCCTCGCGGGGTACGCGGGGGTCGTGATGGTGGCCACGCTCGGCTTCTACTTTCTCGAAAGCGGCCGGCCGACCCTCCTCAACTCGCTCTACTGGGCGATGATCACGCTCTCGACGATCGGCTACGGGGACCTCGTGCCGAACAACGAGCTCGCGAAGCTGTTCACGGTGGGCATCGCCGGGACCGAGGTGTTCCTCGGGGCGTATCTCGTATCGATCATCATCGCCGGAGTGCAGGAGGAGGGGCAGCACCGGGCGCTCGGAACCCTCGGGACGAACCTCTCCGGACATATCGTGGTGCTCGGGTACGGTCCGGTCGGACGGGCCGCGGTGCGCGAGCTCCTCGCCCAGGAGGAGAAAGTCGCCATCGTGACGAAGGACCCCGCCGAGGTCGCCGGCATCCGCACCCTGGGGGACGATAAGCACGTCTTCGTCACGTACGCCTCCGAGATGGACCAGGAGATCCTCCACCGCGTGAACGTGGAGGGGGCTCTCTCGGTGATTGTCTGCACCGAGGATGATACCGCGAACCTGGTGGGGACGCTCAACGTCCGGGAGATGAACCCCGGGGTCCGCATCGTCGTCTCGGTGAGCCGACCGGAACTCCGGCACACGCTCCGCACCGCGGGGGTCACCTACGTCGCCTCCCCGAGCGACATGGGCGGCCGAATCTGCGCGGACGCCGCGTTCCGTCCGGAAGTGGCGAACACGATCGACGACCTCACCACGACCGAATTCGGCGTCGACCTCGAGGAGTTCGTCCTCACCGCGAGGACCCCGATCTCGACCCAGGCGCTCCCCGAGGCGGAGCGGCTCGTGCGGGCCGCGAGCGACTGCCTCGTCGTGGGCTATGCGCGGCCGGACGCGAGGGGCGATTTCAAGACGGTGCTGAATCCCCCCTCCACCTTCCACTTCGCCCCGGGGGACGCGCTGCTGGTGATCGGCACCCTCGACAACCTCCACAAGCTCCACCGCTGGCTCGGCGTCGACCAGGGCCGATAGAGGGCGGCCGTGTTCTCATCCGAAGCCTGGGCCGCCCTGGCCCTGTTCATCGTCGCCTACGCACTGTTCGCGCTCTTCGAGCGGTACCGCGTCGCGGTGGCGGCGGTCGCCGCCGCGTTCCTGCTCCTCATCGGCTGGGTGCCGTGGTCGGACCTGTTCCCGACCGGATGGAGCGGGAAGAGCGTCGTGGTCGAATGGAACACGGTGGCCCTCCTCGCCGGGCTGCTCCTCTTTTCCGGCCTCCTCGGCTCGCTCGGGTTCTTCCGGTGGGTGAGCTACCGGCTCATCGCGCGGACCGGGGAGCGTCCGTTGCGGCTGTTCTTCGGGCTCGCCGGCCTCGCGTTCGTGCTCTCCGCGTTCATCAACTCGATCGCGGTGATGCTGGTCCTCGCCGCGGTCACGCTCGACGTGGCGCGCCACTCCGGGCAGGACCCCGTGCCGCTGCTGCTCGCCGAGATCTCGGCCGCGAACATCGGCGGGGCGGCCACCTACGTCGGCGACCTTCCGAACGTCATCCTCGGGACGTACGGGAACTTGAGCTTCACCGACTTCCTCCTCCACACGGGCCCCCCCGCGCTCGCGGCCCTCCTGGTCGCCCTCGCGCTGTTCTCTCGGCAGGTCGCGCGCCGCCCTTCCTCGCCCGCGCCCGCTCCGATGCCGACACCTCCCGTCGACCGGCTCTGGCTCGGCAGCGCGCTCGCCGCGTTCGCGACGATGCTCGCCCTGCTCGCGACCGCCCCTCTCACCGGAATACCGGTCTGGACGATCGGGGTCGGAGGCGGGCTCGTCGCCCTCGCAATCGGAGGGGCGCACCATCTCCGCCCGCTCCTGCTCGCGCTCGACTTCGAGACGATCGGATTCTTCGTCTTCCTGTTCGTGATGGTCGGCGGCCTCGTCACCACTGGCGCCCTCGGTGGGATCGCGAGCGGGATCGCCTCCGCCGGGACCGGGAATCTCCTCGTCACGGGTTCGATCCTGCTCTGGTCGCTCGGACTGCTCTCGAGCTGCGTCAACAACGTCCCCCTCGCTGCGGCCGCCGCCCCTCTGATCGGGCAGGTCGGCCTCGACACGGGCCTCCCCACCGCGCCGATGCTCTATGCTGCCGCACTCGGCACCGACATCGGGGGCAACGGGACCCCGATCGGAGCCTCCGCGAACGTCGTCGGGCTCGCGGCGGCGAGGCGCGCGGGCGTGGCAGTCGGTTGGGGAACGTACCTGAAGCGCGCCTTCCCGGTCATGCTCGCGTCGCTCGCGGTGTCGAACCTCGTGTGGCTGTTCGTTCACTGAGGCGCCGTCAGGAGCGGCCCGGGCCGCGCGGGGGACCGCTAAGCGTACCCGAACTGGCGTCGCGCGAAGTCGGTCATCCGGTCGGGGCCCCACGGTGGCTCCCAGACGACGTCGACCCGGACGCTCGCGACGCCGCTCGCCGTGCGGGCGCTCTGGGCGACCTCCTCGGTGAGCGCTTCGATGGCGGGGCAGCCGGGGCTCGTCATCGTCATGCGGATCGTGAGGCCCCCCGACGCGTCCCAATCCATCCCGTAGATGAGACCGAGGTCGATGATGTTCATCGGGATCTCGGGGTCGTAGATGTTCCGGAGCGCGTCCCGGATCCTCGCTTCGACCTCGGGCCGGGCCGGGCCTTTCTCCCCGGGGGGCGCGGTCGCCGCGGGGGGTGGCGGAGCCGACGGAGCGGGCGGGGCGGTCGTGGAGGGGAGGAACGGTCCGACCACCTCGAAGCCGGTGCGGCCGGGTTCCGCGTGGTAGCGGACCTCCGCGTCCAGGAGGAACTTGAGGCTGCTCTCGTCCAGGAGGAGCGGGAGCCCTTCGACCTGGACGGCGACGTCGCGGACCGACGGATGGTCGA
>DASPOD010000009.1:0-49071 GCA_035626215.1 Thermoplasmata archaeon
GGCCATGGCGCGGCGTCTCGCCGCCATCATGTTCACCGACGTGGTCAGCTTCACCGCCTCGGCGCAGGCGAACGAAGCCGACGCGCTCGCTCGGCTGCGAGAGCAGGAAGGGATCGTTCGACCCCTCTTTGAGCCGTTCAAGGGGAGGGAGATCAAGTCCACCGGGGACGGCTTGCTGGTCGAATTCGAGAGTGCGCTGGGGGCCTTGGAGTGCGCCGTCGAGATCCAGCGACGGATGCGAGAACGAAACATCAAGAAGCCGCGCCTGCCGTTGGAGCTGCGGATCGGCATCCATGTAGGGGACGTAGAGGAATCGGGAGGGGACATCTTCGGGGACGCAGTGAATGTCGCGTCGCGGATCGTTTCGCTCGCCGACCCCGGCGGGGTTTGCCTTTCCGGCCAGGTGTTTGACCAGGTTCAGAACAAGGTGGTGTACCAACTCGACAAACTCTCCGCACCCGCGCTCAAGGGCGTACGCGGGCACATAGACGTCTACCGAGTGGTGCTGCCCTGGGCCGTCGAGGCCCGGCCCGAATGGGGTCCGGTACTTCCTCGTATCGCGGTCCTTCCGCTCGCGAACATCAGTCCGGATTCGAAGGACGAGTACTTTGCCGACGGCCTCACGGAGGAGTTGATCACGGTCCTCTCGCAGATCAAGGGCCTTCGGGTAATCTCACGGACTTCGGTCAATCAATACAAAGGGACCACGAAGCCGATCGCCCAAATCGGTTCGGAACTCGGAGCGGATTCGGTGCTGGAGGGAAGCGTACGAAAAGCAGGGGACCAGCTGAGAATCGCGGTCCAGCTGATCGACCCGAGGACCGACGAGCACCGATGGGCGAAAACTTACGACCGCAAATTCGAGAATGTGTTCGCAATTCAGGCCGAAATCGCGGAGAGTACGGCGGGCGCTCTGAAGGTCGAGCTGTTAAAGTCCGAGCGCGAGTCCGTCAGCGAGAGGCCGACGACGAACCTCGCCGCCTACGAGGCCTATCTGCACGGGGTCCAGGCCAACCTGCGATTCTTCGGGCGGGGCACCGCGCAAATTGACCGGGAGGCAGAGAGTTATTTTGAGGAGGCCATTCGTCAAGATCCCAAGTTCGCGGCGGCCTATGCGCGCCTTGCCATACACTTGATTATCGCGGGCGGAGAAACACGCTCCTGGAAGGATATCACCGCCCGAATCCGGGAACTCGTGGCGAAAGCCGTCGAACTCGACCCAAACTCCTGCGACGCCCATTGCGCCCGAGGCTCACTTGCGCTCCAGGTTGACCACCAGTGGGATCGTGCGGAAGCAGAGTACCAGCAGGCCATCGCTCTGAACCCTAGCAATTCTGACCCGCGGGGCGACTATGGATGGCTGCTCACGTACCTCCAGCGTTTCGATGAGGCGAGGAAGCAGTTCCTCGTGGCCATCGAACAGGATCCTCTCAACCCCCGGGGCCGGTTGGGGCTTGGTTGGACCTACGCCGCTGCGGGCGACTATGAGTCCGCCATCCCCTTGTTCGAAAAGGTGGAGAAGGACTACCCGGACAGTCCGGGCTTCCGCGGCGCACTCGCTACGGGCTACGCGCTCGTTGGTCGGGCGGACGACGCGACCAAGATGATAGAACCACTCGCGACTGCCACCGACCTGAGCTCACGGGTCGTCCATAGCGAGGTCCTAGCACTTCTGGGTAGGCCGGAAGAGTTACGAACCCTTTTGGCTGACTGGGAAGGCGGGCGGCTTCCCGAACGCCTTGACTTGAGGTACGCTGCGGTGTTGTATGCTCTGTTAGGCGAGAACGAGCGTGCTCTCGCCCTTCTGGAACGAGATGACCGCGAGGAAGGGAAGAACCTATGGAACGTCTACCTCGATCCAGTCCTCGATCCGATTCGCGACGACCCCCGATTCGCTGCGATGCTACGCACTTTGCACCTTCCCACGACCTTGGCTCGGGCCCGTCGAATCCCGGTACCCCCACGCTCGAAAGAGGCATCTCGAGTGAACTCCTAACCTCATCGTGAAATAGGTACCGGTTGGGAACACGCTCCTAACCGGGTGCGGAACGATTGGCCGCGATAGTCGCTGCATCGCGAGTGCGACAACTCCCCCACGCTGCAGCTGGTCCGGGGGCGAGGTGCCGACCCGGCTGGCGAACTGAACAAACATACGAGTCCCACTTCTGACATTCTCCCTCATGCTTCACCCCGGGATCGACGAGCGTCTCCGCGGCCCTCGCGAAAAGGCGGGGGTCGAGTCTACGCTGCCCTTGCGCCGGAGTTGCCGGGCGGTGATGAGCGGAGGTACGCCTCGACCGCGTACTGGCGGAGCATCCGGTGGCTGGAGAAGTACGACCCGACGTGGCCGATCGCCTGCTTCATCATCGACTGCCAGCGAGAGGGGTCTTGGTAATAGCACGGAAGGACGACGTGTTCGAGCTTCTCGTAGAGGGCCGCCGCATCCTTTCGGTCCGAGTCGCTTCCGTCGGTGTGAGGGATTGACCAACCGTTCACGCCGTCGATGCACCCTTCTTCCCACCAGCCATCGAGGGTGCTCAGGTTCAGGCCGCCGTTGAGCGCGGCCTTCATGCCGCTGGTCCCCGACGCCTCCATCGGCGGGAGGGGATTCTGGAACCAGACGTCGGCTCCCGCGACGAGGGTCTTCGCCCAGTCCATGTCGTAGTTCGGCACGAACACGCACGGCACTTTGCCCTCCAACTCGCGGATGAGCTCGTGCAAGCGCCGGATCAGCTCCTTGCCGGGACCATCGAGCGGGTGCGCCTTCCCCGTGAAGACGGCCTGGAAGCGATGGTGCCCGGCGAGGTCGGCGAGCCGGCCGGGGTCCTCGAAGAAGAGCAGGGGACGCTTCCAGCCGACCATCCGTCGTGCGAACACCATCGTGAGCGCCTCCGGGTCGAACTCTACCCCGACCACCTGTCGGAGCCGTTCCAGGAGTTCCCGCTTCGCCGCGAGGTGGCACCCCCAGACCTCGTCCTCGGGAAGCTCCAAAGCCCGGACCAACATTTCGGGCTCCCGCCGCCACCTCGGGATCTGGGCGTCGAAGAGCCCCGCGAACGCGGGGTGGGTCCACGTCGGCGCATGAACTCCGTTGGTCACGGCGTGGATTGGGTACTCCGGGAACATCTTGCGCGTGGTCTCCGCGTTCCGGAGGGAAACGCCGTTGACATAGTGGGAGAGATTGAGCCCGAGGCGGGTCATATCGAGCCGGTCCTTGCCTCCGAGTTCTTGTAGCGTGGCGAGCCGGAGCGTCGGGCGGAGAATACGTTCCACGAGGTCGTAGTCGAACCGGTCGTGGGCGGCTTCGACGGGCGAATGCGTCGTGAAGACGCATCGCGAGCGCACCTCGGAGATCCGGGTCGGTAGTTCCCCGGCAGGGATACCCTCGGGTGCCGCCGCGGAGCGGAGGAGGAGCTCGAGGGTGAGAAGCGATGCGTGACCTTCGTTCATGTGGTAGGCTTGGGGGCGGAATCCCAGGGAGCGGAGCACGCGCAGGCCCCCGATTCCTAGGACGATCTCTTGTTTCAGCCGGTACGCGGCATTGCCTCCGTACAACTCGTCCGAGAGAGTGCGGTCGCCCTTGGAATTCCGTTCGAGGTCCGTGTCGAGAAGGAGGACCGGGTTCTGGAAGCCGTCGACGCCGGTGATGACCGTGATCCACGGCTGGACCGCGACCGCCCTTCCCTCAATTTCTACGTTCACGATGAGCGGGAGCCGTTCGCACCATGCTTGCGGTTCCCAACGGTCGGGCCGCTCCACCTGCCGCCCCCTCGGGTCGATCTCCTGGCGGAAGTACCCCGTTCGGCTCAGCATCGTCACGAACGCCATGGGGATTCCGAGGTCCGCGCTCGCGCGGGCCGTGTCGCCCGCCAAGAGGCCGAGCCCACCGCAGTAAGTGTGCATCTCCGGCCGGACGGCGAGCTCCATCGTGAAGTAGGCGACCGCCGTGCGGGCTGCGAACGGCTCGATCCCCTTGGGCCGTGACCCGTCGTCGAAAGCCGGCCCTCGTTCGGGGAGGGACGCGGTCGCCCTGCGTCGAGCGCGGGGATTTGGCGTCATCGGTTTCGCTTCCCGTGAAAGCACGTGAACCACGCGCTGGGTCCCAGGGTCCCACCCCGCGCTCGGATCCGCGCAAACAACCCCCGGTTGGGTCCAACCGGGTACTTTACCATGTCGCGAAGCACCGCTCGTCGGGTCGGGCCGCCGGACCGGTTCCCGGCGGCGGCCGGGACCACCGCCCTCTCTACGAAAACTTCGCGTGGACGCTCCGTTACCCCCCTTCTATAACTCCCCTCCGCTCCTCGTCCGGGCCAGAGACCATGGCCGCCCGCGCCGACTCGCCCGAAGCCCGGACCCTAGGCTTGCTGGCGAGCCGTCTCGAGCGCCTTCGTGCGAATTTGCTCGATTTCGAGCGGGCGGTCGACCTCGCTCCGTTCGGAACGCAGCGCGACAGCGCCCGCAATCTCCTCCACTATCTCGCCTTCCGCCGTTTCGACCTGCGCCCGGAGCAGACCCGCCTCGCGCACTGGGGCCTGTCTTCGCTCGGACGCTCGGAGAGTCACGTCCTGTACAACCTCGACGCGGTGCTGAACGGTCTCGACCGCCTGCGCGGACGACCGCCCGCCCGCCGACCCGCCCCCGCGGTGCCCGACCCGGAACGGGGTCGCCGGATCCTTGCGAGCAATGCTCGGAAGCTCCTCGGGCCGACCCGACCGGGACGCTCGGTTCGAATCATGGTGACGATGCCCGCCGAGGCGGCGATCGACTACGGCCTCGTCCGCGAGCTGGTGGAGGGCGGGATGGATTGCGCGCGGATCAACTGCGCCCACGAGACCCCTCGAGAGTGGCGCCGTATGGTCACCCACATCCGTCGGGCGGAACAGGCCGTGGGCCGGCATTGCCGTATCGAGATGGACCTCGGTGGCCCGAAGATCCGGACGGGCACGATCCGGCCCGGACCCGCCGTCATCAAGGTGCGTCCCCAGCGTGACCCGATCGGTCGAGTGACCGCGCGCGGGTCGGTCTGGCTCGTGCCGTCGGGCGAGGCTCTCGAAGCTGCGGCCGGGGTCCCGGCCCTCACCGTCCCGAGGTCGTGGCTCGTCCGTCGGCGCATCGACGATACCGTCGAATTCCGGGACGCGCGACGTTCGCGCCGGGTCCTGAGGCTCGTCGAACACGTCGGCTCCCGGTACCGTGCCGAGACCGCGAAGACATGCTACATCACCTCCGGGACCCGGCTCGTCGCCACGTTCGACAACGGTGAGGAGGACGGGACGACCATCGGCCCCGTGCCGCGTCTCGGGCAGCGGATCCGTCTCCGCATCGGTGACCCGATTGTCGTCACCTCCCGGGCCGAGCCGGGCGAGGAGGCTCAACTGGACGCGGACGGCCGAGTCCGTCGGCCGGCGCACATCGCCTGCACCTCCGCCGAGACCCTTCGATTCGTCCGGCGGGATCAGCCGGTCTGGTTCGATGATGGTCGTATCGGTGGCATTGTCCGCTCCGCCCACGCCGACCGGCTCGTGGTCGAGGTCACGCACGCCCCGCCGGCGGGGGCCTGGCTCGGGGCCGATAAGGGGATCAACTTCCCCGAGACGACGGTCGACCTGCCGACCCTCGGGCCCAGGGACCTCGAAGACCTGCGGTTCATCGTCCGTCACGCCGACCTCGTCGGCTACTCGTTCGTCCACCGCCCGGAGGACATCGAGATGCTGCGGCACGAGCTCGCGAAGCTCGGCCGCCCTCGCATGGGCGTGATCCTCAAGATCGAGACCCGGACCGGCTTCGAGGAGCTGCCGGGGATCCTGCTGGCGGCGATCCGGCAGCCCCCGGTAGGCGTGATGATCGCGCGCGGCGACCTCGCCGTCGAGGTGGGCTACGAGCGACTCGCGGAGGTGCAGGAAGAGATCCTCTGGCTGTGCGAGGCGGCCCACCTGCCGGCGATTTGGGCGACGCAGGTCCTCGAAGGCCTGACGAAGTCGGGGCTGCCCACGCGGGCCGAGGTGACCGACGCCGCGATGGGGGTGCGGGCTGAGTGCGTGATGTTGAACAAGGGCCCCCACGTGGCGGTGGCGGTGCGGGCGTTGGACGGTATCCTCCGCCGCATGCAATCGCACCAGGCCAAGAAGACCGCGATGTTGCGCCACCTCCATGTGGTCGAGCGGTTCTTCAGCGAACGACGCGCCCGTCGGCACGGGGCCGCCTAGCCCACCGCCAGCCCCGCACCCCTCCGGCGGAACGTGCGTGCGCAACTCCCGTTTTATAAGACCCCACGGACCTGACATTCCTCGCTCGGATGGCCGAAGGAGTCGTCGTCTGCCCGAAATGCGGGGCCACCGTTCCGGAGGAGGCGCTGATCTGTCCGGACTGCCATGCCCTCCTGGAAGGGCCCACGGTCTCGCCGAGCGCTACCGTTCCCGCTAACCCACCTCCGGTACCTGCACCGCCCAAGGAGGAGGCCTCTCATCGGAAGAGCGCGCATCATCCGCGCGCGGGCCGTAGCGCCGGCCCCGAGACGCCGAACCCGTTCGCGGCGGAGCTCGGCCGCCGTCTCGCCCGCCTGCGCCAGTGGTCGGAAGGGACCCAGGCGCTCCACATCGCGTTGCCGAAGCTCCCCGAGTGGGCCGAGGAGATGGCCCGGTCGTCCGGGAATCCCGAACCGTGGGCCGAGGTGGTCCGCGGGATCGAGCGGCTCGCCCAGAAACGGATCGTCACCGCGTTCGAGGAGTGGGAGAAGCGGACCAAGGTTCGGCTCACGCGGCTCGAAGCGTACTCGGTCGACAGCCGGCTCGAACGGGATCAGATCGAGGATGCGCTCCACTCGGCGCGCTCCGGTGAGGTCGCGCAGGCGCTCGCGTCGTTCCAGCAGGTCGACCGGGTCGTCACGCTCAAGGAACGTCACCTCGACCAGGCCCGGGAGGAACTCGAACGGGTGATCGCACTCCTTCACGACATGGAGGCGCTCGGGATCGAGCCGCCGCAGGACGTCACCGAGGTGGCGGACGACCTCGAGAGCGAGCTGCGCGCGGGCAAGCTAGCTCCGCTCAAGCAGCAGATCCGTGCGATCCGACTCCAGGCGGTGACCCGGCTCAAGACCGGGCTACCCCAGTACATCTCCGAGTACGGAGATTACCTGTTGAGCGAGCGTTCGCACGGTATCGCCACCGAGCTCGAGGCGCTCGAGCTCGCGCGCGGCGCCCGGGAGTTCTTCCGGGGCCGGCCCGAGGACGGGGTCCGGCGGCTGCGCGCGCTTCAGCAGCGGCACGGCCTCCTTCCGAACCGACCGACGCACGGCAGCTCGCGTTCGGTGGCGCGGTAGCCGGCCGGGCTCAGAGGACCCGCTCGAACAGCTCGACGTCCTCGCCCCACTCGTGCCGGCGGAGGGAGCCGACCCGGGTGAACCCCGCCCGCTCGAACAGCGCGGAGGCACCGCCGAGACGATGGAGCGCGTCCACCCACACGGACGCGGCGTTCCCTTTCTTCGCGAAGTCGGCCGCCGCCGCGATCAGCGCCGTGGCGACCCCGTGCCGGCGGGCTTCGGGGTCGACCGCGAGGTGGACCAGATGGCAGCTCCCGTGGTGGAACTCGCATCCGATCACGCCGACAAGTCGGCCGTCCCGGCGTGCCGCGAAGTAGGTGATCTCGCCCATCCAGCTCGTGAACTCGAGCGCGCTCGGCAGCCACGATTTCACGAGTTCGGCGGGAATCCCGGCGGGCGCCGGGTCCCAGACCTTCTTGTAGAGGGCGCAGATCGGCGAAACGTCCTGGTGGGTCGCGCGTTCCACGAGAAGAACGCCCGACGGTTTTTCGACCGAGGGTCCCGGTCGCTCGTTGCCCCGGTCCATGACCTGCGCTGGTGCCACTCTACGTTCTCCGCCGGGAGTGCGTACTGAAGTGAAGCGTGCGCTCGCTCTTGAGCATTACCTAAGAATTTTCCAGAGACCGACGAGCCGGCGGTCACGGAGTGTTGCGGGACGGGGTACGCGGGAACGGGGTTGCATCGCGGATGTGCTCGCGGCGGAGCATCCAGCGGATGAGCCGTTCCACCCCGAGGCCGAACCCCGCGTGCGGGATGTTGCCGTGCCGCCGAAGGTCGAGGTACCACTCGTACTCCTCGGTGTTCGCGCCGATCTGGCCGAGCCGCTCCTTGAGCCGAGCGATGTCGGTCTCGCGGCAGGAAGCCCCGACGATTTCGCCGTACCCTTCCGGGCCGAGCAGGTCGGTCGCCTCCACGGTGCGCGGGTCGTCCCGGGACTGAAGCATGTAGAACGCCTTCAGCGCGCGCGGGTAATGCGTCACGAACAGCGGGGTCGTGCTCTCGAGGGTGAGCGCCCGTTCCTCGGCGGTGCCGAGGTCGCTGCCGAAGTCAACATGGAAACCGAGCTTCTGAAGCCGGTCGATCGCGTCCGCGTAGCGGAGTCGGTCGAACGGGGCCCGGATCGCCAATAGCTCCTGAGGGGGACGTCCGAGCGCCTGGAGCTCCTTCGGGCGGCGCTCCGCCACCGCGTGCAGCACGTCGACCGTCATCCGCTCGATGAAGTCGATCAGCCCCTCGAGGTCGCACCAGGCGAGCTCGACCTCGAGGTTGAGGAACTCGGTGAGGTGCCGCGGCGTGCGCGATTTCTCGGCGCGGAACGACGGCGTGAGCGCGTAGACCCGCTCGTGGGGGAACAGCAGCGCCTCGAGGTAGAGCTGCGCCGTCTGCGAGAGATACCCCGGCCGGCCGAAGTAGTCGAACCGGAACGCCTCGGCGCCGCCCTCGGCCGCATTCCCCGTCAGGATGGGCGGCGTCATCTCGACGATCTCCTCGCGGTCGAAAAACTCACGGAACGCCCGCAACGTCTCCGCCTTCACGCGGAAGATCGCGACGTTCTCCTGCGAACGGATCGCGAGATGCCGCTGGTCGAGCAGGAACTCCTCGGTCTGGTCGGTGAAGATCGGGAACGGTTCGCCCGCGTCGATGACGTCAATCCGCTTCGCCCGGACCTCGCGGCCGTCCGGAGCGCGGCGGTCCTCGACGACCGTCCCTTCGACGGCGAGGGAACCCTCGATCTGCGCATGTTCCGCGGCGGTGAAGGCATCGTCGCCGAGCTCGTCGCGTCGCCCGGTCACCTGGACGATGCCGGTCCGGTCGCGCAGCAGGAGGAAGAGGATCCCACCCGACGACCGGGTCCGCAACACCCAGCCGCGGAGGCGGACCGTCGTGCCGAGCGCGTCGGGGGCGAACGCCCGGGTGACCGGAGCATAGTCGGTCGCGCTCACGAATACTCCCGCCACTTGTGCCCGCACTTCGTGCATTCGAAGATGCGCGTTTCGGGCTCGTCCGAGCCCCGGGTTTGCCGGAGGACCCAGTACGCCTCACCGTTCCCGCACTTCGGGCACGTCTCGGCGGCCTTCGGGAGCGTGACGTGCTTCGTCTCGACGACCGCGACCGAGCCGCGTCCCCGGGCCGCAGTGTGACGGACTTCGACCCCACGGCCGAGCGGCACCTCTTTGCTGCACGCCGAGCACCGCCAGACCCCGGCGGCCTTGTCGGGGCGCATCAACCGCTTGCAGTTCGGGCAGAACATGGTGGAACTCCGAAGAAACCGGTGGGGCCGTATTTGACGCTTGGCGGGCCGGCCCTCAGCCGATCACCTGGTCGGGAGTGCCCGCGCTCGAGGGCGGTGCCTCCGGCGGAGCGACGGAGAGCGGTATCGGCGACGGCTTCGCGTTCGGGGCGAGGAGCTTACGCATGTGCTCCCAGCGTCGGGCGAGGTCCTCCTTCGTGCCGATGTCGTGGCGCACGTAGTAATCGCCTTTCACGAACGCGAGCGCCGACTCAACTCGGCTGCCGGCTTCGTGGATCGCGCTCGCCTCGCCGACGAGGGCGAGGCCCCGCGATGAGCTCAAGCGGACCGTCCCCGGAGCGACCGCGTCGACGCTGCCGTAGACGAGGTGGACGCCCGCCTCCTCGATCGCCCCCGCGTCCACGCGGACCAGGCCCCCGGGTTTCGGTCGGTCCCCGTAGCCGGGCGGAACCACGTATTTGACCACCGTCGCGCGGAGGCGGAACCGGATTACGTTCGGGTCGACGCGGCCCGACGCGACCCCGAACATGAGCTGCTCGAAGTCCCCGGGCTCGTAGAGCGCGAGGGCATTGATCCCCTCGGGGTCCCCGAACCGAGCGTTGAACTCGAGCAGCCGCGGGCCTGCCGCGGTGAGCATGAAGCCTCCGTACAGGATCCCCCGGAACGGCAGGCCCTCCTCCCGCAGGGCGGCCGCCGCCTTCTCGATCGTCGCGATCGACCGGTCCCGGTCGGCGGCCGGGAGGAACGGGAGCAGGTGGTCGCGCTGGGAGTAGGACCCCATCCCGCCCGTATTGCCGCCTTTGTCCCCCGCGAGCGCCCGCTTGAAGTCCTGCACCGCGGGCATCGGATAAACGCCCGAATCGGTCACGAACGCCATCTGGCTGAACTCCTCGCCCTCGAGCTTCTCCTCGAGGAGCACCCGCTGGCCCTGAACGAGGATGGACTTCGCGTAGGCCGCGCCCTCCTTCGGGTCGGTGAAGTCGGCGCCCTGAACCCACACCCCTTTCCCCGCGGTGAGCCCGCTGGGCTTCACGACGAACGGACCGGTAAATTCGGCGACCGCCCGGTCAACTTCCTCGAGCTCGGCCGGGGCGGCGAAGTGAGGCTGGCCCTCGACCCCGTGACGCTGGAGGAGCTCCCGGCAGAACAGCTTCGAGCTCTCGATCTGGGCGGCGGCGCGGTCGGGTCCGACGGTCGGAACCCCGGCCGCCCGGAGGGCATCGGCGACCCCGGCGGCGAGCGGGGCCTCGGGACCGATGACGGCCGCCTCCGCCCGCACCTCGCTCGCGAACGACGTGACCCGTTTCGCGTCCGTCGGGTCGAGCCGGGCGGACCGCGACGCGAGCCGCTCAAGACCGGGGTTCGCGTTCGAGCTCGCGACGAACAGCTCGGAGCCCGCCCGTTGAAGGGCGATGCCGATCGCGTGCTCCCGCGCTCCACCGCCGACCACGAGGAACCGCATGGTACCGCCGCGGCGAGGGGAACCGCGGTATAATATGGACGTCGGCGCGGACCGTCCGAGGTGCGCGCGGGTCCGTTCGCGCCCGCCACGCTTAAGAAGCGGTCGCCAGTGGCCGGGCTCCCGGTACGTCGATGGAGATTCGCGTTCTCGAGAAGGAGCACGACCTCCTTAGGGTTGAGTTCCCGAAGGGCGAGGAGACGCTCCTCATCCCGCTCGTCGAGGCGCTCCAGAACGAGGAGAAGGTCATCGAGGCTCGTTACTACCTCGGCCACCCGTTCCTCGACCGGCCGACGCTCTATCTGAAGACGAAAGGCGAGAAGCCTCAGCAAGTGCTGAAGCGGGTGCTGAAGGACCTCACGGACCTCTACGCAGACCTGCTCACCGATTTCGAGAAGAAGGCGGACAAAGTCAAGGCCTGACGGGAAGCGAGCCGGGGCAATCGATGCTGAAGGAGTGCGCGCAGCACGGGTATTTCCGGGCCGACAACTGCCCGGTCTGCGGCCAGCCCGGTCGATTCTTGATGAACGACCGGGAGCTCGACCACCTCGGCCGAATCGTGACCGGCATCCTGCGGCACTTCCCGGACCGTTACCAACTCCCGATCGACCCGCACGGGTGGGTACCGCTCCCGCAGATCGTCCGCGCGATCTCGCAGAAGCACCCCGCCTACCACTGGCTTAGGCCCCAACATCTGATCGCGATCGTGGAGACGGACGCGAAGGGCCGCTACGAGATCCGAGACGACCGGATCCGGGCGACGTACGGTCACACGGTCGACGTCGACCTCGACCTTCCTACGGAAAACATCCCCGACCAACTCTACTACCCTGTCACAGCCGAGGAGGTGACGATCGTCCTCGAGGTCGGCCTCAAGCCGTCCGACCGCAAGAAGGTCCACCTGTCGAAGACCGCCGAGGACGCCCACGCGGCAGGGTCGGTGCGAACTCCCAACCCGGTGATCCTCGAGGTGGACGCCAAACGGGCGAGGGCGGACGGACTCGTGATCATGAAGGCGGGGAAGACCGTCTACCTGGTCGACCGCGTGCCCCCCGAGTACCTGAGCCGCTCGAGCGCCGTGGTGGCGACCACGGAGCACGCCCCGGAGTCCGGGGCGGGTCCGGAGAGCGAGAACTAACGGACGAACTCACGGTCTACGCGAACCCGTCGTTCGCGACGTTCGCGTTGTAGAGCGTCGTGATGTAGACGCCGATCGTGAGGTGGCTCGAGACCGGGTACGGGTTCGAGAAGACGAAGTAGTAGGTGTCGGTCACCTCGGGTGCGTAGACGATTTCGGCGGTGTACGTCGGCGACACCGAATAGAGGGGCGAGGGTGACTGGCCCGCGACAAACTCGGACCATTCGCTCGAGTTGTACACGTCGACTGCGATGTTCACTCCGGCCGGGTGGGTGGTGGTGAAATTCCCCGTCACATAATCGCCCCCCGTGATCTCCCCGGAGATGACGGTATAGTTCTGGGGATGGATCGTGTACGTCCCCGCCGTGGTCAGCGGGTCGCTCGTGAGCGTCGGCGGACCGCTCAGTTCGGCGGAGAGGATGGCGTAGGCGAGGCCGGCCACGACCACGACCACGATGAGGGCGCGAAAGGCGTGCGTGAGGCGGACCCAACGACGCACGTTCCGGGGGGCCCGCTCCACTCCTCCCGCGGGCAGGGGGTCCTCGGCGCCGCAGATCCCGCACCGCGCGGCCCCGGAGGGCACCGCCACCCCGCAGAACCGGCAATTGCCCCACTCCGCGGAGGCGGCGGGGTCGACCCGGGCGACCATGGTTGGCACGGCGGAGCCCCGAGACCCCCTTTTGGGGTTTCGTACGAACCTACGAGGGCCCCTTCTTCCGCGCGGTGCCGACGTTCACGAGGACGTTCTTGCGGCGCGAGAAGGTGTCCAGGGCCCGGACCCCCTGCTCGAACCCGACCCCGCTCGACTTCACCCCGGCGAACGGGGTCTGCGGGTAGGTGGTGGGCGAGTCGTTCACGACGACCATGCCGCTCTCGAGACGCCGGGCGACCGTGTGGGCGGTCGAGAGGTCCCGGGTCCATAGCGCGGACAAAAGGCCGTAGGGGGTATCGTTCGCGGCGCGGATCGCCTCCTCGGTGTCCGCGAACGACGCGACCACCAGAACGGGTCCGAAGATCTCCTCGCGAACGGCGCGCGAGCTCGTCGGGACGTCGGTGAGCACCGTGGGCCGGACGAAGTTGCCTGCGGCGAGGGGGGGAGTGTCGACCCGCGAACCCCCGGCGAGCAGGCGGCCTCCGCCCTCCGTCGCATCCCGAACGTAGCCGAGTACGCGGTCGGCCTGGTCGCGGGAGACGAGGGGACCCATCTCCACCCCGTCGGACGTACCCGGCCCGAGTTTCAGGCCGTCGGCGATCGTCCGGACCTTCTCGACGAAGGATTCGCGAATGCTCTCGTGGACCAAGAGCCGGGACGCGGCCCAGCACATCTGTCCCGCGTTCTGGAAGATCCCGTAGCCAATCCCTTTCGCCGCCCGCTCGAGGTCCGCGTCCGGGAAGACCAGCACGGGTCCCTTGCCGCCGAGCTCGAGCGTGAGCGGGAGGAAGCGACGGGCCGCGAGCTCCGCAATCCGTCGACCGACGTCGCCGCTCCCGGTGAAGGTGACGGACGCGCACCGCGGGTCCTCGATCAGGCTCTCGCCGACCTCGGCGCCGTTCCCCGGGACCACGTTGAAGATCCCCTCGGGAATCCCTGCCTCCTTCGCGAGGCGGGCGAACGCGACCGCGGTGAGCGGGGTGAGGCTCGCGGGCTTCAGCACGACCGCGTTGCCCGCCGCGAGCGCCGGGGCGACCGAACGAAGGGCGAGCAGAAGGGGATAGTTCCACGGCGCGATGTGGACCGTGACCCCGAGCGGCTCCCGCACTGTGTAGTCGAATCGGGGCCCCGGGACGGCGATCGTCTCGCCCTCGAGCTTGTCGGCGGTACCCGCGAAGTACTCGAGCGTGCGCACGACGTAGGCGATGTCCCCCCGCGACTCGCGGAGCGGCTTACCCTGGTTGAGGGTCTCGAGACGGGCGAACGCCTCGGCCTGTCCTTCGAGGAGGGAGGCGAGGCGGTAGAGGCTCTTCGCGCGCCGGGCGCCGTCGTCGGACGCCCAGTTCGACTCACGGAACGCGCGATCGGCGACCTCCATCGCGTGCCGCGCATCGTCCCGGGAGGCGACGGCCGCCTCGGCGATCGGCTGGTTGCTCGCCGGGTCCAGAACCGGTCGGTGCTCGCCTCGGGTCCCCGGAACTTCCTCGCCTCCGATCGCCAACCCAAACTTCGACTCGTCCCGTGCGACCATGGCCGGACGCCGCCACGGCCGCCCGGACACTTAGCGGTTCGGGAAGCTACGGACCCATGGGGTAGCCCCGCCCCTTCCACGCCACCGGTTTGTGCCGCAGACCTCGCCCGAGCGACGTTACGAGCAACCCCACGTAGTAGGCGACCGCGACGGGATAGAGGAGGCCGTAGGCGGGGGGGGCTCCCACCGCGCGAGCGAACACCACGTGCTTTCCAAAGAGGGCGAAATAGAGGAACCCTCCGAGGGCGCTGAGGAGTAGGTCCCCCGTTCCAAGGCCGAGCGGCAGGAGCCCGAGCGGGAGCAGGAACAATCCGACGAGCCCGACGGTCGAGCCGACGAGCCGCATCGCCGAGAACTCGGTACCGTGGACGTTCTTGAGGAGACCTTCGAACATCTCCGCACGGTCGCGGTACATCCGTGTTTGGGCGACCTCGGGAGCCCACGCGAGACGGAGGGTTCGGCCGGCCGCGCGGTACCGGCGCGCGATCGCGATGTCCTCGAGGAGGATCGACCGCACCGCCTCGTGGCCCCCGAGAGCTAGGTATGTCGCGCGAGGCGTGAGCCAGAACTGGCCGTTCGCCATCGCGGCCCGTGAGTTGGCACGGTTCACGTGCGGCGCCCGGAAGTACGTCAGCACCATCTGTATGTAGAACGGCAGCACCACTCGTTCCCAGAAGCCGCGCATCTCGACCCGGGGAGCGATCGTCGCGAGGTCCGCGTGCTCCCGGAGGGCCCACTCGACGGTGGTCCGGACCGCGGAAGGGTGCGTGCGGACGTCCGCATCGAGGAAGAGGAGCCACTCCCCGGTCGCGGTGGCCGCGCCGTTCCAGCACGCCCAGCTCTTGCCCCCCCACCCGGGCGGCAGGGGCGGCGGATTCACCCGCCGAACGCGGGGAGCCCTCGCATCGATCACGGCACCGGTACGGTCCGTGGAGTGGTCCTCGACCGCGACGACCTCAAGGTCGGGGTAATCCTGAGCGAGCAGGTCGTCGAGGGTCGCGGGCAGGTCGAGTTCCTCATCGCGGGCCGCGACCACCACGCTGACGCGGGGCCACCCGGGACCCGGCGCTTCGGTCGGTGGGGCGGGGTCGAGCCGAGGGATCTCCCGTGCGAGCCAGAGCGCGAACCCCTGGTAGAGGAGGACGGCGATCGAGGCGAGGGTCAGGACGACCTCGACCCCCAGCGGGAGCATCGTCCGGCGTAGACGCCCTCTATTAAAGTCGTGGCCGCTGCACGGGCAGAGCTCGTCATCGATGACAACCGTCGAACATCCTCGGGTGCGGCCCGGCCTCCTCGAGGAACGGCTCTACCAAGCGCGCATCGCGGAGGCCGCCGCCGAACGGAACACGCTCGTCGTGCTCCCCACCGGGCTCGGGAAGACCGCGATCGCCCTCCGCGTGATCGCAGAGTACCTGCGCCGGGCTCCGACCGCCTCCGTGCTCCTGCTCGCCCCGACGCGACCCCTCGTCCTCCAGCACGCCGCGAACGTCGCCCGAACCCTGCTCGCCCCGGAGCCCCTCACGCTCACCGGGGCGAACGCGCCGGAGCGGCGGGCCGCCCTCCTTCGCCCCCCGCAGGTCGTGGTGGCGACGCCCCAGGTCGTCGGCAACGACCTCGCCGCCGGTCAGTTCCCGCTCGACACGTTCTCGCTGATCGTGTTCGATGAGGCGCATCGGGCCGTCGGCGACTACCCATACGTCGCCATCGCGAAGGCGAACCGCGAGGGACCGCGCGCCCGGGTGCTCGGGATGACCGCCTCTCCCGGCAGCAGCCGAGCTCGGATCCGCGAAGTGTGGGCGAACCTCGGGATCGAACGGTTCGAGTATCGCACCGAGGTCAGTCCCGACGTCGCGCCGTACATTCACGGGATTGGCGTCGAGACCGTCGTGCTCCCGGTCCCGCCCGAGGTACGCCACCTGGCGATCCTGATCCGGTCGGCGGTCCAACGGCAGGTCGACGTGCTCCGAAAGCTCGACCTGCTGCCGCCCGGCGAAGCCACGCGTCGGGTGCTCCTCGACGTGGGGGCGCGTCTTCACCGGCAGATCGAGACGGAGCGGGCCGCTTCCGGCGCCGCATCGGGAATCGTCTGGAAGGCGGTGACCGCGCAGGCCGCGGCGATGAAGGGCTTCCACGCGCTCGAGCTGGTCGAAACCCAAGGGGTCGACTCGCTCCGGGAATATCTTGCCCGTCAGCGGCCGGGCGAAGGACGGCGGTGGACCGCGTCGCTCCGGGCGTTCCTCGGGGACCCGGACGTCGAGGAGGTGGTCCGTCGCCTCGCGTCGCTCACGGTGGAGCACCCCAAGCTCGCGAAGACCGTGACGATCGTCCGCGACGAGCTCCATCGGAATCCGTACGCCCGAGTGATCGTCTTCTCCCAGTATCGGGACACCGTCGATCGGATCGTGGAGGAGGTCGAGCGGCTGCACGACCCGCTCGTGCGCCCGACCCGGTTCGTCGGTCAGGCGAGTCACGGAGACGACGTGGGGCTCTCGCAAAAGGAGCAGGGCGCGTTGCTCGACCGGTTCCGGGCGGGCGAACGCAACTGCCTCGTCGCGACGTCGGTCGCGGAGGAAGGGCTCGACATCCCGGCGACCGACTTGGTGGTCTTTTACGAGCCGGTCCCGGACGTGATCCGGACGATCCAGCGGCGGGGCCGCACGGGTCGCGTGCGGACGGGACGCGCCGTCGTTCTGGTCGCGGAGGGAACCCGGGACGTGGGCCTCCATCGTTCGGCGTTCGCGCGCGAGCGTCGCATGCACGACATGCTGGAGGAGGTCCAGTCCGAGGTCGAGCGGGGCATCACGCCGTCCCCGCCAGAACCGAAACGGGTCCAGCGGCTGCTCTCCGAGTTTCCTTGAGAAGGACCGCGCTAACGGCCCGTGCTCCCGAACCCGCCCGCGCGCGAGCGCACGGAGGCGACCGTACCGGCGCGAAACACCGCCGGCTCGTCCGAGACGAGGCGGATCTGGCCGATCCGGTCCCCGACTTCGATGCGGTACGGGCCGTCGAAGAGGTAGGTGAGCGGCACTCGTACCTCGCCCGAGTAGTCCGAATCGATGGTGCCCGGCGCGTTCACCATGAGCACCCCGCGGCTGCTGAGGCCGCTCCGAGGACGCACCTCGAGGAACGTCCCCGGCGGACAGCGCATCTTGAACCCGGTGCGAACGAGCGTCACCCGTCCTCGATGGAGGTCGACCGCCTCGGCGCTCGAGAGGTCGAAGCAGGCGGAGCCTCCGGTCGCCCGGACCGGTGACGTCACCTCCGGCACCCCCGCCACCCGCTCGACGATGACGGTCCGCGCGCGTCGAGGCACGCCGGGGGGAGCGGGGCGTTCTCTTTAGGTTACGGTCCTCGGAGCGGCGGGCGTCTCGGTCGACTCGCTCTCAGGGACGGCCCCTTCCGTGGCCAGCCACCGGGCGACGATCCGCCCCTCGGCCCGCCGCAGGACCTTCCCGAGCGCGGGAGCGCTCCGGCCGGTCTGCTGCGCGAGACGGGTCAGCGTGATCCGACGGGGCACCGCGTAGTAGCCCATCACCCAGGCGCGGGCGAGCAGGCGGGACTGGAGCGGCGTGAGGGCCGCGACCCCCTCGTCCGGCAGATACGGCCGGCCCGAGGCCCGGACCACCCGATACGGGAACTCCTCCCGGTCGAGCCGCTTCAGCACCCGGCGGAGCGCCCGCTCCTGGCCATGGAACGTGGCGATCACCTTCTCCGCATTGATTCGGAACGGTGCGGTCGGCGAGATCTCCCCGCCCGCGAGCGAGAGGAGACGTCGTAGGCGCTCGGGGTTTCGCTGGCGGACGAGCAGGATGTAGTCGTGGGTGCGAGGTCGCCGCTCGACCAATTCGAAGCTCTCGAGGCCATAGAGCGATCGGATTCGCCGGGACTCGCGCTCGAGCTCGGAGGCGGTCTTGAGGGGCCCCCGGCGCCGGACTCTCAGGAGCTGGAGGCGCCAGCCCTGCTCGAGCCGCAACGTCTCGAGGAGCTCGACCTCCTCGTACTTCTCAAAGAGGCCCTCGGGAATCAGCCCGAGCAGGGCGAGGTCCTCCGTCCGAATCTCGAGGGTGACGGTCTGCATCGTCGCCCCGACCGGAGGTTCCGATATGAACCTTGACCCTCTCCCCCTCGTTTAATAATGCACGCGGTTCGCCGGCGCTTGTGACGTTCCAATCCCTCGGGGAGTTCCTTTCCTCCCTCGAGTCGAAGGGCGACCTCGTCCACGTCGCGCAGCCGGTCTCCCGGGACCTTGAGATCACCGAAGTGACGCAGCGCGTCCTGCGCGCGAACGGGCCGGCCCTCCTCTTCGAGAACGTCCCCGGCTCGACGATGCCCGTCGTCACCAACCTCTTCGGGGCCCCGCGACGCATCGCCGCGGCGCTCGGCGCCGACTCGGTCGACGCCGTCGCGGAGCGCGTCGAACGGCTCGTCCACCTCCGACCTCCCGCGGGTCTCCTCGGCGCGGTCCGTGACCTATCGGGCACGATCGAGGCTCTCTCGACCTTGCGTTCGCTCGCCCCTAAGCGGGTTCGCTCGGCGCCGTGTCAGGAGGTCGAGGAGAGCTCGGTGGACCTCGGCCGCCTCCCGATCCTGAAATGCTGGCCGAAGGACGGGGGACGCACCGTAACGTTCCCGGTGGTCATCACGAAGGACCCGGAGACGGGCGAGGCGCACACCGGCATCTACCGTCTCCAGCAGTATGGCCCCGACACGCTGGGCATGCACTTCCAGGTCCACCGCGTCGGCGCGAACAACTACCGAAAGTGGGCCGCCCGCGGGGAGAAGATGCCGGTCGCGGCGGCGATCGGCGCCGACCCCGCGACGGTCTTCTCGGGGCTCGCGCCCGTCCCCGAAGGGATCTCCAACTTCGTCTTCGCCGGGTTCTTGCGTGGGGAACCGGTCGAGCTCGTGCCGGCCCGGTCGGTCGACCTCGAGGTCCCGGCGAACGCGGAGGTCGTCCTCGAGGGGTACGTCGACCCCACTGAGCGCAAGGTCGAAGGGCCGTTCGGGGACCACACCGGGTACTACTCCGCGCCGGAGCCGTTCCCCGTCTTCCACGTCACGCGCATCACGCATCGGACCCGGCCGGTCTATCTCGGGACCGTGACGGGAAAGCCCCCGACCGAGGACGCGGTCCTGGGTAAGGCGGTCGAGCGGATCTTCCGCCCGGTCATCCGCATGATCCTCCCCGAGATCGTCGACATGAACCTCCCGATGGAGGGGCTGTTCATCAACGTGGGAATCGTCTCGATTCGCAAGGCGTACCCCGAGCATCCGCGCAAGGTGATGCACGCCCTGTGGGGTCTTGGGCAGATGATGTTCGTGCGCTACCTCGTGGTGGTGGACGACGACGTGGACGTCCATGACCTATCGGAGGTACTCTACCGGGTGGGATTGCAGGCGGACCCGGAGCGGGACTTCGAGATTTCGCACGGTCCGGTCGATCAATTGTCGATTTCGAACCCGGTGCCGAACGTTGGGGCCAAGGTCGGAATCGACGCGACCCGAAAGCGATTCGAGGACGGCTTCCCCCGGCCGTGGCCCGAGGAGATCCGTTCGGACCCGGCGGCCGCTCGGGCCGCGGAGCGGCTGATGCGGGACGACCCGGTCCTATCAAAGCTCCTCGGCCGCGCGCAACCGTGACGGCGAACGCCGCCCCGACCTCCGGCGCGGCCCGAAGTCTCGGTCGGTTCCTCGAAATCCAGACGCTCGGCCTCAACCTCGCGTTCGCGCTTGCCTTCCTCCTGCTCGCTTCGGCCGGCCGTCCCAGCCTCTGGGCGCTCCTCTGGGTCGTGGTCGCCTTCGTCGCGGCCCGCAACGCAGGTCATTCGTTCAACCGTTGGGCCGACCGGCGGCTGGACGCGGCGAACCCCCGGACCCAGGACCGGGCGCTCGTCACCGGGCGCTACTCCCCCCGGTTCGCTCTCGGGTTCTGCGCGGCGAACTCCGTTCTTCTCCTCGTCGCGGCCTACCTGCTCAACTTCCTTGCCTTCGTGCTCGCGCCGGTCGCGCTCGTCCTCGTCCTCGGCTACAGTTACACGAAGCGCGTCACCTCGTTCACGACGCCGTTCCTCGGCCTCGTCCAGGCGATCACACCGGCGGCCGTCTACATCGCGATCACCGGCACGCTGCCGTGGGTGGTGCTGATCGCCGTGCTCGCGCTCCTCGCTTGGGGCACTGCCTTTGAGACGATTCACAGCTTGGGTGACGTCGAGAGCGACCGGTCCCTCGGCCTGTTCTCGGTTCCGGTACGATGGGGCGTTCCCGCCTCGGTCCGCGTCGTGGTGCTGCTCCACGGGGTTGCCTTGGTCCTCTTCGTCCTGTTCGGTCTCGCGCTCCACCTCACTTTCTGGTACTACCTCGCCCTCGTCGCCATGACCGGGCTCGTTACGTGGACCGACCGGGAATTGTCCGGCGCCCCCACGCGGGCCCGAATCCCGTTCCAGCGCCACTTCGCCTTGAGCGCGATCTTCCTTGTCGGAGTGGCCCTTGCCGTATACGTTCCGTTCGGTCCGGCGTGGGTTCTCTAACGGAAACCGAAGGTTGGGAGCGGGGAACTAGCTCAATAGCTTCCCCGGGGTCGCTGACCCCGATCGGTATGCCCCAAGTGATGATCGGTCTCTCGGCTCGGGACTATCGGACGACGAACGAGGTGTGGCGGCTCGCGAAGCGCCACCTGAACCCGGCCGTGCGCCGGCGCATCGGTTGGCGGGGCCGGTCGTCGTTCTTACGTCAGCTGATCCTGTTCGGGTTTGAGAAGGCGAGCGAGAACCCCGGCGCGTTCCTGCGGGAAGTGCGCGACATCCACGACCCTCTCTTTGGGCGACGCGGCCGTTCGGAAGCCGGGGCGGACCGCCGGGAGGCGATGGTGGCTCAATGGCAAGGAATCTTCCCCAGCCCGGCTCCGGCCCCTTCGAGCCGATCGCGCCGCCGACCCTCGAAGCCGGAAGGGTAGACCGGTCGCGAGCACCGGTTCGTCGGGAAGCTCGGTCGATGGCCCGGAACGTGGAACGCCTGGAGGGGCTCGCCCTGGTGGGGGGCGCGACCCTCGGACCGATCTCCCTCGTCACCCCGGCCCTCCTCGAAAGCCGGCTCGAGGGTGATGAGCGCCCGGGCCTTGCGCTTCGCGCGAGCGCGGCGCCCGGGGGAAAACGCGGGTTCGAGCTCTCCGACGGCACCTCGCAGTACCGGCTCGAGACCCCGGTCCTTTCTCCGGAGGTCAGTGGAGAGGGCACCGGGATCCATCCGGCGGGGCCGAAGGCGATCCTCGTCCACGCCCCGTGCACGCCGGACGCCGCGGCCGTGGCGCGGTCGGAGCGGCCCGAGCTCGTCGTCCTGGGGAACGCCCGGGCCTTGTGGGCGGACGGGCTCCCGTTCGTCCGGGCCGTGGGAGAGGTCCGTCGGCAGCTTGGATTCACGCCGCTCCTATGGACCCCACGTCTCGCCCTCCCGCACCGAATCCCCCTTCTCGCCTACCTCGGGGTGGACCTCGTCGACACCACCGAGGCCCAGCTCGTCGCGGCGCACGGGGTCTATCTCGACCCGGGGCTCGGACCGCGGAGCCCCGCACCCCTACCCCGGGAGCGGTCGTGCGATTGCCCCGCCTGTCGTTCCGACCCCCCGGGGCTCCTCTCCGAGCATGCCGTGGACGCCTCCCGGCGGACGATGGCGGAGACGCTCGCCGCGGCCCGGACGGGACGGCTTCGCGAGCTTGTGGAATCCCGGCTCGTCGCGGAACCGGCGATGGCGGAGATGCTGCGCTACGCCGACCGGGAGCTTCAGGACCTTCTCGAAGAGCGGGCGCCGGTCGCCTTCTCCGGCAGTCGGGACTACGTGCTCCTCGAGTCCCACCGTCGCCCGGAGATGACCCGTTTCCGCACGCGGCTGCTCGAACGCTACCGGCCCCCGCCGTCGAAGACGATCCTCCTTCTCGTGCCATGCTCCCGGACAAAACCGTACCGCCGTTCGCGGAGCCATCGACGGTTCTGGGGAGCGCTCGAGGGACTCCGCGCGCTCGAGCGGGTGCACCTCGTCTCCGTCAGCTCGCCGATCGGTCTCGTCCCGCGCGAGCTCGAGGACGTCCCCCCGGCCCGCCACTACGACATCCCCGTCACCGGCGACTGGGAGGAGAGCGAGCGGGCGATCGTTCGAACCGCGCTCGCCCACCTCGAGGGAATCGGGACGTACCGTTCGGTCATCGTCCACCTCGACCCGTCCGAATACGCGTTTCTCCAGCCGGAGTTGCCTCCGTCCGAAACCACCCGGTGGACCCTTACCGACGATCGGACCACCTCGAACGATGCGCTCGCTACGCTGCGGAACACGGTGGAACACGCCCTCGCCAACACGACTCCGGTGCCCGGAGGTCCGCTCGCGGTCGTGCGCGAGGAGCTCGAGGCGGTGGCCGCTTGGCAGTTCGGTCCCGAGGCCGCGCGGCGACTCTTCGCGCCGCCGGTACGGCTGAGCGGTCGACCGTGGTTTCAGCGGGTGACCGACGGTCGCCGGGACCTCGCGACCGTGCGCGAAGAGCGGGGGCTGTTCCACCTCACGGTCGCCGGAGCGCGGCGATTGATGCCCAATCCGCCCCTATCGGTCGAGGTTCACCCGGGCGTTCCGCTCGAGGGGGACCTCTTCGTCCCGGGGGTGATGCGAGCGGACGCGGAGATCCGAACCGGCGATGCCGTGGTCCTCCTTCAGGACGGACGACTCGCCGCCGTCGGGGAAGCCGCTCTCCCGGGCCGGCTGATGGGGGAACTCACTCGGGGTCTCGCGGTCCGGATTCGCCACCGTGAGCACGCAGGAACCGATAGCCCCATGACGGAGGAGCGGTCTGCTTCGTCGTGAGGGCCGGTCGTCTAGCGGTGAAGACGCCGCGCTTACAACGCGGAGATCGGCGGTTCGAATCCGTCCCGGCCCATAGGGGATTCGAACCGCCGGGCGCCTCGAGTCCCAGCCGGGCCCAGAGCGACCGACTCCGGCATTCTACGTCACGAGCGAGGGACGGGAGGGTCTCCGCCCCGCGTCCAGTCCCGTCGGGAGTAGGCTGGCCCATCCTCGCGTCCGCCCGTCGTCCGTATGCGGAAGTCGATGGGCTGGGGCTCGGCCGACTACGTCGCCACGACCGCGATGGCCGTCCACACCCCGGGAGTGGCCAGGCTCCCGGAGGGATCGACCGGGCCCGCCGGTGTCGCGCTGACCATCGAACCGATCGATTCTCCATCGGTCCACGGACCCGCGTCGTAGTATCCGTGGGTGTCTAGGATACTCTCGTCGCCGAGGGCCCCGAATGGGCCGTCGTCCCCCTGCCCCGAGACACCGAACACTATGAACGATGGGCCGGAAGCAACCATCGGTACGCCCGACGTGCCATTGTCCCCGACGTCGGAGCCGGCGGTGAGGTCCGCGAGGGAGAGGGGAGAGGAGCTTGCCAGGTCGACCACGGCGATCGTCCCTCCCGCCAACGCATCCGTATCGGTAAAATTCGCCGCAAAGCTCACTCCTCCCCCGCCGGTAGCGTCGAGGCCGAGGAACAACAGCTCCGTATGATTCGCCGAGAACTCCGAGGTGGAGGTTTGCTGGAAGAAGCTGTCTCCTTCGGAGTCGCAGACCGTCGCACTCTCCGGACCTCCGACCGACGGCCCCACGAACCCCACGAAGACCAGCAAGGTGGAACCCGCTTCCACCGGAATCGGCTGGGTGACCACGGTCGCCGTCGCGCCGGCGGCCCAAGCGTGGCTGTGGACCGATATGGAGGCCCCCTCAACCGAAGGACCGTTCGGCGATGCGTTGCCAATCGACGCGTCCGGGTTGGAAGAGCATGAATGAACGGGGGGAGGAGAGGTCGTCGTCGAAGATGCTGTTCCGCCGAAATGGCCCCCCAGAGCGAAGAACACTAGCACCGTGAGGGCGATTCCGATCGCCAACCCGATTCCGATGTACCCGACGGATGCCGGGGCGGTGACCGAGGTCGGGGAGGGGCCCCTCACAGGTCCGAGGGGTGATGGATTCCGGAGAGATTAGGGATTTGCTTCCAACCTCGAGTGTCGAGCCTGAGGCGCCGTAGTGTCCCGAGCGAGTCAACGGAGGAATCGACGACGAACCCATCGTAGGGCCGGTTCGAGAGAGGACGTCAAATCTCCCGACGGAAGTCTCGAATCGCCCTCGCCGGCTCGAACCCGCTAATCGGGGGGTTCGAAATCGCCTCGCGCCCGATGACTTGACGTCAATCCGCGCGCTCGGCGGATTTCCGCTAGCAACCGCGTCCGGGGGAGTCTCCCGTCGCACACACGACAGGACCCAGGTCGGGAATCGAAGCGCCGTACATGATTCCGTTAACGTTCAGCAGGGTCGCATTGGATCCGGCATAGAGGAACAGCGAGGCCGAGGAAATTCCCGTGAATAGGTCTCCGTAGCCCACGATCTGGACGGCCCCTTTCGAGGTGGGCTCGACCGGGACCGCGAAGGCGAACACTCCTTGGGATGGGATTTCGGAAACCGCCGGACCGAATTCGGCCGCCAGCGCTGGCTCATAATATTCGGACGGATTCACGAAACACGAAGCGTTGCAGCCGATCTCGGCCGCGTCGGCCAAGAGGATGTCATCGCCAAGATTCAACGTGAAGGCGAAGGGGGTTCCCGAAGCCCGGTCCTCGGCCGCTAAAGCAGAAGCGTACTGCGTATCTCCCCGGGTCAACACGTAGGATGACACGCTCGAGTTGGCCAGAAGAGTCGTGGAATTCAGTAGGGTCTGACCAGGCAGCGATTCTAGCTCTTGGCCCGTGTTGTTCGCTCCCAACGTCGCATACAGAATGCTGGAGCACCCGAGAGCACCGCACACCGGTAGGCCCGTCTGCGCGACCGGGATGGAACTAGTGACGAAGGTGATGTTGAACCTCGCCGACCCACAGCCAGCGCTCCCCTCCCACAGGATGGTCTCTCTCTGGCCGACGATGAGGTACGTCACCCCGGTCAGTCCGACCCAGGGAACCACGGGATGGTCGGTGAAATTCGTGAGGGCGACACCGGCCGAAGACTCCGCGATAAAGTTGGGTATCGTTCCGACCCAGGAAGGATGCACGCTAGCTTCCACGAGCCCCGGAAATGCGGATTGCACTCCCCCAAAGCCGAGCTCTATCGTGGGCGAGAGAATCCAGCCATCCTCGACCAACACCAGCTGGGTAGACGGGAGCGACAGATTATCGACGAGTCCCGCCAGCGGCAAGGGCCCGGTGAGGACGCTGAGCGCCAGGGTTGACCAAGTGGTTGTGAGGCTTGCGCCGCACGAGGCAGACCGATCCGTCAGGCCGGTCCGGGAGGAGGAGCCCAAGGGAATGGAGGCGTACGGGGTCGAGAGGTTCAGGACGAACGAAACCTGAAGCTCGGTGACCGGCACGAGCGGGTTGAAGTCGACCTGGTCATAGTAGTGGAAAGCGCTGGCATTCGATCCTTCGATTTCGACGTACGTGGCCTGAAGCTGGATAGAGACGTTCTCGGTCGGAGGAACGACCAACGCCCTCCATTCGTTCTCTATCGCCGTGAACTCGGAAGATAGCGAGATCGTCGCACCTCCCGTGGAATTCGTCATGCCGGAACCGATCTCGACGAAATAGGGGTTGACCACGAGTGGGACGGACACAAGATTGAGCCCGAGTTCCGGTTGCCGGAGTGAGCCGGGGACGACCGAGAAGAGGTCGATTGCGACGGCCGAAAGGTTCGATGTCGGCCCGTTGACCTCACGACCCTCGACGTGGGCCATCAGCGTCGGACCGGCCGGTAGGACGGGCGATGTCCCCGCGGAAGGGGAAGTCGTCCGACCGTACCAATATCCCAGGGTGCTCGCAACGATGGCGACAAGCACGACGAGCACCGCCCAGACCCACGTTCGCCGCCGGGCACTCGGAGAGGGCGATGCACCGACCCGATGGCCCGGTGGAGAGGTTTCTGCCATCCCGCCAATACCTGGCATGACCAAAACCGACTAATAGAACGCGCCCCGAGCGCCGCCCTCAGACCAACCCCGTCGGCTGGAACGGTGGTGGTCCCACAATATTCGAATCTCCCGGCGAGCTGAGTTCGTCCGTGCGGTTAGCGGCCGACCTTCTCAGGACGGTCGACCCGGTTCGTCCGGCACGGACGCGACCGGTGATTTCTTGCGACCGGGGAGCGTTCGGGCAGCGAGGGCACGACCGTCACGAACCGCCGGTAACGCGAGGCGACCATGCGCAACCCGAGGGCCAAGATTGGGGTGTTGATGCTCCTGCTCGGCTGGATGGTGTTCGTATTCGCGATCGTTCCGTTCGTCTACGGCATCGGCCAGTTTCGCGTTATCAGTCTCGCGCTCGCTCTGCTCGGGGCGGTGATGATGACGTTGGGCGGCCTCTGGGTGTGGAAGGGGGGAGCTCCTCGCGAGCCCCCACCGTAGGCCAACGGGCTCTCGTGAAAGCGCAGGGCGACCGTCGAGATTTGTGAGCGGAGTCGCGAACACGGGTCGCGGTCCTACAGCGCCATATAGAGCCGCCCGAATGGGACGCCGATGTCGGACCCCGTGGTGATGGGCCGGGACGTCTGGAAGGTCTATGGGAGCGGGGAAACCGCCGTGACCGCTCTCCGGGGGATCAACGTCGACATCATGCGCGGGGAGATCCTGGCGGTGATGGGCCCGTCGGGATGCGGGAAGACGACGTTTCTGAACTGCTTCAGCGGCCTCGACGACATCTCCCGCGGCGTGGTCATGATCGAGGGAACGAATATTCAGACCATGCCCGACGCAAGGAAGAGCGAGTATCGGGCACGCCGCGCCGGCTTCGTCTTCCAGTCGTACAATCTCTTGCCGATCCTCACCGCCGAGGAGAACGTAGAGATGCCGCTCCTTATCGCCGGGCGACCGGCGAAGGAGGCCCGGGCCGAGGCGCGCGGGATCCTCACCCAGATGGGGCTCGGCGACCGCCTCACCCATCGACCGGCCGAGCTTTCGGGCGGTCAGCAGCAGCGGGTGTCGCTCGCGCGGGCCCTCGTCGCTCATCCCGCTATCGTCTGGGCGGATGAGCCGACCGGCAACTTGGACGCCGAAGGCTCGAAGGACGTGACGAATCTCCTGCGGGAGCTCAATCGTCGCTACCAGCAAACGATGGTGGTGGTGACGCACGACGCCGAAGTCGCCGCCGCGTGCGACCGGACGTTGCGCATGCGGGACGGCCAATTCGTGGGCTGAAAGGATTCGGCGATGGCGAGCTCGATCGTCGGGGGACTCCTGCTAATCCTCGCCGCGGTGGCGATCGCGACCGCGGTGCTCGCGTTGCGCCATCGGCTTCCATTTCGGATCGCCATGCGGAATGTTCGTCGGGGCCGGGGTCGCACCGTACTGCTCATCGCGGGCCTCCTCGTGGGTACGACGATCGTCGCCGGGAGCCTTATCGTCGGGGACACGGTGTCGCAGCTCGTCGATCACTACACGTACATTGGCGCCGGGTACGATGACGAGGCGATCAGCGGGCTCTCCCCGAGCGGCGGGCTCCAGTACTTCCCGTACTCCGTGTACACTCAGGTAGCATCCCTCGTCACCGGAAATAGCGCGATCGTCGGGGTAACGCCCGAGATCGTCGACGGGGCCGCGGTCTACGACCGCACCACCGGTCTCCCCGAAACGGCGCTCAACCTGATCGGGGTGAACGCGAACCAGAGCGCCGCCCTCGGAACGTTCGTCGCCGACAACGGGACGACGATCGCGGGACCGGCGCCGGGCGAAGTGCTGCTCGACGACCAGACCGCGAGCACGCTCAATGCGAGCGCCGGCGACACCGTGATCGTGTATGGGCTCGCAGCCGTCGAACTGAAGGTCCAGGCGGTGGTCCAGGAGAACGTTCGGGGCGCGTTCATCACCGCTGGTCTCAGCCCCGGCAACGTCTTCGTGAACCTCGCGACCGCGCAGGCGATCGAGCGGGCCCCGGGACTGATCAACTACATCTCGCTCACGAACGCCGGCTCGCAGGCCGCCGGCGCCGCCGACTCGTCGACCGTGAGCGCCTACCTGAACACGACCCTCGCTAGCGTGCTCACCACCAATGGACTCACAGTGAAGACCCCGCTCGAAACGGGGCTTAGTAACGCGAACACGAGCGGTCAGAGCCTGCTTACGCTGTTTCTCGTGCTCGGACTCTTTTCGATTCTGGCCGGCGCGATGCTGATCGTCGGGATCTTCGTGATGCTCGCCGAGGAGCGCAAGGGCGAGATGGGGATGCTGCGGGCGATTGGCCTACGCCGTCGTGAGCTCGTGTACGCATGGTACTTCGAAGGGGTAGCGTACGCCGCGGGGAGCGCCCTCGCGGGTACTGCGGTCGGGGTCGGTGTGGGATACCTTCTCGCCGTCCTGGCGGGGACGGTCCTCAAATCCGAAGGGATTCCGCAGAACGCGGTCGCCCAGTCGTTCACCGTCACGGGCCAGAGCCTCGTCATCGCGTACGTCGTGGGTTTCCTGCTGACCCTCGTCACCGTGATCGTTGCCTCGGGACGCGCGAGTCGCCTCAACATCGTTCGGGCAATCCGGGACGTTCCCGAACCCAGGTCACCGGTCCGGACGTACACGTTCCTCGCGTACCTGGGGGCCGCGCTGGTCGTGCTGGGCACGCTCGGGTTCCTCGCGAGCTATCGCGGGACGGGGGACATCTCCTACCCGATCATCACCGGGTCGTTCGTAATCCTGGGGGCGGGCCTCATTGCGGCGCGGTTCGTCAAGAACCGCGTCGCGTTCAGCGCGACGGGCGTGGGTCTCGTCGTCTGGACCGCCTGGGAACCGCTCCACGTCTATCTGCTGGGCACGGCGCACTCGAGCGGGATCTTCAACCTGTTCGTTGTCGGCGTGATCATGGTCGGCGGCTCGCTCATGGTGATCCTGTTGAACGCCGACCCGCTCGTCACGCTGCTGCGTCGGCTCCTCGGTCAGCGGGCCGAAGCGAGCCCGGTCATCCGCATCGGCACCAACTATCCGACCCGCCAGCCCGGACGCACCGGCGTGAGCCTCACGATCTTCGCGCTCGTGGTGTTCACGATGATCGCGACCGCGGCCGCTGGCTCGACCCTCCAAGGAAGCCTCAACTCCTCGGTAGCGACCGAAACCGGTGGCTACACGTTCTTCGGGAGCTCCGACGTCCCGCTGCCGGCTCTGTGGACCGAAATCGCATCGAACACGACGTTGAGCCCGCTCTTCACCAACGCCGTTCCGCTGATCGACGGCGTCGTCGATATCAACGTTCCGGGCTACGCGAGCAATCCCTATCGGGATGGCCTCTACGCGGCCCCGACCAACGCTACCGGGCCGGCGAGCTTCTACGCGACGAACCACTTCACGTTCCAATCGACGCTCGGCGGCATGAGCGCCTCGGCGGTCTTCCAGGAGCTCGCGACCAACGACTCGGTCGCGGTCCTCGACGAAACCTACGCGAACGTCGCGAACGCCTTCTCCACGAGCACCGCCGCCCATCCGAAGGTGAACGTCGGAGCTCAGGTCGAGGTGACCACGGTTCGGGGAATGCACCCGACCGAGCTGACCGTCATCGGGCTCCTCAGCGAGTCGATCATCACGGGAGTCTGGGTCAACCCCGCAACCGCCACGACCCTCGGCTTCACCAACCAGACGGCGTTCTTCCTCACGTCCGCCCCCGGCGCCTCGACCAACTATGCGGCCCAGCAGGCGAAGAAGGCGTTCTTCCCGGCCGGCCTCGTCCTCTACGACCTCCCCAGCCTGCTCGCCCAGTCGATCGCGACGACGGAGGGATTCATCGGTCTGCTCGAGATCTTCGTCGGGCTCGGACTCGGGGTAGGAATCGCCGCGATGGGCATCTTCGCGCTCCGCGCGGTTGTGGAGCGGCGGCGGGAGATCGGCATGCTCCGGGCGACCGGTTTCACCCGGGGCATGGTGCTGCGCTCGCTCGTCCTCGAGTACTCGCTCGTCACGATCGTCGGAGTGGCGGTCGGCACCGCGCTCGGGCTATTGATCATCTACAACCTCTCGGTCAGTCCCGAGGCCGTCGGGGACGGACTCCAACAGTTCGTCGTGCCCTGGCTCACGGTGCTGGAGGTATGCCTGATCGCCTACCTGCTCGTGCTCGTCGCCATCGCTATCCCATCGCTGCGCGCGGCGCGCCTCCCTCCGGCCGAGGCGGTACGAATCTCGGAGTGAATCCACCGGGCTTCGCGGACGGTCGACCCTCCGCGAGCGGTCGGTGGGGCCGGGGGGCCGGCGAGATTCCGCTCAGCGCCACCGGGTCCAGGTGGGAAGGGCTTTAGTCAGCCCTCCCGTGAACGGCCCCCGTGAGCTCCTTTTCCGCCGATTTCCCATCGGGGGGGCGCGCCGACTTCACCGACGGTCCGGTCGTTTCCCCCGTCGAGGGGCCCCTCGTCATCCGCAACGCGAGGATACTCGTCGCGCCGGATGCCCCGCCGATCGACCGCGGCACGGTGCTCATCCGCAAGGGGAAGATCGCCCAGGTGGGAACGAGCGTCACCGTTCCCCCGACGGCCCGCGTGATCGACGGCGTGGGCCGCGTGCTCACTGCTGGCTTCTGGAACAACCATGTCCATTTCACCCAGCCGCGGTGGCGGCGGATGCGGCGGAAGGCCCAGCCGCTGATCGAGGCGTACCTCCACGAGATGTTCACGAGCCGGGGGTTCACCACCGTCGTCGACACCGGTTCCGACCCCCGGCGCACGCTCCGGCTCCGGCGCCGTATCGAAAACGAGGGGTGGCTCGGCCCGCGCATCTACACCGCCGGTCCGGGTCTCTATCCGCCGCGCGGAATCCCGTACTACCTCCGCGACACGGTCCCGTTCCTGCTCCGCCCTCTTCTTCCCACGCCTCCGAGTCCCCGCCTCGCGCGTCGCGCGGTCCGGCGCAACATCGCGCGCGGCGCCGACCTCATCAAGCTGTTCACCGGGTCGTACGTCGAGCCGGGAACGGTCCGGCCGATGCCGGAGCCGATCGCCCGCGCCGCGGTGGAGGCGGCGCACGAGCACGGGCTGCTCGTCTATAGCCACCCGTCGAACCTCGACGGGACCCGGGTCGCCGTCCGGTCCGGGGTCGATGTCCTCGCGCACCCGCCGGACATGACCGCCGGCGTGGACGAGTCGCTGCTCCGGGAGATGGTCGAACGACGAATGGCGATGGTCCCCACGCTCCAAATGTTCGAGCGTACCGTGAGCACGGCCCGGTCGTACCTCGAACCGATCTACGAGGTCGTCCGCCGGTTCCACGCGCTCGGAGGCTCGCTGTTGTTTGGGACGGACGTCGGCTACATGACCGACTACTCGATCGACGACGAGCTGAGAGCCCTGCGCGGCTGCGGCCTCGCCCCGAGCGAGATCCTACGGTCGCTCACGACGGCCCCCGCCGAACGTTTCGGCGTGGGGGACGCGATCGGGACCGTCGTCCCGGGCGCGCGGGCCGACCTCGTGCTCCTGGACGCCGACCCGCTCGAGGAGCCGCTCGCGTTGACCCGGGTCCATGCGACCATCCGGGGGGGTCGGATTCTCCATCTCCGTACTTAGGTCGAGGGAGTCCCCCGGGGAACTCCCGTCCGGCAAACCCATCCCCTAGACGGCACGCGAGCGAGCGGGGAAGGGAAGTTCGTAGTGCAGGAACTCGCGGTCCTGCTGCCACCCGCAGGCTTCGTAGAGCCGCTGCGCCGGGTTGTCGACGGCGGTCGAGAGCTCGAGATAATGGACGCGCTCCCCCTCCGCCCAGCGTCGGGCCGCGTCGAGGAGGTCGGCACCCACCCTGGTCCGGCGAGCCTCCGGCGTCACAAAGAGGTCGTTGAGGAGGTAGACCCGCCCGAGGGAGACCGAGGAAAAGAGGGGGTAGAGCTGGATGAACCCCACGGCCTTGCCGGCGCGCTCGGCCACGAACACCACCGACTCGTTGCGTTCGAGCCGCTCCGCAAGGAAGCGTGCGGAGGCCCGGAGGTCGGGGGGCTGTTCGTAGAATTGCCGGTACGCGTCGAACAGGGGCGCGATTGCCGTGAGGTCGCTCGGTCCGGCGCGGCGAATCGAACTCGTCGCTCGGGAAGGGGCGGTGCGCGGGTCCGTGGCGTTCGGGAGGGGGCCGGGTCGCGGGCGGCGCGCTAGCTCGCCCGAGCAGTTGGGGCACGTGAAGTTGAGGCGACGGTAGCACGTGGGACAATAGGTGCATTCGTGCGCGCACCAGTACGCGGACGTGCCCTCGGGTAAGGGAGCATGGCAGCGGCCGCACTCGTGCCGAAATTCCATGACCGCGGATTCGCGGTGCGGCTCTTAACCGTTCAAGGGAGCGACCGGACCGTTGCGTCGGCGGCAGTCGACCGTCAGGTCATGCGCGCGCCGAGCGGGTAGCCGGCGAGGATCAGGATGTCGCCGTGGCCCCGACCCAGGTTCGTCGCTCCGATCGTGCGGGTATCGATCAAGCGCAGCTCCTTGAACGCCGGGGACCGCAGCTCATGGCCGTGGGGCCAGTCGGCCCGAAACAGGAAATCTAGGTCCCAGTGATTGCCGCCTTCGGACGAACCGGCGAACGGGTAGGCCTCCGAGTGGACTTCCGGTCCCCGGAGCTCGAGGTGGTCGAGCCCAAGCTGTTCGTGCACGACCCGCTCCGCCGCCGTACGGGGAGCTTCGAACTCCACGAGGTGACTCGCGGGCAGCACCCAGTGTTCGTGCAGCGCCTCGAGGGAGGCCGGCTCGAGGTTCCCGAGGTCGGCCCACGGTGCGGACGGCGAGGGTCGGCCGAGGACGACCAGGTTCGGGTTCTTGGGGTCCCCCACGAGGACGAACACCGATAGACAAAGTCCGGCGCGGGGCACCGACCAGACCCGACGCCCGCCGACCTCACCTTCGGTCGGACGATAACGCGCGAAACGACGGGAGGTCGCCACGACCTCACCTCGCGCCCCGGGAATGCGCTCCGCGTTTATGGATTCTGCCCCGAGCCCGGTCCCGTCTCGAAGACGGCCCGCACTCCGGTGATATCGGCGAGGGCCAGCTCGTGGCCGACCCGGGATGACGAGCCGGGCGGGGCCTTCTCGATCCGGAGCGTCCCGTCCTCCCAATGCACGACGTCCTTCGCCCGAACCTCGAAGACGTAGCTGAACGCCATGCGGCCCGGACCGGGCACGCCCTGCGCCCCGAAGAGCGGACAGAGCGGCGCCTCGACGAGGGCCGTCACGATCGGACGGACCCCGTCCACGGTGTTCGGGTAATCCCCCCGCACCCGGTCGGAGTTGGCGACCGCGAGGGCGCGCCGCGGCGCCCGAGCGTCGACCCGACTGATGACCTCCTGGGCGATCGGCGCGAGCCGGACGAAGTCCGCGAGGCGGGCGACCGAGTCGGACGGCTCGTCGGTCCGGACGACGCTCGAGAGGGCCATGTTACCCACGGCGTTCTGCGGACGCGCCCGGTCGACGTCCCACGCTAGGATGAGGCGCTCGTGCGGGACCCAGCCGAGCTCCACCGGGCCCGCGTCCTCGCCCCGACCGAGCGAGCCCGGTCCGAGGTCGACCCAGATCGGATTCGGGTCGACCGCGCGGGCCATCGCGTAGAGGAGGCGGTTCACGACGGGTCGAGATTCACCGTAGAGGAACGTGGAGGCGTTCCCTCGACCGAGGACCGAAAGGTCGAGGGAGGAGGGAAGGGAACGACCCATTACCTCCGAAAAGGTCGCGAACTAGGCCAAAAACCCTCGTTTCGGTCGAACCTTCGTCGGCGCGGTCGGCGGCGACCGACAACCGGCCGCGCGGACACTGGTATCGGCTCGGTTCACAATAGCTATAGTATTAGCTATAGTCTAAATTCAAACTCTATATATGCCGGCGACCCGGTATACCCTTCGATGACGACGAAGAATCCCGCCGGGGTGGACCCGGTGGACCGTGGAGGGGTGCCCGACACTCCGGGCGGGTCCCCGCCCATGCTGAGGGAGAGCCGTACGCTCTCCGCGCCCCGGAGCCGAAACATGCCGAACGTCGGTGTTCCCGTCGCCCCCGAGTTTCCCGAGGACGACGGGGCCCTCATCGTCGTAGGTCGTGGGGAACCGTCGGAACACCTATTCCGTCGATTGCTGGGAGCGTACCTGGCGGGCGCCCGGGAGTTCATCGTCCGGGAGCGGCCGGCCCTATCGGCCGGGACCCGCGAGGTGGTCCGTACGTTCTGCCGCCGGACGCGCCAGCCCGAGATCATCTCGGACGAGGCGGGCACCCTCCATCTGCGCGACCTCGCGTTCGAGAGCCCGATCCCGCTCCACCAGCGGATCCTCCGGATGGGCCGCCTCGTGATCGAGTTCCATCGTGAGGCGGTCGAGAGCTGGTCGCAGCTCCCGTTCCTGGAGGACGGGTACTGGGAGCGGCGGGACGACGAGATCGACCGGGAGGCCTGGTATGTGGAGCGCGTCGCCGCCATCCACCTCGGCGCGGCGGTCCGGCGGCCCGAGTGGCTGGGCCTCTGGACCACCGCCCGCAGTCTCGAACGGATCGCCGACCATGCCGTCGTGATCGGCGAAGTCGGACGGCGGCTCGTCGACCTTCCGGACGGTACCGGACCGCTGACCTCGCTGCGCCAGTTCCATCGACAGGCGATGGACCACCTCGAGGGAGCTCTGCAGGCGCCGGACGGGGCCACCGCGAACGACCTACTCGACCTCGGCGACGCGCTTCAGTCCTCGGGACGGGCGCTCTCGGACCGGCTCCTGCCGGCGGTCGGTGGCGGCACCATGCCGCCCGCCACCGCCGCGGCCGTCACGCGGATCCTCGAGTCGATCGGCCGGACGGTCGCCTACGCGCAGGACATCGCGCAGGTGACGCTCGACCGTTGCGCGCCGGCGCCCGAAACCGAGGGAGGACCGCGTCTCGCGGCCCCGACTACCACAACTCCGTAGGGACCGCAGGGATTATCCTCCCCGACGCCTCCCCGTCGGTCCCCTACGGACCTGTGCCGCGCAAGCCGACTCGCTCGAACGGTATTCGCGTCATCGCGGTACGCCATGGACCGGCCGAGGTTCGGGACCCGGCCCGCTGGCCCGACGACGACCTTCGGCCGCTCACGCGCAAGGGTGAACAGGAGACCCGGCGGGCGGCCAAGGGTCTCGCCCACGTGGTCCACTCCGCGGACCGGCTCGTGTCGAGCTCGGCCGACCGCGCGCTCCGCACGGCGCAGCTGATCCAGCGAGAGCTCGACAAGGCGCCGCTGCCCGAGACCTGGGAGGAGCTCGCCCCGGGCAATCTACCCACCCCGATCTTCGACCGGTTGCGTCGCTCGGCGCGGCGGAAGGAGACCGTGGTATTGGTCGGCCACGAGCCGACCCTCGCGGAATTCGTGGGGGAAGCCCTGACCGGGGAGAGCCTCTCCGTCGTCCACCTTACGAAAGGCGGTGCGGTCTGTCTCGAGTTCTCGAACTCCGTCCGCCCAGGGTCCGGACGTCTCGTCTGGCTGCTGACACGAAAGCAGCTCGCCGGAAAGCACAACTGATCGGCGCACCCGTCGCCGCGCCCGAGCCGTGGGTGTACGCCTATCGAGCACCGGGTTTTCTGCGGGTCCCGCCGGTCGAGGACCCGTAGAGCGGGGCGACCAGGCGCTGCACCTCCGCGTGCACTTGTTCGGGCATCCGGTTCGCGTCGACGTTCTGGAATCCGTACTTCGCGGCCATCCATTCGAATTCTTTCGAGAGCAGGTCCTGGTAGAGGAAGAAGCTCTCGAAGAGGTCGCGGGAGAGGCAGAGGTCCATCCCCGACTCCCAGTAGTCGAGCGAGCCGTACTTGCCGATCGAGCGATGCAGGAGGATCTCCGGCCGGGCGTCGAGGAACACGATCAGGTCGGGCCGCACCGCGAAGCCGTAGAGCTGCCGCGCGTACTCGCGGGACGCCCCCCGGACGACCGCCCGAGCCATGAGCGTGTAGATGTACCGGTCCGCGAGCACCGTGCTCCCCGCGGCGAGCGCCGGGATGATCTTGTTCTCGAGCTGGTCCGCGAAGTCCGCCGCATAGAGGAGCGCCATCGTCGTCGACGCGAGCGTGTGGCCCTGCTTCGCCCGGTCGATCTCCTCGCTCACGAGGTCCGAGCGCCGCAGGCCGGTGTCGACGACGGCGTGCCCTTCGACCTCGAGCCACTCCCGGAGCAGGGTGACCTCGGTCGTCCGCCCGGAGCCGTCCGCGCCCTCGACGACGATGAGCTTCCCGACGAACGTCTCGTCGGGCATCCCGGGGAGCCGGGTACCGTACGTCCTATCCGTCATGCATCAACCGTGTCTGGGTCGGGAACTTCGCCAGCAAGGGCTTGAGGTCGGCGCGGAGCTCCGCCTGAATCACTTCGACCGGCCGTTGGGCGTCCACGACCCGGAAGTCGTCGATCGTGGCGAGGCGGTCGTACTCCCGCTTGAGGCGGCCCTGGAACCGCTGGTAGCTCTCGACGAGGTCGTCCGAGAGACCGAGGTCCATGCCGGCCTCGTAGTAGTTCATCTTCTGGCGCGAGGCGAGCTTCCGCTTGAGGGTCACCCCGACCGGAACGCGGAAGTAGAAGATCCGGTCCGGACGGGGCGCGAACGAGTAGATCATCCGGACCCACGCCGGGTCGCAGCCGCGGGCCGCGTCCCGCACGAACGCCGTGTACGAGTACCGGTCGCAGACGACGAGGTACCCCGCGCGCAGCGGGGGCAGGATCTTCCGCTCGAAACGGTCCGCAAAGTCGACCGCGTGCAGGAGGGAGAACGTCGTGGGGGTGAGGAGGCCTTTCTTCTTGCCGCGGCGGATCGTGCTCGCGACGAGCTCCGACGAGTTCCACTCGGTGAAGAAGACGCGGTAGCCGTTCGACTGGAGCCACTTACCGAGGAGAGCCGCCTGCGTCGACTTGCCGCTGCCGTCGAGCCCCTCGAAGACGAAGAGACGGCCCGGGAAACCGTGGCTCGAAGGGGGTTCGGGTAGCTCAGGCATCGCGGAAGCGCACCTCGAGCTCGAAGAACCGTTCCATCGGCTTGCGAACCTTCTCCGCCCACCGGGGGGGAAGGGTCGTATGACCGGCCGCAGAAAAGCTCACCGCCAACGTTCGTCCGTCCGACGTGAGCGAGAACTTCGGTCGCGCGGGAGCGAGCATCTCCGCGACGCCCAGAATCGCGCCGAGGTGCACCGCGAGCTCGAGGTCGGGCGGCTGGATGATCGGAAGGAACTCTTTTTTCCACTCGGAGCGGACCGGGTTCCCCTCGTGCATATAGGCGGCCATCGCCGCGAGGATCACCTCCCGCTGGTCGAGCCCCCAGATCGGATAGTTCTGGATGAGGTAGGCCGAATGGCGAGCGTGGTTCCATAGGTCGACCGCGACGCCCGAGTCGTGCATCCACGCGGCGACCCGGAGCGCGAGGCCTTCGCTCCGGGTGCCGGCGAACCGGCTCGCGAGCACCCGAAAGAGCGCGCTCGCCGTCTCCGCGACCTCCCGGCCGTGTTGGAAGTCGAACGAAAACGACTGGGCGGCCGCGGCAGCGGAACGCTCCGCGAGGACTTCGGCGGGGGCCGGGAGCTCCGCGCCGATCGCCTCGAGGGCAATCCCCTCCCGAATGCCCGTGCCCGAGACGATGATCCGGTCGGCCTTGACCGCCCGCAACAGCTCGGAAAAGACCACGATCCCCGCGAGGACGACATCCGCGCGGTCCCCGCCGATCCCGGGGACCGAGCGACGGCGGGCGCTCGGCATCTCACCGAGGAGCTCCTCGAGCGCCTCGATGTCGTTCTCGTAAAGCGAGTACCCATGGACCCGTCGGACCGGGTAGTCCCGGAACTCGATCGCCGCGCGGGCGAGCGACCGGACGGTCCCGCCGACCCCGAACAGTCGGTAGCGGGTCCCGCCGAATGCCTCGAGGACGGACGCGAGGGTCCCCCGGACGTGCTCGTGAAGTGCGTCATACTCCCGCCGCTTCGGCGGGTCGTGGTCGAAGAACCGCTGGGACAGCCGTAGGGCGCCGAGAGGAAGGCTGACCGAGTTGCGTAGCCGGCCCTCCCGGACCTCCGCAAGCTGGAGGGAGCCACCCCCCAGGTCGCAGACGAGGTCGTTCGAGAGCTGCCAAGCGCTCGCGATGCCAAGGTAGGCGTACCGGGCTTCCTCGCTCCCCGAGATCGTCCGCAGGGTGATGCCCGTCGCGCGCGCCACGTCCCGGACGAATTCGGGGCCGTTCGGCGCGTCGCGGACGGCGCTCGTCGCCACAGCGAGCGCCTTCGCCACCTTCAGCGAGCGCATCGTCCGTGCGAAGCGACGCACGGTCGCGATTCCCCGGACCATCGCCTCGGGGGAGAGGCTTGCGTCGCCCGCGGTCCCGGCGCCGAGACGCGTCGAGTCCTTCGTCTCGAAGATGGCGCGGACGGTGTTCGGGGCCGACGTTTCGAACACGACGCACCGGGCCGTGTTCGACCCGATGTCCATCACCCCGACCGTCGCGACGGCGCGGTTCGAGGGACCGTCCCGCTCGAGTTCGGCGAGACGGGGCCGGTGCATACCCCCCCACAGTCGCTCCTCGCTAAGAGGGCTCGGGTGAATTTCGTCGAACGCACCTCCCTCCGAATGATTTACGTGCGGGTTCCGGTCTGCCCCGCAGGGGGTGGCGCATGGCCCGACGAGCGAGCGGCCCGACGATGCGGCCCGAACGGGTCGCTCGTCAGATTGCCCAGATCCTCACCGAGGTGACCAAGGCCGTCGACGTCGTCGTCGCCTCGTCGCGCCCGTCCCCGGAGAGCCTGCACCGGTTGCATCGACAAATGCGACGTCTGCGCACGGGTCTCGCGTTGTGGGAGACGCTGCTCCCGAGCGCGGAGCGGGACCTTCTGCACCCGCTCGACGTGCGGGTCAAGCGACTCTCCCGCCTGGTCGGACGGATCCGCGACCGGGACATCGCGCTCTCGCTCGTGGGGCGGTTCGACCCCGAGAAGGCCTCCCGCCGGGACCTCCAGCGGGTGGAACGGTATCGCACACGGCTCCAGGACGATGCCCGCACCGGACGCGAACTCCTCCGGGCGTTCCTGCGTTCGGAACGGCAGGCGCGGCTCTTGGACGATGTAGGGGAACGGCTTCGGAGCCTCCCGCGGTCGGGCTCATTCCGCGACACGCGCCGAGCGGTCGACCTCGCGCACACGCGGACCTACGATAACCTGCGGCGCGCCCGCCGCAAGGCGGTCCGACGCCCGACCATGCGACGGCTGCACCGACTTCGGATCCGAATCCGCCGTGCCCGGCAGTTCTCGGACCTCGCCGTCCTGCTCGACCCGCGGCACGAGCGGCCGTTCTCGAGCTCCATGGTCAAGCTCCAGAAGGACCTCGGCGACCTCCATGACCTTGATATGGTCCTCGTCGGGCTCGACAATGAGCTGAGCGCGACCGCGTGGGCCGAGGGGCTCCGACAGGAGCGGCGCCGACGCCGAAAGGATATCTTGAAGACGCTCGAGTCGTCGATCCGGTTCTCGGCGGTCCCGGGGCCGCCACCGGCAAAGGTGGGCTAGGCCCGGGTCGTTCGGTGATGCCGCCATCCTCCTCCGGGACGTCGGTCGCGGACGGCGGCCTCGTGGGGGCGGTGCGCGACGTGCTCGGCGAGACCGGGGCGATCGGCGCGACGGTCCGTCAGATCGCCTCCCGCCTCGATGACCGCCCGGAGCACGTCGCGGAGGTCCTCGACACCTTGCGACGACGGGGGGACGTCCTGCGGATGGGGCGAGGGCTCTTCGTGCTGCGCGACTTCGAGCGGCTCGCTGAACGGGCGGATTTCGTCGACCCGGCCGCCTTCGTGGAACGGTTCGCGAAGGAGGATGGCGTCCAGCTCGGACGGTACGCGGGACCGATCACGTTCCGGTCCAACGAGACGCTCCCGGTCCATCGTTGGTGGCCGTACGTCCAAGGGTACTCGGCGGAGTTTGTGGCGAGGGTGATCGCGGAAGCGGCGCTGCCCGCGCGCGCGACCGTGCTCGACCCGTTCGCCGGAAGTGGCACCACGCTCGTCGAAGCGCGTCGGGCCGGAGCCCGCGCGCTGGGCACCGAGCTCCTGGCTCCCGCCGCGCTCGCCGCGCGGGTCAAGACCTCCTTCGAGCTCGACCCGAAGGCGCTCGCCCGGGCGGCGGAACGGACCCTCGGCCGTGCGGTTCGCCGAGGGCCCGGGGCGTTGCCGTTTCTTCGGGAGACCCGCCGCCAGTTCGACCCCGCGGCGCTGCGGGACCTCACCCGCCTTCGCGATGCGCTGCCCTCGGGCGGAGACCCTCTTTCCGACGCCATCCGTCTCGCCTTCGGCCGCATCCTGATCCCGTCGAGTCGTCTCCATCGGTCCCCGTGCCTCGGCTACGGGCCGCGTCGCTCGGGTTCCACGACCCCACCGTTCGAGCGATTCCGCGAGGCGGTGGAGGAGATGGTCGCCGACTTGGAGGTCCTTCGGGCCGAGCGCCAACGGTGGGGCGCCCCCGCGGAAGTCGCGGTACGGGACGCCCGCATCGGGGGCTGGCGACCGCGTTCGGTGACGCTCGCGGTCACGAGCCCGCCGTACGTGAACGGGATGGACTATGTGATGAACTACAAGGTCGACCTCGCGTGGCTCGGCTACGCCCGTTCGTACGGGGACCTCGCGGCGATCCGTCGCGCGCAGGTAGCATGCGACAACCTTCCGCGTCGGGAAGCGGCCCCGTACCTCGACACCCGCGCGGTGGAGGACCCGTGGCTCGGCGAAATCCTCGGCCGGATCCGCGAGAACCTCGCGCGCAAGAGCTCCTATCGGCGCAACGACGTCCATGCGATCGTCCACCGCTACTTCGCCGACCTTCGTCCGGTGCTCGACGGTGTCTACCGGGCGCTCGCGCCGGGAGGCCGGTTCGTGGTCGTGGTCGGCGATTCACTCTTGGCCGGGACGTACGTTCCGGGCGACCTCCTGCTCGCCCGGCTGGGCGCCGCGCGCGGCTTCCGGATCGCCTCGGTCGAGGTCGCCCGCCGCCGACGTAGCGGCCAACGGCGCAGCTTCGAGCTACGGGAGTCGGTCGTTACGCTCGAGCGGCCCGCCTCCGCGCGCTAGCGGAGCGCAAGTTTTTCGGTCGACGCGCCGCTACCGGGGAGCGGATGTTCTGCCCCGTCTGCGGCCGGGTGATGGGAGGGCCCACGTCGTCGAACGTTCCGTTCCCGATGTTCGTCTGCGGCCACGACGGGATCGTCTACGACCGGAAACGCGACAGCTGGCACGGGCTCCCCGAGGTGCGCGAGAAGCTCTGCTGTCCGATCTGCGGGGGAACGATGGAGGTCGAGCCGAAGCAGCCGCCGTTCCGGATATTCTTCTGCTTCCAGTGCGGGACGACGTTCGACAAGGAACAAGGCAGCTGGTACGGCCTCGCGTACCACCTCACGCCCTGACGGCACGCCGGGGACGTTCGTTTCGAAGGAAACGCTTAACGGGGGCGAGTGCGCGTTCGGTCCGTAACGACGGAGGGGAAATGCCGCCCCCGGGAACCCAGCCGAGGTTTTTGGAGCCGCTGCTCGGGATCGTCTTCGACCTGGACGGAACGCTCATCCTATCGCACCACGACTTCGGCCGCATGCGCTCCGAAGTGGTTCGCCTCGCCGAGCGGTACGGGGTCGTCCCCGGCCACCTTTCGGTCACGGACCCGATCCACCGAATCGTCGAGAACGCCCGGGAGGAGATGCGCAACTCCGGCGCGCCCGACGGCGTCCTCTACCGCTTCGAAGCGGAGTACCAGAAGGCGATCGACGCGATCGAGCTCGAAGCGCTTCCCCGGACGGTGCCCCGTCCGGGGGCGTCCGACCTTTTGAAGACCCTCGCCGACCGGGGATTCCGCCTCGGGCTTCTCACGCGGAGCTCGGAGTCGTTCGCGCGGCAGGCGCTCCAGCGAACCCAGCTCACGCCGTACTTCACGTACCTACGGAGTCGCAGCGCGGCGGGGCCGGCGAAACCTTCCCCCGAAGCCCTGCTCCTCCTCCTCAAGGATATGGAAATCCCGATCGACCGCGCGCTGTACGTCGGGGACCACCTGCTCGACGCCGAGTGCGCTCGCCGAGCGGCCGTGCGCTTCTACGCGGTGATGCCCGACCCGAGCGAGGCCGAGGCGACCCACTCGACGATGAGCGAGGACCGCTTCCTCGCCGCGGGCGCGAGCGCGATTGCGAAGGACCTACCGGAGCTCAATCGCCACCTCACGATCGCCTTGCCGCCGCCGCTGCTTCGCTGACCGGGCCGCTCAGAGGTACGACGCCCACGCGTGGATCACCGCCCGCTCGGCGGTCGCCCACGCTTCGGGGATCTGGTTCCAGCCGTTCCGCTGGTCGCCGACGCAGTAGAGGCCCGGAATCGGCTCGCCCGACGCCTCGGCGACCGCACGGCAGTCCTCGTCGGTGACGACGTAGCCGTCGGCGTCGAACCGGCAGCCGAGCGAACGGGGGATCCGGTCGTGCATGTCGTACCATCCGAGACCGCTGAACCCCCGGTCGTAGACCCGGTGACTCCCGTCCGCGAACCGGACCCCGAACTGGCCCTCCCGGATGCCGTCAAAGCCGACCATCTCGCTGGTGACGGGCGGGATGCCGTGCTGCTCGAGCGCCGTGGTGAGGTTCGTCCGGTCGGGCTCGGGCACCCCCTCGAGGAGCGGACGCCCATGGGTCAGGAGCTCGACCGACTTCGGTCGGAAGAGGAGGATGTCGAGCGCGGTGCGGACGGCGAACACATCGTGCCCGATCACGGCGACCGTCCGACCGACGAGGTCGTGGCCGTCGCAGAGCAGGCAGAAATCGACGATCGCCTGGTTCGCCCACGGAAAGATCGGGTCGATCTTGCCGCCGACCTCCGGGATCCGGTCGACGACCCCCATCGCGAGGATGACCACCCGGCCCCGGGCGACCTGGGTCTGCTTCAACCAGTCGAACGTCACCGCGAACCCATCCCCGTCCTTCACAACCGAGGTGACGGTGGCCGGCGTGAAGTAGCCGATCCGGTCGTCGTGCCGGCGCACCGCCGCGATCTGCTGGTCGAGGAGATGGTGACCGGAGACGCCGTCGGGAAACCCCGGGATGTTCGCCATGCGGGGCGCGTAGTACGAGCGGGAGAACTTCGGCCCGCGGTCGAGCAGCGCGACCGAATGCTGGAGCAGCGCGGCCTTCACCGCCGCCTGCAGCCCCGCGTGTCCTCCTCCGACGACGACGATGTCGTACCGTTCCTGAAGGCGGGGGAACCCGGGCATCGCGCGCCGCGCGCAGCCAGCAAGGGGATTTGATGGCTCGCCGGGTCTCCCCGGTCGGCCCGGAACGCCGCCGGAGCTGCGCGGGGCAACGGCAAGCGTTAAGGGCGGAGGGCTTCCTCGTTTCGTTCGGGTTGTCAGCGCCCGTGCCGAAACGCCCCGGAAAGGAGGCCCTCCGGGGGACCCTTTTGCTCGAGGACGGGACCCGGTTCGAAGGGGAAGGACTCGGGGCGCCCACGCGGCACGTGGGCGAGGTCGTGTTCACCACGGGCATGGTCGGTTATCCCGAATCGCTCACCGACCCATCGTTCCGGGGCCAAATCCTCAGCTTCACGTACCCGCTGATTGGCAACTACGGAGTTCCGCGCGCGCGGGCTCGGGACGGCTGGGGGCTTCCCGTGCTCGAGAGCGACGAAATCCAGGTCCGGGGGGTGGTGATGCGCGGCACGACGACGCCGAACCACTGGTCGAGCGGCCGCTCCCTCGAGGAATGGCTCACCGAAGAGGGCGTTCCCGGCGTACGGGGCGTTGACACTCGCCAGCTCACCCAGCATCTGCGCTCGGGCGGCGTCCTGCGGGGCGTCCTGCATGTCGGAAGCGCGGACGACCTGCCGAGCGAGGAGGATCTTCGGCGGTCGATCGCGAACGCTCCCGGGTACGCCGACGAGAACTACATGGCCGAGGTCGCCCCGAAGCGACCGAGACTCCTCGGTCCTCCGAAAGGACCGATCGTCGCCGTGCTCGACTGCGGCGTCAAGGCGAGCATCCTCCGTGCGCTCCTCGACCGGGGGATGAGCGTGCTGCGCCTGCCGTTCGACCAAACGGTGCCGAACCGCTGGGACGGCCGCCGGGTCGCCGGCCTCCTTGTCGGGAACGGTCCGGGCGACCCCGCGGAGCTCGCCGTGACCGTCGAGGAGCTGAAGCGACCCTCGACCCGGTCGATGCCAACCCTCGGGATCTGCCTCGGACACCAGCTCCTCGCACTCGCGCGCGGCGCGTCGACGTTCAAGCTCAAGTACGGCCATCGAGGCCAGAACAAGACGATCTGCTTCGCCGACGGACGCGCTTACATCGTGAGCGAGAACCACGGCTACGCGGTCGACCCCCGGTCGCTCCGCGGCACGGGGCTCGACCTCTGGGCGACGAACCCGGACGACGGAACCCTCGAGGGCTTCCGGGACCGCTCGGGGCGCGTGCTCGCCCTACAAGGCCATCCCGAGGGCCACCCCGGCCCGCAGGAGGCGGGGTTCGTCTTCGACCAGTTCGTCGGGAAGGTGAAACGGCGCGCATGACGCCCTCGATGCCCTCGAAGGTCGTCCTGCTCGGGAGCGGGGCGCTCAAAATCGGCGAAGCCGGCGAGTTCGACTACTCGGGAAGCCAGTGCCTGAAGGCCCTCGACGAGGAGGGCGTCTACGCGGTCGTAGTGAACCCGAACATCGCCACCCTCCAGACCGACCCCCCGAAGCGCGGTCGAGTGTATTTCCAGCCGCTCACCCCGGAGTTCGTCGCCCCCATCCTCGAGTCCGAGCGGCCCGATGGCTTGATGCTCTCCTTCGGCGGCCAGACCGCGCTCAACTGCGGCGTCCAGCTCGCCGACCAGGGATTCCTGCGGCGCACGGCGACGAAGGTGCTCGGTACGCCGCTCGCCGGAATCCGAGCCACCGAGGACCGCGCGAAGTTCGTCCAAGCGATGGCCCGGGCGCGCGTCCCCACGCTCCCGAGCCGGGCGGTCTACTCGCTCGAGGAAGCGTCCGCGGCGGCGAAGGCCCTCGGCTTCCCGGTGATGGTGCGGGTCGCGTTTACGCTCGGCGGTCGCGGAGGCGGCGTCGCCCGGACGCCGGAGGAGCTGCGCGAGGTCGTGATGCGGGGGATCCGGGCGAGCCCGGTCGGCCAGGTCCTGCTCGAGCGGTACGTCGGCGAGTTCAAGCAGCTCGAGTACGAGGTCGTCCGCGACGCTCGCGGGAACGCGCTCACCGTCTGCAACATGGAGAACGTCCTCGGCATGCGGGTCCACACCGGGGATAACATCGTCATTGCGCCGAGCCAGACGCTCACCGACTACGAGTACCAGATGCTTCGCCAGGCAGCGCTCCGCGCCGCCGAGGTCTGCGGCATCGTCGGCGAGTGCAACATCCAGTTCTGCCTCGACCCGACGAGCGAGGAGTACTACGCGATCGAAGTGAACGCGCGACTCTCCCGCTCGAGCGCGCTCGCCAGCAAAGCGACCGGCTATCCGCTCGCCTACGTCGCCGCGAAGCTCGCACTCGGCTACACCCTGCCCGAGCTCAAGAACCGAATCACGGGGGTCACGACCGCCGCGTTCGAACCCGCCCTCGACTACGTCGTCGTGAAGCTCCCGCGCTGGGACCTCGACAAGTTCGAGCGCGCCGACCGCCGACTCGGCCCCGCGATGAAGTCGGTCGGCGAGGTGATGGGGATCGGCGCGTCGTTCCCCGAGGCGATCGAGAAGGCGGTTCGCATGGGCGACCCCCGCGCGGACCTCGTGCCGCCCGAGACCCTCCGGTCGCGGGAGGACATCGTCGCGGGGCTTGTCTCGCCCACGCCCGACATCCTCGTCCGGGTGCTCGAAGCCCTGCGCGCCGGGATTCCGGCCGAGGAGGTGAGTCGCCTCGCGGTCATCGACCGCTGGTTCGTCGACGCGCTCGGCGAGGTGGTGGTGGCCCACCGGGCGATCGCCGACGCCGGCGGCTCGGGACTCTCGCCATCGCTCCTCCGCCGGGCGAAGGGGCTCGGCCTCTCCGACCGCGCCATCGCGCGCGCGGCCCACGTCGACGAGGAGGAGGTGCGCCGTCGCCGACTCGCGGTGGGGGTTCGCCCGCGGGTGCGCATGATCGACACGCTCGCGGGCGAGTGGCCGGCCCGCACGAACTACCTTTATCTCACCTACCGCGCCGAGGCCGACGACGTGCGGCCGATGCCGAACGGCTCGGTGCTTGTCATCGGTGCCGGGCCGTACCGGATCGGTTCGAGCGTCGAGTTCGATTGGTCGACGATGAACCTCGTGGACGGGCTGAAGTCCGAAGGGGTGCCCGGCGTCGCCGTACTCAACTCGAACCCCGAGACCGTCTCGACCGACTACGACCGCTCCGACCGACTCTATTTCGAGGAAATCACGCTCGAGCGGGTCCGCGACATCCACGACTTCGAGTCGTTCGAGGGCGTCGTCACCTGCGTCGGAAGCCAGCTCGCCCAGAACTTGACCCCCCTCCTCGATATGTGCGGCGTCCCGATTCTCGGGACCGCCTCCGCGTCGATCGACACGGCCGAGAACCGAGCCCAGTTCGCTCGGCTCCTCGAGAAGCTCAAGGTCCCCCAGCCGGCGTGGCGGGCCTTCACGACCGTAAAGGAGGCGAGCTCGTTCGCCGATGAGGTGGGCTATCCCGTGCTCGTCCGCCCGTCGTACGTGCTGAGCGGGCAGGCGATGCGCGTGATCGCGGGCCGTCACGACCTCGGCCGGTTCCTCTCGGAGGCGGCGCGTGTCTCGCCCGAGCATCCCGTCGTCATCACGAAGTTCGTCGAAGGGGCGGATGAGGTCGAGCTCGACGGGATCTCGGATGGGAACCGGGTGCTCGTCGGCGGGATTCTCGAGCACGTCGAGCGCGCGGGCGTCCATTCGGGCGATGCGATCTTCTGCCTGCCGCCCCGCCATACGCCCCCCGAGGTCCAGGCGGAGCTCCTGCGCGCCGCGGGCGACCTCGCCCGGACGCTGCGCATCCGCGGGCCGTTCAACATCCAGTTCCTCGTGAAGGACCGCGGCTTCCAGGTGATCGAGCTCAACCTGCGGGCGAGCCGCTCGCTCCCGTTCCTCACGAAGGCGACCGGTCTACCGCTCCTCCGGGAGGCCGCCCGGGCGATGCTGGGAAAGCCGCTCTCCCGGGAGGGGGTCGCGCCGCTCCCGCCGAATCGATGGGGCGTGAAGGCCCCCCAATTCTCGTTCCTCCAGCTCACCGGTTCCGACCCGCTCCTCGGCGTCGAGATGCAGTCGACCGGTGAGGTCGCGTGCTTCGGACCGACGTTCTCGGACGCGCTCGTCAAAGCGCTCGTGGCGACCGGCGTGAAGCTCGTGCCTCGGCGGGGCACGGCGTTCCTATCGGTCGGGGGGCCGGCCCTCAAGGAGCAGCTGCTTCCGACGGCGGTACGCCTGCGCTCGCTCGGCCTCGGGATCGTCGCCACCGAGGACACCCAGGCGTTCCTCACCGCGCGGGGCGTGCGGGGGGTCCGGGTCCTTCACAAGGTCTCGGAACCCGACCGGCACCCGAACGTGCTCGAGGCGGTGGACGCCGGCGAGATCGACCTGCTCCTCAACGTCCCGCTCTCCCTCACCCAAGAGAAGTTCGAGCGGATGCTCGAGGACGAGTACGTGCTCCGGCGCCGGGCGGTCGAGCTCGGCATCCCGCTCTTTACCAGCCTCGAGGCGTTCGCGGCTTACGTCGAGGGGGTCGCCTGGCTCGAGGAACACCCACTCACGGGCGACCCGCTCTACGGAACCGAGGAACCGGGGGCCGCTCCGGGGGAGCGGCCGAGGGCGTTACCCGTCGTTCCGCGCCGCAAACGCCCGCGCCGTCACGGGCGCCCCTAGACCGTCCGGCGGGAGAAAACCCCGCTACAGCGGAAACTTCGTCAGCGTGTACTCGGGGATGATCGTCGAGGTGTCGATCACCTCGGGGATCCCGCGGATCTTGTCGGTGACGAAGTCGAGCACACGGCGCTTGTTCGTCGAGGTCGGCTGGAAGTCGAGCACGACCAGGATGTCCCAGTCGCCGGTGAGGAAGTGGAGCTCCTTCACCTCGGTCAACGTTTCGAGGAGCCGCTTGATCTTGTCGAGGTCGCCGCCGCGGACCTTGAGGTAGGAGAACGCCCGGACGCTCTTCAGTTCGGCCGGCATGATCGCGGCGAGCTCGTCCTCGGTGAACGCCTCGACGCCCTCGAGCCGGCGGCCGAGCGGGGAGATGAGGACGGGGAACTTCTGGACGCCGCGCAGGTGCTCGGTGACGAGTCGCTCGAGCCGACCGACCCGTTCGATGTCGACGACGCGCACGCGGTAGCCGCGGTTGCTCGCCATCTCTTCGGTGAGGGCCTGGCATCGGGCCTGGTCATCCGACAGGAAGAACACCGACTGGTCCGCGACCGCATCGGCGATCGGCGAGGTGGTCGGGGCACCGACCGCCTCCGGGGTGGCCACGGCCGGACGGTAGAACGACGTTACGGCTTTCTTCGATTGAACGTAGAGCGTCAGCTCGCGCTGGTCATCGGCCATAGTGGTGAGGCTCCCAGTGGGCGGGCCTATTTAATCAAAACCGGCGAGAGGCCCCCGCCCGGAGGGCGGGGGAAGGGGTTCGGACGGGCCGGTGTCGGTGCGTCGCGTCTCAGTAGCGCTTGTAGGAGTCGGAGCGCTCGCGCCCTCCGCCCCCGCCGCCGCCGCTGTAGCGGCCGCCGCCGTATCCACCGCCGCCGCCCCGGTCCCGGTAGCCACCGCCACCGAACGACCGGCGCTCGCTCTCGAACTCCT
>DASPOD010000010.1:0-14228 GCA_035626215.1 Thermoplasmata archaeon
ACCGAATTGGCGCACACGATAGGGGACGAGCGGCTCGAGATGGAGGTCAAGGGCGATTTGGCGTTCGCCCTCCCGCTCGAAGAGCAGGAAAAGGCATTCCAGTACCTCCAGGAAGTGGAGCGGTATTTCTCAAGGCCGGGCACGGAAGACTGGGACGGACTGACCGCCCTTCGGAGCAACCTTTCGTTCTGGACCCTCTGGTTCCGGGGAGATCCTCGGGAGGCGGTGCGCTGGGCGGAGCGCGCGTTGGAGGCGACCGAGCGGGGTGGGAATCGGGCGATGCAGGCGCGCACGATTCTCACGCGCCTGGTCCGACCCCTCGTGTGGATGGGGGAAACGTCGAGGGCGCAGCAAGCGGTGGACCGCGCCGTCGCGTTGGTCCCTCCCGGGCCCGGCGGTCCCGATCCGAGGGTCGAGACCGCGTACGCCCAGATCGCGCTCCTGCGGATCGACCTCGATGCCGCGGAGCGGCACCTCGCCATCTTGGCCAAGCTCGAGCTCGGTCGCAACCTGAGGGAGCTGGCCGAGCGGACTCGAATCGATCTCCTACGGGAGCGAGGGCGCTTCGAAGAGGCCGCCACGGCGTTACGAGCCCTCGCCCATTCCTACGACCTTTCGGTCGACCGGTCGGTGGCCGAGAACGCCGGCGGCTCCGCCACGTACCGAGCCCAGTTCGTGGAGACCCTGTTGGACACGGGCAGGTTGCCGGACGATGCCGAAGTGGCGAAGCTTACCCAGGAGCTCCAACAGCTGGCGGATGGACTCTCGAACCCTTTCGCCGAAGGGCTGCGATATCGGGTCCTCGGCCGGATAGCGCTCGCTTCCGGCCAAGCGAACGAAGTGGTACGCCTCCTCCAGACCTCGGTCAAGGGCTTCCGAGCATCCGAGAACGCGCTGGAGCTCGCCCGAACTCTCCACCTTCTAGGGGAGGCCGCCGAGAAGACCGGGGATGCTCCTGCCGCCCTCGCGGCCAAGACCGAGGCCGCTCAGATCTTGGCGAAGATTCGGGGCTAGCCCTAGCGGACCCTTCCGTACCGAGTCGGTAGCTGGGGGTGGTCCCAACGGACGGCACGGTGGGTCGTGCCCAGCCAGGTCGGTGCAATGAGGATTGCACTCACTGACCGTGGTACCGAGTGATTTGTCCAAAGTAGCCCTACACTCTCTGAGGTGGGAACGTTACTCCCACGAGGGTCACCCTCACATTTGGATTTGAACCCCCGGCGTGAGGTCTGCCGGACGAGGGACCATCCGTGTCAGTCACAAGGGTGCGACTGCGTCCCCGAACAGCTCGTTTGCGAGTCTTTCGCAGAACGTCGTTTGGAACCGCACGATCCGACCGCCGTCAGATGGCGGATTTGAATCCCGAGGGTTCGAATACCCCCGTTCGAAAAGGTCCAATTTCCGGTCGAGACCGCTAGGAGAGCTTATCGGAGAGGATACCGCGGATTGTGCCCGGGCGGGTTGAACGGACGGGTCAGTCGAAAAGAACCTCGACAATCAGCAAGAAGATGCCGATCACTCTACCGACCCTGACCCCGTGGAACAATCGTGTCGTCCGTGGACCCATGCGTCGCAGCAATTCGTTCGGGTCGCTGGGCGGCACGGTGGGCATCGCAGTGGGTCGGGGCCTTCGGCCGAACATTACATCGATCGTGCGCTCGGGTTCTTGAGTGGTCTCGCGGGAAAACCGTTGGGGATTGTAACCTCAATCTCTCCCCGAACGGGGGCACCCGCCGCATCCTTATACTACGTCACCGTCCGGCCTACACGGAGATCGCTTTCGGATGCTCGTCGCCCCGGCTCGGTGAAGGTTGTGACACGCGAGCCAATCCGCATCGCGATTTTCGTAGTCGCTATCGTCCTGAGTGCCACGGCGGGCCTGGGCTCGATCGCGGAGGCTCCCCATGCGGCGGCATCCGGATTCGCCACGGCGCTCCACGGATTACCCTCCACTTCCGGGGCTCGTAGCCAGGGGTTCAACGATAGGGCGACTCATCCCGAATCGCCCCGGAGCCGGGAAGCGACCGTGTCCGAACGCCCGGGGAGCCCCTTGCCGTCGGCGACGCAGTGGGCGGTTGCGGATACTCTCGTCACGTTCAACAATTCCCTTATCCCGGGGAACTTCCCGGTTCTCCTCAACGGCGCCGGGTCAGGCTTCGACCCGATGGCGTACGACAATCGCTCGGGCGACATCTATGTCCCCGGCGCGGCGGACTCCCTCGAGGAGATCTCGGAGACTACCAACGAGGTCGTCGCCCTCTTCGAACCCTACGACACGGTGGAGTATCTCACGTCCATGGTTTACGATTACAAGGACAACGAGATTTTTACTCAGTACTCGGGCTCTCCCGGTACGGTTGCCGTAACGTCCGCGGTGACGAACACGCTCGTCACGACCATCTCCATAGGGGACGTGAGCCAGTACAACCTCAAGGGACTGGTGTACGACAGCGGGACCGACGAGGTCTTCGCCACGAACGGGCTCTCGGCCAACGTCAGCGTAATCAGCACCGCGACGAACAAGGTCGTCGATTCGATCGACCTGCCCGGCCTGATTCCCGATGCGGTGGCTTACGACTCCGGGACCCACCAGATCTTCGTCGCCAACGCCTTGGGGGCCTTAACCAACGTGAGCGTGATCTCGGACGCGACAAACACCGTGGTCCACTCCATCAACGTGGGCGTGGACCCCGACGCGATCGTCTACGACGCCGGGAAAGACTACGTGTACGTGGCCAATGGCGGCTCGGCGAACGTGAGTGTCATCGACGACTCCACCGACCTAGTAGTGAAGACGGTCGCACTGACCGCTGGGTCGGCGGTCGCGGGCGCCTACGACCCCGCCCAGAATGCGGTCTATTTCACTTCCCCCAATGCGGGAACGGCCTCGAACGAGAGTGTCATCTCGGACGCTTCGAACTCCGTAGTCGCTACCGTCCCGCTGGATGTCGCCGCGGACGGCGCGGTGTACGACTCGGACAACGGCGAGGTATGGGTCCTCAATGGCCTCCCGGATTACGCGAGCGCGATCTCGACCGCCACGAACACCGTGGTGGAGAACGTCACCCTGACCTTCGCTTCTCGGTACTGGGCGTACGACAGTGCCCATCAAGAGGAGTTCCTGGCGGACGAATTGGCCAGCGAGGTCGCCGTTGTATCCGACACGACCAACCACGTCGTCGACCTGATTCGCCTCCCGACCCACGCGGGGGCCAATGAGGAGCCGGTGCGGGTCGTGTACGACCGCGGCAAGGGAGAGATCTTCACCTCCGACACCGCGAGCGGGGTCGGCCTCAGCGTGATCAACGATACGACGTTCGCGGTGGTGAAGACCATCCCGCTCCCGGGCGTCGCGCCGACGGGGATGGCGTACGACCCGGCGAAGGGAGAGATCTTCGTGGGGACCGAGTCCGGGTCCAACGTCACCATCGTGAACGACACCACGGACACCGTCGTCGGGGCGATCCCCAACGTCGGTGACGACCCGTGGAGCCTGGTCTACGACGCTGGAAAGGGCGAGATCTTCGTCGCCAATTTGTTCGGTGAGCTCACGAACTCCAACGTCACTGTGATCAACGACACCACGAACACCATCGTGGGTCGCATCAACATCGGAGCAACGCCCGACGGGGAGCTGGTCTACGACAGCGGAAAGGGCCAGATCTTCGTCCCGAACTTTGGCAGCGACAACGTCAGCGTGATCTCGGACGCGACGAATACGGTCGTCGCATCGATCGGCACCGGTACCTTCGCGTTCGGATCCGCCTACGATCCGGCAGCCGACGAGGTTTTCGTCGGCAACTTCAACGGCAATTCCGAGAACATCACGGTGATTTCCGACGTGACGGACACCATCGTAGGATCGATCTATCCTGTCGGGACCGCCCCCTCGTCCTTAGCTTTCGACCCCGTGACGGGCCACCTCTACGCCGGAGATTCCGTCGACGGGACGGTCGCGGTGATCGCCCCGCAGGGTGCCTCGGGCGCCCCGCACTACACGGTGACGTTCACCGAGACGGGTCTGCCCATCGGAACTTCGTGGAGCGTCACGTTCAATGATACCCTGAGCTCATCCACGACGAGCTCGATCGCCTACTCGGTGCTGGACGGCTCGTATTCCTTCTCGGTAGGAGCCGTCGCGGGATATACCCCGGCGCCGGCCTCCGGCCCCGTCACGGTCAACGGGGCGGCTCAGACCATACCGATCGTGTTCAGCGCGGCTCCCCTCGAGAAATACCCCGTCACGTTCACCGAGACAGGTCTGCCCGCCGGAACTTCGTGGAGCGTCACGTTCAATGATACCCTGAGCTCATCCACGACGAGCGCGATCGCCTACTCGGTGCCGGACGGCTCGTATTCCTTCTCGGTAGGAACCGTCTCAGGATACACGCCGGCCCCGGCTTCGGGTCCCGTAACGGTGGACGGGGCGGCCCAGACCATACCGATCGTCTTCACCGCGATCCCCCCCGGGACCTATACCGTCACGTTCACCGAAACGGGTCTGCCGACCGGAACCTCATGGACCGTAACCCTCGGCGGAACCCCGATGAGTTCCTCGGGTGCCGTCATCGTGTTCACCGAGAGCAACGGCAGCTTTTCGTTCACGGTGGGCACGGTCTCGGGCTATGCTTCGGCGCCAGGTTCCGGGACGGAGGTCGTAAAAGGCGGCCCCGTTTCCCAGGCGATCACGTTCTCGGCGAAGTCGAGCCCGCCACCGAGTACCTCGAGCTCCGGGTTCCTCGGGCTCACCGGTTCGGACCTCTACATCCTGCTCGGTGTGGTGGCTGCACTCGTGGCGTTCCTCATTGTTCTCGCGGTGGCCCGGCGGCACAAGCTACCGATCGCCTTCACGGAGGTCGGCCTTCCTCCCGGCACCCGGTGGACGGTCGCGCTCGACGGCAGCGAACAGTCCGCCCAAGCGGATGTGATCGTGTTCGAGGTTCACAGCGGCACGCATTCGTACGTCGTCGGCGTTCCCCGTGGGTTCACTCCGTCTCCGGCCTCGGGTACGGTCGAGCTGAAGGGGGAACGGATCGACGTGCGGTTGAGGTTCACTCCCTCCGGGCCCAGAACCTAGGTCGCATCCGAACTTCGGGGACCCGCCCTTTCGCTCGAATCCCGCCGGAAGCACTTCCCACGATATTTGCACTCCGGGGCGTTCAAATCCCCCCTCCGAGACACTTCATGCGAGATTGTTCTTCGGAGTGACCTCGGCCGGAGCGACCCGGTAGGGCGGGCGACGCGGTACATCGATGCCGCTCGAAGGGTGCCGGTCCGAAGATTCCCGATGCATTCCGAGCTCCCCGAAGAGCCAGATGCGGGTGCCCGGTCAAAGGTTGAGGGGGGGCGCGTAGTAAACGAGATAGTAGAGGACACCGGCCAGCGCCACGAAGGCCGCAAAGCTCACCGCCCAGATGGCGGCGCTCCAACGGTATACCTTGCGGCCATCCAGCGGGCCGATCGGGATCATATTGAACGCCGCGAACCAAGCGTTGACAAACGCGAGGAACAACAGAATGAATGCGAGGAGTCCCCCACCGGGAAGCCCGCTCGCAACGAAGGCTCCCAGGAGGAATCCCAGCGAAAACCCGAAGTTCGTGGCGGGTCCGGCGAGGCTAATCCGCCCCCAATCATCGGCGTCCGTCGCTCCCCCAATTATTGTGGCGCCGGGAGCGGCAAACAGGAAGCCCAGGGCGGCGGTAACGACCGACACGGCGAGCCCCAAGACCGAGAGTCGAAACTCGGCCCGGTACCCCCGCCGTTGTGCCGATAGCTTGTGCGCAATCTCGTGGGCGACGAACCCTGTGATCGCGGCGGACGCCGCGATCGCGATCAGGAGGAGCTCCGTACCGGTGTCATAGATTGCTAGCCCTCCGTACAGTAGGACAAAGTCGAACGAGAGGACGAGGAAGGCGATTATCAGGTGGGCAATCTCGGTGGACGACGTGGTCCCTTCGCGAAGCGGGCGGATCGGCGGCCCGACCGTGTACCGGTTCCAGTAGCTCGAGAACGGACCATTGTCGAGCATCATTCCGCTCCCCAACCGACCCCGGCGCTGGGGCCGAACCGAGCGTTTCGTTCAAGGCATGGACCGGTCGACATCAATCCTCCTGCGACGCACTATCGAACGTTGATTCAAGACCCATCTCCGAACAGGTTCGGGTCCCGAATTCGTTCGGGGAGCGGCCTTCAGTGGCCCTGCAATTCGTAGATTGAGGTCAGCCATCATGGCGGAACAAAAAGCGACTCTACCAACGTGGGCACGGACACTGGCGATCGTCGTCGGAGTGATTTCGATCGGGGCATCGATCATCGTACTGCTGTTCCCGTTCGTTGCTCTCCTGACGCTCGTGATTCTCCTGGGAATCGCGTTGCTGTTCATGGGAATGGACCGGCTGGTGGCCGGCATCACGGGACACCCGTACGCCTGGGTTACCGTGGTGCCCGCGGGAGTCTCTCTCCCGGCCAATCAGACCCCCATCGCACCGAACTCCCCCCCGTAACCCCTTTCCCGGTAGGTCACTACCCTCCGCGAGGAGGGTAGTATCTACTCAGTTCGCCCTGGAACTCTGAGCCTCGGCTTCGGAACCGACCCACCCCCTCACTCTCGTGAACGAGCCAAGACTTAACAACCGAAACCCGGTCCGGTGTCCGAGAACTCGATCTCGAAAGGGGGATCGCAACCGCCGTTTCGATGAGGGGGGTAAACTCGTCTCCCGGCACTCGCCGAGGAACCCTCTCCGCTCCTCGTGATGAGACCGAGGCATCCCATCCCTCCGGCGAGGAGCGACTCGCCATCGTGAAAATCGAGTTCCATGCGCACCCTTCTCTCTGGATTGCCGCCTTCAGCCTAAAGCACCCGGACCTCCTCCTGATGCTTCACACTGTCCAGCCTGCGAGAGACCGTCGACTCCTCGCCGATGTCGAAATCCTCGGTCCACCGAACGACTGGGTCCGGGAAATCGCCAATCTCCCGGGTGTCATGGAGGTCCGCCATCTGGGCGTCGCCCCCGACCTCGGGCGATATCGTGTCGAGCATGGCGCGTCGGGCCCGGCCACTTTGATGCTCAAGCTTGGAATGCTGATGCGCTACCCCATCACCGTGCAAAACGGCGTGGTGAGCGGCGAACTCGTGGATCAAGTCTCTCAAATCCGACGTTTCGTCGCGGCGCTCCGGGCGTCGGGACACGACGCGCGGATCGTCTCGCTCCGACACCAGTCCCTGCGGTCGCGGCAACCGAATCTCACTCAGGTGCAACGCGAGATCTTCCGGCAAGCCGTCGCGGCGGGGTATTTCGAGGTTCCTCGTCGGATTACCCTGACCCGTCTCGCCGAGATGCTATCCCGCAGCAAATCCTCAGTCTCGGAGACCCTCGCGGTGGTCGAGCGGAAGCTCGCGGAGTCCGCGAGCGACTCGTCCGTTTAACTCGCTCGACCGAACAGGTTCGGGTCCCGAACCAGTTCGGAGAGACCCGATGGGTCCTCCGGCCGTCGTTAAGTGGGGAAGTCCATGGCGCGAGGATTCCATCGCCCGGAGAATGCCAGGTCGGAGGCCGAACGACCTCCCCGCCCTCCGAAGGAACGCGACCTGCTTTCGATCTCCGACATCGCCCGGGAGCTCCCGAGCCTCCTGGAAGCCGCGGAGAAGCTGAAGCGTCTCCGCGCCGAGCAGGTGTTCCCGCGGTCACTTCAGGACCGAAACGTCGCGATGGTCTTCGAGAACCCCTCCACGTCCCTCCGCAGCTCCTTCGAGGTCGCCGTGCAGGACATGGGAGGCCACGCCGTCTACCTCTCCCACACCGAGATACAGTCCGGACGGGAAGGGAGAATCGCCGACTCGGCACGGGTCCTCTCCCGGTACTACGACGCGATCGTGTATCGCGCCCACCACTGGCAGGACGGGGTGGAACTCGCCCGCTGGGCCAACGTACCGGTCATCAATGCGCTCGATGACCGCGAACGTCCGTGCCAAGTGGTGGCCGACCTACTCACCCTGAAAGAGCGCTGGCGGGGGCGGTTCCGGGACCGTCGGCTCGCTTACCTCGGGGACGGGAACAGTCTCCTCAACTCGCTCGTACTGGGCTGCGCGATCGTCGGGCTCGATCTGGTCGCCGCGATCCCTGAAGGCCACCGCCCCACCGACTCGCTCCTCGCGGAAGCGGCGGGGTTCGCGCGCGGCACCGGTGCCTCTACCCACATTGTGGCGGACCCGAAGGAAGCGGCCCGAGACGCCGATGCGATCTACATCGACGGCTGGGCTCCGAGAGAGGAGGAAGCGGAGGAAGCCCGTTGCAAGGTCGCCTTCCGGGGGTATACGCTGGACGAGGCCATGCTCAATCTGGCTCATCCGGGCGCCTTCGCGATGCACGACTTGCCGGCCCAGCGCGGCCGGGAGATCACCGACGCGGTGATGGACGGGCCGCGGCAGGCGCTATGGGACCAGGCAGAGAATCGCCTCCACGCCCAGAAGGCGATTCTCGAGCTCCTGATGCGTCCCCGCGGAGACTGAGTTGCCGCGCCCCCGGGGCGTCGAGCGCCCGACGACACCCATCGCAGTCGCGTCCGGTGGCGACGCCCCCGCTCTCGACTTCCTTGCCGACGCCGTAACCGCCAACCCACCCCTGCCACCGAGGGCGGAAGGCTCCTCGTCGGGAACGAAATCGATACAGAAATCGGATCGGGCGAACGCCATCGTTTTTCCCCTCGCTTTGGCCAAGGTTCCCCGCCCGCGACCGAGAAGCGGTCGAGCACCCCGATCGTGATTGGGGGAACGAGACCCAGCACGAAGTCCCGGTCCGCCGTCGTGTAGAGGTGACCATTGGATTGAGGGGAACGTCCGTTCTCTCCTGGGCATTCGAACGAGAGAGGGACGACGAGCGGAGTTGTCCCTGGCCCGGGGTCGGACCCGTTGGGCGAGAACCAAAACCCCGCGGACCGGCCCCACGCCGCAGGATCAGACAATCGGCTCTAGGGGTGGCTCGCGGGCCGCGCGCCTACGCACTCCGAGTCCTACCACGAGGATCAGGAGCCCTGCGACGAGCACCGACAGGACGAGCCCCGACCCGAGGGGGGTCGGGAAATAGTCGGCCACCGGATAGATCCATCCTCGTGTCATGAGTTCGAGGACGAGGCCCCACAAGGTGGTGACGGCCCCGATAATCACGAGCGCCTTCCAGGTCGTTCCGGGAACGGTTCCGAGATTGTAGTGCCCGGCGCCCGCCACAATCTCGTCCTCCGCGACGCCCTGATCGAACTCCTCCGAGAGCTGTCCATCCATGGAACGCGACCGGGTAGCCCGAGCGTTGAAATGATGGTTACGTCGACTCGCGTGGCCGGAGGCCAATGGTCATCTTCCCAGCTCGGAATTCGTGCGCGAGACGTACTCGATCGAGTACCGGCTCAAATGCTGAGCCTCTAGCGCATCCCATCGATGGGCACCCTTTCGCGCGGCCGGAGCGGATTTCCTCAACCGGTCGCTTGAGCTCAGCAAGCGCGCGAAGAGGGTGGTTTTCCTCCGCGAGCTCCTGATCGGGTCGTCGTACGTCTGCCCGCGCCGCTGCACCGATTCCAACAGGCGCCTCGTGATAGTTCGGAGGGTGATGGTCGTGAGATGGTTGGCGGCGGGCATCATCCTCAATCGCCGGACAACTGACTCGAGCCCTACCTAACATTGCTTGGCACCCGGGCCGGGCTCCAAGACGCGGTTTGAACCCCCCGGGGGGTCGGGTACCCCCCCGACACTCGGACCGGCCTCTTCCTCGAAAGACGGAGCCTCGCCAGGTTCGCTAGGGCAGGATGGGAACCAAACGGCCGACCTGGACCCCCGACACAGGTCGGGTACGCTCTCTTATGACCTCGGGGACTTGCGACCCGCGGCGAGGAACAAGTGTCTCAATCCCCCGACGAGCCTCCGCCCTCGGACCGGCCGCCCGAGGGGGGCTCCTTTGACACCCTTCCGCTCCACGCCAAGCTCCAGAGAGGGGTCCGGGAGATTGGATACCGGGTTCCGACACCCATCCAGAAGGGTACCATCCCTCACGCCGTTTCGGGTCGGGACATCGTAGGGACCGCCCAAACGGGTACCGGGAAGACCGCCGCCTTCCTGCTCCCAGTTCTCGAGCGACTCCTTGAGGAGCCCAAGGGTCGTATCCTCGCGCTCATCCTGACGCCGACCCGGGAGCTGGCGCTCCAAGCGGATGCCTTTCTCCGAAAGCTGGCCGGCCATACCCACCTGCGAGGAGCGCCGGTGTATGGCGGGGTCGGCATGGCCGACCAGGAACGGGCTCTTCGTGGAGGTGCCGAAATCATCATCGCCACGCCCGGTCGGCTCCTGGATCACATGAGCCGGGGGTACGTCGACTTCCGCCCTCTCAGGATCCTTGTGCTCGATGAGGCGGACCGGATGCTCGATATGGGATTCCTCCCGGACGTTCGCCGGATCCTCGACCGACTCCCCCGGGAACGGCAGACGATGCTCTTCTCGGCAACGATGCCGCCCGAAGTGGTCTCACTCTCACGTCAGTTCCTGCGGGACCCAAAACTCGTCCAAGTCGAGGAACGAACGGTCGCGGCGGTAGGCGTTTCCCATCTCGCCCTTCCGGTCCCGTCGCATCTCAAGACGGAGCTCCTTCTCAACCTTCTGCAGGACGAGACGATGACGAGTGTCCTCGTCTTTGCACGAACCAAACACCGGGCCGACAACCTGGGCCGCCAGCTCGAGCGTCGCGGGCTCCGAGCAGGGGTCATCCACGGGAACCGAAGCCAGAGTCAACGCGTTCGGGCGCTCGAAGCGTTTCGGACCGGGGAGTTTCGAGTCCTCGTTGCCACCGACATCGCCGCTCGAGGCGTGGACGTCAAGGACGTCAGTCACGTGGTCAACTTTGATGTCCCGCACGAACCCGAGACCTACGTGCACCGCGTGGGTCGGACGGCTCGGGCCCAACAGCGGGGAGATGCGTTCACCTTCTTCGCTCCCGAGGAGGAGGCCGACCTCAATCGGATCGAGAAACTGATCGGCATGCGGATTCCGCGAACCCGAATCCCCAGCTTCAACTACGATGCGCCTGGGACAGCACCTCTCGGCCCCTCGCGCTCTGCCCCACGGCCCCCGTTCCGGACCCGAGGGCGTCGAACGTACCGACCGGGACTACGTGGCCCCCATTCCTGATCACGGAAGAACAATCAACCGACCCGGCCGTTGAAATGGGTCGGGCGGGAAAGGCTGGGTTAGCCGATGAGGACGACGAAGAGCAGCAGGATGATGATCACAATCATCCCGGCCCGGACCCAGTGGAACATCTGCGTGGTCCGTTGATTGATCTGTCGCAGTAGCTCGTTCGGGTCACTCGGCGGCGCGGTCGGCATCGTTGTCGTCGCTAGCCGTTGGGGAAACATGCCAACGGCAAGACGCTCGAGGACTTGACCTGTCTCGTGGCACGACCGATTCCTGCCGAACCGATCGATTAGGTGGCGTACTCCGGTCCTTCCCCGCGCGCCCGCCTCACGAGGTCAACGGGCAGATGGTGGCCCCTCGGGTCGATCGCTCGGTCCTTTTCCGAGCGTAGCGCCAAGGAGAACCTACCGCGACTAGCTCGGTGGTCGCGAGTTCCGGATGGCGCGAACGCGCGCGGTTCCGTCGGTCCCCGAGCGAGCGCCGTAGGGATTTGAACGGTGGTTTCGAAAAACCGCGTCGGCCTGTGGATTTGACTCCCACCGCCGGTGGTGCTCACGTCTCAGTCCGCGAGGCCAGCCAGGTCCTCGGCGAGCTCGTCCGGTTTCGTGACCATCGGCCAGTGACCGGCCTCGATGACCTTGTGGGGGCCCACGAGCTTACCCCACTTCCCCGCGACGATCTCATCGACGGGGTCGCCGCTGAGGCTACAGAGGATGTAGGCCTCTTTCACCCCGTCGTAATTTTTCGACAGGGTAATCGGGTCGGAGGCGAGTTTCGTCGGCCAAGGCGTGGCCAAGGAGACCATCCGCCGGAGGTTCGCGCCCTTGACATCCGGCCCGATGCGGCCGATGATCTCCTCGGTGAGGGGAATCGCGAAGCGGCCCGGGGGTGGGGCACCGAACTCGCCCACGGGGTCGAACCCACCCTGCGGTGACCGTACTCGCTCGGGGCGGAACGCGTCCACGTAGACGACCTTCGTCACCTTATCGTGCGCTCGGTCGGCGACGGCCGCCACGACCTTGCCGGCAAAACTGTGCCCGACGAGCACGAAGTCGTCGAGCTCGTTGTACCGGATCACGTTCAGGACATCCTGAATGGCGGTATCCATGCCGACGGTTTTCGTGGCCAGGTGAACCCGGTCCCCCATTCCGGTCAACGTCACAGGATAGGCGGCATGGCCCCGGCTCTCGAGCTGAGGCGTGACGTCCTTCCAAGCCCATGCGCCCAACCACGCCCCCGGCACCAAGACAAGGTTCGCCATCATCGCCTCCGCCGGGCCGCCGGCGCGCCGCCGCGGGGAATAGCTTCCGATTCAGAGAAGGACACACCTAGCTTGTTCACGGGTATCGGGCCGCGCGCTCTCGGCGTCATGATGCACGGACCATCGGAGTCCCTGGCTTAAGCGCCGAAGAGAGGTGCTGAAACAGATTCCCCCAAAACGTCGGGAAGGGGTTGGGCGGGGCGCCCGGGGGACCGGGACCCCGGACCGTTCGCGATTTCGCCGGGAGCACTGCCTACGCGCTCACGACCAGTTCGGCCGCCTTCTTCGAGAAAGTCAAGTCGAGCTGACTGAGAGTATTAACGCGCTCAATTGCGTCGTTGCAACATCCTGCAAGTGAGCAACTGCGGGAGACAGAGCAGAACGCTAGGAGAGGATAGATGTCGGGAGCAACCGCTGCCGTAACCGAATCGAGCCTGCACAAGGACCTAGGGCTCGCCGCGGATCAACCGACCACCTCCGAGGGCGCCCAGAGCGGCCTCTCGATGGTGGTCTTCTCGGGCGACCTCGACAAGGCCCTCGCGGCGATGATCATCGCGAACGGGGCCGCGTCGATGGACCTGCCGGTGAACGTGTTCTTCACGTTCTGGGGGCTCAACATCCTCCGCAAGGGCGGACCGGTCCAGGTCCAAGGCCGAAAGACGACCACCGAGAAGATGTTCGGGAGCATGATGCCCCGAGGTCCGGAGCACCTTCACATATCGAAGATGAACATGGCCGGACTCGGCACCCGGATGATCAAGAAGGAGATGGTGAAGAAGCACGTCATGAGCCTCCCCCAGCTGATGAGAAGCGCCCAGGAGCAGGGCGTGAAGTTCATCGCCTGCACGATGTCGATGGACCTGATGGGCATCCACAAAGAGGAGCTCATCGACGGGATCACTTACGCGAACGTCGGCACGTTCATCGACCGGGCCGACAAGAGCCGGATGACCCTGTTCATCTGAGCGGGACCGGCGATGACCGCGCGCTCGCGTGCCCCGCCGCCGGGTCCGGACCTCGAAGGCTTCGAGCTCGAAGCCGACCTGATCCGGGTCCTCGCCCATCCGAAACGGTTGATGATCGTGGACCTGCTCGGACGGGGTCCCAACACCGTATCGGAGATCGCGGACCAGCTCGCGATGTCGCTCCAAAACACCTCGCAACATCTTCGCGTGATGCGGGACCGCGGGATCGTCCGTCCGCGAAGGGATGGTCACGAGGTCCGCTATGCGCTCGGGAGCCCCGTGCTCGCCGAGAGCTGCCGTCTGGTCCGGCGCGCGCTCCTCGCCGAACGCCGTGCGGCCGCGCCCCGATTCGATTGGGCCAAGGAGGCGGCGGGTTTCCGGGCCGTGCGCGCGGCCGACGGGCTCGGCGCGAGACTCCGATCTCGGCGTAAACGGACCCAACTTGGGAGGTAACCACCGATGAATACGGAAGAGCTGAAGGCGCTGAAGGTCGACAAGGTCGTGGATGCTCGCGGGGTCGCCTGTCCCGGCCCACTTCTCGAAGCCAAGCGGAGCGTTCCCGCGGTCCCCATGCACGGGATCATGGAGGTCATCTCCTCGGACGAGGGGACGACCGAGGACGTGCCGCTCTGGGCCAAGAAGGTGGGTCACGAGTACCTCGGCACCGTCGCCGACGCGGGCCTCTGGTACATCTACGTGCGGCGGAGCAAGTAGGGATGCCCACGGGCCCCGCCGGTCGCCGGCCCCGCGTGCTGGTGTTCTCCACGAACGCGATCTCCGACATGGGGATCGACCTCGCCGGAAGCGCGCATCTCGAGTATCCGTCGAG
>DASPOD010000011.1:0-23184 GCA_035626215.1 Thermoplasmata archaeon
CGCGGTCCAGTTCTCGGGCGGGGAACCGACCCTCTCCCCGCTGTTCCTGGACGCGGTCTCGATGTCCCGGGACCTCGGCTTCAAGCAGATCCAGGTCGCGACCAACGGGATCCGGGTCGCGAACGAACCCGGCTTCGCCCAGGCGTGCCGGGAGTCGGGTCTGCACACCCTCTATCTCCAGTTCGACGGGCTCGACGACGAGATCTACCGGAAGGTCCGCGGGGTGCCGCTGCTCAAGGTGAAGCAGAAGGCGATTCAGGCGGCGCGCGAGACGCACACGCCCGCGAACGAGCTGGCCCAGGGCAAGCCGGACAAGCCGATTTCGGTCGTGCTCGTCCCGACGCTCGTCGGCGGGTTCAACGAGAAGGAGATTTGGCCGACCGTGAAGTTCGCGATCGACAACATCGACGTCGTGCGCGGCGTCAACTTCCAGCCGGTCGCGCTTACCGCGCGCATTCCCGACCGGGACCGCTTCCAGATGCGGTTCACCCAGTCGGACCTCGTCCGTATCCTCTGCACCGAGGGTCCGTTCGAGAAGTCGGACTTCTTCCCGGTGCCGTCGGTCGCGCCGATCTCCGAGCTCGTCTCGATCATCCACGGCGAGGAGAAGATGACCCTGACGACCCACCCCGGGTGCGGCTGCGCCACCTTCGCGTTCGTCTCGAAGGACGGCAGCAAGATCACGCCGCTGCCCCGGTTCATGGACGTCGACGGCTTCTTCGAGAACGTCGAGTCGATGATCGAGAAGTACCGGGACGCTCGCTTCTCGCGCGTCCGCACGGCGGTCGCGGGCGCCCGTCTGCTCCACGATGTAGCGAAGTACTTCGACTTCGCGAAGGCCCCGGAGGGTCTCAACGAGAAGAACTCGGTCCGAGTGATCGCCGGGATCTTCACCGAGGGGAACAAGGAAGCGCTGGCGAAGTTCACCTGGCGGACGCTCTACATCGGGAACATGCACTTCCAGGACGCCTACGACTACGACATTCAGCGCCTGATGCGCTGCGACATCCACTACGCGGTCCCGGACGGGCGGATCATCCCGTTCTGCTCGTACAACTCGGGCCCGATCTACCGGACGGAGGTTGAGAAGAAGTTCTCGATCCCGATCCCCGAGTGGCAGAAGGCGAAGGCATCGAGCGGCCTCCAGCTCAAGACCGTCGAGACGATGGGCGTCAACGGCGAGGTCATCGTCGACCCTGAGTACTACAAGATCCGGGCGCTGAAGAGCGCCCCCGGGATGTCGACCTAAGCGGTCACATTCCGGCGCCCCGCTGCCGCTCCGAACCCTTTCTACCTCGTCGTTCTCAGCGGCCCTTCGCACTGGGCGCGGTGTCGATGAGCGCCGCGCCAGGCTCGCGGAGCCTTCGGCTCCAGGGAACCCCGCGTGGCGGTTCCCGGGCGAGCCGCAGGTCGATCTCGCGCCAGACCATAGCGGCGGAAGGACCCGCTTTGGGCGGGGAAGAAGGAGTGGCGGCCGGGTGGTTCGTGAGCCAACGGTCGGTCGCCTCGATATGCTTACACGTGCCGAGACCGCGTCGGGTGAAGTCGGGGCAGGTGCACAGCGCGGGGTCACGGTCGGGGAAGGTCGGCCGAAGCACGAGGTACGTCGTCCGGTGGAGGGGGTTGCGTACTTCCACGACGGGGAACGGCTCGCGCTGCCGTAGCCTGAGGTCGAGCGGCTCCTCGAGCGCCCGGGACCTTCGCTCGCTCAGCTCCTCCGCGAGCTCCTGCGGGTCGCGTTCCCGAGGCCGGGAAAAGTGGCGTCGGTGGTCCATGGCCGGCCTAGCCCAGCTCGCTACTTACAACTCTCGGGTGGCGGAGGCGCTCGGTGGGCTCCAGCCAAAGATTGTTAACGTCAAGGTCGTCAGGGTCCGGTAACCCGGCGAGAATCCGAGAATGCTCAGTTCCCAGACCGAGTTTCTCATCTCGATGTTCATTCTCCTCGGATGCGCGCTTCTTGCGGGCGAACTGGCCCTCCGGCTGGGCCAGCTCGCGCTCGTGGGCCAACTCCTCGCCGGCGTGGTGCTCGGCCCGACCCTGCTCGGCCCGTACATCGGGCTCTCGTCGGTGAGCCCTCAACTGAGCGCGGTCCAGCTTCTCGCGACCTTCTTCCTGCTGTTCCTCGCCGGGCTCGAATTGGGGCCGAACCAGTTGTTCGCCATGCGTCGGAGCACCCTCGCCCTGGGTCTCTCGATATTCTTCGTTCCGTTCTCCATTCTCTTCGTCGTGGTCCACGTCGTGGCCCCGACGTTGCCCGTCCTCGCCTCCGCCTTCGTCGGAGTTACGCTGTCGATCACGGCTCTGCCCGTCATGGCCGTGATGGTGACCGAGCTCGGGCTCGTCAACCGGGAGCTGGGCCGGGCGTTGATGGGGGCGGCGCTCGTCAACGAGCTCAGCGCCGTCACCGTGTTTGCCGTTCTCCTGCAAGTCAGTACCTCGGGCGGTCACCTCACCTTCCTTTCGTTCGCCACCGCGCTCGGCGCGACCGCGCTGTTCCTCGCGGTCGTGTTCGCCGCGTACTACCTTCTCCGAGCCGTCCGCCATCGGCAGCGTTGGAGGATGGCGACGGGACGCTTCCTCAACACGGTCCGCTCCCAGGAGGCCGGCTTTGCGCTGCTGATGGTGATGAGTCTGGGGGCCGCCCTGCTCTCCCAATATCTCGGGCTCACGTTCGTGATCGGCGCGTTCTATGCCGGACTCCTCGTGAGCCCGGATACGGTCGGCCGGACGGTCTACGACCCGGTCCGCCGGGTGCTGCACGTGTTCATGTGGGGGTTGTTCATCCCTCTCTTCTTCGCCATCACGGGGCTCCAGGTCAACCTCCGCCTCCTCGTCGTCCCGAGCGCCACGGCGCTGTTCTTCACGCTCCTCCTGGTGGCCATCCTCTCGAAGATCGGAGTCGGCTCCGTGGTCGCGAAATTGCAGCGGTGGAGCTCGCCGGACTCGGTCGCTCTCGGCTTCCTGGTCAACAGCCGGGGAGCCGTGGAGATCGCCATGGCGGTCATCCTGCTCACGGACGGAATCCTGACCACCTATTGGTTCACGATCGTCGTCGGCGTAGGGCTGATCTGCTCCATCCTCGCGCCGATCGGAGCGGTGGCGGCCTGGAAAGCGACCCCGGAAAGTAAGGCCGACCTGCTCCGCCGTATGCCGACCCAGGCGAATCGCGGTGTCTTCCTCGCGCCGCCCGACGATACGCCCGGAGGTTCCATCCCTCGCCCATGACCCACCGGTGACCCGGGTGGGCCGGAAATGCTTCCCATCGGCCGGCGGCCACCGGACCGGTCGGCGGTGAGCGGCGGAAAACATGTGGCAGGAGAGCACCACGGTTATCTCCCCGCGGCCGACTCCGTGGGTGTGACCACGACTCCCCCGGCCGAGGGGCGACCGAGGCGTCGTCCGCGGCTCTCGAAACCGGCCAAGATTGGGCTCGGCCTCTTCCTGACGTTCGTCGGCTTGTTCCTCCTCGTCCTGTTGTTCCCCACCGACCCCGCCAGCTTCCGAACGGTGCTGCCCGTCGCCGCGGTGGGAATCGTCGCGCTGTGGGCCGGGGGCATCTTGATGGGTATCGGGAGCCGCTCGTAGAGGGTCGCGTGGTGAGCGACTTCCCTTGGCGGCTCGTGACCGTCGATATCGACGGCACCCTCACGGTCGGCCACGGATGGCGGCCGATCGCCCAGGCATTTGGCGGGCTCGCGGTGTTTGAGGAGTCGAATCGGCGGTTCTTCGCGCAGCAGATCGGCGAGGACGCCCATCTTTCAAACCTCCTCAGTATCGCCGTGGGTCGCACGGTCGCGGAGGTCGAGTCTATCCTCGGAGCGACGCCGAAGCTCGGCGGGATCCGAGAGGGGATCGCGAGCCTTCACGAGCGGGGGGCGCGTGTCCAGCTCCTGACCCACAACCCGGATTATGTTGCCGACTGGTACCGTCGTACCTTCGGTTTCGATGGGTTCTCCGCGGTCACCGCCCAGCCGGTCGTCGAAGGACGGATCGGCCCACCGGCCGGGGTCCATGCCGACAAACCCGGTGCCCTGCGCGAGCTCCTGGCCCGTGAGAGGGTGCCCGCTCGTTCGGCGGTCCACGTCGGGGACGGCCGGTCGGACGCCGTACTGTTCGCGCTGGTGGGAGGGGGTGTGGCACTGAACTCTCCGTATCCCGATGTTCGGCGGGCGGCGGACCTCGCGCTCACGACGAGCGACTTCCGGGACGTAGTGGAGGGAATCTCCCGGCTTCGTCCCCGCGGCTGAACGGAGCTCGACCGCGGTGCACAGGATTCTTATAGCGCGTTCCCGTCGAACCGGGTGAGCTCCGATGGAATACGTGATCGTCCGAGCCACTCACCCCACGTGGCTCACGATGCAGCTCCCGGCCGAAGTCGCGGAGCTCATTTGCTTCCGGCCCGAGGCGGGGTCCAACCGGGATTCCAGTCGCACGATCTCCTTCCTCGCCCGAGGCCCGGGTATCGCCCGGGTGATCGCCTCGCACCCTGCCCGGGAAGCGCTCGCTATCGAGACCGTGCGCAACCGCCTCATCGCCTCGGCCCGCCCGGGGGAACGGCACCTCTTCACCCTTCCGACCCCGGTGGTGCAGCACCTCGGCCTGCACGTCCACTCGCGGGGTCCCAAGCTCCGGGGGACCGACGACCGAATCGTCTGGTTCGTACCGGCCCCCGAGTATTACGAATACCGCTCGGTCGTGGGGGCGGGCCGGACCTGGAACGGGCCCTCCGGGAGTGCTTTCGCCCGGGTATACGTCATGCGCTCGCTGTTCCCGTTCCCTCGCGAGTTATCCGTCCTTTCGGAGCTCGAATACCGGATCGAGGAGGATGAGTGGAGGCCGACCGTGGAGGCGTTGCAACGGGTCGGGCGGGGCCGGCGCGCCCTGGGGTAAATGCGCGGTTTTTCGACCTCCGGTCCCCCGAGATCGGCGCCGAATTCGTAGTTCCCGGAGAGTGCATGCAATGGCCCAACACGCTTCGGAAACTCGCGGTTTTCCATAGTTACTTATACCGGCCGAAGGGATAGATTGGACCGATGCGGGCAACGGCCGGGAACGCCTCCAAGAGCTCGGGCTCGAAGCGCTATACGCTCCGTAACCCGGTGCCGCTGCGCACGGAGGAGGACGTGAGGACCACGCGCGCCGGGATTCCGACGGACGCCTCCCTCACGTACGCTTCCGGCCCCGTCGACTTCGACTCGCTCGCGAAGGCGATCCGGAGGTCGGTGGGCCATGAGGGGATGCGCCCGGAGGATGCTCGGTCGATCGCGGCCCACGTCCTCAACTTCTTCGGGTTCAACGAGCGGATCATCGACAACGTGCTCGAGCCGGACGACCGTGACACGTTCTACATGCTCGAGGACACGGGAATCCTCGAGACCGAGCGCGACGAGACGACCCTCTACGACGGTCGCGAGTGGCGGATCCACTACTGGATGTTCCGTAAGGAGCGGATCTTCGAGCTCGCCCGGGAGGAGTCGGCCGCGATGGCCGCCGCCGGCGAGGCCGACGTCGTCTTTTCCTCCAACTCCAACCGCTCGGGCGCGTTCCTGCTCCCGCACGGAGAGACCGGGACCGGACTCCCCGCCCATGCCGTGTATCATGAGCTGGGGGACGAGATCTGGCTCGAGCGCCGACAGAATCCGCCGCCCGGGCCCCCGACCCCTCCCACCCCCCGCCGCCGGGGTTCGAGCCTCGACGAGTGAGCCGACCGCCCTTCGGCAGCCCGAACCGTTAACGTCCTCTACGTTTCGTCGTCCGACATGCGCCGTTTCCTAATCCTTGCCCACCGGGTCCCCACCGGCGGGGCGTTCACCCTCAACGACCTGGCCGGGGGCGCCGGGCGGATGGACGAGCTTGCCCGGGCGGTCTCGACCGCCTTCACCCTGTCGAACGACCTCCGCCGGGATACCGAAGTGACCCTACTGTTCGTCGCCGAACCGCCGCCTCGGGCCCGAAGGATCGACCTCGCCGGTGGCCGACTTCGCTTCCTCAACCCGGACGAACGGTCGACGGCGGCGCTCCTCAAGAACGCCCTCGTCCGTTCGGTCGACTTTCCCCGACCGTTCGAGTCCTCGCCCGGCCTCACGGTCGCTCCCGCGGAGCCGACTCAGGTCGTCCGGGAATTCCTCGCTCAGCCGAACCCTGTCTGGCTCAGCGAGGGCGGGCAACGGATCGAAGAGTGGTCGTCGCCCGGGGGGCACATCGCGGCGGTGGTCTCCGACCCGTACGACCCGACCCCCGAGGAACGCGACCTGCTCGTCTCGATCGAGGTCCCCCGGGTCTCCGTGAGCCCCCGGTCCCTGCGAACGAGTCAGGTGATCGACCTCGTCCACCACGAGCTCGACCTGCGCGACGCCGCCCGCGCGCCCAATCCAGGGCCCACAGCTTGACCGTTCAGTGGACGAACACCGGCCGCAGCATTTCGGTCGGGCTCTCGAGGGCCTCACGAACCGACCCAGCACGAAGTCCTCCGATGACCGCGGTCAGGTGCACGACCTCCCGCGGCTCGGGGTGCACGCGGGTCCCGAAGACGAGGCGGTTCGGCTGGTTCAGCCGCTGACTCATGGAGCGGAGGACCCGGTCGAGGGTCTTCAAGCTCATGTTCGAGCCACCGTCGAGATGCACGAGCGCGCTCGGCCGCTCGGAGAGACGGTAATCGAGAAGGGAATCTTGGATCGCCTGCTGGACCAGCCGCTCGGGCTCCGAGAAGTGGTACTCTCCGACGAGGAGCGTGGACAATCCCGACTCCCGAAGGTGGTTCTTCAAGCTCGCCAGGTCGACGTTGAGCTGGGAGGGGTTCTCGACCATGTCGACGAGGCTCGCGACGAGGGAGTGAAGGTAGGCGTTCCGGACGTGGAACACACGGTGGATCGGCAACGCCTCGAAGCGGCGGAGCTTTTCGTTCGCGAGCGCGACCAGTAGCCCTCCCATCTCCTCGAGCTCCGAGACGGTCGCCTCGACGTTCTGCCGTCGCGCCTGGTTGTTGTCGATCTCCACTTGGAACGGGAGGAAGATCACCGGGATAGCGAGCGTGGAAGTGTCCCGAAGCGCCCGCGAGAAGTAGGGGAGAAGAGCGCTCCCCGTCCCTCCGCCGATGCCGGCGAGCAGAAAGACGATCTCGAGCGGACGGAGTCGACGAAGGATCTCCTCGCGTCCCTCGTCCGCGGCCCGGAGCACGACCGCTCGGTCGCCCCCGCTCCCGCGGCCGTGCAGCTCGCGGTTCCCGAGCAGAATCCGCTCCCCCACGTCGACCCGCAAAAGGTGCGCCGCATCCGTGTTGACGGCGAGCGCGCGGACGCCCGGAATGCCGAGCGCGATCAGGTCCTGGACCGCTTCGCTGCCGGCACCCCCCAGGCCGACCACGCCCACCGTGGGGTGGAGGGGCATGCGTCCCCAGGCGTTGGCGGCCACCACGTCGTCGGACATCGGCCCCCTCGCCGGCTAGGGCGGAGGGGACCCCTCGGCCGCGACCGGTTCCCCTTCTCGACGGTGAGTCCGGACGGACGGGCCGAGCTGCTCGATTCGGCTGCGGATGTACTCCCGGACGGCCGAGCGAACCGCGTCGTCGACACTGACCGAGTTCCCCTCGCGGACGAACTCTTCGAGCCGGTTGTTGTCCTGCCGGGAGAGCTCGACCACCACCTTGCGGATGTTCTGGGGCGGGAGGTTCAGCTCGATGTACTGGTCGAGCCCCTCCCGAATCGTGTCGGAGATTGTCGGGGTGCCCTTCGACTGCTGAATCTGCTTCAGCTTCTCGAGGAGCTCTTGCGGGATCCGAACCGTCACCCGCTCCGACGTGTCGACCATGCCCGTCAGACAAGACCCCTATCTTTGTCTGACGAACAGCATATCCATTCACTGGTATATGAAACGCTCTGGAAGCGCGAACCCGTCGGTCTCGGCGGGGCCGAGTTCGGCCCCCGGCAAGGAATCCGAGGGCGGTCCTCAGTGCACTCCCAGGACTTCTCCCTCGGGGGAGAGGTCGATGTCCTCCGCGGAGGGGCGCGTGGGGAGACCGGGCATCGTCTCGATCGTCCCGAGATAGGTGACCGTGAACCCGGCGCCGGCCGAGCGGGTCAGTCGGTCGACCGTGACGTTGAAGTCGCGCGGGCGCCCGAGCATGTGGGGATTGTCGGACAGCGAAAGGGGCGTCTTGGCGACGCATACCGGACCATCGACCTCCTTGAGCCGCTTCAGGAGTTCGTAATCTTGGACGGCTTCGGGGGTGCGGTTCACGTGCACGGCCCCATAGAGCCGTGTGGCGAGCGTCTCGAGCTGGTCGAACACCGGTGTCCCGGGCGGGTTCAGGGGTTTACTACGGCGACCGAGACCGGCCGCCGTCTCGACCGCCTTAGCTAGGTCGACCATGCCCTTCCCGCCTTCCGAGAACCCCCGCGCCTCGATGACCTCGACGTCGCGGGTCTTGCAGAATCGTCGCAGGGCCTCGGTCTCCTCGGCGGTGTCCCCGGGAAAGCAGTTGAGGGCCACGACCGCCGGGGCGCCGAACGCCTCGATGTTGTCGAGGTGTTGGGCGAGGTTCTCGAGGCCTTTCTCGAGCGCGGCGGTGTTCGGCTTCATCGACTCCTCGTCCGACGCGCCGCCCTGGTAGCGAAGCCCACGCTGGGTCGTCACGAGCACGGCAGCGTCCACCCCGCGGCCGAGCGTGGGCGTCACGATGTCGATGAACTTCTCGCCCCCGAGCTCGGTCGCGAACCCCGCTTCCACCACGCAGTAGTCGGAGGTCGCGAGAGCGAGCTCCATCGATAGCCGGCTGCAGGTGCCGTGGGCGAGGTTGCCGAACGGTCCGACGTGCACCAAGGCGGGCGTCCCCTCGGCGGTCTGGACGAGGTTCGGCTCGAGCGCATCGCGCAACAGCGCGGCCATCGCCCCGGCGCCGTTAAGGTCGGAGGCTCGCACGGCCGTCCCGCTCGTCGTGAGGGCGGCGATGACCCGTCCGAGCCGAGCCTTGAGGTCCACGTAGTCGCGCGCGAGCGCGAGGATCACCATCACCTCCGAGGCCGCGGTGATCACGAAGGAGCTGTCGTGCGGCACGAACCGTGGGTCGTGCCCCTGACCGACGACGATCCGGCGGAGGGCCCGGTCTTCCATGTCGACCGTGCGCGGCCAGAGGATCCGGTTCGGGTCGATCTTGAGCGAATTCCCGTGGAAGATGTGGTTGTCGACCAGCGCTGAAAGAAGGTTATGCGCCGCCGCGACGGCGTGGATGTCGCCCGTAAAGCCGAGGTTGATTTCGGAAGACGGCTCCACGGTCGCCTTGCCGCCCCCGGTGGCGCCGCCTTTGACCCCAAAGATCGGCCCCAAAGACGGCTGGCGCAGACACGGGACCGCCGAACGGTGGATCCGCCGGAGCCCGTCGGCGAGGCCAATCGCCGTGACGGTCTTGCCTTCGCCGTGCTTCGTCGGGGTCATCCCGGTAACAAGGATCAGTTTGCCGCTCGCCTTCTTCGCCGCCCGCTCCCGAACCGCGGTCACCGAAACCTTGGCGGCCGAACGGCCCACCACGTGGTATTCGCTGGAATGCAGACCTAGAGCACTGGCCACTTCCGTGATAGCGCGCATGATCCTTGCTCGGCTCCGCGCCTCTGCTCGGATATCGCGAAGCCACCCAGCGGCCGTAAGGACGCTCTTTATAGAAGCCCTATGGTGAACCGGGCGTGACGCTCTCGATCGCACCGTTCCCGGTCGACCTTGCCGCGTCGCTCGGGCTCGCGGAAGAGGCCCTCCGGGCTCGACTCGCCCCGGGCGAACAACTCTCCGACCTCCTCCCTCCGATGGCAAGCGCGATCCGCACGGGCCGGGCGAACGGCGGACTTCTGAAGAGCGAGGGGAGCACCGAAGGGATTGTCGTGTGGGTCTCCGCGGGGCCGCTCGGCGTGGCCCTACGCCTACTCCATCTCTCTTCCCACTATGCGGGACCCGAGCGATACGACGCCGCTCTCGCGCTCGCGGAGCGCGTCGCCGGGCCCGTCGTGTTCGCGCCGGGGTCCCTCGCGGGACTCACGGCCGCCGAGGAGTCGACCCTCATGCAGGGCCGAGGGTTCGCCTCGTATGGCCGGTCGGAAATGATGCTGGGTCCCGAGACACCCGTTCCCCTCGTCCCAGTCCCGACGGGCATCACCGTCCGCCCGGTGCTTCCGAGCGATGAACCGTCGCTCGCCCGGCTTCACGAGCGCGCCTACGAGGACCATCTCGACCGCTACCTCGCGCTCGAAGAGGTCGACCCGGCGCGCGACGCAGACCGGCAGCTTCGCGATTACTTCACCGGGCGCTACGGTGAGATCCTCTCGCCGGGCTCGTCGGTCGTCGCGGTCGATGGGCGGGTCGTCGCCGCCGCCATCTCGACCCACTACGCGCCGACCCGCCGAGCGCTCATCATCGACGTGATGACGGACCCGGACCGCCAGGGCACGGGGCTCGGTCGGGTCGTCCTCTCCGACGCGGTGCGCGCGCTCCGCGAACGCGGCGAGACCTCGATCGTCCTCAACGTCACCGAGGGGAATCACGCGGCGTTCTGCCTGTACACCCGGCTCGGCTTCATCCGGAGCATGGGTCCGACCCATGAGTGGTACGACGCTCGTCGGATCCGGGTCGCGTTCCCGCGCGCCGGGAACGACGGAGCGACTACCCCGGACGCGAGGGTCCGAGTTCGGACGGTCGGTACCCCAACCGACGCATCGAGCCGAACGCCGCCGCAATGACGAGCCCGAAAAGGACGATCGAGCCGCCCGCGTCGAGATAGGTTCCTTGGACCCCCACGGAGAGCGTGAGGAGACCCCCGGACCATTGCCCGACCGGGATGAGCGCCATGCTGCCGACCTCGTCCGCCGAAAAGACCCGACCCATCATCTCGTCGGGCACGGTCGCCTGGATCGTCGAAAGGAAGACGGTCGTGATCATCCCGGGCATGAGCCCGTAGACGAACACGATCGGAAGGGCGAGCCAGATCGATCGGACGAGCCCGAGCGCGAGGATCGCGAGGCCCATCACGAGCGTGAAGACGATGATCGCCCGTCCCGCGCGCGACTCGAATCGGAGCCGGGGAGCGATGACGAACCCCGCGGCGACCCCCATGGTCGAGACCCCGACCATCGCGCCGTACCAGAATCCCTGACTCAGGTCGAGCCAGCTCGCGACGTAGAGCGCGAGTTCGACCAAGGCGACCGCCGAGAGGAAGTTCGTCACGAGGGCGGTGACGGTCAGCTCGAGCAGGCCTCGCCGCCGAGCGAGGTACGCGTACCCGGCGGTCGCCTCCTTCGCGAGGGAGCGCTTCGGACCCGAGCGCGACACCGATAGGTCGGTGCGCACAAAGACGAGGGCCGCCTGCGTGGCGAAGAAGAGCAGAAAGGCGACCCCGAGGGCGAACGCCGGAGCGACGAAGGTGAGGACTACGCCGACCCCGAGGCTCGCCGCGCCGCTCACCACGGCTGCGACGGCGTAGATCGCACCGTTCGCGCTCGGCAGTTCCGCCGGAGCTACCAGCCGGGGGACGGAAGCGTTGAACGCGGGCCGAAACAGCGTCGTCGAGGCGGCCACCACCGCCCAGCCCGGGTACAGGAACACGACCCACATCGGGAGGTAGAACCCCGCCGGGCCGGGAACGGGCACCGGTCGCGACGGAAGGACGACGAGGTCGACCGCGATCCCCGCCGTCGCGAGCAGCGAGATGAGATTGATCGTTTTCATCAACCGGGCCCGGTCGTATCGGTCGGCGATCGCCCCGGAAAAGAACGCGGCCGCGAGGGTGGGCAGGGTGGACGCAAGCCCGAGGAAGGCGAGCGCGAGAGCGCCGTAGGTCTCCCGGTGCGCGACCGGGTAGGCGAGCGCGACACAGTAGAGCAGTACGACCAGCACGGCGGAGGGGGCCGCAAACTGAAGCGCGCCCGCGGCCAGGAAGGCGGCGAATGAGCGCTGTCGAACGAGCGCTCCGAACCGGCTCAGAGGCTCCCTCCTCCCGGGATGCGTGCACCTGCCCCATCGACAATAAGCCTGTCGGCGGGTCGGCCGCTCTCAGCGAAACCCGCTTGTACTCGCCGCACGTCCTACGCCCTTCGGAGCGAACCGTGCGACTCCTCCATCGTGACGCGTCGACGGGGCTCCACCGGTTGCGACTCGAGACCCCCAGCGACCTGTGGCGGATCGCCCGCCTGGTGCGGCCCGGCGACCTCGTCGGCGCCTCGACCACCCGACGGGACCCCGAGGCGCCTCCGGACGTAGCAGGCGCGGAGCGCAGTCGCCGGCGGGTGTTCCTCACGGTGCGCGCGGAACAGGTCGAGTTCCACGGGTTCTCGAAGCATGTCCGCGTCACCGGGCCGATCGTCGAGGGTCCGTTCGACCTCGGACGCCATCACACGCTCGACCTCGCGGAGGGCGACGACGTCGCGGTCACGAAGCCGGCGTGGACGGCGGGCGACCGGACCATCCTCGAGGAGGGGCTCGACCGCAAGGGCGACCCCACGATCTTGGTCGCCGCGGTCGATTGGGGCGATTCGTCGATCGTCCGCCTGCGCGGCCGCTCGGTGGAACCGGTCGTCGACCTTCGCCGCACCCTCGCCGGCAAGCGCTACGAGGGGGGCCAGGCCGAGAAGGACCGGGGGGCCTACATCGCGGAGCTCACCGGGCTCTTGCGTCGTGAGGGCGCGGAAGCAACGGCCGTGGTGATCGCGGGCCCGGGGTTCCTCAAGGAGGAGCTCATCCACCGCCTCTCCGAGGAGGACCCCGCCATCGCGCGCAAATCCAGGGTCTATCCCACGTCGGAATCCGGCCGCGTGGGCGTGGACGAGCTCCTGAAATCGGGCCGTGCGACGGAGGTCCTCCGGGGCAGCGTCGCCGCGGAGGAGGCGGAGGTCGTCGAGCGTCTCGTTCGCGCGCTCGCCGGAGGGACCCGCGCCGCCATCGGGCCGGGGGAGGTCGCCGAGGCGGTCGATGCCGGAGCGGCCGAGACGGTCCTTGTCTCCGAGTCGTTGCTCCCCGACGCGAGCATCGCACCGGTGCTCGACCGGGCCCGCGCGGCGCACGTCCGGCTCTTCGTGGTCCGCGACGAGGGCGAGGCCGGCCGGAAACTGACCGCGCTCGGTCGGATCGGCGCGTTGCTCCGCTACGATTGGACGAGCCCGTCGCGGTTTACGGGATCGCCTGGATCGCCTCGCGCAGCTCCTCGAACCGGCGCTTGAGGTCTTTCAGCGAGAAGCGCAGCGCCTCACGCGCCGTGAGCGAGCCATCGGTATCGAACCGAAGGAAGAAATCCCCCTCATCGGCCGCGACCTTGATCGAACCGTGCTCGCATGTCTCCTCGCACGCCTTGCAGAAGATGCATTTCGGCTCGTCGGTGACGGAGAGCTTGCCGCCGGCGAAGTCGAGGATCTTCACGGGGCACGACGCCGCGGTGCGCTTCAGGCACGCGTCGGAGCACCCTTCCTTCTTCGCGATCTTCACGTGAGGTCGCGGGTACATCCCGACGCCGTGGGCGACCTGCCATTTCGCGTGGTCGCGGGCGGTGCCGACGACCGCGGTCATGTACGCGAGCAGCGCCTGGCGCGCGCCGAGGCGAACGATCGGTACCTCCGGCTCGAGGATCGCAAGCGAGCTATCCCCGAGGGGGACGACGTCCTTCGCGTAGACGGTGCACGGCCCTTTCTTGTCGACCGAGAACATCACCTGGCAGTGGACGCAGCCGGCGCCGCCGCACTCGCATTCCGACTTGCGCCGGAACTGCGAGAGGTCGGTGGGGATCGGCAGCAGTCCGAGGCGCAGAGCGACCGCCTCGTCGAACATGCTGGTCGAGGAGTCGTAGTCCTTGCCGGTCGCCTCGTCCCGGATCGGGCCGAGGTGAAACTCGACGTCCTCGATCGCGAGCTTCGGGACGTCGGAGAGCAGCGTCCGTCGGATGGCGTTCACTTGGGATGCGGTGGCTCCCTCGATCTCGAGGGAGGTCGAACGCGGCGAAAGCTCCTGGACCGTGATCGGCATCGATTAGACCCGCCGGCCGCGACGGCCTCCCTTCGGCTTGGTCCCGTCGTGGGGGACGGGCGTGACGTCCTCGATGCGCTGGATGCGGACTCCGGCGCGAGCGAGCGCGCGGATCGCCGCCTGCGCCCCCGGTCCCGGGGAGCGGGAGCGGTTGCCGCCCGGCGCGCGGACCCGCACGTGGAGCGTTTCGTATCCCTTTTCTTTGATCGCGGCCGCGATTTGGTCGGCGGCCTTCATCGCCGCGTACGGGCTCGACTCGTCGCGCGCGGCCTTCACGACCATCCCGCCGGTCGCTTTGGCGAGCGTCTCGGCGCCGGTGATGTCGGTGACGGTGATGTGGATGTTGTTGTAGCTCGCGAAGATGTGCGCGATCCCGACCTTCGCCATGGCCTACGACTCCTCGGCAGGCTCGGGGGTCGCGGCAGGAGCCGGCGCGGCGTGGGCCTGTTGCCGTTCTCGTAGCGCCACCCGGAGCGCGTGGTCCTCGTTCGCGAGCGGGCTCGTCGGCGAATAGGCGATGATCGGCTCCTCCGCCGACGGGACGAGGTAACCGGGCCTCGTGACGCGGTGGTCACCGATCGAGAAGTGGCCGTGCGTGATCCACTGACGCGCTCCGTTCGCGGTCGGAGCCAGGCCCCGCTGGAAGACGATCCACTCGAACCGGCGCTGGAGGAGATCCTCCGTGGTGAGCGCCAGCACGTCATCGATCGTGGGGGATCCGACGGGAAGTAGACCGAGGCGCGTGAGGCGACCGATCAGTTGGTCGGTCTCGCGGCGGGCTTGCGGCTCGCCGAGCCGAAGTCGGGCTTGGAGGTCGCGGGCCTGGCCCCGGAAGCCCCGCAGGATCGACTGGGCTTTCCAAAGCTCCCGCTTGTTCTTGAGGCCGTACTTCTGGAGGAGCTTGCGCTCCTCGTCCATCCGGGCGGCTTCCCACGGGTGCTTCGGCGTGTCGTAGGTGCGGCGGGAAAACTTCGGGTCGCCCATCCCGGATCGATTACTCCTTCTTCGCGGGCGCCGCCGGCGCCGCCTCTTCCTTCGCCGCCGCCGCGGCCGCTTCCTTCGCGGCCTTCTTGAGCACGCCGGCCGCCATGCCGGTGCGCCCGTTCGAGCGAGTCCGCTGGCCACGGACCTTCTGGCCGCGCTCGTGGCGGACGCCGCGGTAGCTACGGATCATCTTCATCACGTTGATGTCGTCGCGACGCCGAGTCTCGAGGTCCGGACCGACGTAGTGCGGTGACTCGCCGGCGAGGGGCTCGTGGGGATGATTGACCATCCAGGCCGGCATCTTCTCGGCGAGCGAACCCAGGGTCGTTTCCAGCCCCTCGACGGTGGTCTCGGGCAGGTTTCCGATCATCTCGGAGGCGTTCACGGCGGAGAGCCGGCACGCGACCTCGGCGATCCGAAGCCCGACCCCGCGGACCCCCGTGAGAGCGAGCGCGGTCGGACGCGTTCCGTCAAGGTCGGTGTTGGCCACGCGGACGATGTACCGGAAGTTGGGGTTGTCCGGGATGACCTTGGTCGTCTTCGCGGGGGCGCCGGGCTTCGCCTTGCCCTTCGTCTCCTTCGACTCCTTGCCCTTGCCCGCCCGCTCCTTGCGGCCGGCTTTCTCCGCGGTTTCGGGCGTCGGCCCGGCGTCCGCGGCGGGCGCGGCAGCTTCGGCCGGGGCCTCCTTCGATTCCTTGGGCGCGATGGTCACTCCCCTGGACTGGGACCCTTGCGGAGAGAGTGCCCACGACCCGACGAACGCCGAGCGCGGCCCCTTCCTCGAGGGCGGGGCCGCCGAGAAACCCGTGGTTCTTAACGGCTTCGGCCGACGAATCGGCGGCGGACCCCCCACCGGGACCGAGCGGTTCACGTCGCTCGCGGGCGGCCCCCGCGACGCGCCTCGAGCACGCGATAGCCCGAGCCGCGTCCCAGCACCGTCACCGCGCCGTCCCAGTGGGCTCCGAGCCAGTCTTGGTAGAATCGGATGCCCTGACTCCCCTTGCCGACGAGGACCACCCGACCGTCCGGGACCAGGTGCTCGGGCGCTCCGGCGAGCATGCGGAGAACGAGCTCCCGGCCGGCGTGGAACGGCGGGTTGGCGGCGATCACGTCGAACAGTTCGCCTCGGACGGGCGCGTACAGCGAGCCGACACGAACTTCCGCGTTGGTCACGCGGTTGCGTTCGAGGTTCTGACGGGCGAGGCGGGCGGCCCTCCGGTTCACGTCCGTGAGGATGACGTGACCGTCGCTCGCGGACTTGGCGGCCGCGACGCCGATCGCGCCCCATCCGCACCCGAGGTCGAGCACCCGGTCGGTCGGGCGCAGCGTGAGGTTCTCGATGAGGAGCGCGGTCCCCGGGTCGAGCCCATGGGCGGAGAAGATGCCGGTATCCACCACGAAGCTGAGGAGCTCACCTCGGTAGAGGAACCGGCGTTCGCTCCGCTCCGAACGAACTCGCGGCTGCTCGGCGAAGTAGTGGCCAGCCTCGGCTCCGTCGTCGTCGGTCATCGTCAGGACGACCGGCGACGGAAGAACGACTCTCGCTTCGGGGACGGCGACCCGTCGCCGAGCGCTTCCCGGAGCAGTTCTTTATCCCGACCCGAGAGGGAGCGGGGGATTTCGACGTGGACCGTCACGATCTGGTCCCCGCGGGAACCGCCGCGGAATCGAGGGAAGCCGCGGCCGCGCAGTCGGAACTGGGTCTCGGGTTGGGTCCCCGCCGGAATGCGAAGTTGCGCCCGTCCCTCGACGGTCGGGACCTCGACCTCCCCCCCCAGGGTCGCGACGAGCAGCGGCACGGTTGCCTCGGAAAAGACTTCGGTTCCCTCGCGCCGAAACTCCGCCGAAGGCTCGAAGACCACCTGAACGAACAGGTCTCCGGGCCGACCCCCGCGCGGGGCGGTGGTACCGTGGCCCGGCACGCGGAGCACCGAGCCATCATCGACGCCGGGCGGGACCGTGATCTCGATTCGTTCCACGCTCGACGTCCGCCCACTCCCGCCGCACGTGCGGCAACGGTCGAGGATCATTTGGCCCCGGCCGTGACATCGCGGACACTCCCCGATGGTGATGAGCTGGGTATATCCCCGGTTCTGCACCCGTCGCACCTGGCCCTCACCATGGCATTCGCTGCACGTCTCGAGCGCCGTGCCGTCGCGAGCTCCCGTACCCTTGCAGTCCGGGCACGGGCCCGTGTGCGGCACCTCCACCGTGGGTCGGGCGCCCTGGACGCCGGCGATGAGCGGGAGCCGCAGCGTGAGCTCGACATCGTTCCCGCGGAACGGTCCGGCCTCCCGACCGAACCCGCCGAAACCCATCCCGAGCCCGCCGAAGAACTGCTGGAAGAACGGTGAGGCCCCGAGGAGGTCCTCGAGGTCGCCCATGTGGGTGAAGTTCTGCCAGTTGAAGCCGCCCGGGCCAAAGTCGGTCTCGACGCCGGAGAAGCCGAGCTGGTCGTAGCGTTGACGCTTTTCGGCGTCGGCGAGCACCTCGTACGCCTCGGAGATCTCCTTGAACTTCTCTTCGGCCTGCTTCGGGTTCTCCTTCGCGACGTCGGGATGGTACTGACGGGCCAGCCGGCGGTACGCCTGCTTCACCTCGTCCGGGGTCGCGCTCTTCGGGACCCCGAGGACCTCGTAGTAGTCGCGCTTGGCCATGGAGTTCCTGCCCAAAGAATCGGCGCTACGGCCGTTTCCTAGGCCGCGCGGTATTAGGCTTTTCACCCCGTATCGCCGGCCCCGTTCGTCCGACGACCGCGACCGGAGTCCCCACGGTCGCGTCGAGGAGTGCGTCCGCCCTTCCTTCCCGGACCGCCAACTCGACCAGCCCAAAGCTCGAACCCAAGGCGCCGAGCGTTCTTGGGTCCAGCGACTCGTAGCTCGTGACCCAGGGAACCGACCGAACCCGTGCCCGTCCGACCCGCAGACGGACCGAGGGACCTGGGTGAGGGAACCAGGAGGTGGGGAGGTTCGTGATGAGGTTGCCGAACCGGTCGACGTGCGCGACGACACCGCGTGCTTCCGGTCCGCGTCGCGAGGGCACCGGGAGCGTGAACGACTTCGGCGTCCAGGCGGTACCCAAATCCGCGGGTCGAGTTCCGGTCGCGAGACGAGCTGCCGCGGGCGCGAAGATGTCCCGGCCGTCGAAGGTTGTGCCGACCCGGGGGCGGGCGGAGAGACGACTCCGTTCGATCCGGTAGGTCCCCCGGATACCCAACTCCTCGCCGAGCGGCATGAGGACCCCGTTGTCCGGCCCAACCAGAAACGGACCGGCCCGCGTCTCGATCACGATCGGTGAACGGGTGCCCCCGACGCCCGGGTCAACCACCGCGACGTGCACCGAAGCGGGGGGGAATAACCTCGCCATCTCGCGGAGGAGGAACGCTCCCTCGGAGATGCCGTGGGCGGGAACGTCGTGCGCGAGGTCGATGACGCGGGACGGGTCGACGCCTCCGGCGATCAGCGCCGCCTTCATCTGGGCCGCGTAGGCCGAGCCCACGTCGCTCGTGAGGGTGACGAGACGACGACGCGGAAGCCTCCGCCGAGGCGCCAAAGGGCACCGCGAGGCCGGTCCAGGCCGTCTACGACTTCATGATCGCGACGAGGAAGATCCCAATCGCGACCAGGGCGCCGATGACACCGGCGATGATGACGAGGAATGCCTGGAAGACGACGTCGGTCAGCCCCGCGCCGTTCTTCGCGCCGAAGTCGCCGGCGGCGTAGAGGAAACCGACGAGGATGCCGACGACGAGGCCGACGACGAGCAGCGCCACCCCGATGGTGCGGCTCTTGCCGCTCCCGAAATACGCCGTGAAGATGCCCGCGAGGATCAGGAACAGGGCGAAGACGAGCAACAGTACGACCAAGAACGCGTTCCAGTTCTCAAAATTGACCGGCACCGACGCCCACAACAAATCGAACATCTCCCCCCGTTCAGAATTTGATGCCAGTGAGGGTCTTCGTGTCGATCACGCCGGGGACGGACCGGATCTTGTCGACGACGAGCTGGCCGAGCGCATTGAAGTCCTCGGCCTCCACCTTAGCGATCAGGTCGTACTCCCCGAAGAGGGGGTGGAGCTCCACGATGCCCTTCACGCGCAGGAGCTCCGTGTAGACTTCGTGTTCCTTGGCCGGAGCCGTGCTGATTAGGACGAATCCAATCGCCACGCCGGAACTCTCCTACGAAGGGCGGCGAGATGGTCTCCAGCTAATAAGCGTGTCGAGGAGCGGGAGGGCGCGGCCGGTCGGTGTACCGTCCCGCCGACCTCCCTCGCCACTCGAATGTGGGCGGCTTAAGTAACCCTCTTCTAGCATGTAGTCCGGAAATGGCACTCTCGCTGCGGACGTGGCCGAGCCGGCTCCTGGCCCGGCCGTGGCTTCTTGCCTTCATCCCGATTAACGCCGCGACGTCCGGGTTCGGCGTCGTGCTCCCGCTGCTCATTCTGATTCCGCTCCATGGTTCGTGGGCGGACGTCGCGCTCGCGGCGACGCTGTACAACTCGGCCGTCATCCTGATGTCGGTGGTGTGGGGCCGCCTCTCGGACAAGTACCCGGTCCGGCGGACGTTCCTCGTGATCAACTTCGCCGGCTACGGCGCCCTCTATGTCCTGCTCTCCGGCGTCCATTCGATCGTCTACCTCTACCTCCTCTACGCCATTATCGGGGCGGTCGCCCCGGCCGGGGCGAGCGCCTCGAACCTCCTCATCCTCGAGAAGTTCGCGGACGGCGAACGGCCGAACGCCTACGCCTCGTACCAGGAGATGTGCATGTTCGGCTCGGTGTTCGGCCTCTTGCTCGGGTATTTCTGGACCCTCGCCTCGGACGCGCTGCTCACGCTTTTGCTCGTCCTTGCGGCACTCGCCTTCGCGAGCGCGGTCGCGATCTGGTTCGGGATTCGCGAGGCGCCGCTCAAGCTCGCGCACGCGCACGTCGCGCGACACCCCGAGAGCCTGCTCTCGCGCCTGCGCGAGTTCACCACCTACCGGATCTCCATCCCGTTCATTCCCTCGAGCCCATCGTTCCGACGGGGGGCCCTGCGTCGCTTTCGGAAATGGGCCCGGGCCGAGCTCCACCACGAACTCCCGCTCATCATGTTCGCGTCGTTTCTGTTCAACCTCTCCGCGAATCTGTACAACATCTCGTACACCCCGTACCTCTATTCGGTCGGCCTCGCGGCCTCCGCGATTTTCCTCGTGAACCTGTCGAACAACATCGCGCAGACCCTGATCTTCCCGTTCACCGGGTACCTTTCGACGCGGTCGGGCCCGGACCGGCTCGTCCAACGCGCCACCTACCTACGCGCGGTCGGCTATCTCGCCACCGCGGGCTTCACCTTCGTCCTGTTCTCGCGGCCCGGAGCCTTCGAGGCGAACATCGCCGTCTTCGGGCTGATCGGTGGCGCGATCGCGGTCTATTCGACCGCGAGCACGCTGATTCTCTTCCGCGCGATCATCGGCCGGGACGCCGGCAGCATCATCGGCATCAACAATGCGCTCGGCGGGGTGGCCGCGGTCGCAGGGGCCGGGCTGTCGGGCCTTCTCGCGATCTTCGGGAGCTTCCGCCTGGTCTTCCTCGTCTCGGGGGGCCTGCTCCTCGTTTCCCTGCCGCTTTGGACCGCGGCGTCGGTCGCGTACACCCGTCGACGCTACGGCGCCGCTCAGACCGGGTCGACCGAGCACGATGCTACGGTCACGTTGCCCGCGTAGGTCGGCGCCGCGAGGGACGCCCGGCCGCCCGCGAGGACGCTCGTCGAGCGCGTCCCGGCCCACGGCGACCCGACTCGCGTACCCGGATCACCTTCATGAGCGGGTATCGCAGGTCGGGCCGGTGACGAAGGTTCGCCACCACCGCGTTCGTCCCATCGACCAGCTCCACCGTAACCTCGAGCATCTCCGGGATGAGGTAGCGATACGCAAACCGGCCCCGGCCGAGGGGACCGCCGCGTTCGGGTCGGATGCGGACCGCGACGCGCCGCACGAACGGCTGGAGCCCGACCGCGGCCTCGATCGCCCGCGCGAGCGAACCCGCGGTCCGGCTCGAAACGGGGATGCCCAGATACTGGTGGAAGATTCCGCCCAGCTTGATACCGGCCTCAAAGAGCAGTGAATCGCGTCGCGAGAGGCGGGCTGCACGAAACGGGAACTCGGGCGTCATGCGGCGGGCAGCTTCTCCGGGGCCTCCCGGGGGACCGTGAACGGCCCGATGAGATAGTAGCTCGCCACCCCGATGAGAAGGGCCACGGATGCCCCGTAAGCGAAATCGTAGAGGGGGGAGCCGGTCGCGAGGTGGAACTGGAGCGGCACGAGGGCGAGGGCGGCGGCCCCGCCGGTGGCGGCCATGGGAAGGCGGAGCAACGCGCCGCGTCGGATCTTCGGGAACGGAACCGGCACGACCATGAGCGTCGCGAGGGCCGCGACCCCCACGAGGACCCCGATCGGCTGCACGGTCTGGAACGCGGGCGTGTCGTGGAACAAAAGGGCGACGATCAACGCGAGGGCACTCTGGGGGGTCGGCACACCGAGGAAATACGGATGATGGTACGCGCGCGCCGTGAAGTACGTGAGCCGCGCGAACGCCGCGGCCGCGTAGAGAACGGCGAGCGCGATGACGAGCGGCTCCCACGGTTGCCAGGTGCCGACGTTGCTCGTGTGGACCGCGATGAGGAAGGCGGGAGCGATGCCGAACGAAACTCCGTCGGCGATCGAGTCCGCGATGCGGCCGAACGGGCTCGGGGGGACGGAGCTTCGGCGGGAGAGGATCCCGTCCCAGCCATCGAAGCCGATCGCGCAGGCGATGAGGAGCATCGCCCAGAGCTTGTTGCCGGCGAGCACGTAGAGGATGGCCCCCACGCCGAGGGCCGCGTTCGACAGCGTGGCGAGGTTCGCAAAGACCCGCCAGCGGTCGGTCACAGCGCCTCCCGGGCGATCGGACTCGTTCCCGCACGGACCCGTTCCCCGACCGTCACCACGGGACTCGCGCGCTCGGCCGGCACGACCACATCCACCCGGGAACCGAGGACGATCATCCCGAGCCGGTCGCCCTTCCTGGCGGTGGAGCCGACCTTCACGAACGGCACGAGCCGGCGGGCGAGGATGCCCGTGACCTGGACGACCTCGACCGGACCGATCGCCGTCGTGAGCCGATAGTGGCGCCGGACGTTGCGGTCCGCGTCCTTGCGGAACGCCGGGCGGAACCCCGAACCCGCCGCCTCCATCGCGACCACGCTCGCGTCGAGCGGGAAGCGGTTCACGTGGACGTTCGTGACGTTCATGAAGACCGAGATGCGCCAGTTCGTTCCCTCGCGCTCGACCGCGCGCACGCGACCGTCGGCGGCCGAGACGATCCCGTCGCCCGCGGCACGCTCGGGGTCCCGGTAGAACACGGCGAAGAACAGCCACGCGGCGACGCCCACGGCGAGGACGATGCCGAAGCCGAGCGAGAGCGGGACCACTCGGAGCACGGGGAGCAGAGCGAGGAAAAGGAGGACCGCGGCCCCGGCACCGAGGTAGCGACCCGCCCCCGGCGCGAACACGCCCGTCAACCGGTGAGGACGATTTCGATGTTGACGCCGTCCGGCACTTGGATCCGCATCACCTGGCGGAGCGCGCGCTCGTCGGCGTCGATGTCGATCAGCCGCTTGTGGATGCGCATCTCCCAGTGGTCGATCGTACTGGTGCCGCCGCCGTCCGGTCCCTTGCGCACGGGCACCTTGAGTTTCTTCGTCGGGAGCGGTATGGGCCCGGCGATCGCCACTCCGGTCTTCTGGGAGATCTCGCGGATCTGCTTGCAGATCGAGTCGACCTTGCGGGAGTCCGTGCCCGAGAGCGAGATTCGGGCTTTCTGCGGCATCGATAGTCCCTCCCGCTCGGCGGTCCTCGGTCTTCGCGAGGCCTACTCGCGCTTCTTGAGGTCGACCACGACGCCGGCGGCGACCGTCTGACCCATGTCGCGGACGGCGAACCGACCGAGCTGCGGGAACTCCTTGTACTTCTCGATCACGAGCGGCCGCTTCGGCGTGATCTTCACGACCGCCGCGTCGCCGGTCTTGAGCGTCTGGGGGTTCTCTTCTGCGACCTGCCCGGTCTTCGGGTCGAGGCGCTTCAGGAGCTCGGTGAACTCGCAGGCCACCTGGGCGGTGTGGCAGTGGAACACCGGGGTGTACCCGACCGTGATCACGCTCGGGTGGTTCAGGACCTGGATGTTGGCGGTGAAGCTG
>DASPOD010000012.1:0-9595 GCA_035626215.1 Thermoplasmata archaeon
GAACTTGTCCGTCGCGGGGTCCCATTCGTAGACGGTGTTCGTGATCAGTTCGTTGGTCTCGGGCTCGAACCCGACGATCTCGAGGACCTGCTTCAGCCGCCGGACGACCCCCTTGTCGCTGCGGGTCTGGATCTGGATGACGACGTTGTTGAGGGCGGAGAGGAGGATGCGCGGGGTGTTGATCGGCGGGTTCTCGAGCCGGTTCACCATCGACTTCACGCTGTCGGCGTGCATCGTCGAGTAGGTGGTGTGGCCGGTCGCCATCGCCTGGAACATCGTGTACGTCTCCTTGCCCCGGACCTCGCCCACGATGATGTAGTTCGGCCGCTGCCGCAGCGCGGCCCGCACGAGGTCGAACATGTCGACTTCGCCGGCGGCCTTGCCATCGCTCCCGCGGTCCCCGGTCCCGCTGCGCGTCGCGCCCGGAATCCAGTTTTCGTGCGGAAGGTTCACTTCGCGGGTATCCTCGATCGAGACGATCTTCGCGGTCGGGGGAATGAACAGCGCGATCGCATTGAGCGTGCTGGTCTTGCCGGCGGCGGGGCCGCCGCAGACAATCACCGATTCGCCCTGTTCCGCCGCGAGCCAGAAGTACGCGACCATCTCCTCGTTCGCCGTGCCCATCGCGACGAGGTCGACCGGGGTGAACGGGCGCTCCTTGAACCGTCGGATCGTGAAGCTCGCGCCCCGGGTCGTGACCTCACGACCGTACGTTGCCTGCACGCGATGGCCCTCGGGGGTCGTGCCGTCGAGGATCGGCGCCGATACGCTCACGGCCTTGCTGCAGCGCTGACCGAGCATGATGATGAACGAGTCGAGCGCGTCCTCGTCGGCGAACATGATGTTCGTCTTCACGCTCTCGTACTTCCCGTGGAAAATGAACAGCGGGACCTCGACCCCATCGCACGAGATGTCCTCCACGTCGAGGTCGCGGATCAGCGCGTCGATCGGCCCGTAGCCGACGAAGTCCCGGAGCGTGTAGTAGATGATCCGCTCCAGCGAAATCGGCGACAGCGTGATCCCACGGCTCCGGAAGTACTCCCGAGCCTCCTCGCGCAGGTACGCCCGCTTATCGGCCGGGCTGAGCCCGCCGACATCGCTCCCGAGGATCCGGTTCAAGGTGCTCTTGAGGTGCTCCACGAGCTGCTTTTCGTGCGCGGACAGCTGCGGCTCGATGACCTCGTAGAGGTACTCCTTGTTCCGGTCGTTGTAGGAGACCCGCGAGTACGAGTACGGAGGGTTGACGGCGCTCACCTCGAGCTCCTTCATGGTGGGCTCGGGGAGGGGTGGGATCGCGGTGATGAACGTTCCGGGGAGCTCGGCGGTCAGGGCCTCGGGCGGAGGAGGGGCGGCGGCGCCGGGCGGGAGCATGGTTTCGGTCCCGCTCGGTGGGGTCCGCGGAATCTTGACACGGAACGAGCCGGCCGACATCCTACTCACGAGCTCCCGATGCCGACCGCCACCTGAGTACCAGCATAGAACATGGAGACATAGTTAACGGCCGTCAGGCTGAGGGTCAGGACGCTCGTCAACCCCGCGGGATTATTGCAGCTCCCCGAGTAGGGGGTGTAGGAGTACTGGCTGCTCGGAATCCCACTCACGTTCACTTGGTGGAAGAGGAAGCTCGACCAGGCGCACGGGAAGTCGGTCCCGATCTCGAAGGTGTAGTTGAACGCCCGCGTCACGTGGGCGGTCGCGTTGTAGCCGTTGTAGGAGAGCGGTTGCGCGAACAAAAGGTGGCTATAGACCTCCTCGGAGCCCTGGCCCGCGACCGTGGTCGAGTTGCCGTAGAGCTGGAGGAAGCTCGAGGTGACGGTGGTGTTGCCGGCGAGCCGCGTTAGGTTAAGCGGCGGGGCGTACGCCATGATCTGGTAGCCGCCCGACTGGAGCTGAATCACCCCATCGGCCTCGTAGATGAACGTCTGGCTCGTGTAGTACCGGTTCGGGAGGATCATCTCGAGGAGGCCGGTCGGGACCGCGAACGACAGGCTGTTGTGCCCGCCGAACGCGGGCCGAATCGTTTGATTCTCAAAGACGCAGAAGCTCGGGTTCACCGGCTGGCCGTAGTTCGACGGGGTCGCGCCCGAGATTCCCGGGGCGTAGAACCCTCCGGGGCACGTCTGCGGCAGAAAGTTGAGCACCCCCTGCGTCGGCTGGGCGATGAGCGGAATCCCCTGCGAGCTAATCGTGAAGGGGGCGCCGAGCACCGGGGGCGCGTCGAGAACGTACTGGCTGTCCACGTCCGACTTGAACTGGGCGAACGACGAGAGGGCCTGGCTCGTGAACGCCGATTCGTTCTCCGTCATCCAGAGCGGCACGTATTGGGTCAGGAAGATTCCGAACAGCGCGAAGAAGACCAGGAGGGCGAGTAGCGTCCCGATGACCGCCACGACCCCGCGTTTGTCGGAGCGCAATCGGCGGGCCCGGCGGAACCGGCGCGCCGACCGATGACCTCCCATTCCCCCCATCAGATGGACCGCGGCCCGGATCGACGACTCCGGGCAGCGTGAATTAGGCCCGGTTCGTGTATAAATATGTGCGCGGCGCACACCGGGAGGAATCCGACCTATCGTCGACCCTTTTAGCCCCTCGCTTCTCTAACCCTCCCATGACCCTCCGGGAGCTCACCTTCTCGCTGCCGAACCGGCCCGGGGCGTTGGCCCGGGTCGCTCGGGCCCTCGCGAAGGAGAAAGTCAACCTCGCCGCGATCAGCGTCGATTCGGCGGCCGGCAAGGGCCGGGTGCGCCTGATCGTGAGCGACCCCGACCGGGCGACCGCCCTCCTGCGGTCCGCGGGGTTCTCGGTCGAGATTCGCGAGATGATCGCGGTGCGGCTCGAAGACCGGGCCGGAACGTTCCTGCGGGTCCTCGAGACGCTCTCCCAGGAGGACATCAATATCCAGAGCGTCGCGATTCTGGTCGCCCGGGAGGGGAACCAGACCCTCGTCGCCCTCTCGACGAACGACCTCTCACGAACCCGACGGCTGCTCCAGCAGAAGGGGCTCGCGAGCCGGGTGGCGGAGCGTCTCGTTTCGAACGACGACCTCCTGGCCACCGCGCCGACCATCCCGGGCGAGTCCGTCGGCCTCCTTCTGTGAGCTGCGCTGCACAAACCGTATGAGGGTCCACCCCTCCGGGGGGCGCCGCGCGGTTGTGGTCTAGTGGTTAGGACGGTAGCTTCCCAAGCTACCTACTCGGGTTCGAATCCCGACAACCGCATTCGTGCGCTCCGACGCTCACGGCTGGCCGAGTGCGAAACCCCACGCCCGAGCGCGGTGACAATCGTCCACTCGGTCGGCGGGCTCGAGACGACTTGTCCAGAATCCGCGCGGGACCGTTCATCCGTCCCGAACGTTTTGGTGACGCCGGAGCGGGACGCGATGGAGGTGGTGGTTCGGTCGGGTCGGTCGACCGACCTCGCCGGGATCCTCGAAGTGTACAACCACTACGTCGTGTCGAGCCCCTCCACGTTCGAGGTCGAGCCCGTCACGCCGGAGGAACGCCGTGCGTGGCTCCGTGAACACACCGCCGGAGGCCGTCACCGACTCGAAGTGGCCGTCGACGGGGGCGGTCGGGTCGTCGGCTGGGCGACCTCGAGCCCGTTCCGCCCTCGGGCCGCGTACTCCACCACGGTGGAGGCTTCGGTCTACCTCCGACCCGAGTTCCGAGGCCGGGGCCTCGGGTCCCGGCTGTATGGGTCGCTCTTCGCCGAGCTGAGCGATGAGGACATCGAGCGGGTCGTCGCGGCCGTGACCCTGCCGAACGAGGCGTCGGTCCGTCTCCATCGCCGCTTCGGGTTCCGGCGCGTCGGTACGTTCCACCGCGTGGGTCGCAAGTTCGACCGGTACTGGGACGTCGCGTGGTTCGAACGCCCGTTGCACCCGGCGACCGCGCCAACCGTCCGGTCGTCAAATCCCTCGGAGCCTCAGGTCCCGGCTGCCTGACTCGAACAGGCGACCTGAGGATATCCACGGGGGCCGCCGGAGGTCCGGCAGTCTCACCTACAGTCCCCCGCTCTACCACTGAGCTAAGCCGGGACGGTTCGAGGAGCGGTGGTCGACCTATAAAATCTCCGCGACCTCGCTGGCGTACCGGCTCGGCATGCGGGTCATCGAGCATCGTCGGCACAGTCGCCGAGAACCCGGGGACCCCCACCTGAGCAAGGAAGGCCGGGCGCTCGCCCGGCGGGTCGCCGGGACCATGGGACGGTTCGATCGCGTGGTGACCTCCCCGAAGACCCGGGCGGTCGAGACCGCCGAGGCGCTCGGGTTCACGGTCGACGCGACCTTCCCCGAGCTCGCCGAGATGCCCGACGATGCCGGCCTCTCGGACGACGTGCTCGGGAGCCGTTCGTTCGCCGACTACGTCCGGGCGGTCGGTCGGAGCGATACGGTCGCGGAGTATGCCCATCGCCACGCCGAGCTGATGCGGCAGCAACTCCTCCACCTTGCGGATTCGAACGGCCGCCTGCTCATGGTCTCGCACGGCGGCATCATCGAGCTCGGGGCAGCCGCGGCCCGGCCGAAAGAGGCGCGTGACTGGGGGGAGCCGCTCGGCTACCTCGAAGGAGTGCGGCTCTACTTGGACCGGGGCAAATGGGTGCGGGGCGAGGTCCTCCGCGTCTCCGATTCGCGCCGGGGCCTCGCGCGTGCCTAGCCCTCTAGGCGAGGGCCTTTCGGACCCGTGTGGCGACCTCGTCGGGCGTGCCGGTCGCATCGACCGCGCGGAGGAGGTGGCGCTTTCGGTAGTAGTCGAGGAGCGGCGCCGTCTGCTCGGCATAGACCTTGAGGCGCGTCATGATCGCCTCCGGTCGGTCGTCCGGGCGATGGACGAGGTCAGCCCCGTCAAGGTCACACTTCCCGGGAAGCTTCGGCGGTTGGGTCGAGAGGTTGTAGACCGACTGGCACTTCGGGCAGACCCGGCGCTGCGAGAGACGGTCCACGAGCAGGTCGGGGGAGATTTCGAGCGAGACGACCCGCTCGACCGAGGAGAAGTTTCCGAGCGCTTCCGCTTGGGCGAGGTTGCGGGGGAAGCCATCGAGAAGGTAGCCGACCTTCGCGTCGGGCTGGTCGAGCCGCTCGTGGAGGATCTTCAGGACGAGGTCGTCCGGAACGAGCCCGCCCGAGCGCATGTGGCCTTCCGCGGCGAGGCCGAGGGGCGTCTTGGCCGCGACCGCCGCCCGGAGGATGTCGCCCGTGGAAAGGTGGGGTACGCCGAGTTCCCGAGCAATTCGAGCGGCCTGCGTGCCCTTGCCGGCCCCGGGGGGTCCGAGGAACACCACGCGGTGCACCATGGCGGAGCGACCTGCGCTCGGCTACTAAGGGCTTGTCTTCCCCGAGCCTTCGCCGACCCGGCTACCGCGGCACGGCCGGCCGACGATCGCAGCCTCGAGGTTCGAAAGGTCCCGGCCCGGCACGACCCAGAGCGGGATTTTGGCCCGGGCGAGCGCATCGACGCCGAGCCGGTCGAACAGGAAGTTCTGCCCGGCCTCGCCGGAGGCCCCGGCATGGACCATCGCCCGGAACTCGGGCCAGGTGAGGTGTTCGATTCGGCGAGCGTTCGGGTCGGCCCGGGGGTCCCGGTCGTAGATTCCGTCGACGTTGGTGGCGTTGACAACGCGCGCGGCGCGAAGCCGGACCGCGAGCAGCGCCGCGACCCCGTCGGTGGTGTGCCCGGGCTCGGTACCGCCGAGAATGATGGGCGAGCCGTGGCGGAGTTGCTCGACGACCGCCGCCACCGTGGTCGGCGGTTGCGCGGGCGTCGGGGGACCGAGCCGAGCGGCGAGGAGACGGGCGTGAAGCCGCGTCACCTCGATCCCCACCTCGTCGAGCTCGACCTCCGTGAGTCCGAGCGCCCGACCGACCTGAATGTAGTCCCGGGCGGTCCGTCCCCCGCCGACCGTGACGACGAGCGGCCGCTCCCTCCCGAGGCGCCGGAGGAGGCTGGCCAGGTTTCCGAGGTACTCGACGTCGCCCTCGCCGGTCAAGAGCACGGAGCCGCCGATCGAAACGACCACCGGGGCCCGCTCGGGCGGCGCGTCCGCGTCCATCCGGTCCCGGGAGGTCCCCTCACGTTTATCACTATGGGCCCGGGGCGGCGTGGGGTTGAATAGGGGCGCGGATTCTGGGAGGTCCGTGCCGGAAGACGTCGAACGAGCCAAGGCGGTCGCCGCCCGGTACGCGGTCGAGCGATACGTCCAGCCCGGTCACCGGATTGCTCTTGGCACGGGAACCACGGCCGCTCAGGCTGTCCGGGCCATGGCGGAAAAATTCCCCGGTGGGAAGTTCGACTGCGTAGCGAGCTCCCGCGCGACGGAGGAGCTCGCCCGGGAGCTCCATATCCCGGTCCGACCGCTGCGCGGGGACGATCGGTTCGATGTGATGGTGGACGGTGCGGACGAGGTCTCCCCCGCGCTGGACCTGACGAAGGGGGGCGGCGGGGCGCTCCTCCGCGAGAAGCTGCTCGCGCATCGGTCGGAGTCGTTCGTGGTCATCGTTGACCCGTCGAAGCTCGTGAGCGCGCTCGGCGAGCGCGCCTCCATTCCCGTCGAGGTCGTTCCGTTTGCGCGCTCCGTGCTCGAGCGCGACCTCGCGGAGGAAGGGTACCGTGTCCGGCTCCGGGTCGGAGCCAACGGGAGGCCGTTCATCACGGACAACGGGAACGAGATCCTCGACCTCGGGTGCCGGGAGCCGATTCGGAACCCGAACGCCGCGGCCGACGCGATCCGAGGGCATACCGGGGTCGTCGAGGTCGGCATTTTCGCCGGCATGGCGACGGTGGTCGTGGTCGGATATCCCGACGGGCGGGCCGAGGAACGCCGCCCGAGCGCCCGACGTCGGCGCTGACCGACCCCGGCACGTTCGAGCGTCGCCGTTATCCGTCCCCGGGACTGGCCTCCCGCGAACACGGCCCCGGGCCGCAGCGAAGTATGCAAGGCAAGTACATCCGGACCCGCGTCGACGACCACGTCGGGTACATCGAGATCGGCAAGCCGAAGGCGAACACGTACGACCTCGCCATGATGAGCGAGCTCGACCAGGCGATTGAAGAGTTCCGGTTCGACGACAACGCTCGAGTCGTCGTTCTCACGAGCACCGTGCCCGGCTTTTTCAGCGCCGGGGCGGACATCGAGATGCTCAAGCAGAGCCAGCCGGACTTCAAGGCGATGTTCTGTCTCCACTGCCAGGAGACGCTCGACAAATTCGCGAGCACGCCCAAGGTCGTGATCGCCGCGATCAACGGCCACTGCGTCGGCGGCGGGCTCGAGATCGCGCTCTCCACCGACCTTCGCATGATGGCGAAGGATTCCGGCAAGATCGGCCTTCCCGAGGTGACGCTCGGCGTCCTTCCGGGAACGGGCGGTACCCAGCGACTGCCGCGGCTCATTGGACCGTCCCGGGCGCTCGACATGATGATCACCGGAAAGCTCCTCTCGCCCGACGAGGCGCTCGCGATCGGGCTCGTGAACTACGTCTACCCGAAGGAGACGTTCGCGACGGACGTCCAGGCGTACGCGAGCACGCTCGCGAAGGGACCGGCGCGCGCCGTGAGCCTCATCAAACGCTCGGTCCTCGAGGGGATCGAGATGCCGCTCACCGCGGGCCTCGCGCTCGAGCGCGAGCTTCAGAACCGGCTGTTCATCACCGAGGACGCGAAGGAAGGACTGAGCGCGTTCGTCGAAAAGCGGAAACCTACCTTTAAGGGACGATGAGGTTCTAGCACGGTTTAGTCGCCCATGACCGACCCCGCTCCGCAACCGAAAGCCGGCCCGACCTCCAAGAGCATCCAAGAAGGGGGCACCATCGAGCCGGTCCGCGAGATCCTCTGGGGATCGTCCGCGGGGGTCCGTAAGTACGAGACCGCGGAGGAGGTGCCGCCGGACATGCGGAAGCTCGTCGTGAAGCTCCTGGTCGTTCAGGCGGACACCGAGTTCGCCTCGATCCAGCAGCATCGCCCATGGCTCGACCGCGCTCCCACGCTCGAGGACCGGTGGATCGAGTCCCGGATTATCGCCGACGAGGCCCGCCACGGTCTCCAGGCGTGTCGGATCCTACGTGACTTCGGCGACGAGGGCCAGCGGATGATCGACGACCTCCTCACGAAGAAGGAAGGCGAGCACAAGCTCGACGCGTTCAACATGAAGTTCGACCGGTGGAGCGACGTCGGCGCGTTCACCTGCTTCGTCGACCGGGTCGGCGTCTACCAGCTGCGCGCGTTCCAAGAGTGTTCGTACGGGCCGCTGGCCCGCGCGATGCCGCTGATGCTGAGCGAGGAGCAGCTCCACTTGAACTTCGGGGCGAGCGTGCTTCGACGGATGGTCCAGGACGGTCCGAAGTACGCGGGCTCGAAGGAGGAGGCTCAGGCGTCGGTCCTCAAGTGGTACCCCCGAGCCCTCGACATGTTCGGGCACTCGAACTCCGATACGAGCCGCCGAGCGATCGAGTACGGCCTCAAGCGGTGGACGAACGAGGAGGCGCGGCGCCGGTACATCGACGAGGTGACGGCGCTGGTCGGCTCCCTCGGGCTCACGCTCCCGCCGCCCGAGTTCGACCGGCACGTGCTGTAGGCTCGGACGCCCGCGGGGGTGCGCGGTCGCACCTCAGCCTATGCGACCCGTCGGCCGCCCGGACCGGGGTGAAGCACCGCGGTGCGCTCGACGCCCGGCAGCTTCCCGAGGCGTCGGCGCACGCGCGGGACGTCCTTCGTGAGCGTGAAGACATGCAGGTGCGCCCCCGCGTCGTGGGTGTAGGCGGCGACGGGACGTCCGGCCTCGCGGTTGAGCGAGCGGACCTCGCCGATGAGGGCCCGCGAGGTGGTGGTCAGGTAGTCGAGCGACGGCCGGGTCGTCTCGCAGACCTCGCGGAAGCTGTCGCACTCCTCCATGATGAGCGGGAAGAGGCGTCGCGGGTCCCGGGCCCGGATCGCCGTGCGGATCTTGTGCGTCCGGCGGGGGAGCTCCGCGAGCCGGCGGGCGTAGGTGGGGCTCGTCGCCACGGTCGTCTGCATCGCGTCCTCGCTGCGGACGGATTTCACCGGGGCCCCTCTCACGACCACCACAAGGTCGACGAGCGCGGGCCAGTAGTCGGGCCCGAAGAGGGGCCGGGCGTAGCAGTCCGAGCCGTCCGGGAGGATTCCGGCCCGCCACTCCACGATCCCGCCGAACACGGAGCGGGCGGCACTCCCCGAGCCGAACCGGGCGAGCTTCGAGAGCTCCCGGCCCGAGAGCTTGAGGTCGAGCGCCGCGGTCGCTGCCCCCGCGAGCGCGGCGAAGCCGCTCGCGCTCGACGCAAGCCCGCTCGCGGTCGGGAAGTTGTTCTCGGATTGCACGTCCGCCCCATATGTCACATGGGCGAGCATGCGGACCCGGTCGAGGAACCGGACGACCGATTCGCGGGGTCCGCCGGTCGCGGTCTCGCCGTTCAGCGTGACGCGGTCGGTGGAGAGGGTCGGGTCGAACCGGACGCACGTCCGGGACCGGAGCCGGTCGAGGGTCACGGAGATCGAGGAGTTGAACGGGATCGCACGGGCGCGGTCGCGCACCCCCCAGTACTTCACGAGCGCGATGTTCGGGGGCGCTTCGTACGTCGCTTCGAGGG
>DASPOD010000013.1:0-3733 GCA_035626215.1 Thermoplasmata archaeon
GCAGGAGTTTCGGCCGTCGGGGAATCCGACCTCCGCGGCGTTCGAACCTGCGTCGCGAGATCCAGAGTCTCGCATGATTGGCCACTACACCACGGGGCTACACGCCGGCCAGCTTCGGGCCGTTGATAAACGTTGCCGCGCTTGCGAGCTTCGGGGGCCGCCGAGGCGAAGTTCGACCACACGGCACAAATAGACATGGGCCGTGGGCCCGCCCGACCATGCCGGAGACGTCGCATGGTGGGAACGGGGAGGACCCACTTGACTGGCCCAGTGGATTCCGTAACCAGCGCAACGAACCCGGCGAATTCCGGAGCGACGGGAAGGTCGTCGTCGACCGGTAAGCCCGAGCGGCTGCGCTGGAGCCGGCCGGCGACCCTCCTCTATCTTGCGGTCCCTCTCGCCATCGGAGTCACCGCCGCCGTTGACCCGTCGTTCACGTTAGGTGATCTCGTAGGCTATCTTCCCAACGCCGGCGTCGCGGTCACCTACTCCTTCCTCCGGATGTCGGCGGCGTACCTCCTCTCCCTGGCGTTCGCCCTCTCCTACGGCTACTACGCCGCGGCCCACCGGACGGGAGAGCGCGTGATGATCCCCGTGCTCGACATCCTCCAATCGGTACCGATCCTCGGCTTCTTCCCGGTGGTCGTGCTCGTCCTCTACGACCTCCAGCCGGCAGGGTTCGGCCCGAATCTCGCGTCCGTGATCCTGATCTTCACGTCGATGTCCTGGAACATGGTCTTCGGGGTGTACGAGTCGCTGAAGACGGTGCCGTCGGACCTCCGCGAAGCGGCGGATACTTTTGGACTCCGGGGCTGGCTCCGCTTCCGCCGACTCCTGTTCCCCGCCACCGTGAACCGACTCGTCTACAACTCCGTGTTGTCCTGGACCGGGGGTTGGTTCTTTCTGGTCGAAGCCGAGATCTTCACCACCAACGGGACGCATGCGCTGCCCGGCGTCGGTAGCCTTCTCTCCTTCGCGGCGGAGCACCACAACGCGCCCAATTTTCTGGCCGGCCTCATCGTGCTCATCATCGTGATCGCGGTGCTCGATTTTGCACTCTGGCGGCCGCTCGGGCGATGGGCTGAGCGATTCCGCTACGACCAAGCCCCCTCCGGGGAATCGGGCCTAATCAGCGCCGTGGGGACGACGGGCCGATTCCGTCGAGCGGCGGCCTACGTGACCCGGGGTGTTCGCACGGGGGTCTCGCGCATCAGCACTCCGCTCGCCCAGCTGGCGGCGATCACGGTCCGGCCGAGCCGGGCGCCGAACCCCCGCCGTCAGTCCGTGATTTACCAGCTTTCGCTCGGCACGATCCTCGTGCTGGTTTGGCTGATGCTGATTGCCATCGTGGTGGCGGTCTATACCGTGTTCAGCGGCCGCATCGTTCCGTCGGTCCGGGCCCAGATGCTCCAGCTGCCTCTCGCGGTCGCCGCGTCGGGCGGTCGTCTCGTGGCGGCCTACGCCATCTGCCTCGCCATCTCCCTGCCGCTCGCCATCTGGATGGCACGCGGGCGGCGAGCGCGAACGGTCGGTCTACCGATCGTGGAAGTGGTCGCGTCGTTCCCGGCGACGGCGCTGTTTCCGGTCATCATTTTCGAACTCGTCCCGGTCATCACTCCGGAGGGCGCCTCCATTTTGATGCTGATGACGGGCATGATCTGGTACCTGTTCTTCAACCTCCTATCCGGAATCCGCTCCATCCCCCCGGACCTCGAGGAGGCGGCCCACTCGTTCGGCGTCAAGGGCCGTAAGTTCTTACGACGGGTGCTCGTTCCCGGGTCGTTTACCGCGCTCATCACCGGCTCCATCACCGCGTTCGGCGGCGGTTGGAACACGTTGATCGTCGCCGAGTACCTCAATGCGGGATCCGGGCAGACCCTGAGCGTGCTCGGGGTGGGCCAACTCCTTGACCTGGGATGGGTGGAGGCCCAGTCGGGCGCGGGGGGCTACCCGCTCATGGTGGCGGCTCTGTTCGCCCTCATTGCCACCGTCGTCGCCATCAACGAACTCATATGGAAGCCGCTCTACCGCCGTGCGGTCGAGCGGTATCGGTACGACTGACCGCGGGGCGAGAGGGAGGCGGACGTGGCGCTCATCCGGGTCGAGCACGTCGATAAGAGCTTCAGCTCCCGCCACGGCTCGATCGCCATCATGCAGGACATCTCCTTCGAGGTGAAAGACTCCGACTTCGTCGCGATCGTCGGCCCGTCCGGTTGCGGCAAGTCGACTTTGCTCCGGCTCATCCAGGGCCTCGACCACCCCACCTCGGGCGAGATCTACTTCCAAGACCAGAAAGTCGAAACCGTTTGCTCCCAGATGGCGATGGTCTTCCAGAGCTTCGCGCTCTACCCGTGGCTCACCGTCGCGCAGAACGTCGCCTTCGGCCTCGAGGCCCTAGGCTGGGACTCCGCTCGCATCGGTTCCCAGGTGGAGCGGTACATCTCCGTGACCGGGCTCGAGGGCTTCCAAGAGGCGTATCCTCGCGAACTCTCGGGCGGGATGCGCCAGCGGGTCGGCTTGGCGCGAGCGCTCGCCGTCGAGCCCGCGGTGCTCCTGATGGACGAACCGTTCAGTGCCCTCGACCCCCTCACCGCCGAGAGCCTTCGTGAGGAAGTACTCCAGTTGTGGAGGGACCCGCAGCTTCCCCCCGACGCCGTGCTGCTGGTGAGTCATAACATCGAGGAGGCGATTCAGCTCGCGGACCGAGTGATCGTGCTCTCCCGGCGTCCGGGCCAAATCCTGGCGCAAGTTGAAGTCGAGCTCCCGAGACCGCGGGACCGCAAATCGGCCGCGTTCTACGACCTCACCGACCGGGTCTACTCCCTCATCACCGAGGGAGGCGCTCCTGCGTCGAAGAGCCATTTGCCGGACGGCTCGTCGCCTCCCGAGCAATCCTTATAGAACGGACTCGAGTAGGGAATTCCGCCGAGGAACGAAGTGCCGACGACCTTCCCGAAATGTAACCCGACCGAGCTGATGGGGTTACTCGTACTCTTGAATGCCCACAAGGGGTCCGAGGATGTCGCGCTCCTCGCGGACGACCTCGACCTTGAGATCGATGAGATTCTTCCCGCGCTCGAGTTCGCCTCGGTGCTGCAGCTGGTCAAGGTGGCGGACGGCCGGGCCACGTTCACCGACCTCGGGAAGAAGCTCGTCAGCGGGTCGATCCGGGACCGCAAGGCGATCATCCGCGAGCAGCTCCGCAAGACGACGCTGTTCCGGACGCTCCTCCGGGCGCTCGAGAACGCTCCGGAGCATTCGCTCTCCGACGAGGAACTCGGCCAGATCATCTCGTTCACGACCGCTCCAGCGGATGAGGCGGTCCAGAACATCGTCAACTGGGGACGGTACGCCGATCTGTTCCGGTACGATTCCGACGAGCAGCGCCTGATCCTGACGCACCGCTCTACCGGTGGAAAGGCCGGTCCGGGTTCGTCCCACCCACCCTCGTCCCCCGGAACTTCGGCGGAGGGAGCCGGGGCCTCATCGAAATCTAGTGGCCCCTCGGCCCCCAGCTCCGAAACGCGCCTGGCGGGCGTTGCCTCGGTTACCAGCTGAACGAACTCTCAGGACGAGGGGGGTGTCTTACCCTCTCCGGTCGAGTTCGCCTGCGTCCGCTTTCCAAAGGGCTTAAGCGGAGGTCCCTATCCCCGCCAGCGCGGGCACGTAGATCAGCGGAAGATCGCTGCTTTCGCAAAGCAGAGGTCGGGGGTTCAAATCCCCCCGTGTCCAT
>DASPOD010000014.1:0-3584 GCA_035626215.1 Thermoplasmata archaeon
GCGCTCAGGAACGGGAGGTTGATCTGGGTCTCGACGGTGGAGGTGAGCTCGATCTTCGCCTTCTCCGCGGCGTCGCGCACCCGCTGCATCGCCATCTTGTCGGAGCGGATGTTGACGCCGGACTCCTTCTGGAACTCGGAGGCGACCCACTCGGTGATCGCGGAGTCCATGTCGGTCCCCCCGAGCTGGGTGTCCCCGCTCGTCGAGATCACCTCGAAGACGCCGTCCCCGAAGTCCATGATCGTGACGTCCAGCGTCCCCCCGCCCAGGTCGAAGACGAGGATCTTCTGGTCCTTGCCGGCCTTGTCGAGCCCGTAGGCGAGGGAGGCGGCCGTCGGCTCGTTGATGATGCGGACGACCTCGAGGCCCGCGATCGCGCCCGCGTCCTTGGTCGCCTGCCGCTGATTGTCGTTGAAGTAGGCGGGGACCGTGATCACCGCCTTCTCGACCTTGTCGCCGAGGAACGCCTCGGCGTCCCGCTTGATCTTCTGGAGGAGGAACGCGGAGAGCTGCTGGGGTGTGTACTTCTTTCCGTGCAGGATGTACTGGTAGTCGGTGCCCATTTTCCGCTTGAACGCGGTGACGGTCCCCTCGGGGTTCGAAATCGCCTGACGGCGCGCCGGCTCCCCGACGATCAGCTGACCGTCCTTCGTGAACGCCACGTACGACGGGAACGCCTTGCCGCCTCCGACCGTCGTTCCTTCGGAGCTCGGGATGATCACCGGTCGCCCCCCTTCGAGCACGGCCGCCGCGGAGTTGCTGGTCCCTAGGTCGATTCCAATGATTTTGGCCATGGTTGTGTTCCCCCGACCCTCCGCCGGTGATCGGCGACGGACCGGGCATCCTTCAGGATAAGTAAGAAAGCACTCATATAAAAAGGAATGCTACTGCAACTGCGGGCCCCTTCCGAGGGGTATACGAGAGGCCCTCTCAGCGAAGCTTGAGCGAGGCGAGCGCAACCTTGGGCTCGGGATAGCGGAGTTTGATCCCCCGGAGCTGCTCCACGAGGATCGAGGAGATGGCGAGGTTTCTGAGCCACTTGTGGTCGGACGGAAGTAGGTACCACGGGGCCCACGGCGTGTTCGTCCGTTCCAGCACATCCTCGTAGGCCGCCAGGTAGTCGGCCCAATACCTCCGCTCGTGGAAGTCCGCGACGTTCAGCTTCCAGCGCTTCGTCGGGTCCCGAATCCGGTCTTCCAGCCGTCGTGCTTGCTCCTCGCGACTGATGTGCAGGAAGAACTTCAGGATCGTATTTCCCTCGTCGACGAGCTCGTGCTCGAAGGCGTTGATCGCGTCGAACCGTTTCGCCCAGACCTTGTGGGGAACGAGGTGGTGCACCCGGGCGATGAGGACGTCCTCATAGTGGCTGCGATTGAAGATCACGATATCGCCCTTCGCCGGGGCGTCCCGGTGGATCCTCCACAAGAAGTCGTGGGCCTGTTCTTCCGGGGTCGGTTGCTTGAACGAACTCACCCGGACTCCCTGCGGGTTCACGCCCTCGAAGACATGGCGGATGACGCCGTCCTTTCCGCTCGTGTCCATCCCCTGGAGGATCACGAGCAGCCCGTGCCGCGCGTCGGCGTAGAACAGCTCCTGAAGGCGGTCAAGCTCCGCCCGGAGCCCGGGGAGGGCGGCCTCGCCCCGGCGCTTGCCTCCCGGCCAGGTCGACGTGTCCGCGGCATCGCAGTGAGCGAGGTCGACGTTGATTCCGAACGGGAGTTTCAGGCGGTCGAACGAGGGGTTCACCCGGGCCGCTCCCCTTCCGCGGCTGGGGCGGGAGGCGCCCCCGGCTCGTTGCGATGGGTCTGTCGGGAGGCCGACTCCCGGAGGATCTCGGGGAGACGGCCTCCGGCGGCCGCGACGGCCGGCTCGTCACCGCCCGGCCCCCGGAGGATGTAGGCGACCCCGACGGCGAGCAAGGCCCCCAGGAGCGGACCCACCACGTAGATCCACGCGTTGGCGAGGTGGCCCGAGACCAGCTCCGGCCCGAGGGAGCGGAACGGGTTCATCGAGGCCCCGCTGATCGGCGCTGCCCAGAGCCCCGCGAGGATGATGTAACCGCCGACCGCGAGGGCGGCGAGCGGGCCGATGTTCTGGGCCTTCGAAGCGGTGCCGAGGATGGTGCTCACCAATCCCAATGTCAAGACGATCTCGAACACCACGGCCTGGAAACTCGTGATCCCGGGTCCCGGGTTGGTCGCCCCGAGGGAGGCGACGTTGCCGAACAACGACCAAAGGAGGAGGCTCGCGAGGATCGCCCCAAAGAGCTGGGCGGCGATGTAGCCCGGGACCCGCCGCCACGGGAAGTCCCCACGGGCGGCGAACGCGATGCTGACGACCGGGTTGAGATGGGCGCCGGACGTGGCCCCCATGAACAGGATGATCGCCATCACCATGAGGCCCGGCGCGGCGACCATCATCGCAAGGTCCAGCTTGCCGCCGCTCACCGAATTGACGACCCCGGCGCCGGCCGCGACCGTCACGAGGAAGAAGGTGCCGAACACCTCCGCGAACAGTCGTCGACCCTCGAGCGAAGGGTCACGGAACTCCCGCTGAACGATTGCGAGCGGCCGCGTGCCGAACGAACCGCCCACGAACTCGATGCCCGGACGTCGTACCCCGGTGCTCATCGGCTCTCCCGGGGCGGTCGGAGGAACGGAGTCCGCCAGGGTCGCTTCCTGCGTAGTTCGTCAACCTCGTTCACCGGGACGAGCGCCCGGGTCAAGTACGTATCGCGCGACAGGTCGCCGAGAACTGAGAACCGGTGGGCCACGGGAGGCGCCGCGAGGCTCCTCAACGACCTCCCCGGATGCTCATTCTTGGTGAGCATCCCTTATTCGCTGGTCCCAATTCCTCCTAGGCGGTGACCGACCCACCGCTCGCCTCGGGGGCCTCAACCGACGATGAGTCGATCGTCGTCGCCCAGGACCTACGTCACTCGTACGACCGTCGGCGGTACGCGCTCGACGGCGTCAGCTTCACGGTCCGACGGGGCGAGGTGTTCGGACTTCTCGGGCGGAACGGCGCCGGAAAGTCGACCCTCATCAAGGCGATGACCACGCTCATCCGGCCCACCTCGGGGACGTTGCGGGTCCTCGGCTACGACCCGATGCGCGACGGTCAGAAGATCCGACGTCGGATCGGCGTGGTGCAGCAGGGAGAATCGTTCGATTTCACCACCGTCCAGCGCAACCTCGACGTCTACGGCATGCTCTGGGGGGTCCCGAAACCAGAGCGGGTGCGCCGTCGCGAACGGTTGATCGACGAGTATGGCCTCGCGGACATCCGAAAGCGGCGCGCCTTCGACATCTCGGGGGGCCAGAAGCGCCGGGTGCAGGTCGCTCGGGAGTTCATGCACGACATGGACGTCCTGTTCCTGGACGAGCCGACGGTCGGTCTCGACGTGATCATGCGCCGGGACCTGCTCGACATGGTCCGAGCGGAGACGCGTCGCGGGCTCACCGTCGTCTTCACCACGCATAACCTCGAAGAGGCGGACTACCTCTGCGACCGGGCGGCGGTCATCGACGAGGGTCGGATCCTGGTCCAGGATTCGATCGAGAACCTGAAGCGGCTCTACGGTG
>DASPOD010000015.1:0-48458 GCA_035626215.1 Thermoplasmata archaeon
CCCTGAACGGTTCGGTGGAGTACCCCCATCCGTTCGAGTTCAAGGAGTCGAGACACCGGCGTGCCCTCAAACTCGCTCGCGAATGCTATGGGGATCGGCTCGTTCGCCAGAGCGACCGGCAGGACCGCGCGCACGTCCGACTCAGAGAGCCGGGCAACCACCGCAGTTGGAAGGGCGTTCGCGTTCGCTTCCACTTCGGGGTTAGAGACCGCGAGTTCGAGCAGGAGCGGGGAGCCGAGAGTGGACTGGTAGACCGCTTCAAAGCGATCGGCGAGGCCTCCTCTCCGGTCGGTGAGGTCGTGGGCTGCGACTCGGTCGAGACCGCCGATGGTCAGCCGGTGCACCGGCACGCCCTCGGGCTGGAATGCCGGTTCGATCTGGCTCACCAAGTAGAACTGGTGGTTGCCTCGACCCGCGAGAAAGCGGGTGAATGCCGCGAGGAAGTCCTTCATGTCCGGGCTTGCCATCTGAACGTCGTCGATCACCGCGGCCAGGGGGCGCTCGCCCAGAGAACGAGCGACGATGTCGGCGACCTCCCGTGCATCCGGCGGCCGCGGAACCTGGGTATAGTACGCCAACTGCTGGGCGCCCAACGACGTTAGCGCGTGCGTCAGGGCCCCCACAAATTGCCGGGGAGAGCTCGCCGGCCGAACCGGGAACCAGAAGGGCACTCTCCCCCGCTTGACCGACCTGAGGTGGCGGCTAACAAGGGCAGTCTTTCCCATGCCCGGGGGTCCGTCCACGAATGTGATTCCTCCTCCGTCCTTCGCGTAGTCCGTGAGCTGGAGCAATTCCTCTCGCCTACCAAGGAAAGGGTGCGGTGGAGGAGGAATTTCGCCCGAAAGCAAGGGGATCTGTCGGGTTTCCCGACGGAGACGCGAGCGACCGGGTTCCGTAATACGGTAGGTGAGCTGCCTTCGCACCCCCTCCCGGACCAAACCCCGGCGGCTGGTGAGGAAACCTTCCCGGACCAGGGAATCGAGGGGTCGTGACATCGAGCACGGATGGTAACCCAGTGCCTTGGCCAGCTCTCGCTGTCCGATTCCGTACGGAGACTCCTCGGGCGGGGCGTGAGTCTCCACGTAATCGAGGATTTCAATGGGGACGTAGGTCTGTGCACCCATTCCAACAAGGTGATGTCACGTAGGAGTACTTAGAATTATTTTGTACAAAATAACTCCAGACGTTTAAGTAGGCATTTCGCAGGATGGGGTATTACCATGAGCCGGACCCAGGAGAGCGGGGCTTACCTCGGAGGCATCGGGGCGATGCTCGAGGTGTCGCACTGTTGCCCCTCTTGCGGTCAGGTGCATGACGGGCGCAAGTTCGGGATCAAGCACCGCGCTCCCCGTGAGTGCCCCCTCGTGATCATCGGCAGCTTCCCGCTGGTGAGCCTTCCGAGCCCCCCGTCCGAGGCCCCGCTCAAGGTACCCACCGCATCCAAGGGCCGGACCGGAAATTCCCGCCTCGAGGCGCAGTCGATCGTTGCGGAGTCTCTGCGGCAGGTGGAATTCTCCCGTCCTCAGGACGGGGAACGGACCCGCGGACTGGGAGTACCCTGGCTTCCCCCTCCCGACCTTGGGGAGGTGCTCTAATGTTGCACGCCGAGCGTCCCCGATTGCCTCCAGAGCGCCCCCTTGTGGAGCCCGCCCAGGTCTCCGCCCGGGACCTACTCCTGGCCGTCGCACCACCCCCCCAAGCTCACTCCTTCTCGCTCACCGGGTGGCCCAGCTGGCTGATTCCCACCTACCGCTCGGGAGGGCACCGCCCCGAGGTCCGTCTGCTCGAGGAGGAACCATGACCGACTGGGTGGGCGCGGAAGACATCGTCGTCGCCGACATCGTCGCGGACGTTTCTCTCGAGCTGACCTCCAACCTCACGATGATCTGGCCCCCGTAGGGTACCCGGCCCTACGGGGGTCGTATTTTTTTTCGAACGGCGGTCCACCCCCTGGGACCCGTCGGGTTCCTCGTCCGGAGCGCAAAGGAAAGATACCCGAGTCCCGTGGCTCGCGACCGGGTTGGTTCGACATGTCGGGGGAGAAGTGCGCGGTCTGTGGAGGACCGCTCGAGGCTGGCTTCGTCGCCACCACGAACGGTTCGGGCCTGTTCTGGTCGCACCAGTCGACCTCGAGCCGATTCCGTCCGAAGGGGCTCGAAGTCTTGGTCGGGACCGGCTTCGGAGGGACCTACTCCGCCAACCTTCCGGGGCTTCGCTGCCCGCATTGTCGCACGATACTGCTCTCGCTTCCGGCGGGCAAGTCGACCTAGTTTCGGTCGCTAGCGTTCGCCGCCGATCGGCAGCGCTCCAACCAGGATAGGTGGGCAGGACACGGGCTCGACGAAGGCGCTCGTGGACCCGATCGCTTGCAGCCGGTTCAGCAGCGACGGGGATTCCGGGGGTGCGAACACGAACCCACCGACGGTGCCCCCGCGGATCGGGTCGGCGATCTTTCCGTTCCGGATTCGGTAGCCGAGGCGGATCTCTCCCCCGAACGCCCCGCTCACCGGGTCGGGAGACGACCACCCGATCTCCTGAATCCAGACCCCCTCCCTCGCCCGCTCGACGAGCTCCGCATCGCTCCCTCCGTCGCCCGGGCTCACGACGATGGTGGACGGGGCGATGCCGGGCGGCTGCAGGAATCGGTACCACGTACGAAAGCCGGAGGACACCCCCCGGAACGCACTGCCGGTCGAATTCGTGGCGAACGCGCCCGCGTGGAGCGAGTCGTAGAGGACCTCCGACATCAAGCCGTGGTCGATCAGAACGCGCTTGCGCTGGGGCACGCCTTCATCGTCCACGGGAGATGACATCGGGGCCCAGGGGAGTCGCCCGTCGTCGTGGACGGTCACCATCTCCGAGGCGACCTTCGTCCCCGGTGCGACGGCGATCCCGTGCAGGCGCGCCGACCCCGTGAGGCGCCCGCCCGCCACCGTGGGCAGGATGCCCGCCAGCACCGCCGAAGGAAGGATAACCGGCATTTCGCCGGTCGGTGCGGGCGAACCCCGTCGAACGTCGTCCGCAAACCGACACCAATCGTCGGCCTTGCGGGCGAGCTCCGCCGGCCGTAGCCGCCGGTCCGAGTCGTTCAGCCAGTACTCCCCGGGGGCAGGCCCCTCCGGGCCCCCGAAGGCCTTGACCCCGACCTCGAGCTCGACCTGCGTGTGACCGTAACCCGTACGCAATCCGTAAGAGTTGCAGATGGACGTCTCGACCAGGGTCGCCCGGATGGAACCGAAGCTGAGCGCGAATCCCGGGCGCCCCTCCAGCGCCGCCTTGAGGGTGGCGACGTAGTTCTCGAGCGAGTCCATCGGGTACTCCCAGAGCCCCCGGTCCAGCACTTCGACAATGCCGCCGGTGGCCCCCCGCCCCGACGGGAGTTCGAATCGGGGCGCGGGGAAGGAAGCGTACCGGGCCGCCCGCTCCGCATCCTCGAGGGTCGCGCGGACCCCCTCCGGGGAGAAATCATTCGAGGCCTGGCGGCCGACGCCGAGGCTGTCGTCGTGGGGCCGAAACACCCGGATGTCGTAGCCCTCGATGGCAATCGGTCCCCGGGTCATCTCGACGACGTCGCCGCTCAGGTGGATCTCGAATCGTCGGATCCGTTCCCCGAACACCTCCCAGGGTTCTTTGCCCGCGAGCTGGTCGGCCACCCGAAACGCCGCGGCATCGCGTCCCCGGGCGGCGCTCATGCCTGCCCCACGACCGCGGAGGAAAGCAGGTACGGTCCGCCGGCCGAGTTCGGCAGGAGGTCGGTGCGGCCCTTGCCGCAGCTACCCGTGTCGAGTTCGAAGTCCTGCTGGCCGCTGATGCCCCGAATGGCGCGCAGGAACTCGAGCACGTTGCCCGAAAGCGCCATGGAACTCACCAGGTCGGTGACCTTGCCGTTCTCGATCAGGTGACCCATCCGGGCCTTTACTTGGACCTGCCCGCCCTGCGGGTCTTCGATTCCCCCGACCCCGGACTCGAGGACCACCCCGTTGCCGGCTTCCCGGACGAGCTCGTCAAACGTCGCGTTCCCGGGCTCGACGTAGGTGTTGGTCATCCGGACGAAGGAGCGACTGAACACATCCGAACGGCGCGCGTTCCCCGTGGGCGAGGCACCGAGCGAGGCCGCGGTGGCCCGGTCGTGCAAGGCTCCGGTGAACCGGCCGCGGTCGACGAGCACCGTCCGCTGAGCGGGATAACCCTCGTCGTCACAGAAGATCTGACTCCACGCCCCCGAGTACGCCCCGTTGTCGACGATCGTGAGGATTTCGGGACCGACCACCGTCCCAAGGAGCGGTTGAAGATACGACCGACCCCGGACGAACTGGTCGGCCTCGGCCCCGTGGCCGAACGACTCGTGGGCAAAGTAGCCGGTGACGCTCGGAGAAAGGAGAACGTTCAATCGACCAAACGGAGGTGCCTTCGCGTGCAGCAGAGCGCGGGCGGTCTCGGCCGCCTTCCGGGCGCGCTCCGGGCGAAGGCCATCGAGGACCTCACGGCCGCCCACGCCGCCGCAGACGTACCGGTCGGACTCGGCGCGCCCGTTCTCCATCGCCACCGGGAGCACGATGCCGCGCACCCGGCAGAGCGATTGGGAACATCGCGCCGCGACCGAATTGAGATAGAGCCGGTCGTCCTGTCGCCAGCTGACCTGGACCTCCGTCTCGTGGATGTCGGGCGCCCCGGCGACCCAGGCGTGGATGTCCCGGGCCCTGCCGAGCATCTCCTCCTCGCCGAGGTCGCGGATCGGCTTCGTCATGGGGGTCACGCCATCGATGCGGGCCGTTGAGGAGACCCCGGGAGGTGGGTCCCGCGCCGGACGATGGGTCAACGTGCGTTCGATCGCGGACTCGGCGAACCGGAGCGTCTCGGCGTCCAGGCCCGACACCGAGACCTCCGTCCATCCCCCACCGGTCCACGCCCGGAACACGGCCCCACGGACCCGGGGCGGGCTCTGGTAGCTCGCGAGACGTCCGTTATACCGGACCGAGAGCCCGCTCACCGCCTCCGCGAGCACTTCCACGAACGGCGTCCGTTGGGCGAGCCGTGCGACCGCGTGGTAAAGGTCGTCCTCGGCGTCGGAGAGCTCTCCCATCGCTCCGATGAATCATGGAGGTCGCGGCCATAACCGTAGTGCCGACCCCGCACGGGCACCGGAACTGCGGGCCGGCACACGAACGGAACCGACCCCGAGCGGATATAGAGGGGAGCGGTGTCGGCCGGTCGTGCCGAGCCACGCTGCCCCGCGAGAGTTTGGTCTCCTGGGATTCGACCACATCGATGTCCGAGTCCGGGACCGGACGAAGGCGAAGCGGTTCTTCGTCGAGCAGCTCGGCATGGACGTTATCGGGGAAGGCGACGACCACACCTTCCTCCTCTTCGGCGACCAGGTTCTCGGCCTGCGGGATGCCAAGGAGGACGAGACCCTCGGAGGGATCGACCACATCGCGCTCCGGGTGGCCGAGTGGACCGGCCTCCGCAGTCGAGTGGGCCGGGCCCGCGTGGTGATCACGGGCGAAAAAGAGCGCGAGGACTCGCGCTCGCTCTTTCTACGGGGACCCGAAGGCTTGCGGATCGAACTCGTCTGGAGGCCCGACCCTCACAGCCACTCGTGCTCGCACACTCCGACTTCGGCCCCGGTCGCCCCGGACCCCGAGGCGTGAACGTCCGGCTCCGCCGGACTCTGCCTACCGACGGGCGACCGTTGGCGCGGCCACGAGAGGTGCCGCCGGCACTGGAGTGAGCCAGCCCGAGTACTGGGGGACCTCGCCCCGCAGGGTCCGGAAGAAGACGTCCATGATCTTCCGGGTGACCGGGCCCGGAGCCTTGCCCCCGATGACGTGATGGCCGACCTCCTGGATCGGTGCGATTTCAGCGTAGGTTCCGCTGAAGAACGCCTCGTCCGCGGAGAGAAGTTCGTTGACCGAGATCAGTTTCTGGACCACCGGTAGGCCGAGGTCGGTCGCGATTCGGATGACGGCGTCCCGAGTGATCCCGAGCAGGATATCCGACTCGGTTCCAGGCGTGTAGACGGTGCCGCCCCGGACCACGAAGACGTTCTCGCCCGTCCCCTCCGCCACGAAGCCTCGGCTGTCGAGCAGGATGGCCTCGTCGTAGCCATCCTGCATCGCGTCGGCCCCGGCGAGGTAGCCGTTCGCGTAGTTGCCGGTTGCCTTCGCGAACGACGGCAACGCATCGGAGGAAGGCTTGCGGAATGGCGAGATCTTCGCCCGGACGCCCGACTCGGACCCGTCCCCAAGGTACTTCTTCGCCGGGATTGCCGCGATGGCGAGCGAGACGCGGCCCGTGAGGTTCTTAACCCCGAGCGCGGGCTCGCCCCGGTAGACGAGCGGTCGGATGTAGGAGGGCAGAATCCCGTTTGCCGCTTGGGTGTCGAGAATCGCCCGCACGATCTCATCGGCAGAGAACGGGATGGGCATGTGGTAGAACTTGGCGGAGGTGATCAGGCGGTCCACGTGCTCCCGAAGACGGAACACGGCACCTGCGTCGGTCGTGGGGTAGGCGCGGATTCCCTCGAAGACGCCCACCCCGTAGTGGAGGGTGTGGTTGAGGACGTGGACGTGAGCGTCCGCAAAATCGACCAGGCGTCCGTCCATCCAGATTTTCTTACCGACTGCCGCCAACATGTTCCGGACCTCCGGTGGATACCCCGGATGTGTTTCCTTCCAAGAACGGCGCTAACTAAAAGACCTATCTTTTCCGCCCTGCGCACCTTGCGAAATATCGCGGTTCAAAATCGTCGAATGTGCTGCCGTCTCGAAGCTCGTTCCCGCATCTGTTCACCCGCGGGGCCCCGTCGTCAAAGTTTAGCGTCGGTTGTCCACGCTGACTCCCCGACCGATCGCGACCTCTTCTCCCGCAGGTCCCAGTTCAGAGAGCCCGACGCAAACCCGAATGATCGGTCGCGGCGCGGGGTCGGACGCCTCAGTCCATCTATATGCATATGTATATGTTGATTCACGCCTGCTCGCTTTCCGGAGTGAAGACAGCCCGCGACGGCGACTCCGAAAGGGTGCGGTCGTTCCCCAGTCGGCCCCCGAATGGGGACCGCCCGTCGGCCAGGTAAATCACATCCTAGGACAACTACATTACGTGAATAACGAATCCAGGTTAGCGGTGTACCTTTCTAGCTCGATGGTGCAGAGACTCGCGAGCACCGCCCTAGGTCGCCATCGGCGGCGCGAAGCAAGACAACCAAGGGTCTAAACGCCTCGAGCGAATACCGCCACGACAGGACCTAGCATGGCGAACAAAGGGCGCCGGGTAGTGGGGGCAATAATCGTCTTGATCGGAGCGATCTTGTTGATCGCCGCTCTGCTTACGCCGTGGTACGCATTCAAGTCGTCCTACGCCGGTGGGAGTGAAACGCAGAACTCCTACCCCGGGATGCCGTCGACGAACGGGACAATCCAGTATACGTGCAGCAACCTTCCCCGTGGAGCCACCTGTCCGCCTCAGACCTCGTACTCCTCCATCGTGCCTAAGGAGACGAATGTCGGGAACATCGCCGAGACGGGATTCTTCCTTCTCATCGTCGGGATCATCCTCGGGTTCCTAGCGACAATCTTCGGTCTCATGTCTCGAGGCAACGCCCGTCGGTCAACTCCGGCCCTCGCCTTCGGGATAATCGCCCTTCTCCTGGCGCTCCTCACGCCGGTGCTTTTCGCCGCAGCCCTTCCGGGCGCCATCTCGAGTGACATCTCGACCACCTATCGCCCACCGAACACCAGCGGGCCGTGGTCCTCATTCATCGGCTCGAGCTCGTACACCAACCCGCTCGTCGGCCCGGTATCCCTGAACTGGGGACCTGCCATTGGGTGGTACCTGGCCTTTGTGGCGTTTGTGATTCTCCTGATCGGAGTGATCCTGCTGTTCCTCTACCGCAAGGACCCCGCCGAACCGGCCCCGGTGACGGTGCCCGCCCCGACCGGCACGGGCACGCCGACGCAGGTAACGCCTCCCTCCTCGTGAACCAGAGAGGCGGTCGCGCCAACCTTTTCCCGCCCTTTCTTCCTACATTGGCCACGGGAGGGGCGTTTCCGGCCGTATAACTCGTGTTATACGCCGCTCCCTCGAGGAGAAAGCTGCAACCCGGCGCAGCGAGCTCGGACGGTCTGCGCCTTATCGGTTATTAGTAATGCCATATCCGTTATTATGTGTACTCCAGAATCAGTGATTCGATAATGGGGGTAAACCGCCCCGGATGGCCCCTGGGACGCTCTCGGCCCGGAAAGTCGCTCCGGAGGGCGTTTCCGACGTTCTCGACAAGAGATCAGCAGATAGTAACGACTAATTCGTTCGTTGGAAATCACATAACGAATGATACATTACTTAGATGTCTTTCTGGTGAACCTGCTTAGCTGGAACCGCCAGCGTCCCCGACATTCGTGCGGGTCGGATGTGAATAGCTCGTCGCAGCCCGCGGCCTCGAGCGCGCCGAGCATCCCTGCGAGCAGTGGAGATGCGGGCGCATCCCCGCGCAGGATGTTGCCTTCGGCCTCGGCGGCCGCCCGGGGGTCGATCGGAAGGACGGTGAGCTTTCGTCGGAGACGCCCTAGAGCCTCCCGGCGACGACCCCGCACCCTCGACGGGCCGTGGCCGGCGAGGTAGGCGAGCTCGAGGAGGTTCGCCTCAGTCGTGGCGACCTCCACGTCCCGCAACTTCCGAAGGAGATCCCGCGCGGCTCGGTCGCCCTCCAATAGGGCCAGCAACACCGAGGTGTCGAGAGCCTTCATCGTCGTGCTCCGTGCCCGACCGACCGGAGGTTCCGGAGTCGCTCGCGGGACGACCGACCTCCCGACCCCCAGGCCCCCGACAGCTCCTCGACGCCTCCCCGCTGGTCGAGGAGACGGCGCAGCACCGAGGTGAAACTCTCCCCCGGTCGCTTCTCCTTCAACAGGGCCTCATACACGGTCTCCTGGACGGCGATGTTCCGGGATGGCATGAATATGCATATGCATATGTTCTAATTAATCAATCCGGTTCGGCCGAATCGGTCCACTACACCACGCGGGATTGAAGCTGGGCGGGGTCCGCGGATCGGCCGGTCCCGAGTGACCTTCGACTCTCGGAGGAGCTGGTCCGGCTGCGCGCGGGAGGGTCCGGCGGCGATGGTGGGACCCTGCGCCAGTCGAGCGCGCTTGACCTCGCCTCCATGAGGCAACGGGGGGTGGTCGAAGCGGGGACGGCGGTGGCAAGCACCTTCGAAATCCAGGCCCACCTCGATGCCCGAGGACTCACGTGTCCCGAACCGGTGCTTCGGACCCGCGCGATTCTGAAGAACCTGAGGCCTGGGGAGCGCGTCGAGGTTCTGGCCGACGACCCGCTCGCGCCGATTGATTTCGCGGCGTTCTCCCACCGCAGCGGCCATGCCCTCAAGGAGTCATCGAAGCTTGAGGGTGCCTTCCGATTCGTAATCGAACACAAGTGAGGGCGTTCGACGGGCAGGGCTCCATGACCTCCTTGTCACGTCGGCGGACCGCGGGGCGCCCGCCCTCCGTGGATCGTGAGTTCTGGGCCCGCCGCGAGCCGGACGGGTCGTACGTGATAGGATTCACGGGGGCTGCCCAGCGGAGGCTCGGCCCGGTGGATTTCTTTCAAGGCCCGGCCCCCGGGCGGAGATACAGGGCCGAGGAGTGGGCGCTAACGGTGGAGTCGGAGAAATGCGTCCGTCAACTTCCTCTCCCGGCCGGGGGTACCGTGGTGGAATCCAACCCGGGGGTCGAGTCCGACCCGGGCGAGATTAACCGGGACCCGTACGGAAAGGGCTGGGTCTGCCGGCTCCGTCCCTGGAGGACAAGGGCGATCGAATCCGCGACCGAACGCGTGCCTAGGAGGTTGCGATGAGGTCGGGGTCTTCTCGCCGGCGACGGACCCGGGCCCGGAGTTCCCGGGTCTGGCGGCTCCTCGACCTCGGACGGTGCGACCCACTGCGCGCTGTGGCATTCTCCGAGGCCGTCGCTCCGTTCGTGGCCTCGGGCAAGGTACCGAATACGCTCATGTTCGCCCGAGCAGACTCCCCCTGCATTTGCGTGGGCTTCCACCAGTCGCCCAAGACGGAGCTCGACCCGGAATTCGTCCATCGTCATCGGATGCCCGTCATACGACGTGTCGAGGGGGGAGGAACCGTGTACCTCGACCGCGACCAGCTGTTCTATCAGTTCGTTTATTCCGGGACGGGAGGCTCGGGCGGCCCCGGCGATTTCGCTCGATACCTTGGGGCGATCGTCGGCGCCGCGCGCTCCCTCGGCCTGCCGGCCGAACTTAGGCGGCCGTCCGATATCGTGGTCCGGGGCCGTAAGATTTCGGGGAACGCGGGAGGGGAATGGGAGGATGCTCAGATCATCACGGGCGACGTACTGGGCCGGACGAATGTCCGGGCGATGGCCGGCGCGCTTCGGCTGCCCCACCCTGCGCTTCGCCCGCTGCTCGAGCGGGAAATGGCCCGCCAAATGACGTCATGGGAGTTGGAAACCGGTGGTTACCCGGAATGGGAGGATCTCATGCGAGCCATCGTGGACGCCTTCGCGGCGCAGGGTCTCGGACCGATCGCGGCCGGGCGGCCCACGCGCGAGGAGGAAACGAGGTTCCGTTCGGAGACGGTGCCTCGGCACCGGGATGCCTCGTGGGGCCAGCCGGATACGTCGCCCATTCGGCCCGGAACTCCGGAGCGGAAGATTCGTATCGCTGGCCCCCACGGACTGGTGGTGTTCGCCGACCCGACCGGTCCCGGATACTTGGTCGCCGTGGCGGAAGGACCGCGCCTCGTCGCCGGATACCGTTTGGGGCTCGAGCCGAGCAGCCCCCTTCGTCCGCTTCCCAGCCTTACCCAGCGGCCGTTGAAATCCCGGGTCATCCCGCCGGCACCCGCGGGGGCCTAGAACGAAAGAACCGAGTCCGAATCCAGCGCAAGGTCGGCCATGGTCGGTGCACCGGCCACGGTCGCCCCGGGGATCAAATCCGCACCGGTCATGCCGCAGAGATCCCGGAGGCTCTCGGCGCAGACGACCAGTTTGACCCCGTTCTCGAGGGCCATGTCGACGAAATGCTTCAGCGTGCCCCCTTTCTTGAGCGGGATGTTCTCCGCCGCCCCTTTCCGCAGCAGCTCCGGGGCATGAATCATGAAAAAAATCGTCGTGTCGATCTCCATGGCCGCCATCAGGGCGGCGGTGAAAAACGGGGCGTAGGACCGGTCCGGGTCCGTGGGTCCCGACGTCATCAGGATGAGGATTCTCTTCCCCGTCGGGTCGGGCGGGGGCGGAGCGGTCGGAGGTTCGGGCATTGTGGATTCGTCAGGGATGGTGACGCTCGCACCGGATCTGATCGCGTGCGATGACCTCCCGGAACTTGGCCAGGGCCGCCTCCCCAGAAAGAAGTTCCGTGAGCTCGGCCGGTGCCGCGAGGGTGATTCGCACCACCCATCCTCGACCGTACGGGTCGGAGTTCAGCAGGGTCGGGTCCTTTTCCGCCTCGGTGTTGACCTCGACGACGGTCCCTCCCACCGGCGCGATGATCGGACCCGCCCACTTGCCGCTCTCGACCGTCGCGATCGGGCGTCCGCGCGCCCGAACGGTCCCGACGGGCTTGACCCGCAAGAACAGGAGCGTGCCGGCCCGCGCCTGAGCCGGGTCGGTGGCGCCGATGGTCGCCCGGTTACCCTCCACCCTCACCCACGTCATCTGGGACCGTTCGATGTAGTAGAGGAGGTCCTCGGGGATCTCGCAACCGTTGATGAAAGCCATCGGTCTCCTAGGAGTACCCCCGGGACCGGAAGAACCGGTCGGGCCGGGTGAAATTGTTCCCGAGGCGGGCCTCGCGCAGGGTCGAACCGAAGGCGAGACTCATCAGTTGGGTGAAATACGCCACCGGCCGGAGCAGCTCTTCCCCGTACTGGTCACGGACGCGCTCGAAGTGGTTCTCGATGTTCACCTGGCCGAGAGGACAGATCGTGGCGACGATATCCGCGCCCGCCCGTCGCGCTTCGTCTAGAATCGAGGCGCAGAAAGCCACCGAGACCTTGAGGTCGCTCAGCGCGTGACCACCCCCGCAACAGAGCGTTTTGGCCGAAAAGTCGCGGACCACGTTTGCGCCGCACGCGGCGAGGAGTTCGTCCAGAAAGTGAGGAAACTCCGGGTTGTCCGTACCGGGGAGCTTTCCGGCGCCCGTGTAGCTTTTCGGGCGCGTGTAGAGGCAGCCATAGTACGGCGCGACGGTGACGCCGGTGAGCGGATGGCGCACGGCGGCCCGGACCCGGTCCGGCCCCGCGCGCTCGTAGACGAACGGGAGGAGATGTTGAACCGACACGCCGCCATCGTACGAAGGGGCTCCGCCCCGGTTCAAGAGCTCGTTCACTCGCTGCCGGGTGCCTCGATCGTTGACCGCGTGGTTCGCCCGGGCAAGAGAGTACACGCATCCGTTGCACGCGGCCACGACCTGATGGCGCCCCATCGACTGGGCCAGAGCGAGGTTGCGCGCCGGCAGCGCAACCGCGACGTCCCCACTCAGGCTTTTGACCTCGGTCGCACCGCAGCAGTTGAAGTCGACGATTCGGTCGACCGAGAGTCCGAGTCGAGCGAGCACCTGGCGGGCGGACACCTCGTATGGCGAACCGAGTCCGTCCAGCGAGCATCCCGGGTAGTACGCGGGCACCGCATCGATCGGCGCCCGGGCTGCGATCATCTGGTGCCTCCGGTATTCGGCGTCTTCGAGGGGAGGGCCGGAGTCGAACCCGCCTCGTCCGCATCGAGCTTCGCGCGCAGCACCGACCGCATCCGTCGCCAGCCCCGGGTCCGGTTTGCGAGCGGCCCCGTCCGCAATCGGCCGGACGTGAAGAGCCGAAGACCGGTGCGCAGGAGGTCTCGGAACGGCGTCGTCCGACCCTCTCCTCTCTCGTAAGCCCGGAAAAGGGCCGCCTCGTCGAGAACTCCCCGGCGCAACAGATTGTCCGTGAAGGCACGGTCAAATCGGTCGGCGGGACTCTCCGGGGCCTGTCCGGTGGCCCTCAAGTAGCTGCCGATCGCGTGGACGACCTCTTCGACCTTCACGCCCTTCGGGCATCGCTCGACACACTTGTTGCACGAGATGCACCGCCAGATCTCCTCCGCGTGAAGGCGGAGCTCCTTCTCGTCGCCGACCTGGGCGAGGTAGATGAACCGCCGAGGATTGAACTCGGGCATACCGTAGTCCGTGTGCATGCAGCAGCTCGCTGTGCACGTCCCGCACTGCCAACATTGCGAGATCGTCTCCCCGAACGGTTGGCGCTTCACCCATTCCACGATGCGGGAATCGATGTCGGTGACCACCCTCGGCTTGAGGAAGGTGTTCCAATCGCCGGACACGTCCACGCCATCGAGCTCCAGGTGCTCCAATCGGTCGACCTCGACCAGCGAGCGTTCAGCGATCGGCATGCGCTACCCGCCTCCGAACTCCCAGGATCATGGCGGCGAGCGGGAACGGGCCCGGCAGGAGCGACTCCAGACCGCCGCTGCGAAGCTGGTCGCTGGCCGTCTGCTGAAGCCGTCCCGCGTAGGTCAGCGCTAGGACGACGTCCACCCCGCCGAACGTCGCGCACGGGAAACCGAGGGTCTCAAGCTCCAGCCGAAGCTCGCCCAGGCGGGCCTGGGCCTTTACGTGTGAGTCGGCCGGCGAAGCACTGAACTCGGCCAAGGCCCCGGTACGTCGGGACGGGTTCCAGACCCATCGGGCGAGAAGAGCTACTCGGTCGGGAGACGCGCCGTGGAGGAGCTCGCTCGCGAGGTCCAGTCGCACATCCCGGGGAGCGCCGGACAGCCGGTCGGCAACCTCGGGAAGGTGGGCTGGGCCGAGGTACCCTTGGCGGCCGGACCGGAGGATGGCTCGAACTTCGGCCGGAGGGGACTCGAAGACGATACGGGAGCGATACGGCTGGGCGGTCGGAACTCCCTCCACGACCCGGTCGAATTGCTCGGCGAAGCTGTGCGTCGGAGCGTCCTCAAGGCGGCGCACGTCCGCTAGCTTCCTTTCGACCAAGGACTCGAGCCGCCGCACCGGGGTAAGTCCGCACGGCGCCACCCGGAAGCGGAACACGTCCGCCACCGTGGAGAGGTGGCTCACGGAGTCCGAGCGGGCGAGCGGCGAGTCAGTCCCGAGCATACTGGAACGCCCGAAGGGCTGCCCCCATGCCCTCCGTAACGGAATCGACGATCGCCTTCGGGCCGGTCGCGGCTCCGGCAAAGAACACGCCGTCGACCCCGGAGTCGATGGGATTCAGGTCGGAGGATGCCGGGGCCAAGAACCCTTCGGGGCCAACGGTGAGCCCGAACAATCGGGCAGCTTCCGTCGTACCCGCGCCGGGCTCCATGCCGCTCGCGAGGACGATCATGTCGAACGGTATCTCGGTCGGCCGGTTCAGGAGCGTGTCCTCGCCGGCCGCCAGGAGACGGACGCCATCCTCGGCGAGCGTGATATGTCCGATTCGACCTCGGATGAACTTGACCCCGTACTGCTGCATCGCGTCCCAGTACAGGTGTTCCCACAGGCCGTAGGTCCGGATGTCCATGTAGTAGACGTACGCCTCGATCTCGGGGTGCCGCTGGCGTACCTCGACCGCCTGCTTGATGCTCACCGAGCAGCCCACGCGGCAACACCACGTGTTGCCCACCTGGATGTCCCGCGAACCGACGCACAGGAGCCAGGCGATCCGGTGCGGAGCTTTTCCGTCCGAGGGGCGGACGATCCGGTCGTCGGTGATCATCCCTTCGAACTCCTTGAAGTCGATGACGTCCGGGTACCGGCCGTAGCCGTACTCGAACTTCCGCCGAGAGTCAAAATGCTCGAAGCCGGTCGCGACGACCACGGCGGAGACGTCCCGGGTCTCGTCCGACCCGTTCGTGCGCAACGTGACCCGGAATCCTTTCGCGGCCGGTTCTGCGTGAGTGAGGACGGTCGAGAGCCGCTTGTCGATCCGGGGGTCCTCGGCCACTTTCCGCAGAAGGCCCCCCAGGACCTCCTCGGTAGGCTTGAGGTCCGGCACGAGCATGGCGTAACGCCAGCGTTTCGGGTTTCCACCGAGGTAGCTTTCCCGCTCGACGAGCAGGCTCGGCGCCCCCAAGGCGGCGAGCTCGGCCGCAGCACTCAGGCCGGCAGGGCCAGCCCCCAGGACCAGCACCGGCTTCATCCCGACCCTTCCTTCACGGTCAAGGTCTTCACCGCGGGGGAACCGGGTCGCGGCGGTTCCTCCGGCAGGACCGGGCCCTTGTTGATGGCGAAGTAACGCTCGATCTCGTGGCGGGGAGGATAGAGGTAGTCCGGCGACCCTCCCTCCTTGAGCGTTCGGAGGTACTCCTGAAACTCCACTTTGGCCGTGGGCCAGTCGATCCCCATTTTCGTCATCAACCCCTCCACCGACGTCGCGTGCCAGTGCACCTGCACGATCTTGTACGGATGCGCTCCGAGGGCGAGCGCGACGAACTCGATGTCCGACAGGATCGGAAGGGCATAGGAGAATCCGTGAGCCCGGCCAATCCACTGGCTCTTGTCGAGCGTCGTGACGCAGCCCGTATCGCTCGTGATCGCTACGTCGGCGTGGGCCTCTTCCACCATCGGGCGGATTTTTCGCAGGTTCGCGAAGGAACGGCTGAATTCGCGCTCGGCTAGGATGTGACGAAAGCCGAAGCCGCAGCAGTCGTACCAGGTGGAGTAGTCGGCCACCCGAGCCCCGAGCGCCATGACGATTGAGCTCGGAGGTGCCGGCCGCTGTCCCCCAAAGAATCGACGATCGTACACCGCATCCTCGGGGACCATCTTGTAGTAATGGCACGGCTCATGGACCGCGGCCACGATTCCCGAGACGTCGTGGACCCGTCGCGCGACGATTTCCGGAGCCATGACGTGGACCCATTCCGAATAGTGGACGATCTCCTCGGGAAGCACGAGCTCTCGTCCGAGCTTGCGGAGGATCTCGCGGACCTTGTGGCGAACGTCCTCGTTCTCGACCAGGAGTTTTCGCATCTCCTTGTAGTCGCCGAAGCTGGTCCCGCAGTGGATCAGGGGAAAGTGGTCGGTCTCGTACGCCCGATGGAAGTTGCGAGCGGCGACCGCCGCGAGCGCTACCGGGTTCGAGGTAGCTGTTCCGTGGTAATTCCAGGCGGTGCACGAGGTCTGGTGCGGCTCGTTGAGATAGGACCGGCCTGTCTCGTTCATCACCCACAAGAGCGACGACGGGTACCCCGGGATGTTCCCGCACTGACCGCACGACTTGTGGTGCCACAGCCGGTCCGTCGGGATGCGTTTCGGCCGGCCGAGGAGATTCGTCACCTCGACGGGTCGGTTCTCCGGTCGGATGCGATGGACGATGATTTCCCCTTTCGCCTCGAGCCGCTCCATCTCTTCGCGCACGTCGACCACCTTCTTGCCCGGGCCCTGAGTGGGGGCACGTTGCTCGGCCACCAGGGTTCGGAGGTCGGTCGCATCCAACATGTATGTCCCCTCACCCGGGGGAGACCGGCCTCACGGCGGACGATGCGGCGAGCTCGGCGCGGAACTGCTCCTTGAGTTCCTCGAACTCCTCCCGGCGCTCGTCCACGAGCTCGATCAGCATCTCCGTGAGGTCCGGGTCCACGCCCCTGAGCATGTCGAGGACGCCGGTCTCCTCGTAGATCCGGAACAGTTCGAGCGAGGTTTGGACCGAAACTTCCCACGCCGCGCGGGTCGTTTGCAGCACGTCGATCGGAATCGCCTTGCGGAGCACCTCCAGGGGAACTCCCCACGTTGCGTCGATCCGGGTTGCGGTCGGTCCCCAATCGCGGAAGAACTCGGGCTGGATCATGTCCGGCGATAGCTGGGTTCCTACCGTCGAAAGCAGCTTGAACGTCCTGCCGAACGGCGCGAGGGTCCGGCGGGCGGACTCGAGCCCGTGGCGGACCGACAGTTCACGCATCACGCTGATGATGCCGCCGATGTCGTTCCCGAAACGACATTGCATCGTGCACGAATAGCACTGACAGCAGGCCCAGATCTTCTCCTGCATCGCGTCCCACAACGTGGCCGCATCGGCGTGGATCGCGACCTGGAGCATCTCCCGGGGCGAAAAGTCGTAGAACCGGGCGGCCGGGCAGCCGGACGTGCATTCCCCGCAGTTCAGGCATCCGAGGACGAAACGCTCGTAGCGAGGGTCGCCGTGGAACTCGGAGAGCATCGTTTCGGAGAGCTCGCGCTCCTCCGGGGTCCGATCTCGGTGGCCATGGAGCGAAACAGCGGGAGTTTCCACCTCTTGGGCTTCGGTGTGGCCGAGCGTCCGTCGCGACAACCGTGCTACGGCGCTCATCTGGTCCCCATCGACCGGCGAGTGGTTTTCGCTCGATGCGCCGATAAGCGATGGGTCGAGTGCTCTCCATGATTTTTCTACCGGCTCTGACAAATTCTGCCCATAAGCCGGGATAGGCAGGTCCCCCCCGGGAGGACCCGACGGACCAATTCTCGAGTCACTGTTATGTGGGCACCCGGGTGAAGTGGAACGTGCCATCCCCGCGACCCCGCGTGCTCGTCCTCGGGCTCGACTCCGTCTCTCCCGACATCCTGTTCGAGCGGTTCCTCCCGCAAATGCCCCGGGTCCGGGAGTTGCTCCAGCACTCCAGCTACGGTACCTTGCGCAGCGTCGACCCCCCCATCACCGTGCCTGCGTGGGCGGTGATGTTCTCCGGAATCGACCCCGGTACGCTCGGGCTCTACGGCTTCCGCCACCGCCGTCCCGGAAGCTACTTCGACCAGTACGTGCCTTCGTCCAGCACCATTCTCCAGCCGCGTCTCTGGGACCTCCTATCCCGGGCAGGACGGCGGGTGTGCGTGGTGGGGATGCCTCCCGGCTATCCTCCGCCCCGGGTGAACGGCGTCTACGTCTCCGATTTTCTCACCCCTGACGGAGCCACGGACTACGTATTCCCGGGTTCGTTGCGGGCCGAGCTCGAGAAGGTCACCGGCGGCTACCCGTTCGATGTCCTCTTCCGGGTCGGGGACCGAGAACGCGTCGGCCGGGAAGTGATCGACATGACGCGTCGCCATTTCGCGGCGGCCCGTCATCTCTGGTCCAAGGAACCGTGGGACCTGTTTGCCCTCCACGAGATCGGCCCGGACCGAATCCACCACGCCTTCTGGAAGTTTTTCGACCCGCGCCATCCCCGCTACGAGGAGAACGCTGTGCTCCGGGGGCTGGCCGAGTCGTACTACGCGATGCTCGACGAGGAGCTGGGGCGGTTCCTCGACCTTGTTCCCAAGGATGTCAAGGTCGTCTTTCTATCGGACCACGGAAGCCAGGCGATGCAGGGGTGCTTCTGCATCAACGAGTGGCTGATCGCGAAGGGTTACCTCAGCCTGAAGGGCCCGGCACCGGCCGCCGGAACGCCGCTCGAAAAGACGACCATCGACTGGCCACGGACTCGGGCGTGGGGTGCGGGAGGTTACTACGCTCGGATCTTCCTGAACGTCAAGGGCCGCGAGCCCGACGGCGCACTCGACCCGTCCGAAGTCGCCGCGTTCTCGGCGAAGCTCACCCGCGAGCTGGGCGATGTCCGCCGCCCGGACGGCGGGCTGCTCGGGGTCGAAGTGAAGGTACCCAAGGAGATCTATCGGCAGGTCAACGGCGATCCCCCCGACATGATGGCGTACTTCGGCAATGTCGCATGGCGAAGCGCCGGCACGCTCGGCTACGGCACGCTGTTCCTCCAAGAGAACGACACCGGTCCGGACGACGCGGTACATTCCTTCGATGGCATCTACGCGGTCGTGGATCCTTCCAGCGGTTCGAAGGGCCGCGGCGCGGCCCACGATCTCATCGACATCGGGCCGACGATGTTGTCGTACTTCGGCCTGCCCATCCCGTCGATCGTGCAGGGCAAACCGATCGCCGGGTTCCTCTGACGGAGAAAATCGGGATATCTTCTTAAGTCCCAAACGACCGGGAGCGGCGCGGAAGGATGGCGAACAAGGGCTTCTGTCTCTGGTTCACGGGGCTTCCGTCGGCGGGGAAGACGTCGATCGCGCAAGCCCTCATCCCGCTTCTGCGCGGCCGGGGCTGGAACGTGGAGCTGCTCGACGGAGACGAGGTGCGCAAAGGGCTGAGCGCGGATCTCGGGTTCGACCGTGCTGCGCGCGAGGCTCACGCGGGGCGCGTGACGTTCGTGGCGAAAGTGCTCGCCCGGAACGATGCGATCCCGATCGTCGCCCTCATTTCGCCCTACGCGACTTCCCGCGCGCGGGCCCGCTCGGAGATCGGCCGATTCGTGGAAATCTATGTTACGACCCCGATCGAGGTCTGCGAACAGCGGGACGTGAAAGGGCTCTACAAGAAGGCCCGCCGAGGAGAGCTCCGAGAGTTCACCGGCGTGGACGACCCGTACGAGGTTCCGGACCGTCCCGAGATTCGCGTCGACACGATTGACCGATCGCCCGAGGAATCGGCGAAGTTCGTGCTCGCCGAGCTGGACCGCCTCGGCTGGCCAAAGCACCCCTAGAACGGCGGTCGAAGGGCCGGGTGCCAACCGTCGCTTCCGGCCGCGGGCGGGCTGGCCTGCGATTAGTGTCTAATAGACTCGGGGTTCCCTTTTCCAGGCTCCCATGATACCTCCCGCCCACGGCGGACACCTGGTGCACCGGCTCCAATCCCCCGGAGAGCTTGCTCGCCGGGAGTCGGAGGCGAAGGACCTCCTTCGGATCTCACCGCACATCGACCAAGTCTACGACACGGAGAAGATCGGACTGGGAGCGTACAGCCCGCTCGAGGGATTCCAGGACGCTGCGTCGGTCGCTTCGGTGATGTCGAAAGGGAGGCTTCCGAGCGACGTGGTCTGGCCGATGCCCATCGTGCTGACGCCTAGCGGACCCGCGAACTCTTCGGTGGTCCAGCGCGCCCGCCCGGGGGACGATATTGGCCTACTCGACCCGGCGGGTCGGCTTTTCGCCCTGTTTCATCTCGAGGAGAAGGCGCCGTTCCCTCGCACCGAGGTCGCCCGAACGATCTACGCCACCACCGATCCGAACCATCCGAACGTCGCGGACCTTCTGCTGACCGGCGAGACGGCGCTCGCGGGAAAGGTCGACCTGTTGCGTCGCCTCGACCTGCCGACGGGGCCGTTGGAACTCGCCCCCGAGGAGACCCGCGCGGAATTCGTCCGACGAGGCTGGACGAACGTCGCGGGCTACCAGACCCGGAACGTTCCCCATACCGCCCACGAGTACCTTCAGCGGTGCACCCTCGAGCGGGACGACATCGATGGCCTCCTCGTGCATCCCGTGCTGGGCCGGCTCAAGAAGGGGGATTACCGGCCCGAAGTGATCCTCGAGGCGTACCAGGCCCTCGTTCGCCACTATTACCCCGCGGGCCGGGTGATGCTGGCGGCACTCAGCATCACGATGCGCTACGGAGGTCCGAAGGCCTCCCTCTTCCTCGCTATCGTGCGCAAGAACTACGGCTGCGGGTCGTACATCGTCGGTCGGGACCAGGCAGGGGTCGGCTCGTACTATGACCCGTTCGCCTGCCAGCGCATCTTCGATGAATTCCCGATCGGTGTCCAGGTGCTCAAGTTTGCGGAAACGTTCTACTGTCGCGACTGCGGCGGCATGGCGTCGGACCGCACGTGCGCCCACCCGGCCGAGCGACGGATGAACACGAGCCAAACCCGGATCCGGGAGGCACTCGCGAGGGGTGAATCCTTGCCGAGCGAGATCATCCGCCCCGAGGTGGCGAAGGTCCTTTCCCGGGGGGACGTCCTGATCACCGACTGAAGGGGTCCCACCGCGGGCCCAATAGCTAGGTATTTAGACCCCCAACCGCCCAATACTTAGCGCTCATCCTGCGGGAACCCTCGTTCATGGCGGCAAGTTCTGCGTCGGCGAAGTCGAAGAATGCGTTCTTTCCGGCGGAAGCGCCCCACGTCACCCGACCTCGCGCGAGCGGGATCACGCATGTTCTCGACCGCCTGCAGGGGCTCCACAAGGACGAGCTCACCTACCTCGCCCCGTACTTCGATGTAGCGAAGATTGGCTGGGGGCTCCCCCTCCTCCTGCCCCGGGAGAAGGTCCGGGAACGGGTCCACATGTACCACGATGTCGGGGTCGAGACGTGCACCGGCGGCACCCTCCTCGAGTACGCAGTGGCCCACGACCGCGCACCCCAGATGATGGACGAGGCTCGGAATCTCGGTTTCGACGTGATCGAGATATCGAGCGGGATCATCGAGCTGTCGTTCGCCCAGATCGAGCGTCTCGCGGAGGCGGTCCGCAAGCGAAGCCTGGGGTTCTATATCGAGGTCGGAAAGAAGGACCCCCAGCACCAGCTCTCGCTCAAGGAGACGAACGTCCAGATCGCGCACGCGCGCACGCTCAACCCGAAGCGGGTCATCATCGAGAGCCGTGAGTCGGGTCGGGGTGTCGGCATCTACGACAGCGACGGGGCGATCAAGTGGGACTGGGTTCGGTCGATCCTGTCCGAGCACCCCGCCGAGGAATTGATCTTCGAGGCCCCCCAGGAGAGCCAGCAGGTCCAGCTCCTGCGCGAACTGGGGGCCGAGGTGAACCTCGGGAACGTCGCGCTCGGGTCGATTGCACCGCTCGCCTCCGAGCGTCTCGGCCTGCGGGGCGAAACGTTCGGGATGATTCGGCACGCTCGACCCATCGGCGGCCCGCCCGCCGCGAAGTTCCTGTATTTCCTCTTGGAGACCTACCGGGGACTCGACCAGACGCAACTCGCTCACATGTCGCGGCTCCCCCGGCGGACGGTCCAGAGCGCCCTCGAGTCGCTCCGGCGGCAGGGTCTCGTTCAGGAAACGATCTCGCTCCACGATTCCCGTCGGCGGGAGTATCGACTCGCCTGAGATTCTCTTGCGGGGCCCCGAAACGCCCTTGAGCGCTCTGGCTCTGGCCTAGTCGATAACGTGACGGCATCGTCCTCTCCGAATCTCTCCGGCCGCGTCGCGGTCGTCACCGGCGCGACCTCCGGCATCGGGCGCGAGGTCGCGCTCGGCCTAGCCCGGCTCGGCGCGCGCACCGTGGTCGTGGGCCGGGGCCCGGGACGGGCGAATCAGGCCGCGGCTCAAATTGCGCGGGAGACCCAGAACCCGAACGTGGAGGGTCTCGAGGTTTCCGACCTCGCGGTGATCGCGGAGGCTCGGTCGCTCGCCGCGACGCTGCTCGACCGGTATCCCACGTTGCACATCCTCGTGAATAACGCCGGGGCCTACTTCCGACGCCGGATGGTGACGGCGGACGGGTTCGAACGGACCTTTGCTCTCAACGTCCTCGCCCCGTACGTCCTCACCGCCACCCTCGGGCCGCGCCTCATCGCGAGCGCGCCTGCACGCGTGGTGAACGTGGCGAGCGAGGCCGAACGGTCGGGTCGGGTCGATTTCGACGACCTTCAGTTCGAGCACGGCTATCGAGGATTCCGCGTCTACGGGACCTCGAAGCTCGAGCTGATCTGGTTGACCCGCGATTTTGCCCAGCGGTTTGCCGGCAAAGGCGTGACCGTGAATGCGGTGCACCCGGGGTACGTGCGCTCGGGATTCGGACTCAACAACGGGGGCGGTACCGCTGTTGCCCTGCGGATCCTCGGAGCGCTGTTCGCGAGAAGCGTGGCCAAAGGCGCGGACACGGTGACCTGGGCGGCGTCCGCGAACGAGCTCGCCGCGGAGAACGGGAATTACTATCACGACCGGCTTCCGTTGAAGGGCACTCCGGCGTCTCAGGACCTATCGAGCGCTCACCGGCTGGCCGAGGTTTGCGCGCGGCTGTCCGGAGTTTCATCGTAGCCCACTCCTTCGATGGCTCGGGCCCGGCCCGCAAAACTCCAAAACCCCGCTGGTCTCGGCGCCCGGTCAAGATTGAAATAGCGACAGGGCATCGCTTTACCTCGATGTCCGGGCAGCCGTTGACCGGTGAGACAAGCACGGGAACCCCGACGTCGCCAACCTTCGGACCGAACCCGACGGGACCCCGGGGCCCGCAGCGCCGCCAACGGCGTTTCGGGGTCGTCGGCATTGTCATCGTGGTCGTGGTCATCGTGGTCATCGCGGGGGTCTTTGGCTATCTCTACGTGAACCACGCCCTCCCGGGCCAAGGCAAGGTCGGGGGCTGCAACAAATCCACTTCGATCACGGTTTGGCAGGACTTTAGCTCGACCGAGTTCCCGGCATTCTCCCGGGCGGTCGCGCAGTATGAATCGGAAAACCCGGGACAGACGGTCTCGTGGGTCAACGAAACGACACCTTCGCCCTCGAACTATGTCGCCGCCGCCCTAGCTTGCCAAGCGCCGGACATCCTCATCGGGACGAGCGATTTCGCGGGCGGCCTCTACTTCGATGGCTTCCTCGCTAACCTGAGCGAGTACCTCCCGAGCTCGGCGTTCTCGCCGTTCGTGCCTACGGCCCTCTCCGATGTCACGCAGTCCGGCGCGATCTACGGTTTCCCGCTCAACGTGAACGGCGTCGCGATGATCTACAACAAGCTGCTGGTACCGACGCCCCCCTCGACGACCAACCAAATGATTTCGCTCGCCCAGAACATCACGGTCACCTCGGGCGGCAAGATCACCCGGGCGGGCCTTATCTACGGAGTCGACTCGGACGGTGGCTACCGCTATCCCGCCTGGCTGACCGGATACGGGGGCCAGATGTTTACGGCGGCCGGGCTCCCCGACCTCAACACTTCGGCGGCCGTGAACGCGCTCACGTTCCTCAACAATTTCTCCACGGTCTACAAGATCGAGCCCCCGGGGGTCACGGCGGAGTCGACCTACGAGGACCTGTTCGCCCAGGGTCAGGTCGGGATGATCTTCGATGGCCCGTGGGACATCCAGATGTATGTGAACGCCCTCGGGGCGAGCAACGTCGGAGTGGCGACGATCCCAACCGTCTCGCAGACGGGTCTTCACCCCCGACCCTTCTGGGGTTCGATCGGGGCCTTCGTGAGCCTCCGCAACGCGTCGGGAGCGAGTCCGACGCTGTTCAATGAATCGATCAAGTTCGCCCAGTTCCTGGCCAGTCCCACGGTCGAGGGCGAGCTGTTCAACTCCTCGGGCGACATCCCATCCCTGGTGAACACGTTCAACTACGTCCATTCCCTCAACATCCCGTTCGAGGAAGGGTTCCTCGATCAGTTCTTCAACTACTCCCAAGCGTTCCCCAACACTCCGCAGATGACGTACTTCTGGGACCCGTACAACACCGAGATCTCGAGCTACGTCTCCGGGTCGATCAGCGCGTCGACCGCGATGGGGGACATTCAGAGCTCGATCATCTCCGAGATGCAAACCAACCACATTCCCCCCTACTGACCAGGGTGTGGGACGGCGAAGGCACCGCCGGGGGTATCCACAGGGTGTCGCCCGGCTCGGCGCGCCCGGTCAACGGCGCTGACCCGGGGGTATCCCACGAGCCCCGCCACGATGGATTTCTGAGGGGATGAGAAAGGGTCCGGTCACCGAACTGAGACCCCGGGAAAGGGTTGAGCGGGGCCTACGGGAGGGCTAGCCTTCCGGCAGACCCCGCCGAGGGTCGGACGAGGGAGCGCCGACCTTGGTTACGGGTTGCCACCGCCGGTGGAAGGCGGTGGGCTGGGCTCCAGAGGAGTCGACGGTTCGCTCGGGGCCGGGGGAGTCGGGCCGGTCGGGGTAGTGGAGGTCGGTTCGCGGCCCTTACGGCGGCGCATGAGGAGCGCGACCAGGAGGATCACGATCACCAGGACCACTACGGCTCCGACCGCGTACCATACCCAGCTCGGGGTGACCGACGGGGACGGGCTCGGCGCGGTCGTCTTCGTGACGGACGCGACCGGCGACGGGAGGAAGTAGACGTTCCCCGACGTCGCGGAGTTCGTGAAGCCGACGTACGCCTCCCAGACCCCTCCGACCTCCGCGAGCAGAACGGACGGCGACGAGTCCTGCCCGTCGTCGGTAAGCGCCTTCATCGTCACCGTGCCCGTGCCGACCGCCAGGAAGACGTTCGTGCCGGTCGCGTTCTTGAGGGCCAGCACGACCGCCACCGCCCCGGTGGGGGCCGCGGCCACCGCGAGGCTTTCGGCCGTAGCACCGGTGGGCAGCGTCGAGGTGAGGACGGTGCTCGACGAGAACGAAGCGGAACTCGCCCCGAGCGTCACGGTCACCACGGAGAGTCCGGTCGCCGTCGCGTACGCGAGGTACGTCACGCCGTTCGCCGTCGCGAGCCCGATCGCCACGGCACTCACCGCATCGGAACCCCAGCTGATGGACGAGGGGGACCCGACGTAGACCGTGCCGGCGATGTCGTAGGCCACGACGAACCCGCCGTTGTACGTCACGGAGCCCGCTTCGACCGCGCCGGGCGCCGTGGTGTTCGTGAACGCGTGGGTCGTGAGGTCCTCGAACACCGTCGAGGTGCCGTTCCATGCAACGAACGCCGGGTAGGCACCGCCGACCGCCGCGAGCCCCGTCGGAACGAACGAAAGGTTCACGACCGGGCTCGGCGTCGTCCAGGTCATTCCGTCGGTGGAGGTCGAGCTGTAGACCTCGGACCCGAGCGCGTAGAGAGCCATCGGGTCGGCGGAGTTGTTCACGATCGCGGACGGCCCGAGGACCGCCGTCACCGTCTTCTTCGTCACGAGCAGGGGCAGCGTGATCCCGACCAGGGTCGCGTAGTGTTTTGTCGTCATGTTGGCGAGAAGCTGCTGCTGGGTGAGCGTGCCCTCGTTGACGACCGCCGGGGCGATGTAGCTGTACACGTTCGTGGAGTAGCCGGCGGTAAAGACGGCCGACGGCGCTCCGCCGCCCTGGTATTCGCTCGAGATGTTGTCGACGATCCGCCAACCGTTCACGCCGTAGCCGTCCTGCGAGCCCGCGATGATGACGTAGCTGTAGGTCCCGATGGCGGTGCCGATGATCGACGTCGGCACTTCGATGCTCACCGTCTTGTGGGGCAGGATCGCGCCGTTGGTGCCGGAGCCCTCGCCCAGGTTGGTGCTGACGAGCACCGGGGCCGGGTTCTCGACGTGCGTCGCGGCGCTTTCGATGTAGTTGTTCGCCGGGTACCCGGAGGCCTGAATCGCCCACTGCCACGCCGACTGGGTCGCGATGTTGACGCCGGTGCCGGCGAGTCCGCTGGTGTTGCCGGCGCCCGCGCCGGGTTCGTGGATGTAGATATCGATGATCGGCTGCGAGAAGCCGTCCGAACCGCCGTAGACGTTCGAGAGGTTACCGAACGTGACGTTGAACTGCACGGTGTACGGGTTCATCGACACGTTGAACCATTGCATGTCGAACGATTGTGGCGGGAAGGGGAACGGGCTCAGCTTCACACCCGCCGACTCACCCGTGGGGTAGGTGTACCAGCCCGGACCGTTGTCCGCCGCCGTGTTGTGGATCGTTGAGATCAAGGTCAACTTCGCGAGCGAGGCCGGAACGGTCACTTCCATCGGCCCGACCCAGCTGAGCGGAGCGCCGGAGGTGCTGTTCACGACCGCAACGAAGAACGTGATCGAGTCGCCCGGGACCATCCCGTTCAGGTCCGCATACGGTACCTGCAGCTGAAGCAGGTTGCCCACGAAGGCGTCGCCGGCCACGGTGGTAACGGACGACCAGGTCTCGCTCGCCGTGCTTCCGAAGACGCCCAGGGTCGCGCTCCCGGTCGGCGTGATGCTGTTCCCCTCGATCGTCACTTCGGTGGTCGCCGCAAAGCCGAACGGCGTCGTGCCGACCGTGTACACGGAGTTCGGGACCCCGAGGCTCTGGAGGTTGCCCGGCTGCGGGTTGATCGGCGAGAAGTAGACGTTGAGGGAGTCGGTCGCCGGAGTGTAGAAGTTCGGGCTCTTGTACGCCGAGGTGGCTCCGTTCACCTGGACCGACAGGTAGAGGTTGCTCACGTCGAACGCGTAGTTGACCTGCGAGATCTGGCTCGCCCCCGAGGTCGTGTCACCCGTCGACTTCACGTACGAACCGGCCCACGCGTCGTTGTGGTTCACCGAGTAGCCGGTACCCGAGGGGAACGTCTGCGTCGTGTAGAGCGAGCCCGTGAGGGCCGGCGTGATCGAGGCGTTGGTTCCCCAAGTCGTCGGAGTGATCGGTACCTGATAGGAGCTCTCGAGGAACGGCGTCAGCGGCAGACCGAGGATGGTCAGGGCCGTCGTGAGGTCGGAGCGGAACACCTGCTCAAAGACGAGGGCGTTCTGCGCGGTAGGGCTCTGGTCGGCCGGGTCGAAGGCGAAGTAGAGGTCCGAACCTTCCGCGCCGTAGAGCGCCATCCAGGCCTCCACGTACTTCCCCTCGTTCGTCGACGTGTTCCACTCGTTGAGGTACGGGAAGTTGTTGTATTTTTCGAGGGTCGCCAGCGAGTTGGGCTGAGTGAGGCCGTTCGTCTGGCCGTACGCGAGCACGTCCGACCGGACGAGCGTGAGTTGTTCCCAGGTCGCGTCCTGGAGGTTGTGACCCGCCCACTGTCCGAGGTACTGGTTGATGCCGGTACCCGACGGCTCCGCATTCCAGGAACCGGTCGGGAGGCTCGAGATCGTGGGGAGGGTCGGGCTCGTCGCGAGGAACTGCTGCGTCGTCGCCGTGGCGACCCACGACGAGTTCTGCTCGAGCGCGGTGTAGACGTCCTTGAGGAACGGAACGGCGTCCTCCGGGAACGGGCTCATGAACATCCAGTTCTCGCCGTCCAGCGCCACCGTGACGAGGGTCGACGCGTGGTCGGCGCGGGGAACGGTCGCGTAGACGCCCTTGAGGTAGGTCATGAAGTCTCCGACCGCCGCCCAGTTCCCCATCGTGCTCGCGACGCCACCGTAGTTGAATCCCCAGTCGTTCGAGAGCGAGTCGTCGCGGAACACCATCACCGTGGCCGCGGTGCCGTTCGTCACCTTGTACGGCGTGTACAGGTTCTCCATCTGCTGCGCGGTCACCGCTCCGGAGCCGGGCACCGAGATGCCCGCTTCGGCGAGGGTCGCCTGCGACGAGGAGGTCCAGGCGTACCCGCTGTCGTTGATGAGCGGGATCATGGCGGCGGAAACCGCCTGCTCCGGACTCCATAGTCCGAGCGGCATCTGGCCGAAGGTCTGGTTATAGAGCTGCGCGCCGATGTCGAGCTCGGCCGCCGCGTCGCTCGTCCATACGCCCTTGGTGATTGCCGCGCCGTTCTCGTCGGTCCAGTTGTTGAGGAGCAAGAGCGGCATGAGCGGGTGGTTGAACGGCGTTGTGATCAGCTCGACGTTCCCGCCCTTCCCGTCGTTGAGCATACGGTCATGCTCGAACGCTGACAAGGTCAGCTGGGCTTCGACCGGGTAGTATCCCGCGATCGTGTTGATGTCCGAGATCGAGAAGCTCGAGTCATTGTAGAACGCCCACATCGTGGAGTTGATGTGGGACGCCCCGAGCTGCCCCGTCACGATCGGGTAGCTCGTCGACCAGAGGAAATACTCCGCCAGAGCGTCCGTGAGCTGCGCGGTCGAGAGCGCGTGGTCACCCTGCTCGAGGATGAACAGGCTGTCGTACAGCGTGCTCGCCGCGGTCGGAGCGGTATACACCCAGAGCGGCGTATTGAACGCGAGGTCGTACTCGAGCACTTGCGCCACGGTCGTGGTGTTCTGTTGGTAGGTGGGCACGAACGAATCGAGGAAGGTGTCCCCGTCGGTCGTAACTTCCGTGTAGACCGAGTTGTTCCACTGGCTCGAAGGGATCTCCGCTGCCTGGAGATAGCTGTTCATGTAGTCGCCGTGAGCGACCGCATCGATCTGGTAGAGGAGCGAGCCCGAGAGCGAGTAGGTGATGTTGACCTCGGGGAAGAGGCCGGCGATCAACGCCTGCTCGGCGTACTCCTCGAGGTGAACCACCGCCCAGGGTAGCTGGTAGGTGCTTCCGATCGCCCCGTAGAGCGGCTGGTGGTCGTTGAAGATGATGTTGAGCGAGATCGGATTGCCCTTGTAGACCACGAGCGGCGCGCTCGGCACAATGCCCGGCTCGGCGTAGCCGTCCTTCTTGGGGTCGATGTTCAGGGTCACATAGGAGTCGATCGGGGCGAACGCGGTGGCGCTGCTGAACGACTGACCGTTCGGGATCGTCGGACCAATGTACGCGCCGGGACCTCCGTAGATGAACGCGACCAGCTGGGGGGTCGCTCCGATAGCGACCGCGTCCGCTCCCGCGGCCGACGGCTGGTCCGGGTACATCGTCGAGAACGGGATCGCGAACTCGAACCCGTCGGTGCCGCGCGGAACGCTCTCGAGGAACGTGAAGTTGGTCGACGTCGAGTTGGTCCCTTTGAGGTTCACCTCGTAAAGCGAGCCATTCGGCGCTCCGCCCGCGTATTCGAACACGAAGTTGATCGGGGTGGAGAATTCAAAGTTGCGCGTGAGGTTCTTGACATTGGTGTGGGAGAAATTGGTCGCCCCCACGCCCGTGTTGTTGGAAATCGCCACGAGCATCCAGTTCCCGGACGAGACATACGAGTCCGTTCCCACGAAGAGGTCCGTGTAGTTCCAGGTCGCGTACGTGTCGTTGACCCAGTTCGGGCCCCAGGGAGTTGTGGTATTGACGCCGACGATCTCGGGGGCGACGAAGTCGTTCGTTACGGTGCCCGTGAACTTGACCGAGTGGTAGGTGTGCCCGTAGGTGTAGGTCGGATTGATTTGTGGGGCGGGGAAGCTGTCCCCGTACGGGTCGAGATTCTCGGTGAAGAAGGTGTTGAGAAGTTCGCTCTGGCCGACGACGTGATTCGTGTTGTAATAGCCGGTGTACGCATAGCCCTGGCCGGCCGGCAGGGTCGGTCCGGTCGACGGACCGCTTCCACCGACGACCGCGGCCACCACGCTCACATTCGCGAACTGTCCGAGCACCGGCCAGGACGCGGGCCGTCCGTAGAGCAGGTTGAACGGAATCGCGATCTCGGTCGAGCCCGCCGTCACCATGCTCGTCCCCGAGATCGAACTCGTGACGTTCTCGACCGTCACCGTGGTGTTGCTCTTGCTCGCGGAGCTGTTGACTTTGTAAAGATACACGGGCGAGAACACGTTCGCCGCGGCGAAATGAACCACGCCGATGAAGTTGACCGCCTGGGTGAAGAGAATCGGACGGTCGAGGCTCGTGGCGTTCGTGGTGTTCAGCGTATAGGTGCCGAGCGACGAACCGGTGTCGTTCCCGATGAAGAAGTAGAAGTAATTGCTCTGGATGAACGACTCGAATCCGAGGAAGAGGGTCGTTTCGTTCCAGGTGATGTACGAGGAGTTGAGAAGGTTGGAACCCCCCCACATCGTGTTCGTGTTAATGAGGGCCTGTTCTCCCGGAGCGAAATCCGTGCTCGGGTTGCCCGTGAACTTCACCGTGTGGAACGCGTCGCCCACGATGTAATTGGGCGTGATGCCCACGCCCGGCGCACCTGTGCCAGTCGGATCGATTTGGAGTTTGTAGAATGTGTTTTCAAGGGCATATCCGCCCGGGCGGTCGTGCGAGGTGAGGTAATAGGCCGGGTTGGAAGATGAATAGGTGTCGTCGTACGTCTGGCCCGAGGGAATCGTCGGGCCGATGTAGCCTCCACTTCCACCGAAAATTCCCGCGTACAGGCTAACGTTCGCGAACTTCGGGAAGACGGGGAAAATCGTAGAGAAATTCAGCGCCACCTCGAAAGTTCCCCACCACGTGTTGTTGCCCTTATTGTAAGTGACCGAGAGGTCCGACGCCGCCGGCGTTAGCGAAACCACCGTCGTGGTCGTTGCCGTCGCTTGGGAGGTCACCTCGTAGAAATAGGGAACCCCGCTACTATTGACAATGAAAAGGTAGTTGATCGGCTGGGTGAAATCGATCGTCCGATTCCACTGCCCGACCTTGGCGACTCCGGTGAGGGCCGACAGGTTCGTCGTTCCCCACGCCGAGTTGTTGGAGACGGCGATGAGAAGGTTGTTGCCGTTCACCACGATCGTGGAAAGACCGAGGAAAAGTTGAGTCGAGTTCCAGGTGCCGTAGAGGTCCGTGAAGTTGTTGGCCGAACCCCAGGGAGTAAACAGATTGGTGTAGAGGAGAGAATCCGCCGGGAAATCGGTCGCCGGACTGCCGGTGAACTTCACCGACTCAGGAGTGGTGAGGGGGCCCACGTACGGGCGAGCGTGCGCCGGCGAAGAAGGTGCACCTCCCGAGGCCGAAGCGACCGTCGCGAACGACGACGCCACCATCATGGCGAGGACCGCTACCACCGCCACGACCGACCAACGGGCCATCGGGCGCTTCAACCAACTTGTCGCCGAAAGAGGCCGAGAAGACATGGCGTCGGCAACGAGATTCCACTATTTACGCGTTAAGGAAATGGACCCCTCGGGAAGACGATTACGTACGCGATTTCCGCGCCGGACGGCGACTCCCTCCGCTGCGACGCTCTCCGCGTTTCGAGTCGCCGGTCCTCGGTCGGACCAGTCGCCTCAGCGAAACGCGCTTAACTCGGAAGCGGGTTGGGTGGTCCGGTCCGCTCCGAATGGCCGACCTTCGAGACCAGTCTCTGCGATTCCGGCTTCGACGGGAATGGCCAGCTTACATCTACCTCATCCCGACGACGGTCGTGCTGCTCGTGCTCAACGCCTATCCCATCGCTTACACGGTCTACATCTCGCTCACCGACTTCGGAACGGGCGGTCCCCACTCCTATCTCGCCTACCGATACATCGGATTAACGAACTACTACACCGGATTTACCACCGGGGCGTCCATCTCCTGGTCCCTGATCGAGAACAGCTTCATTTGGGCTGGCGGCTCCGTCGCGCTGTTTTTGATCGTCGGTCTCGGACTTGCCACCGTACTCAACCAGGAGATTCGCGGGAAGACGGTCTACCGGACCCTGATGATGTTGCCCTGGGCGATGCCGGCCTTCATCACTATCCTCGTCTGGGACAACATGTGGCAGTACGAGACCGGCATCATCAACGGTCTTCTCTCCCAGGTAGGCGTCGCGCCCGTGGATTGGTTGCAGCATCCCACGACCGCGTGGGCGGCGCTGTTCGTCACGAACGTCTGGCTTTCGTTCCCGTTCTACACGGTGGTGTTTCTCGCCACGATGCAGGCGATCCCGAAGGAACTCTATGAGGCCGCTTCCATCGACGGGGCGGGGAGCTTATCCAAGTTCGTCCACATCACGCTCCCGTACCTGCGACCGACGATCATCTTCGTTGGCCTCATGGGATTCCTATTCACGTTCAACAACTTCTACCCAATCTTTCTCATCACCTCCGGAGGACCCGGCGTCTCGACGCAGATTTTCATCACGCAGTCGTATAAGGACGCCTTCGAGCTGGGCGGAAGCCCGGCGTTCTCCACGGCCGCGATGTACTCGGTGCTCGACTTCCTGTTCGTCATGGCGATCACGTTCATTGTGATCTGGCGGACGGACCTCACCCGGAACTGGCTCAAATGAAGCGGCGAAGGGGACTTCGGGCCATGCGAATCGCGAAGCGGGTGGCCACCCACGTCATCCTCATCGCGGCATGCCTGTTCGCGCTGTTCCCGATCTACTTCATCATCATCACTTCGTTTTCGACCCTGCCGATCGCATCGATCACGGCCCACGTGCTCGTCCCGAAGCCGAGCCAGCTTACTCTCGCGAGCTACCACGCCATTCTCTACGACCAGTCGCCGAGCTTCGCGAGCCTCCTCGAGAACTCCCTCATCTTCGCGGGCAGCGCCGCCGCGATCGGTCTCGGACTAGCGGCCTTTACGGGGTTCGCCTTGTCGAAGTTCCAGTTCCCGGGCCGACGCACCTTCGTCTACTTCATCCTCATCATCTCGCTGTTTCCCGGATTTATCATGATCCTTCCGTTCTACCTCATGTTCGCGAAAATCGGCCTCATCGATACCTACATCGGCCTCATCATCCCCTACTCGGCCGGTGCGGTGGTCTTTAGCGGCATCCTCGTGAAGAATTACATGGACTCGATTCCGGACGATATCGAGGAGGCGGCGCTGATGGACGGCTTGGGCCGCACGGAAGCATTCTTCCGAGTGCTCCTTCCGTTGTGCCTCCCAATCCTCGGGCTCGCCGCGTTCCTCGCCTTCATCGGACCGTACACCGATTACGCGCTCGCGAACGTCTTCCTGACGGCCGACCCCACCAAATGGACCCTCGCCTTAGGACTGTACAACATTGCGAACACCGACACCGGCCAGCAGAACTACGGGCTCGTCACCGCCTTCGCGATGCTGATGAGCTTACCGATCGTTGCGTTCTACATGGCCTTCCAGCGGTACATCATCGGTGGGTTGACCCTGGGGGCGGTCCGGGGTTGAGGCCGTCGACCGGGAGAGGAACATGACCGGCATACGCTTGGAGCATGTGACGAAGCGCTTCAAGACGGAGACGGCCGTGGACGATGTTTCGGCCCAGATCGAGGACGGCGAGTTTGTCGTCATTCTGGGTGCGTCGGGGTCGGGAAAGTCGACGATCCTCCGGATCATCGCGGGCCTCGAGGTGCAGACGCAGGGCCATGTCTACATCGGGGACATGCTGGTCGACGACTACGAACCGCGCGACCGCAATCTCGCGATGGTCTTCCAGACGTACGCGCTCTACCCCCACCTTTCGATCTACCAGAACATCGCCTTCTCCCTCAAGATCCGGCATGTTCCCCGCGAAGAGATCGACCGGGCGGTTCGTCAGGTCGCCGCGCGTCTCGGAATCTCCGAAACCCTGGAGCGGCGCCCGGCCCAGCTTTCGGGGGGTCAGCGCCAACGGGTCGCGCTCGCGCGCGCGATCGTTCGCAACCCCGAGGCTTTCCTGCTCGATGAACCGCTCTCGAACCTGGACGCAAAGATTCGGACGACCGCGCGAATCGAGTTGAAGCGTATCCATTCGGAATTGAAGCAGACGTTCGTCTTTGTGACGCACGACCAGGCGGAGGCGATGACCCTCGCCGACCGACTGGCAGTCCTGAATCACGGGCGCCTTCTCCAGTTCGACACTCCCCAGAAGATCATGAGCGACCCGGCCAGTCAGTACGTCGCGTCGTTCGTCGGGTCACCCGAGATGGTCTTCCTCGAAGGAAACGTCGTGACGAAGGGCACCGCGTTCGCGTTCGTCGACGGACCGGTCGAGCTTCCCCTCATGGGAACGGGCGGTCCGGGTCAGATCACGGTCGGGATTCGGCCGTGGGACGTCGTGTTGACGCGGGAGTCGCGCGATGGCGGATTGCTCGGGCGCGTGACGGGCGTCGAACGGCTCGGATCCTCGGACCAGATCTTCATCGACTTGATGCCCGCCCCGAGCGCTGCGTCACCGAGCGGCCGGGGTCCCGAGACGGCGACCGTTTCGCTGCGGGCATTGGCCCGGGCCTACGACTATGCGGTGGGCGACTCCGTCTATGTCGGACTCGACGCCGACCGCGCGCTGTTCTTCGACCCTCAGGGACACCGGCTTGAATCAGTGACCGCCTCCTACCGCCCCGCGTAGTTCGGGAGAGGGTCGTTGTTGACGCGGCGCCGCACGTCAAGGCTAAGCTCCGGAGGGGCCGGCATCGACCCGTTCCTCTCGGCGGACAGCCGGTCCCGTGGGCTCGGCACGCTGCATCTCTCCGGCCGAGAGCGCTCGGTCGGCCTCTCCGTGCGGTCGGACCGACCAAGTGAGGTCACCGTTCGATTCGGCCCTGTCCGGCCCGCGGCGTCGCACCCCTCGAGGCCACCGTCCACCCGTATCGCTCGTCTCGGCGGCCTCACGGTGCGGGTCACTTCGGAGCCGCCTACGCTCGAGGTGCTCAAGGAGGGTGAGCCCGTGTTCGAGACCGCGAGCGAACTCCCCGCCGGCAAGCCGCCATCCCCTCCACGGTGGGGGAGCACGCCGAACGGTCTGAGGTGGCCCCTCCGACTGTCCCCCGACGAACGGATCTACGGCCTGGGTGAATTCTTCGGATCCCTCGACCACACGGGGCAGGAGCTCCGCGTGAGCGTGCGGGACGTCTTCGGTTTGCCGAACGACGCGACGTACGTCACCTATCCGTTCTATTGGTCGACCCGAGGCTACGCTTTCCTCGCCGAGACTTGGGCACCGGTCCGCTTCGACTTCGGGCGACGATACCGGGGCCTCGGGGAGGTGGAGTTTCCCGAGACCCCTGTCACGGTACGTCTCTTCTTCTCGCGTTCCCCGCGCGAGATCATCCGGTGGTTCTGGGATCGCCGTGGCGCCCCGGCCGTTCCGCCGTTATGGTCGTACGGAGTCTGGTACAGTCGCTGCGCCTACCGGAACCAACGCGAGATTCTCGAGGTAGCCCGTCGAATCCGTGAGCTCCGACTCCCCGGCGACGTGATCCACCTGGACCCGCCGTGGCTCGACCAACCGCTCCCGGACGCCCTGTACGCGTTCGGGCGGAAACTCGGCTTCTATCGGCGGGCAGTCGACCGGCTCGCCGAACGTGACCCAGGGGACGCTTGGGCGGGACTCTTGGAGATGGCCGCCCGTCGTGGGGTGGCCGTACCGTTTTACGGAATCGGCTGCACGTTCCGATGGAATCGCACACGATTCCCGGACCCTCCGGGCATGGTCCGCGAGCTGCACGAGCGAGGATTGCGGCTCTCGCTGTGGGTCAACCCCTACATTCCTGCCCATACCCCGGAGTACGAGTTCCTCCGTTCGCGCGGTCTGTTCATCCGTCGAGCCGACGGTCGTATCGGCCTCGACTTCGACGTGCCGAGCGTGGATTTCGGGGCCGTGGACCTCACACACCCACGCGGGCGGGCTTGGTTCGCCGAGCGGATCCGGGACCTAGTCCGGCTCGGCGTCGACGTCATCAAAACCGATTTTGGGGAAGCGATCCCCGAGGGTGCGATGGCGCACGACGGTCGGTCGTCCGGGCTTCACAACCGTTTCGCGACGCTGTACCCCGAAACGGTGTTCCGAGCCGTCCGGGACGCGGGCGGCGACCCCATGGTTTGGGGCCGGTCCGGCGGGCTCGACATTCACCGATATCCGGTCCAGTGGGGAGGGGACCCACGAACCCTCCCACGGGATATGGCAGCTGCCCTCCGAGGTGCGCTCAGCTATGCCGCGTCCGGGGGAGCGTTCACAGCCTTCGATTCCGGTGGGTTTGGGGGACGGCCGACTCTCGAACTTTTTGTCCGATGGTTCCAGATGGGATTGATGTTCTCGCACACTCGTCTGCACGGGACCACGCCGCGCGAGCCGTGGGCTTTCGGTCCGCGAGCGCTCGACATCTTCCGGAAATTCGCTACCTTGAGGTATCGCCTCATCCCGTACCTCTACTCCCAATCGGTCGAAGGGATTCGCGTCGGCCGTCCTCTTGTGCGACCGATCGCCTTCGACGACCCCGACGACCCCGCCGCTCGGTGCGAGGACGAGTACCTGCTGGGCGAGAACCTTCTGGTGGCCCCCGTCGTCCCGGGCTCGCGGCCCGCCCCGATTGTCCTTCCCCGCGGTGAGTGGCACGATTTCTGGACCGGTCGACCGGTCGGTCGCGGCAATTCGCTGACCCGGGACGTCCCCCTCGATTCGCTGCCGATCTTCGTGAAGTCCGGGAGCGTGATCGCCGAGACCGACCGTGACTACGAACGGGTCGCTCCCGAGATGTTGCGCCAGCTCCGCTTGCAGGTGTTCGGGTCGGCGCGGTCCGCCGACATCGACTTCGGTGACTACGGGCGTCTCCGAATTCGCCACCTACCCAGGCGTGGCTTGGGGAAAACCGGTTCCTTCCGTTGGGTCGTCGAGCGGGCCGCGCCCTGAAATGGTCCGCGAGGTTCCGCCGGGGGCGAAATGGGAGGTTACGGCGCGCCGGAGGAGTGGGTCGGGGCGGTCCCCGCGCCCGAGGGCGGGTTCCGGTTCCGGGTGTGGGCCCCTCACGTTCGGAGGCTATCGGTAGAATTCCCCGACCGTGCCCGCCCGTCCGTTGCGTTGGCTCGCGCCGAGCGAGGGTACTTCGAGGCGACCGACCCCGAGGCGAGAGCGGGGGACCGATATTGGCTCCGCCTCGGGCGCCGCCGCCTACCGGACCCGGCGTCAAGGTCGCAGCCCGACGGTCTGTGGGGCCCGTCAGCCCTGGTCGACCCGATGCAGCTGGGCATCGACCGGGCCAGGTCGCATGACGTCGACCTCGCGCACGCCGTGCTCTATGAGCTGCACATCGGCACGTTCTCGACGGGCGGAACGTTCGACGGCGCGATCGAGCACCTCGAGGAACTCGCGTCGCTGGGGGTAACGGCGGTCGAGCTGCTACCGATCGAGGAGGAGCGGGGCGAGCGGGGCTGGGGGTACGGACCGGTGCACCAGTTCGCGGTCCGCCGGGCGTACGGGGGCCCGAGCGGCCTCGCCCGGTTCGTCAATGCCGCCCACGCGCGCGGACTCGCGGTGCTGTTGGACGTCGTCTACAACCACTGGAGCGTTCAGGCGAGGTTCCTCGAGAGGTTCGGCCCGTACTTTCACGCGACGGCGTCGACTCCTTGGGGGCCGACGCCCAACGTCGACGGACCAGGAGCGGACGAGGTTCGGCGCTACCTTTTCGACAACGCCCGGCTATGGCTCGAAAATTTCCGGGTCGATGGGTTTCGCCTCGACGCGGTTCACGAAGTGTACGACCGCTCCTCTCGGCCGTTCTGGGCCGAGTTCTCGGACTATTGCCGCGCCCTCGGAGATCGGCTCGGCCGTCGTCCGGTGCTGATTGCGGAGAGCGACCTCAACGACACCAAGGTCGTCCGACCCCCGGCGGCCGGCGGTTGGGGGCTCGATGCCCAATGGTCCGACGATTTCCACAACGCATTGCATGCCGCGCTCACCGGGGAGCGCGCGGGCTACTACGCCGATTTCGGCTCCCTCAGTCAGCTCGCGCGGACGTTCGAACGCCCGTTTCGGTTCGAGGGCGAATACTCTGTCTTCCGCAAGAGAACCCACGGGTCTCCGGCCGGAGACGTCGGGCCGTTCCGGTTCGTGGTCTTCGACCAGAACCACGACCAAGTCGGGAACCGAGGGGACGGAGCCCGCCTCACGACCCTGCTGTCGCCGGGGCTCGTCCGGGTCGCGCTGGGACTCCTCCTCTTCGCGCCGTACGTGCCCATGTTGTTCATGGGGGAAGAGTACGGCGAACGGAGGCCGTTCTACTTCTTCGCCGACCCTCCGGCAGCGTTCGCCCGGAGAATGGTCCAAGGACGTCTCCGACACCTCCGGTCGAACGGTTTCACCGAGCCACCTCCGAACCCGGTGGAACCGTCGACCCAGGAGCTGTGCCGTCTCGATTGGGCGCGGGCCGCCTCCGCGGACGGTGTCGCACATCGGGCCTTCGTTGCCTCGCTGCTCGCCCTTCGACGCGAGGAGCCGGCTCTGCTGGGAAGCGCCACGACCGCTCGGGCCTGGGAGGAGGAACGACGCCTCGAGGTACGGCGGAGCCGCGGCAGCACGGCGGTCCTTCTCCTGGCCAATCTCGGCCGCGCCATGGCCCGGTTTGAGCTCGAGCCGTCGGGGCGCTGGACGACCATACTACGTTCGGACGAGCCGGGGTGCTCGAGGAACGGTGTCACGCTCCCTCGAGCGGGGACCAGCCCGTACGAACTACCGGCCGAGTCGTGTGCGATCCTTCGTTCGGACTGAAGACGAGGTTACGGGCGGGTCAGCGGCGAGAAGGTTGCGTCCGGGCTACGCAGGCCGCGCCGACCAGGGCCGCGTCTTCGCCGAGCTCCGCCGGCACGACGCGGGCCCCGGCGGCGGGCGGCTGACAACGGGCCCGGATGGCCGACTCGACGACCGGGATGAACCCCGGCATCCCAGCGACCAAACCCCCCGCCATCACGAGCACCGAGGGGTTGAACGCGTTCACGACGCTCACCGCGCCGTCGGCCAAAAACCGCTCGGTGTCCCGGACGAGCCGGCCCGATAGCGGGTCACCGTTGCGGTACGCCTGAAACACGGTCTGGGCCGTGATCAACTCCGCGCTGCCGGCCCGCTCGAGAAGGTAGGCGCCGCCCGTCGGGTCGGACCGGACCGCCTCCCGGGCCCGCTCAGCGATGGCCCAGCCGCCAACGTATGCCTCGAAGCACCCCCAGTTCGGGCAGTGACACTTACGACCGCCGACGACGATCGTGATGTGGCCGATCTCGCCGCAGGCGTGACTGCCCCCTTCCAGCAGCCGACCGCCCACCACAGCGGACCCTCCGACCCCCGTGCCGAGCGTCAGCAGGAACATGTCGCTCGTACCGACGCCCGCGCCGTGTTTCCATTCCGCAAAGGCCGCCGCGCGCGCATCGTTGACCACCACGATCGGGGCGTTCAGCACATCATGGAGGCGATGCGCGAGCGCGACGTCCCTCCACCCCAGGTTCGGAGCATGGACGACGGTGCCGGTACGCGGATCGACCTGAGCGGCGACCGCGATGCCGATGCGCGGAGGGACCGGATAGTCGTCCCCCAGACAAGCCAAGGCGCTGCGGGCGACCGCTCGAATGACTCCGCCCGGCCCGTCGTTCGCGTGGACCTGCCGGCCGCTGTGTCGGACGATCGTCCCGTCGGGAGCGACGAGCCCGCTCACCACCTTCGTCGCCCCCAGGTCGATGCCGAGAACGAGGTCCTTGCGACGGCCCCGGGATTGCGTTCGCACCGCCCGTCCGTGTTGGGTCGCCATCGTGGTGGAGTCTCCTGCCGGGCCCCGCCCCGGGCTATCCTCGGCCCCTTTTGGATTCTCCGCCTCGGTCGACCCTTGGCTGCGCGGAGCCCCCAGCGACGCCGAGACTATTCTTCCGGGATGGAGGTGCCGGCCTCGGCCTCCGCGAACTTGTGGACCACATCGACGAACGTCGAGTGCGACCAGGTGAGTGGCGTCGCGCTCTTGGGCTCGGCCGTCACGCGGTCGATCTGTTCGGGGAGCAGTCGGGTCGGCGTGGCGTGCGTCGCGGCCCATTCGACCAGTTCGCGGCACCGCTCCCGGTCCCCGAGGCGCAGCCTCGCCTCCGCGAGCCAGAGTGTGCAGACAATCCACGGGTTTTCGTTGCCGTAGTACTTGTCTCCCTCGTAGCGGGCCACACCCCCCGTCCCGGGGACCCACAGCCGGGCCTCGATACCGTCCACCACGGTCTTCGCCCTCGGGTCGGTCCACGGAAGGAGACCGAGCTTCAGGGCGAGCAAGAGCGAGGCGTCCCAGCGTTCGTCGCGGGGCGACAGCGACCGAACGAATCGGCCGAGGTTCGGATCCCAGAACCGCTCCAGCGCGGCCCGGCCGATCTCCTGGGCGGCGGTACGCCACGAGCTCGGGTCCTTGCCAATCTCCGAGGCGACGCGGGCCGCACGCTCGAGCGCGTGCACGACCGCCGCCGTCGAGTACGCGTGGATACCAAGCCGTTCTTCCCACAGGTCGAAGCTCGGGGCGGGGAGCCGCGTCTCGGGGTCGCGGAAGTTCGTGAGGAAGTTCGCGGCCCCCTTCACGAGAGGCCACAGGTCCAATAGTACGTCCGGGTCGGCGCCGCGCTTGAAATGGTGCCACGCGGCGGCAATGACGGTCGCCGTCTGGTCGATCTGCAGAAACGGGGGCGGGTGCCAGGTACTGCCGACCGCCCCGTCCGGGTAGTGGCGGTGGAAGAACGAGCCGTCGGGGTTTTGACACTGTTGGGCGAAGCGGAGGAAGTGGGTCGCGTTCTCGTACAGGCCCGCTTCGTCCATCGCCTTGGAGACGTACCCGCCGTCGCGCCACCAGCAGTAGTTGTACGTGTCGCCGGCCGCGACCAGCGACCGGGTATCGGGCGAGGCGATGATCGCGCCGTTCGGACCGGTGGAGTGTCGGAGGAGCAGGACGCTCGAGCGGTAGACGTCCCGGGCCAGCTGACTGAGCTCCCGGGGCGGGTGGGGGAGGCGACGTTGGACCCAGGTCTCCCAGAACGCTTCCGCCTCGCGAATGAAACGGGCCGAACCGCCGGTGCGCACGTAGTCGCGGACCTGATGCACCGCCGGAAGACTTCGCCCGGCGGCCAGAAAGAGCCGAATCTCCTCGTCCCGATCCGGCCTCGCCTCCAGGTCCCACTCCATCACGCTGTCGGCGGCCCCGTGGGCCACCGACCTTCCTTCGAGGCGCCCGTCCTCCGCGTCGACATACGTGCCCTGGAGTCCCTTCAGGGTGTGCTCGCCGCAAACGGCCCGGGTGTACGGCGGGTCCGCGAAGAACTCGAAGAAGTACCCCCGTTTGTAATGGACCAGCGACGGGACACTCGCGTCCACGAAAGCCGTGTCCTGATACATCGACTCGGCGATTTGGAAGGCGTGGTAGGCAAACAGGCGGACCGACCGTGGGACGTCCGCCCGAACCCGGAAGACCCTCGCCACAAGGTCGTGGTTCGGATGCACGTGGTCGCGGACGGAGATCGTCAAGCCATGGCCTTTCCAGACCGACTCCGGCAGATGACCCGCTCCGTAGGGCATCTGCTGAATTTCGAATCCGTTCCCGCGCCGGAGCCACGTGAACTTCGACCCGGTTACGTCGAAAATGCCGAGCCGAGCTTCGCGAAGCTGCTGGAACTGGCCGGGAAACGGGTAGAACAGTTCATTCCAGTCCCCGTTCTCGTTGACGGTCAGCAGGACCCGGCCGTTGCCAGTAATCTGGGTGATCATGGGCTCGCAACCCCCAGCGCCGATGCGCGGGAACCGAACCCAGACATTCCGGGGGGAAAGCGGGGCATCCGGCCGCTTTAACGATTCGGTTCGAATCGTGGACGGGCGGAAGAAGGCGGTTTCCAACTACGGCCCGCGGAAGGTCGGGACTGCCGCCCTCTCTCCGACAGAATCGTTGGTCGAGCGCAACGGAACTAGGCTTATCGGTGCTTTCGGCATCCCAGGAATCGGTGAAACTCGGGCACCTCGCGATTGTCGTCACCGTAGTGGCCGTGGCGGTCGCGGGTTTCTTGGTCGTCGCTTCTGCCGCGGACCCTTCGCTGCTCGGGAAAGGTGGTGCCAGCTCCTCGAGCCGTCCCGGGTGGGGTACCGAGTTCAACGGCTGTTGCTTTGACGACGGCCTACGAAACGCCGCCATCCTGTCGGTCCCCACGGTACCGAACGGCACGTCGATCCTCTACCTCGTGGGCTCGCTATCGATCTCCTCATGGACCCACTTCAACGGCACGAGCAACGTTACCGGCACGTGCCTCCCGCCGACGGGACCGGTGGGCGTGTGCGATGCCTACGTCGGCATCTGGACCCCGAACCGGTGGGGGTCGTACGCCGCGGGGGGCCCCATGGACCCGTTCTGGTGCTACCCGGGAAACGGGTCCATGTGTTCCGCCGTCAACAACGCCTCCTTCACATCCCCGAGCTTAACGCCCCTCGAAGGACAGCCGTTCGAGGTGGTAATCTGGAACACTCAGTTCTATGGCCTAATGGGGAGCTACAGCCTGACGCTGTACGTTCCTCCCGATTTCGGGTCGTTGTGAGGGACGTGTTGCTCCCAGGCCCCAGCACCGCAGGCTCTCTTCCTCGCGTTCGCCCGCCGACGAACTTCAAAGGAAGTCGTGGTCCCGCGACGCTCCTGCGCCGGTCCGGCAACGCACGGGCGACTGGATGGGCGTTCGACCGACCGCATCCTCCGAGAAGCGGGGGTCCGGCCGAGCCTCAAGGACCGGTCACTTCAGGATCGGTACACCGAGGCGATCGAGGGCCCGTCGGCGAAGGTCCGTGAGCGCGTTCATGTAATTCGCGTAGGCGTCGTACGGGCTCTCGTAGCTCGAGAAGTACTGGTGGACGCCTTGGTCAGCGCCGTGGCCGGTCACATACATGTAATAGAAGTGGTCCGAGGTGAGGAGCCGACGCCAGTCCGCCAGGATCGCCGGGTCGTGGGTCCGACGGGCCAGCACGCCCACCTTCTTCGCCGCCTCGAACGCGGAGCGCTGGAGGTCGTTGCCGAGCCAGGCACCGAGGTCGCGGTTCTGGTCCGCCCAGCTCATGGTGTACGGCACGGAGAGCGGCGCGCGCGGGGCTAGAGCGATCGCCTCTTCGACCGTGGCCCAGCCGAGATGGGGGTGGCGACGAACCTCGTTCGGCAAGGCGCTCAGGAATTCGAGGATGCCCGAGCGTGCGGGATGGTGCTCGCCGAACGTCTCGAAATCCATGAACAGGCCAATCACTTCGCCCGGCGTCGAGGCTAGCCAATTCGCGTACTTCTCGGCGGTGAGCGGGTACTCGCTCCATCCGCTCGAGGAGAACCGGAAGCCGACGTCGTCGCTGAGCGGATAATGGCGAAGGAGGAGCATCACGGTCGGGGCCGAGGCCGAGCAGTAGGGGTAGGTCGCGGGCTCCCCGCGCAGCACCCCCTCCCACCCTTCGGCGAGCATCCCCCGGAACTTCTCGCTCTCCGCGAATCGAGCGATGTCGTCGGAGTACGCTAGCTCCGTCATCCGGAGCATCTGGGGCCGAGCTCCGAACTCCTTCGCGAGCGTCTCCCGATGCATCACGACCTCCTCGTGCAATTCCGGCGGCGGCACGAGAAAGGCGAGCGAGTGGTAGTACGTCTCGGCGAGGAACGCGACCCGGCCGGTGGCATGAAGGTCCCGGAGTCGGTCGATCACGTCGGGAGCCGCGATGCGGGCTTGCTCGAGATAGGTTCCCGTCACCGAGAGGCTGAATCGAAATTCGGGAAAATCGTCGAGTGCACGGCGCAGCCGGTCGAGCGCCGGCCGATACGACCGCTCGGCGATACCTCGAAAGATCGAGAGGTTCCGGTCCATGTCGAAATACGGCCGACCGGACCCGAGGTCGAGGAACCGGAAGCGGCCGAGCCGCCACGGTTGATGCAGATGGAGGTAGAGGACGACCTTCAGGGTCGCTTCCCCTCCTTCGCGTTCATCGCCTCGAGATAGACCGCCAGCGTTTCGCGGGCGCGGACCGGCCAACCCTCGCGGAGCGCGGCCCAACGACCCCGGTCCCCCATCGCTGCCCTCAGCGTGGGATACTCGAGGAGTTCCGCGATGCGGCTCGCAAACTCCTCCACGTCCCAGAAATCCACCCGGAACGTGGTTCCCTCGCTGATCTCCGCGACCCCGCTCGTCTTGGAGACAATCGTCGGGACGCCGGCGGCCATCGCCTCGAGGGCCGCGATGCCGAAAGGTTCCACCACGGAGGGAAGGACGAAAACGGAGCTACCGGAAAGCAGCACCTCCCGCTCCTCCTCACTCACCTTGCCGAGGAACATGACGCGGTCTCCGATCCCCAGCTGGGCCGCGAGCTGAATGAGCCGCTCGTATTCGGGGCCCTCCCCGGCGATGACGAACAGGACATCCGGGAACGACGGTACGACCCGGGCGGCCGCCCGCAGGAAGGTGTCGACCCCCTTCATGACCGCGAGCCGCCCGACGTAGAGGACGATCCGTTTTTCCGGGTCGATCCGCTGGAGGCGCTCGCTCGGCCGAACGGCATTGTAGATGACCCGGACTTTCGCCGGGCGGGCCCGGTAGCGGTCGATCAGTTGTTGGCGCAAATGTCGGCTCACGGCGATCACCCTCGTGGCCGCGTCGATGCCCGCCTCTTCCCGATGCAGGATGTGATCCCATGGGTGGCCGAGCGACCGGTCGTACTCGGTCGAGTGCACCGTCATCACGAGCGGCGCGCGGATGCGACGGGCGAGTCCGATCGCCCCGACGGTACCGAACCAATCGTGGACGTGCACCACATCCACCGGGTCGGCGAATTTCAGCTGCGCCACCCAACTGTTGTAGCCGTCGATCGAATCGGTGAACGGGCTGTCGGGCGTGCCCCCGGTCCAGTAGGCGGGAGGGAATTCTCCGGGCTCTTTCCCGATTGCGTCGCCCGGATGCCGGAACGTCACCCCCGGGACTGGGGTGAACGGCCCGGAGGTTGGGACGAGGAACGTGACGCGGTGGCCGAGATGCGTCAGCTCTTGGCAAATCTCGTAACAGTGGACGCCGAGCCCCCCGGTGTGACTCGGTGGGAACTCCCATCCGACCATCACGACGTGCAGCGGCCGGGGAGCCCCCCCGTACGGGGGCACCGGGGTCGCCCGCTCGGTCTCGGGGGTCGGGGACGTCCGTGAACCCTTCACGTCCAAACGCTCTCGGACGCGGTGGGCCACCGTGCGCGACCGCGTCTCGCGCCGGACCCGGGGGCGCTCCCGACCGTGCCGTCGGCCCGGACCCCGGGACGCTCGGGGTCGGCCGCGACGTCGCGAACGGGAGCGAGGGGTCGGGTGCTTCATCGATACGGGTCCCGCGATGCGTCGCGCGTCGGACCACGAGGCGAAGGGGCAGATGAAACCGCCGACGCTACCTACCGCCGAGTTCGGGCGCGAGCTCGTGCGTCCTTTCAGAAGCCCGCCAGAAGTTCCCGGATCGCGCGCTCGGCGTCCGGCGCCCGGGTCACCGCGCTCGCGACGAGCACCCCCTCGGCGCCGAGCTCGAGGGCTCGAGCCACGTCTCGACGGTCGTGAACCCCCGCGCCGCACAGCACGGACGTCGGCGGGGAAACGGCGCGCACCGCCTCGACGGTTCCCGAGACCACTTCCGGACGGGCGGTCGAGACCGCGCGGTCGCCTCCGATCAGCTCGGGGGGTTCGACCGCGAGGTAGGGGGGGTGCGTCGCCGCGAGACGTTGCGCGGTCGTGACGTCGGCGGCGCACACCACCGCCACGAGGCGGTGGGCCGCGAGCCTCGGGACTGTCGCCGCGATGTCCGAGTCGGACATTGGATGCTCGGAATGGTTGACGAGGCTTCCCCGAGCACCGGCCGCGGCGATCGCCTCAACGGGGGCGTAACCGGTCCGCGCGCCCGCCTCCCCCGGGTCCACATGTTGCGCGAGCACGGGGATCGAAACGAGACTCGCGACCCGAGCAAGGTCGGGTACCGGCGGCGCGATGGCCGCCGCTACGCCCGTCTCGCGCGAGAGGCCCTCGAGCAACTTCGCGCCCCGGACCGCGTCGTTCCCGAGATGACCGGGATACACCTTGAGGTTCAGGAGAAAGAGGGGTCGGCCGAGGGAGGGCGGGTCAGTGGACGGCGGCGGCACGAGCCCTCTTCGGTCGCGAGCAGATCGCGTACTCGTCCCCGTCGAAGAAAACCTCGCGGTCGGGGTGCTTCCGCTGGAGCTCCGAGATGCGGCTCAGGACGTCTTCCAGGGTCGTGGATTCGTCATTCGGGTCGATCCTCAGATGAACCGTCTTCTCGGGCCGCGCGGTCGTGTGACCCGTTCCCGGCATGAGGCTCCGAGGGGACGCCCATCGCCCGAGGGGCCATTAAGGATTCGACGGGTCGTAGCTCGCGGGATTCACCCTTCCGGGGCGCTCGCTCGGTCGATTTCGAGCGACCCGGCAACGGCCTTTTCGCTATCGGCGGTAAGCCCCTCGACGAAAGAGTAAATACGGTGGCATCGTCCCCCTGCCGAGGCATATTTATGGCACCCGCCCCGGCCGAAACCGCGGAGAAGGAAGCCAAGACCGACCTGTCGGAAGCCGAAATCGCGGTGCACTGGAAGGAGGAGGAGGTATTCCACCCGCATCCGAAGTTCATCGGGCAGGCGAACCTGACCGACCCCGCGGTGAACGAGCGGTTTTCGTTGGAGCACTTCCCCGAGTGTTTCCGGGAGTACGGGGACCTTCTCAGCTGGGACAAGTACTGGACGACCACGCTCGACTCGACCAATCCCCCATACTACAAGTGGTTCGCCGGTGGGAAGCTGAACGCGAGCTACAACTGCGTCGACCGGAACCTCGAGAAGTACGGCAACAAGGCCGCGATCATCTTCGTCCCGGAGCCGGAGGACGAGGAGCCGGTGTCGATCACCTACAACGAGCTCTACGCGCGCGTCAACGAGTTCGCGGTGTTCCTGCGGGACTTCGCCGGTCTCAAGACCGGGGACCGGGTCACGATCCACATGCCGATGGTCGCGGAACTCCCGGTGACGATGCTCGCCTGCGCGCGCCTCGGCGTGATTCACTCGGTCGTCTTCGGGGGGTTCAGCGGCGAGGCCGCGGGCCGCCGGGCCGCGGATTCCCAGAGCCGCGTCCTGATCACCATGGACGGCTACTACCGGAATGGGAAGCTCATCGACCATCTCGCCTCCGTGGACGTCGCGTGCGAGACCGCGAAGAGCGAGGGTCAGACGGTCGACAAGGTACTGATCTGGCAGCGGCACGTCGGGAAGGTTTCCTCCGCGAAGCCGCTCGTGCCGGGCCGGGACGTCCTCATCCATGACGCGATCAAGCCGTTCCGCGGGAAGATCACCCCGCCGGTGTCGCTGCCGTCGGAGGCGCCGCTCTTCCTGATGTACACGAGCGGCACGACCGGCCGACCGAAGGGTTGCCAGCACTCGACCGGTGGCTACCTCGCCTACGCCGCGGGGACCTCGAAGTACATTCAGGACATTCACCCGACGGACGTCTACTGGTGCCTCGCCGACATCGGGTGGATCACGGGCCACACGTACATCGTCTACGGCCCGCTCGCGCTCGCCGGCACGAGCGTGATCTACGAGGGCGTCCCGACGTACCCCGACGCGAGCCGTCCCTGGCGGATCGCCGAACGTCTCGGGGTAACGATCCTGCACACCGCCCCGACCGCGATCCGACAGCTCCGGAAGATGGCCCCCGACGGACCCAAAAACTACCGGACCAAGTTCAAAACGATGACCACGGTCGGGGAGCCGATCGAGCCGGCCGCCTGGATCTGGTACTACACGGTCGTGGGCAAAGGGGTCGCCTCCGTCACCGACACCTGGTGGCAGACCGAGACCGGGGGGATCCTCTGCACGACCAAGCCCGCGATCGATAAGATGAAGCCGGGGAGCGCGGGCCCCGGAGCGCCGGGGATTCACCCGGTGATCATCGACGAGAACGGAAACGAGATTCCGGCGGGGTCGAACAAGGCCGGCAATCTCTGTATCCGGAACCCGTGGCCGGGCCTCATGCAGACAATCTGGGGCGACGCTGAGCGGTTCAAGCGTCAGTACTTCGCGAAGTACAACAAGAACCCGAACAGCAAGGATTGGCGCGACTGGCCGTACTTCGCGGGCGACGGCGCGCTCGAGGCGGCGGACGGCTACTTCCGGATTCTGGGACGCATCGACGATGTGATCAACGTCGCCGGTCACCGGCTCGGGACGAAGGAGATCGAGTCGCCCTGCCTCACCGTGCCGGAGGTCGCCGAGGCGGCCGTGGTGCCGGTGATGGATGAAGTCAAGGGACGCGTCCCCGAGGTCTATGTCGCGCTGAAGCCGGGCATCGCGCCGTCGAAGGCGATCGAGGAGAAGGTCTCTCACGCGATCGACACCGAGATCGGCAAGATCGCGCGGCCGAGCGCGGTCCACATCGTGCCGGACATGCCGAAGACCCGGTCCGGCAAGATCATGCGTCGTATCCTCGCGTCGATCTCGAACACGATGGACGTCGGCGACATCACGACGCTCGCGAATCCGGACGTCGTGGAGCAGATCCGACAGCAGGTCCAGGGAAAGGGGAAGGTCCAGTTGAAGGCCGCCCCGTCCGACATCAAGGACTTCGGCGCCAAGTCGGAATGAACCGCTCTCGCC
>DASPOD010000016.1:0-32966 GCA_035626215.1 Thermoplasmata archaeon
AGGATCCGGAGCACGAGAGGGCGGCCGGCGTGATACGGTGGGTTGGTCGCAATCACGTCGAACGTCTCGCTCGCCACGGGAGAGAACAAGGAGCCGACTCGCACCTCGGCGTTCTTCACCCTATTCCGCTCGAGATTCTCCCGAGCGAGGCGAGCGGCTCGGCGGTTCACGTCGGTGAGAACGACCCTTCCCTCGGTGACCGACTTGGCGGCGGCAACGCCAACCGCCCCCCAACCGCACCCGAGGTCGAGGACTCGGTCCGTCGGGCGCAGCGCGAGGTTCTCGATCAGGAGCGCCGTTCCGGGGTCGAGTCCGTGGGAGGAGAAGACCGCCGTGTCGACGACAAAGCTGAGCAGTTCCCCACGGTAGAGGAACCGTCGTTCGGTCCGCTCGGAACGCGCGTGCGGCTGTTCGGCGAAGTACTGCTCCGTGACGGCCCCATCTTCGTCGGCCATCGTCAGGAGGACCGGCGCCGGAAGATCGACTCGCGCTTCGTCGCCGACGGGCCCCTCGCGCCGAGGGCCTCGCGGAGGAGCTCGCGCTCCCGACCGGAGAGCGAGCGTGGGACCTCCACGTGGACGGTCACGATCTGGTCGCCGCGGGAAGCACCACGGACGCGCGGGAATCCCTGGCCCCGCAGACGGAACTGGGTCTCGGGTTGGGTGCCCGAGGGAATCTTCAGCTGCGCGCGCCCATCGATCGTGCCCACCTCGACCTCCCCGCCGAGGACCGCGACGGCAAGCGGGACGTTCGTCTCGGAATAGAGCTCCGTGCCTTCGCGCCGGAAGCCCGGGACAGGCTCGAGGACGACCTGGACGAAGAGGTCTCCAGCTCTCCCTCCTCTCGGACCGGGCGCCCCGTGGCCCGGGATGCGAAGGACGGACCCGTCATCCACCCCGGGAGGAACGGTGAGCTCGATGCGCTCCGTGGTGGTCGCTCGTCCGTTCCCGCCGCACTTCGGGCACCGCTCGAGAATTCGCTGTCCGAGTCCGTGACAGCGCGGGCACTCACCGATCGTGATGAGTTGCGTGTAGCCTCGGTTCTGGACCCGACGTACCTGCCCCTCGCCATGGCACTCGGGGCACGTTTCGAGGGCGGTGCCGTCCCGGGCACCGGTGCCGCGACAGTCCGGACACGGGCCGGTGTGCGGCACCTCGACCGTCGGGTGAGCCCCTTGCACGGCGGCGATGAGCGGCAGCCGCAGCGTGAGTTCGACGTCGCTGCCTCGATACCCTCCACCGGGCCGGCCCATTCCGCCGCCGAAGCCGATCCCGAAGCTGCTGAACAACTGCTGGAAGAGCGGCGACGCCCCGAGGAGGTCCTCGAGGTCGCCCATGTGCGTGAAGTTCTGCCAGTTGAAGCCCCCGGGACCGAAGTCCGGCTCGACGCCGGAGAATCCGAGCTGGTCGTATCGCTGGCGCTTCTCCGGGTCCGCGAGGACCTCGTACGCCTCCGAGAACTCCTTGAACTTCTCCTCGGCCGCCTTCGGGTTCTCCTTCGCGACGTCCGGGTGGTACTGACGGGCGAGGCGGCGGTACGCCTGCTTGATTTCGTCTTGACTCGCGGTCTTCGGGACGCCGAGGACCTCGTAGTAGTCGCGCTTGGCCATGAGTTGCCTGCCCGGAACGGAGGCCCGACCGTCGTCTTCTAGGCCGCGCTATTAGCGTTTGCACCCCGCGCCGTCGGCGGCCGTCGCCAGCTCAGCACGACCGGGGTACCGACACCGGCATCGAGACGGTCGGACGCACGGGCTTCGCGGACCGCCACCTCGACGAGTCCGAAGCTCGAGGCGAGCGTGCCGAGGCTCTCCGCTCCGAGGGCCTCGTAGCTCGTCACCCACGGCACGGCGGGGCGGCCGATCGACCCGACGCGGACCCCCAGGCGGGCCGTGCCGTCCGGAACCCAGGCGGACGGGATGTTCGTGATCAGGTTTCCGAAACGGTCGACGTGCAGCACCTCTCCCCGCGCGCCGCGTGCGGTGCGAAGCGGCGGGGGCAACGAGAACGGCGCCGGCACTATGGGTAGCCCCAGGTCCTGGGGCCGAGTCCCGGTCGCAAGACGGGCCGCCACCGGCGCAAAGAGGTCCCGCCCATCGAACGTGGTGCCGACCCGTTTCCGCTTCGGTAACTTCCTCGGGTCGATTCGATGTACGATGCGGATACCGAGTTCGTCCGCGAGCGGAAGGAGGACCCCGTTGTCCGGTCCGACCAACAGAGGCCCGGTCCGCGTCGTCACCACGATCGCGTTCCGACGGCCGCCGACTCCCGGGTCGACGACCACGACATGCACCGAAGTGGAAGGGAACGACCTCGCCATCTCTCGGAGCAGGAAGGCCGCCTCCCGAACCCCGTGCGGGGGAAGGTCGTGCGCAAGGTCGATGATCTGGCCCGGCGGAACGCCCCCGGCGATCAGCGCCGCCTTCATCTGGGCGGCGTACGCCGAGCCGACGTCGCTCGTCAGCGTGACGAGGCGACGCTGCGGAAGCCTCGGTCGACGCGCCAAAGGGTCCCGGGGGGACGGTCGCGGTCGTCTACGACTTCATGATCGCGACCAGGAAGATCCCGATGGCGACCAACGCGCCGATGACGGCGGCCACGATCACGAGGAACGATTGGAATACGAGCGTCCCGAGCTGGCCCGAGGCGGCGCCGAAGGACCCCATGTGGTAGAGGTAGCCTACGAGCACACCCACCACGAGGCCGACCACCAGTAGCGCCACGCCGATCGTCCGGCTCTTCCCGCTCCCGAAGTAGGCCGTGAAGATCCCGGCCAGAATCAGGAACAGCGCGAAGACGAGCAGCATCACGGCCACGAACGCATACCACTTCGAGAAGTCCACCGTTGCAGCGACTAGGTCGAACATTTTCCACCGTTCAGAATTTGATGCCCGTAAGGGTCTTCGTATCAATCACGCCGGGGACGGACCGGATCTTGTCGACGACCAGCTGGCCGAGCGCGTTGAAGTCCTCGGCCTCGACCTTGGCGATCAGGTCGTACTCCCCGAACAGCGGGTGGAGTTCCACGATTCCTTTCACCCGGAGGAGTTCGGTGTAGACCTCGTGCTCCTTGGCCGGAGCCGTGCTGATTAGGACGAAGCCAATCGCCACGCCGGGACTCTCCTACGAAGGGCGGCGAGATGGTCTCCAGCTAATAAGCGTGTCGAGGAACGAGAGGGCGCGCCTTCGAGGGAGAACTCCCCGTCGACCCACGTCGCCACTCGAATGCGGGCGGCTTAAGTAGCCTCCGTTTAGCGTCTAGACCGGAGATGGCACTTTCGCTGCGGACGTGGCCGAGCCGGCTCCTCGCCCGGCCGTGGCTCCTCGCCTTCGTCCCGATCAACGCCGCGGCCTCGGGCTTTGGGGTCGCTCTCCCGCTCCTCATTCTGATCACGCTCCACGGCTCCTGGGCGGACGTCGCGCTGGCCGCGACCCTGTACAACTCGGCCGTCATTCTGATGTCGGTCGTGTGGGGACGGCTCTCGGACAAGTACCCGGTCCGCCGGACCTTCCTCGTCATCAACTTCGCCGGCTACGGCGTGCTCTACGTCCTGCTCGCGGGCGTGCATTCGCTCACGGCGCTCTACGGCCTCTACGCGGTCATCGGGGCCGTCGCGCCGGCCGGCGCGAGCGCTTCGAACCTGCTGATCCTCGAGAAGTTCACGGACGGCGAGCGGCCGAACGCCTTCGCGTCGTACCAGGAGATGAGCATGATCGGTTCGATCGCCGGGATCCTGATCGGCTACTTCTGGACCCTCGCCTCCGACGCTCTCCTGAGCCTGCTGTTTCTCCTGGCGGCGCTCGCGTTCGTGAGCGCGGCCGCGGTGTGGTTCGGAATCCGCGAGGCGCCCCGGAAGCTCAAGACCGACCACGTCGCCCGGCATCCCGAGAGCCTCCTCTCTCGCCTTCGCGAGTTCACCACGTACCGTCTCACCATCCCGTTCTTTCCGACGGGGGTCTCCCTTCGGCGGGGCGCGTGGGGCCGGTTCCGAAAGTGGGCCCGGGCCGAGCTCCACCACGAACTTCCGCTCATCATGATCGCCTCGTTCCTGTTCAACCTCTCCGGGAACCTCTTCAACATCTCGTACACGCCGTACCTGTACTCGGCCGGCCTCGCCGCGTCCGCGATCTTCCTCGTGAACCTCTCGAACAACTTCGCCGCGTTGCTGATCTTCCCGTTCACCGGGGGGCTCTCGACGCGGGCCGGGCCCGACCGGCTCGTCCAGCGCGCCACGTACCTCCGGTCGCTCGGCTACCTCGCGACGGCCGGGTTCACGTTCATGGCGTTCACCGAACCGCGGGCGTTCGACGCGAATCTCGCGGTCTACGGTCTTCTCGGCGGCGCGATCGCGGTCTACACCACCGCGAGCACGCTGATCCTCTACCGGGGGCTTGTCGGCCGGGACGCCGGCGCTCTCATCGGGGTGAACAATGCCCTGGGGGGTGCGGCCGCCGTCGGCGGGGCGGCGCTCTCCGGCCTCCTCGCCATCTTCGGGAGCTTCCGCCTGGTGTTCCTCGTCTCCGCCGGCCTCCTCCTTGTCTCCCTGCCCCTGTGGACCGCCGCGTCGGTGGCGTACACCCGCCGGCGATACGCCATGACCCCGGGCGGCGGCGCCCCGCGAGAGGGAGCGACTATGCCGACGGCCGATGTCGCCGCCGCGGCGAACGCGCCCTAGAGGATTGGGCGCCCCGCGCGCGCGCGATAGGGCGCGGCTCCGCCCCGTGTACCCGCACGACCTTCATGAGCGGGTAGCGGAGGTCCGCGCGGTGCTGCAGGTTCGCCACGACCCGGGTCGTCCCGTCCACGAGCTCGACCGTTACGTCGAGCATCTGGGGGACCAGGTAACGGTACGCATACTTTCCGCGACCGAGCGGTCCCCCCTTCTCGGGAGATATGGCGACCGTCACCCGACGAACGAACGGCTGGAGCCCCACCGCCTCCTCGATCGCCCGGGCGAGCGAGCCGGCGGTCCGATTCGAGACGGGAATCCCGAGGTACTGGTGGAACACTCCGCCGAGCTTGACCCCGGCCTCGAAGAGCAGCGTCTCGCGGGGGGAGAGACGGGTTCCGGTCGAACGATGCGAGGTCGTCATGGGGTGGAGGGCACCTCCGCCGGAGTCCGCGGGACGGTGAACGGTCCGAGGAGATAGTAGCTCGCCACCCCGATGAGGAACGCCACGGACGCGCCGTAGGCGAACTCATAGAGCGGCGAGCCCGTCGGAAGGTGGAACTGCAGAGGGACGAGCGCGAGAGCGGCCGCCACCGCGGTCGCGGTCATCGGGAGACGCAGTGGGCTTCCTCGACGAATCTTGGGGTACGGGACCGGGACCACCATGAGCACGGCCAGGACCGCCACCCCGACGAGCACCCCGATCGGCTGGACGGTCTGGAACGCAGGGGTATCGTGGAAAAGGAGCGCCACCACGAGGGCGAGGGCGCTCTGCGGGGTCGGTACCCCGAGGAAGTACGGATGTTCGTACGCCCGCGCGGTGAAGTAGGTGAGCCGCGCCAGCGCCGCCGCGAGATAGACGATCGCCAGCGCCACGGCGAGCGGCTCCCACGGCTGCCAGGTGGCGGTGTCGCTCGTGTGGACCGCAATGAGGATCGCCGGGGCGACCCCGAACGAGACCGCGTCGGCCACCGAGTCGGCGACGCGGCCGAACGCGGACGGGGCAACGCCGCTGCGCCGCGAGAGGACGCCGTCCCACCCGTCGAAGCCGATCGCGCAGGCGATGAGCAGCATCGCCCAGAGCTTGTTGCCCGCGAGGACGTAGAGGATGGCGCCGACCCCGAGGGCCGCGTTCGCAAGGGTCGCGAGGTTCGCGTAGACCCTCCAGCGGTCGGTCACGGGGGGGCCTCGCGCGCGATCGTGCTCGACCCCGCGTGCACTCGGTCGCCCACTTGGACCACCGGGCTCACGCGGTCCGACGGGACCAGGACGTCGACCCGAGAGCCGAGCACGACCATCCCGAGTCGGTCGCCCTTTCGACCGCGAGCCCCGACGCGGACGAACGAGACCAGGCGGCGCGCGAAGAGCCCGGTGATCTGCACGACCTCGACCGTCCCGAGCGGGGTCGCGAGTCGGTAGCTCCGCTGGACGTTGCGGTTGGCGTCCGCTCGGAAGGCCGCTCGATAGCCCTCGCCGCTGCCCTCGATTGCGTCGACGCGGCCATCGAACGGGAAGCGGTTGACGTGGACATCGGTCACGTTCATGAAGACCGAGATGCGCCAGACATTTCCCTCGCGGTCGACGGCCCGTACCCGGCCGTCCGCGGCCGAGACCACGCCGTCCGCCGGAACGCGCTCGGGGTCCCGGAAGAAGGCTGCGAAAAACAGCCAGATCGCAAGGCCGACGGCGAGCAGGCCCCCGAAGGGGACCGAGAGCGGGACGGCCCCGATCACGGGAAGGACGGCGAGGAACAGAAGGACGGCGGCGCCCGCTCCCAGGTAGCGGCCCGCCCCCGGCGCGAACACGCGCAACTATCCGGTCAGGACGATTTCAATGTTGACGCCGTCCGGCACCTGGATCCGCATCACCTGGCGGAGCGCGCGCTCGTCGGCGTCGATGTCGATCAGCCGCTTGTGGATCCGCATCTCCCAGTGGTCGATCGTGCTCGTCCCTCCGCCGTCCGGACCTTTTCGGACCGGCACGCGCAGCTTCTTCGTGGGGAGGGGAATCGGCCCGGCGATCGCGACCCCGGTCTTCTGGGAGATCTCGCGAATCTGTTTACAGATCGAGTCGACCTTGCGCGAATCGGTACCCGAGAGCGAGATGCGGGCTTTCTGCGGCATCGATAGCCCCTCCCCTCTCGGCGACCCCTCGAGCCCGCGGTAGCCTACTCGCGCTTCTTGAGGTCGACCACGACGCCGGCGGCGACCGTCTGCCCCATGTCGCGGACCGCGAACCGGCCGAGTTGCGGGAACTCTTTGTACTTCTCGATGACGAGCGGCCGCTTCGGCGTGATCTTCACGACGGCGGCGTCCCCGGTCTTGAGCGTCTGGGGGTTCTCTTCGGCCACTTGGCCCGTCTTCGGGTCGAGGCGCTTCAGGAGCTCCGTGAACTCGCAGGCGACCTGCGCCGTGTGGCAGTGGAAGACCGGTGTGTAGCCGACCGTGATGACGCTCGGGTGGTTCAGCACCTGGATGTTCGCGGTGAAGCTATCGACCACCGTGGGCGGGTTGGACGCGGGTCCCGCGACCTCGCCGCGGTGGATGTCGTTCTTGTCGATCCCGCGGACGTTGAAGCCGATGTTGTCGCCCGGGACAGCTTCGGTGATCCCTTCGTGGTGCATCTCGATCGACTTCACTTCGCCGGCCTTCCCACCGGGCTTGAAGACGATCTTGTCGCCGACCTTGAGCGTCCCGGTCTCGACCCGTCCCACGGGGACGGTTCCAATGCCCGTGATGGTGTAGACGTCCTGGACGGGGAGACGGAGGGGCTTCGTCGTCGGCTTGTCCGGGACCTTGAGGTTGTCGAGCGCCTGGAGGAACGTCGGGCCCTTGTACCAGGGCATGTTCGGGCTCGCCTTGTTGATGTTGTCGTCCTTGAACGCCGAGATAGGGAGGAACGTGACCTGCTCGGCGATCTTGAAGCCGATGTTCTTGAGGAGCTTCGTCAGCTCCTCCTTGACCTCCTCGTACTTCGCTTCGGAGTAGTTGACTTCCTGGCGGTCCATCTTGTTGATCGCACAGATCAACTGGCTCACGCCGAGCGTCCTCGCGAGGAAGATGTGCTCGCGGGTCTGCTCCTGGACGCCCTCCGCCGCCGAGCACACGAGCACGGCCGCGTCGGCCTGGCTCGTCCCCGTGATCATGTTCTTGACGAAGTCGCGGTGACCGGGCGCGTCGATGATGGTAAAGTAGTACTTCTGGGTGTCAAAGCGCCGGTGCGCGATGTCGATCGTGACGCCGCGCTCCCGCTCCTCCTTGAGGTCGTCCATCACCCAAGCGAACTCGAACGTGGCCTTGCCCTTCGCCTCGGCCTCCTGACGGTACTTGTCGATCTCCTCCTGGCGAATGTACCCCGTATCGAGGAGGAGGCGGCCGACGGTCGTGGACTTTCCGTGGTCGACGTGCCCGATGAAGACGATGTTGAGGTGGGGCTTCTGCGCCATTTTCTAGGGGCTCCGGGCGCGCCCAGTTGGTCCCTCTATATAGGCGTTGTCTCCGCGCACCACCGAGGGAGCGCCCGAGCGCGCGCGCCGGGCTAAAGGTCCGGCATCAGGAACAGCTCGTTACCGTCCGGGTCACGGACGGTGGCGTACCAGCCCCACGATTCTTTCTTCGGCTCTTCGGCGAACTCCACGCCGTTCGCCTTCAGTGCGGCGCAGGCGGCGACGAAGTCGGTGCCGGGAATCCGGAGCGTAATCCCGGAGTTGCCGGGCTCGAGGGGAGCCGTCGGCTCGAACTCCGTGATCTGGCAGAGGTGGAGGAGACCACCCTTCCCCTTGCGCCCGACCGCGACCCAGTGGTCCATGCTCTCGATGAGGTCGAGGCCGAGCCTCGCCGTGTACCACTCGGTCGCCTTTTTCCGGTCCGACACGATCACCGCGATCGTCGCCACATACCCTTTCGGAAGCGACGCGCGACCACGCACCGCCGGCTTTGCCGAACTCTTGCTCTTCGCCGCCATGACCAATCCCGATCCAGCCAATCCCTCGCTGCCCATGAAGGGTCCGGGGGGTGGACGAAACGGTCCGGCCCCGCAACGCAGCTCGACGAAAAGGCTATATCGAATAACCGATATCGGAAAATCGACTATGTGGACGTACGCGTGGGGGTCCAAGCATCGGCGTGGACTCCGAGTTTGGGTACTGCAGCTCCTCGAACGGGGTCCGATGAACGGCGCGGAAATCATGGAGCAGATGGACCGGATGACGATGGGTTGGTGGCGCCCGTCCCCCGGTTCGATCTATCCCCTGCTCGACCAGCTGGTCGAGGAGAAGCTCGTCCGCAAGCGGGACGACGGACGCTACGAGGTCACCGATTCCGCACGGCGGGGTCCGGAATGGACCCGCGAGTGGTTCGGTCGCGGGCCGAGGACCCCTCAGGACGCCGTCAGCGAGATGGAGTCGTACATCGCCTACCTCGAGGACGTCGGTCGGGGCGGCAAGGGTGAGCTCGGAGCCCTCGGTTCGCGGCTCCAGGCCGCGGCGAAGCGTCTCGAGAAGCTCGGGGACCTCTCGAGCGGAGGTGGACGATGAACGGCCCGAGGTTCCCGTTCGGGCCGGCCCAGTTCGTGCCGTTCTTCCGAAAGCTGCGAGCCCGAATCATCGCCACCGTGGCGCTACTCGCCGGAGGCCTCGCCTGGGTCGTGCTCTACCTCGCCTTCCTCGCCGTCCACTTCGCCTGGTACCAGAACCTGGCGGTCGTCCTCGTATCGCTATTGGCGGTGCCGACGATCGTCGTAGCTATCTGGGTCTCCTGGGGCCTCTCCATGGGCCACCGGATCCACCGGGCGATCTGGTTCGACGAGTTCCCCTGAGGACGACCCGGAACCCCGACGAGCCACCGTGGTTGAGGGCTGATGAGCGGCACGTACCGACCGTCGATCCGCGACCTCCTACACCGATACAACCGACGCGCCCTGCTCGACCGCCTCCATGCCCTCGTCGACCCGGCGGGCTGTCGGCTCCTCGACCTGGGCGGCGGGAGCGGCGTCACGACGTTGGGGTTCGCAAAGGGGGCTCGGGAGGTCTGCGTGCTCGAGCCGGACCCTCGCAAGACCGAGCGAGGAGTTCGGGCCGGCGCTCCCGTAACGTTCGTGAACGCCGTCGCGGAAGCGATCCCGTTCGACGGGGGACGATTCGACCGCGTCGTTTCGTTGATGTCGTTCCACCACTTTTCGGACGGCGCGAAGGCGTGCGAGGAAGCGGCGCGGGTCCTCGCCCCCGGCGGGCGCTTCGTGGTCTACGACATCCACCGCTCGTCGCTCGCCGCTCGCTGGCTCTCCGTGGTCGCCCGGCACCGGGGTCATTCGGCGCTCAGTTTCGCTTCCGTCGAGGAGCTCACCCAGCGGCTCTCGGCGGCCGGGTTCCGTTCGGTGCGGGTGGAGCCGTACCGGTCGGGCTCCTTCGTGGTCGGCGAGCGCTGACCGGACCGGCGCCGGCGAAACCGATTTAGCAGGCCGCTAGGTCGCTCGCCCACATCCGTTCGGGGCGGAGCACGTGCCGGACCTCGTGGCATCTACGGTGGCGGCGTCCCGGGCCTCGACGGTCCGGCTGATGGTGCCGACGGACGTCAACTTCGCCGGGAACGTCTTCGGTGGGCAGATCCTCGGCGAGATCGACCGGGTCGCCTACGTCACGGCGAGCCGACACTCCAAAGCGAACTGCGTCACCGCCTCGTTCGACCGGGTCGATTTCCTCTCCCCGGTGCACGTCGGCGACGTGGTCGACTTCGACGCCGAGCTCACGTACGTCGGCACCTCCTCGATGGAGGTCTGGGTCCGGGTCCGAGCGGAGTCGACGCACGGCGGCGACGCGCGTCCCGTCGGTCAGGCGTTCGTCACGATGGTCGCGGTGGACGACGCGGGCCGTCCCACCCCGGTCCCACCGCTCGTGCTCGAGACCGTCGAGGAGCGGCTCCGGTTCGAAGAAGGGCGGCGAAGGATGGAAGAGCGCCGGCGGACTCGCCCATCACGTCCCACGTAGGAGAGAACGATGCTCTGCGAGATGTGCGGAAAGGACGTCCCCCTGACGAGCCGGGTGCAGCTCGAGCACTCGGTCCTCCGACTTTGCTCGGACTGCGCCCGGTTCGGCACCCTTCTCGACTCACCGGCCGTTTCTCCCACTCCGACGGCCTCCGTCGCCGGGGGATTCCGTCCCGGCCTCGGGGTCGCGCGGGCGACCGGTCCCCGCCGTCGGCTCGAAGAACGCGACCTCTACCAAGAGATTGGGGAGATGGAGCTCGTTCCGGACTGGAACATGCGGATCCGCATCGCGCGCGAGGCGCTCCAGTGGACCCCCGAGGTGCTCGGGAAGAAGCTGAACGAAAAGAAATCGGTCGTCCTCAAGATCGAGTCGGGGAGCTTCCGGCCCCCGGACGCGCTCGTCCGTAAGATCGAGCACCAGCTCAAGGTCCGGCTGCGCGCCGAGCCCGAGGCGCCCGGTCAGGGCTGATCAGCGTCCGACGCGCCCGAGCGGGACTCCTCGCGACTTTCGGTACGGCCGGCCCGCGGCCGCCGTCGGACGTGCGGGGACGGCGAAGGCGGCATCTCCTCCTCCCGGTCGAGCCCGACCGTCACACCCACTTCGGCTCGGAGGAAGCCCCGGGGCGACGAAGCGTCCTGGGCGTGGCGCAGGTCGCTCGCGTACTGGGCCAGCATTCGCTCCGACCACCCCATGCAGGCGACGCCGAGCACGCCGAGCGCCACGACGACGAGAATGCCGACGAACTCGCTGGGGAACACCATGGCGAAACCGATCAGTGCCACCGAGATCCCGAGCACCGTCCCGATGGCCCGGTCGACGTCGCGGTGCGCTCGTCGGTCCCGATGGGTGAATTCGAGCACGGACCCGCGCCGCCTCCCGGCCCCGGCCCAAGGCCGCTACTTCCGCCGCGCGCGGGTGAGGGGACGGAGCAGGTGCTCGAGGATCGCCTTCTGGGCGTGCAACCGGTTCTCCGCCTGGTCCCAGGCCGCGGATTGGGGACCGTCGAGGACCGAGTCGGTGATCTCTTGACCTCGATGCGCCGGAAGGTCGTGGAGGACGAAGGCGGTGGGCTTCGCGAGGGCGAGGAGGGCGTCGTTCACCTGGAAGTCGCGGAACGCGGCCTCCCGCGCGGCGGTCTCCGCCTCCTCGCCCATCGAGACCCAGACGTCGGTGTACACCGCGTCAGCGTCGCGGACCGCCTCCTTCGGGTCCGTGGAGAGCGCGATCGACGAGCGCGACTTGCGCGCCATCACCTCGGCCGCCCGGACGTACTCGGGTTGAGGTCGGTAACCGGACGGAGTCGCGACCGCAAGGTCGACGCCGAGAGCGGCCGCCCCGAGGAGCAGCGAATGGAGGACGTTGTTCCCGTCGCCGACCCAGGCGAGGCGGTGGCCGGCAAACTTCCCCTGCCAGCGCTCGCGCATCGTCAGCAAGTCGGCCGTGATCTGGCAGGGATGCTCGAGGTCGTCGAGGGCGTTGATCACCGGTACCGACGCCCATCGGGCGAGCTCGACCATGTCGGTATGGTGGAAAGCCCGGTAGCAGACCGCGTCGACGTACCGGGAGAGGACCCGCGCCGTGTCCGCGATCGTCTCGCCGCGGCCGAGCTGGAGGTCCTTCGACGACATGTAGAGGGCGTGACCGCCGAGGTCGTTCATCGCCACCTCGAAGGAGGTCCGGGTGCGGGTCGACGGTTTTTCGAAGATCATCGCGAGATTCTTTCCCGCGAGCGTCGGCCGCAACGTCCCCCGGGCCCGCTCGGCCTTGAGGGCCGCGGCCCGCGCCAGGACCGAGGGGAGGTCGTCAGCGATGTCGGCGAGCGAGAGGAGGTGCTTCGGGGCGGTTCGCAGCGCCATCGAGTGTATCACGCTGCGTTCGCGTTAAACAGTTCCGGCACCGACGCTTCGCGCGCGCCCGTGCGAAGGTTATGAAGGGGACCCGGCTGCCGCGGGGCGAGGGTGTCACTGTGCCCGCTCGCTCGAAGCCGAGTGCGAAGAGAGCGCCGAGCCGACCAACCCGCGCGCGGACGTCGCCCGCGCGGGGCCGCCGCGTCTACATGGTGACGGGCGGCGTCACGAAGTTCGCGAAGGCTCACCCCGACATGGATTTCCGCTTGATGGTGAAGAAGGCGTACGACTACGCCCTCAAGGGGATTCCGAACCTGACGGTTGACCGGATCGACGGGACGCGGATCTCGTACTTCTCGGACCACTTCGCTCGGCAGCTCAAGGCGGCGAGCATGGTCCAGGACTACCTGGGGATGAACCCCAAGGGTTCCGTCCGGATCGAGTGGGGCGGCGCCACCGGCGGGGAGTGCTTCCAGGCGGCGTACGAGGCCGTGGCGAGCGGCCGGATGGACGTCTGTCTCGCGGCGGGTTTCGAGACGATGAGCCGGGTCCCGACGTGGAAGGGGAACGAGTTCATCGCGCTCGCCTCCGACACGAACTTCGACTTCCCGCTCGGAGGGTTCTACACCGGCTACTACGCCCTGATGGTCGTCCGGCATATCTACGAGTATCTCCGCCTCGGGAAGTTCGCGGACGTGAAGGACGAGCGCGAGGCGCAGCGGCTCGCGATCGCGGAGGGGAGCCGGATCATGAGCATGGTCTCGGTGAAGAACCACCTGAACGCGCTCCACAACCCTTACGCCCAGTATCCGAAGCGCCTCACGGTCGACGACGTGCTCCGTTCGGAGATGATCAGCTACCCGCTCACACGCGAGCAGATCTGCACGATGAGCGACGGTGCAGCCTGCGCCATCCTGTGCGATGAAGAGCGGGCGAAGGAGTTCACCGACAAGCCCGTCCAAGTGACCGGGGTGGGCTGCGGCACCGACACGATGAGGCTCGCCGACCGGCCGTTCGGCGCGGTACCCCTGCTCCCGCACGAGAAGGCCGCGGACTACGAGGACCTCCCGTACCCGGGCGTCCACTCGTTCCGGGCGGGACGCTCGGCGGGCATCGAGGCGTACCGTATGGCCGGTATCACGCGCCCGAAGGAGGAGCTCGACTTCATCGAGCTGCACGACGCGTACGCGTCCAGCGAGATCCAGACGTACGAGGACCTCGGGCTCTGCCGCTACGGCCAAGGATACGAGTTCGTCGAACGGGGCGACCCGTTCCTCAAGGATTTCGACTACGGATTCCCCGTGCCTCACGCGGGAGAGATGCCGGTCAACCCGTCGGGAGGCCTCATCGCCTGCGGTCACCCGGTCGGGGCGACCGGCCTCATGCAGGCGGTGTTCGCCTTCTGGCAGCTCCAGGAGACCATCGCGAAGCATTTCCTCGACCCGACGCTCCAATTGAAGCACCCGAAACGCGGCGCGATCCACAGCCACGCGGGCACGGGTTCGAGCGTGACCGTGTCGATCCTCGAACGGGGGTTCCGATGAGCGCTCGTCCCCGCACCTTCTCGAAGTTCCGCGACGTCCAGGCGGAGCTCGACCTGATCGGTGCCGCGATCTACCGCGACGAGGATGGCGCGGAGAGCCTGATCGTACGAAGCCCGTACGCCATCAACTACGTCCATAGCTACGCGGAGGACTCTCCGTTCTTTCTCGGCCTCGCCGAGGGCCGGTTGCGCGGCTCGAAATGCCGCAAACCGAAGTGCGGGTTCGTGTACGGCACTCCGCGGAGCCATTGCATGGTCTGCGGCGCTCCGACCGAATGGATCGACCTTCCCACGAAGGGCCGGGTGCATTCCTGGACCACGTGCCACTTCGGGAGCGAAGCGTTCCTGAAGGAGACCCCGTACAACCTCGCGCTCGTCGAGTTCGACGGGGTCGGCAGCCTCCTCCTCGTCCGACTGAAGGACTGCGTCGAGTCCGACCTCTACGTCGGGATGCCGATCGAGGCGAAGTTCGAACCGAACCCGAGGTACTCGATCACGGACGTCTGGTTCGTTCCCGCACGTTGAACCGGCACCGGCCGAGCGAGCGTCGACGGGACCATGGAGGCGCCCGGGCCGAAGCCGTCCCGGTCGACGTGGCGTGTCGCACGTCGCCGGCGGCGCGCAAGACCCTATATCGCTGGACAAGCTCGGTCGAGCCGAGTTAGCCAAGGAGGGCGAAGGGCGATGCAATTGATTTCGGTCGAGCGGTGGACATTCTGGGCCGGCTTGGCGACCGCATTTCTCGCACCTATCCTGACGGCGCTGCTGCCGAGCTACGTATCGAACGGTACCACCGTGACGATTTCCTGGGTCTCGTTGGTGTTCATCCTCCTCCTCGTGAGCGTAGCGCTCGGGGGCTCCCGCGACCCCTCGGTTCGACAGGTCCCCGCTCGGCCCGACGCGTAGCAACACGCGGACCGCTGAGGAACTTCGCCCGCGAGGGCCCGGCCGATCACGTCAGTCGAGTGGCCGCAAGCCAACGAGCTCGAGCACATCGCCCTGGTCGCGGGCGATCGCCTCGCGACGCGTGCGGGCGAGGTCGACGAACTCGAGTTGCTTCCACGCCGGGGCCTGGGGCGGGACGGACGACTTCCATCGACCCCGGTAGACGAAGTGGAAGTCCCAGTGCGGGTCGTGGCCGGTCCCACCGGGTCGCGGGGACGGGTCGGAGAAGGTGAACGGTCCCTCGAACGGCATGGGCGGAGCGCCGAGCTGCTCCTTGAGGATACGTCGGGTCGCCTCCGCCGGGGATTCGAAGAGGAGGAGCTGACAGGAGGGGAGCATCCACCGTTCGCCGACCATGCCGAGACGTTTCGGGTCGAGCGCGCCGATCTCCCACCAATCGGCCTTCGGGTCGATGCGGCCCATCAGCACCGCTCCGTTCCGGTCCGCGGGCTCGATCACGAGGAACACCGAGAGGCAGAAGCCGTTGTCCGGCAGCTCCGACGCGCCGGAGGACGGGTCGACCGGACCCCGTCGCAGTCGGGCGAACCGCCGGGTCATCGGTCTAGCCCTCCCGGAAGGAGGGGAATGCCGCGGGCCGGGCTTGAACCGGCGGCTTCAAGATCTTCAGTCTTGCACTCTCCCAAACTGAGTTACCGCGGCGCACGTCGCCCCGACCGCCCGGGCCGTATAAAGAGCCGGAGGCCGGGCTGGTCGCGAGCGTACAGGCCCCCGGGTCGGCTCCGTCGAAAACCCTCCCGGCCGAACGCGCGCGCTCACGTTCAGAGCCGAATTCTGACGACAATCGCCCCCTGATTTTATCTACGACGCCCGACCTCATGAGCGGGCCGTGGTCCGCACTCTCGTCGTTACGGAGAAGTTCAACACCGCGCTTCGCATCGCGATCGTCCTGTCCGACGGGCGGATGCAGCGGGCCCGCCTCCAGGGCACGAACGTCTTCCGGTTCGACCGGCCCGAAGGGCCGTACGCGGTCGTCGGTCTGCGGGGTCACATCGTGGAGCTCGACTATCCGAAGGAGTTCTCGGAATGGACGCTCTCGGGCCTTCCGCATCTCCTCGAGGCGAGGCCGCTCAAGCGCGTCACCGAGAAGGGGATCGTGAGCGCGCTCCAGTCGATCGTCCGCGAGTTCGACCGGGTGATCATCGCCACCGACTTCGACCGGGAGGGGGAGCTGATCGGGCTCGAATGCCTCGAGTTGCTTCAGCACCGCCATCCGGGCATCGAGGTGAAGCGCGCCCGTTATAGCGCGCTTACCCGGGAGGCGATCGAGACGAGCTTCGCGCACCTCGAATCGGTCGACCGGGCCCTCGCCGAGGCCGCCGAAGCGCGCCAGGAGATCGACCTCGTCTGGGGCGCCCTCCTTACGCGCTACCTGTCGCTCACCGCCCAGCAGCGGGGCCGCAGTTTTCTCTCGGTCGGGCGAGTCCAGACCCCGACCCTCGCGCTGCTCGTGGAACGTGACCAGGCGATCAAAGAGTTCGTCCCGAGCCCGTTCTGGGAGATCGTCGCCACCGCCGAGAAGGACGGCGAGCTGTTCCGGCTCCACCATCATCACGGCATCTTCGAGCAGAAGGCGGACGCCGAGCGGCTCCACCACCGTCTCGTCCATGCGAAGAGCGGAGTCGTCCGGGAGTTCCGGGAAGAGGAGACCCGACGCCGGCCCCCCGTGCCGTTTTCGACCACCCTGTTCGTCGCCGAGGCGACCCGGCTCGGGATCGGCGCGGCGCGGGCGATGCGGATCGCCGAGGACCTCTACACGCAGGGGCTGATCAGCTACCCACGCACCGACAACACCGTCTACCCGCGTGGGCTCGGGCTGCGGACGCTCGCGGAGAAGTTCCGGGACGGTCCGTTCGCCGAGGCCGCCGAGTTCGTGCTCGCGCAACCAGGCTTCCGTCCGACCCGGGGAAGGACCGAGACCACCGACCATCCGCCGATCTATCCGACCGGCGCCGTCGACCCGAAGAAGCTCCGCCCGGAACATGCCGCGGTGTACGAGCTCGTCGTGCGCCGGTTCCTCGCCACGATCGCCCCCGACGCGCTCGGCCTCGGCCGGACCACGGCCATCGAGATCCAGGGCGAGCGATTCGAAGGGAAGGGCCAGCACCTCACCGACCCCGGATGGTACCGCATTTACCCGTATTCGAAGCCGGACGCAGTTCCGATGCCGCGGCTCACGGTGGGGGAGACCGTCCCTATCCCGAAGGTCGAGCTCCTCGAGGACCAGACGCGGCCGCCGCGCCGTTACACCCAGGGCTCACTCATCCAGGAGATGGAACGCCTCGGGCTCGGGACCAAGAGCACCCGACACGACGTTCTCCAGAAGCTCTTCGACCGCCACTACGTGAGCGCCCGTCAGCTCGAGCCGAGCTCGACGGGCATCGCCGTGACCGAGGCGCTGAAAGCCCACGCACCGGTGATCACCCGACCCGAGATGACCCACCGTCTCGAAGAGGACATGGAGCTGGTCGCGGAGTCGAAGAAACCGAAGGCGGAGGTGATCGAGGAGTCCCGCGAGATGCTGCGCGAAGCGTACTCGCTCCTCACGCGGAACACGGAGGGTGTCAAGGAGACGCTCACGGGGGCGCTCGACCGTCAGCATTTCGTCGGACCGTGCGTCAAGTGCGGCGGTGCGCTCCGGCTCGCGCGCAGCCCGCGCGGCGCGCGATGGGTGCAGTGCGTCAACAACCCCGCGTCGTGCACGGCAACGTACGCCCTCCCGTCGGCCGGGTTCGTCGAACCTGCGCCGGACTTCCTGTGCGGCACCTGCAAGGTCCCTCGTGTGAAGATCACGTTCCGCGGCGTCCGGCCCGACCTCTATTGCATCAATCCCGAGTGCCCCGAGCACCACCGGGCGTTCCGGATCGGAGTCTGCCCGAGCTGCGGTAGCCCACTTCAGATCCGCTACTCGTTCGCCGGCAAGAGGTTCGTCGGTTGTTCCGGTTACCCCAACTGTCGGGTGACCTACCCACTCCCGCAACGGGGCAAGCTCGAGAAGGATCAGCCTCCATGCCCGGTCTGCCGAGCCCCGGTGGTGACGGCGATCGAGGCCGGCCGTCCTCCGTGGACACTCTGCATCAACCCCGAATGCCCGACCCGTGAGAAGGGCGCGGCCGGAAAAGCCACACGCGGGGCGAAAGCCGCCGGCGAAAAGTCAGCGCGCCCGCGGGCCGCCGGTCGCGCGAAGGCGGCGTCGAGGAACAAGAAGGTCTCGCCGACGACCACCGCACCTACCGAGACGAGCGAACCGTCCGAGGTGAGAGCCCCCGCGTCGGAGCCGCGCCGCCGCCTCCGTCGCCGGGCCCCGCTCGCATCACCCAACGAGGGCGGGCCGGCGACGACCGATGACCCCGCCCCGCCCCCGCACGATTGAAGCCTCCCCGGCTCCATCGGCTCCATCGGAGGTTTTTTGGCCGTCCAGGTTTTCTCGGGGACGATGGCCGTTTCGGAGGAAACCCCTCGAAAAGTCGAGAAACTTGTCAGCTCGGCCCCGACCGTCCGGGAACTTACGCTCGCCACCAAGGCCCGCGTGGTCCTGTGGACCGGCTGGGGGCTGGTCATCGCCGGCCTTCTTATCCTAGGCTTGGCGGGCGCATTGGCGGCGTACTGGACAACCACCGCGGGGACCTGCTATCCTCCGGGGGGTGGGACCTCGATCCCCTGTCCGGCGTCGGAGCTGACGACCAATAATTTCGCGGTCGTCATCGCCTTGATGCTGTGGTCGGGAGTCATGATCGTCCTGGGCGGCGTTCTCGCGTGCGTCGCCTGGCTTCACAAACCCCCGCGGGCGTAGTTCTGGGCGTCGGACCGACTAGACTCCCGGAAACCCTGGGTCGAGATTGTGCCAAAGCGGATGCGACGGCACCTCGTCTTGCCGCGCAACCGCGCCCCGTGGGCCGCTTCGGCAGTTGTTGTTCTGGGAAGCCTCCGGATTCGCGGTGGCAGCGGTCGCTATTGTCGTGCAGGTCGCCGGGGCCCGACCCGCGAGGATGGGACCGACCGCACCGGCGGGTCAAATTCAAACCGTAGGCCTCGAAACCCTAAGAGCCTCCCGTTCCCCCCACCGGAAGTCCGGCCGTTTCTCGACCTCCCGGCCCGCGTTAAATAGGCTCCGCCGGTTGTTCCCTCGTGGGTGCGTCGCGTCGTCTCGTGGACCTCAGTTACCGCGCGTTTGAGCAGCGGCTCGCATCCCATCCGCTCGTGATCGTGCCGGTGGGCGCCCTTGAGGCCCATGGGCCGCACCTTCCGCTCGGCGCGGACCAGATCCAGGCTGAGGTGACGGCTCTGGCCCTCGCGGAACGGGTCGACGCGCTCGTCGCTCCCACCGTTCCGTACGGCTCGGCACCCGGGGCCCGACGATTCCCGGGGACCGTCTCGCTCACGATGGCCCAGCTCGAGGGTCATGTCGTGGGAGTCCTCTCCGAGTTTGCCCGCTTCGGCGTGCACCGGATCCTGGTTCTGTCCGGTCACGGCGAGCGGGGCCATATGGCGGCATTGCGCGAGGCGGCGGACACGACGATGCAGGCTCACCCGGGCACGAAGATCGTCGTGCTGTGCGACTACGAATTCGTCTACGAGCTCCGCGGTAAGGAGTCCCCCGCGAGCGACGGTCATGCAGGGCTGCTCGAAACGTCGCGGGTCATGGCGCTCGCGCCTGGGACGGTCGGCTCCGAGCGGCCCGTGGTGGAGTACCGCCACAGCCCCTTCGTGCCGGGGGGCGCGTCGGAGAAGGATTGGCCCGACAGCGTGATCGGGGACACCCGAAACGCCTCCGCGGAGCTCGGTAACCGCGTCCAGGCCTATGTTCTCGACCGGCTGGTCGAGACGGTGCGATCGCTGTTGCCGGCGTAGGTCGAGACGATGGCCGACCCATCCGACACGATCCGGGTCCGCGGCGCCCGGCAGCACAACCTGAAGAACATCTCGATCGACCTTCCGCGGGGGAAGTTTATCGTCATCACCGGGGTGAGCGGCTCGGGCAAGTCATCGCTCGCGTTCGACACCCTCTATGCCGAGGGCCAACGCCGGTACATCGAAAGCCTCTCGTCGTACGCCCGTCAGTTCCTCGGCCAAATGGACAAGCCCGACGTCGATTCGATTGACGGCCTCGCCCCGGCGATCGCCATCGAGCAGCGCGCCGGCAGCAAGAACCCTCGTTCGACCGTCGGGACCGTCACCGAGATCCACGACTATCTCCGCCTGCTGTTCGCCCGGGTGGGGGTCCCGCACTGTCCGAACGACGGGAACGAGATCAGCCCCCAGTCCGTCGACCGGATCGTCGATGCGGTCAAGGCCCGGGCCGCCGGAGAAAAGGTGGACGTGATTGCGCCGGTGCTCCGCGCCAAGAAAGGCGAGCACCGGGACGTGATCGACAAGCTCCGCAAGTCGGGCTATCGTCGGTTCGTGATCGACGGGCTCGAAGTCCGGCTCCCGGGCACCGAGGTCCGTCTCGAGAAGAACAAGAAGCACACGATCGAGGTGGTGGTCGATAGCTTCGAGGTCTCCCCCGAGGAGGAAAGTCGCCTCGCCGAGTCGGTCGAGCTCGCCCGCAGCCTCGGCGACGGCCTGGTCGTACTGCGACGTCCCCGCGGCGAGCGCCAGGTGTTCTCGAGCCGCCGCGCCTGCCCGGAATGCGGCTTCTCCATGGAGGAGCTCGCCCCGCGGATGTTCTCGTTCAACAACCCGTTCGGTGCCTGCACGGAGTGCCTCGGGATCGGCGCCACGCTCCACGCGGACCCGGACCGTATTGTGCCGAACAAGGAGAAGCCGCTCACGAAGGCGATCACCGTCTGGGGACTCACTCCCGCCGTTTCCTCGCTCGTCCGGTTTGGCGAGATGTTCGGCTACGACCCGCGGCGGCCGGTCCGCGAGCTCTCCGAAAAAGGATGGAAGGCCCTCATGTTCGGAGCCGACAAGAGCCTCGGCCGGTCGACCGGCGGCCCCGAAGAGTGGTGGGTGAACGGCTGGCTCCGGGAGGGCCTGGTCGCCGCGCTCGAGCGCCGCTGGCGAACGACGAAGAGCGAGGGGGCGAAGGAGTACTACCTGGGGTTCCTGTCGTTCGTCCCGTGCCGCGCGTGCGGCGGCCGGCGACTGAAGCCGGAGAGCCTCGCGGTGACCGTCCAAGGGAAGTCGATTGCCGACGTGACCGCGATGACGGTCACCGATGCGGTCGCGATGTTCCGCTCGTTGGCGCTCTCCGACCGGGACGAGCAGATCGTCGGACAGGTGGTGAAGGAGATCCGGGCCCGCCTCGGGTTCTTGGAGAGCGTCGGGCTCACCTATCTCACCCTCGACCGGGCGTCGGGAACGCTCTCGGGCGGCGAGGCGGAGCGGATCGCCCTCGCGACGCAGATCGGCTCGGGTCTGGTCGGCGTTCTCTACATCCTGGACGAGCCGTCGATCGGCCTCCATCCGCGCGACCAGGCCCGGCTCCTGTCCACCCTCAAGACCCTCCGCGACCTCGGTAATACACTCCTCGTCGTCGAGCACGACGAGATGACGATGCGCGAGTCGGACTGGCTCGTTGACCTCGGTCCGGGGGCCGGGGCGTTCGGCGGGGAACTCCTGTACTCGGGCCCGGCGGACCGGATTGCGGGAACCCCCCGGTCGCTCACGGCCGCGTTCCTCTCCGGGGAGCGCTCGATCCGCACGCCCGAGCGTCGGCTCTCGCCCGGCCGGCGGTTCCTCACGGTCCGCGGGCCGCGCGAGCACAACCTCAAGGGCGACGATGTCGCGATCCCGCTCGGACTGCTGGTCGGCCTCTCCGGCGTGTCGGGGAGCGGCAAATCGACGCTCCTCCAGGAGATCCTCTACCGGGCGGTGCGCCGCCACTTGGGCCTCGGTCGGGAGACGCCGGGGCGACACGACTTCATCGAGGGCATCAACGAGGTCGACCGGGTCCTCCTGATCGACCAGGCGCCGATCGGCCGGACCCCACGGTCGAATCCGGCGACCTACACCGGGGTGATGACCCCGGTCCGAGAGCTGTTCGCCGGTCTACCCGACGCGAAGGCCCGTGGGTTCGCGCCGGGCCGGTTCAGCTTCAACGTCGCGGGCGGCCGGTGCGAGACGTGCGAAGGGGACGGCGTGCTGCGCTACGAGATGCACTTCCTACCCGACGTCTACGTCGTCTGCGAGGAGTGCCGCGGCCGTCGGTTCAATGCCGAGACCCTCGAGGTGAAGTTCAAGGGCAAGACGATCGCCGACGTGCTCGACATGTCGGTCGCCGATGCGCTCACGTTTTTCGCGCACCACCGACGCATCGCGACCCGTCTCCAGTTGCTCGCGGACGTCGGCCTCGGTTACATCCGGCTTGGCCAGAGCGCCACGACGCTCTCGGGCGGGGAGGCGCAGCGGATCAAGATCGCCTACGAGCTCGCGAAGCCTCCGACCGGGAAGACCCTGTATCTCCTCGATGAGCCGACGACCGGCCTCCACTTCGCGGACGTCGAGCGCCTGCTCGACGTCTTGTTCCGGCTGCGCTCGGGCGGCAACACGGTAGTCGTGATCGAGCACAACCTCGACGTCCTGAAATCGGTCGACTGGCTGATCGACCTCGGGCCCGAAGGCGGAAACGCGGGCGGGCATCTGGTCGCCCAGGGTCCCCCGGAGGAGATCGCCCGAGTGGGCGCGTCCCACACCGGCCGGTTCCTGCTACCGCACCTCCCCGCGCCCACGCCCGTGCTGCGGCGGGCGCAACTATGAGCGGCGAGGACGGCCGAACCGAAGCGGACGGTCTTCCGTCGTTCGTCCCGGCGAGCCAGCTCGCTGCCGCGACGGGCGAGGGGTTCCGCCGCGGGCCCGATGTCCCCGGCGTCTACTTGTTCCGCTCGAGCCGGGGCGAAGTGGTCTATGTTGGCAAGGCCCGGAGCCTGCGTCGCCGGGTGCTCGACCACTTGCGGGCGCGCATCGAAAAGGACGGCACGATCCTCGCCCAGAGCGCGAGCGTCGAGTTCGTCCCGACCTCGACCGAGCGGGAGGCGCTCCTGCTCGAAGCGAATCTCGTGAAGCAGTACCAACCCCCGTACAACGTCCTCCTCAAGGACGACCGGAGCTACCCGTACCTCGCGGTTACCGTCGGCGAGGAGGTCCCCCGAGTCCTGCTCGTCCGCCGTCCCCGACGCCGTTCGGGGATGCTCCTGTTCGGGCCGTACACGAGCGCCCGCGAGGCGCGGGGCGTCGAGAAGCTCCTCGGGGACCTCTTCCAGTTGCGCCGGTGCGTCCGGCTCCCGAAGGAGGCGTGCCTGTACTACCACCTCAAGGTCTGCAGCGCTCCGTGCATCGGAGCGATCGGTCCCGAAGAGTACCGCGCCCGGATCGAGCAGGCGACCTCCGTCCTGCGCGGGGACGTCGCGTCGGTCCGTCCCATGGTCGAGCGCGAGATGCGGGCCGCCGCCGAGCGCGAGGAGTTCGAGCGGGCCGCCATGCTTCGGGACGCGCTCGCGGGCCTCGGCGCTCTTTCCGAGCGCCAGGCTGTCGTGGGTCCCGGTCGTGGCCGCTCGGACGTGGTCGCTCTCGCCTACCCGAACGACCCGGCCACCTTGCGCGTCGCCGTCGGGCTCCTGCACGTCGAAGACGGCGAGGTCCGCCGGACCGAGCCGCATCTCATCACGATCCCGGCCGACGACATCCCCGAGCCCGGCGAGGTGCTCCGGCAGTTCCTCACCCAGTACTACGGCGGTAAGCTCGAGCTTCCCGTCCGGATCTACGTGGCCGCCCCCCGCCCGACGGGAATCGACGCGACCCTCGACGAGCTGTTCGGTCCGCGCGGGGTCGAGGTCCACTTCCGGCCCACCGGACGCTACGCCTCCCTCGGCCGTCTCGCCGAGCGGCTGGCCCGCGCCACGGTCGACCAGGTGGTCGCGCGGCCCGCGCCGCGCGAGGTCCTCGTGGCGGTGCAGAACCTCCTCGAGCTGCCGACGATCCCGAACCGGATCGAAGGGGTGGACATATCGATCTTCCAGGGGTCGGAGGCGGTCGGGTCGCTCGTCGTCTTCGAGCGGGGCGTCGCGAAGAAGTCGGAATACCGGCGCTACCGGATCCGCACGGTCGAGGGGACGAACGACTTCGCGATGGTGGCGGAAGTGGTCGGGCGCCGGTACGCCCGCCGGCTCGCCGAGAACGAGGTGCTACCGGACCTTCTGCTGATCGACGGCGGTGCGGGCCAGCTCTCCGCCGCCGAGGAGGCGCTTTCGGGCCTCGGGCTCACCGAGCGTGTGCCGGCGATCGGCCTCGCGAAGCGGGAGGAGGAGGTCTACCGGGCCGACCGCCGGGAGCCGATGCGCCCGAACCCGAACGCCCCGCCGATGCTCCTCCTCCGTGCCGTGCGCGACGAGGCCCACCGGTTCGCGGTCACCTACCACCGCACGCGCCGGCGGATGCGGATGCGCGACGAGTTCGAGGACGCACGTCGCCCCGCGGCGCGTCCCCCGAGTTCCGGCGCTTAAGGACCGCGCCGCCGACGGGCGAGCCCCCGGCGAACATCGATCCACGTCATCTCGGGGGGTTCGCGGTCGTCCTGCCAGAGGGCGCCGATGATCTCCCCCAGGTGGTGAGCTTCTCGAGGGTGGTCTGGTAGACGGCGTCCCCCACCGTGTAGACGCCCGGCATCCAGAACACCTTGACCCTCCGTGCTAGGTCGCGCGCGCGGAGCGTACGCATCGTTCGGTCGACCCCGGCCCACACCCGCTTCGCGTAAGCGTCGAACTCCTTCCAGTTCCGCGGCTGGCGGGTGGGGTCGGCGAACAGCGCCTCGAGTTCCGGGTCCGAGGTCCTCCCGTGGACGATGTAGACGTGCCAGACCTCGTGGACGTTCAGGATGTGGACCAGCGTGGCGAAAAGGGACTCGTGTCCGATTCCGCGTTTCCGAACGGCTTCGGGCGGCGGCAGGGCGCGGACGCGGCGGGTGAACCGGTCGAAGACCGCACGGTCGTACTCGAGGATCGCGCGGGCCTCCGCGACAGTGATGTTCGCTCGCCGGGACATGGGGTCCCGAGCGGTGACCCGCTCATAGAGCCTTGCGGGCCTGCGGTCCGAAATTCGGAATCTATCGAGAGTTCGAACGCCGTTCGGGAGTGCCGATGAACGGCATTCCCTGAACGCGGCGAGCGACATCGGCGACCGAGAGGCGACGCAGGTCGGCCCCGGGCTCGAGAATCGCGACGTCGAGCGCGTCGGGCGGGAACGGCGTGGGTGAGCCCTCCGCGACCGCTTGGACCGCGAGCTTGAACGCGGAATCCTCGTTCAGATGGTCCGGGAGCTTTTCCTCGAGGTAGTCGGCGACGGCGCGCCGGTTCCGGCCGATGGCGTAGGCCTTCCATCCGATGGTCGCGCCGCTCGGGTCGAGTTCGACAAGTCCCGGGGTAGTTCCGTCGAAGCCACCGAGGAGGAGCGAGACCGCGAACGGGCGCGTGCCGCCGAACTGCGTGTACTGCTGGAGGAGCGTTCCGAGGGCATGCCCGAGCAGGGTGAACGGTGGCGCTTCGCCGTAGGTGAGCCGGTGGCGCTGGGCCTCGACCCGCAGGAATTCGACCAACACGCGGGAATCGGCGATCAAACCCGCGGTCACGCAACCCAGTCCCTGGTCGATGGCGAAGCTCTTCTCGATCGAACCGGCCTCGGCAAGCGAGCTCACGGGAAGGTTGCGGTAGGCGACGAAGACGATGCCGGAGTCGTACGTCACCGCGACCGCGGTGCCGCCCATCTGGATCGCCTGGAGTGCGTACTCGACCTGGAACAGTCGTCCGTCCGGCGAGAAGACGGTGCTGGCCCGGTCGTACGCCATCTGGCCCGGTTGCATCTCCATCGGCGATGTTCCTCCGCGAGCGGGGGCGAGCAGTCGGGTGGGGGATTTGAGCGTACGCCCCCGGCCTCCCTCCGCCCCACTTGGTGGCGATGGACCACCACGGGAATCGAACGTCGGCGCGTCGTAGGGGGTCCGGAAAGGTCGGCGGGCGGTCCCGGAAACGCTTATCGGGGTCGGGCCGGCTCTCGGGGGTGATGGACACGAACGGTCTCCACCTTCTCCCGATGGCGTCGAGCCATCGGGGGCCGCTCTCCCCCGCGTGCACGCAGTGCGCCGAGGGCCGGAAGATGGTGCTGTTCGTCACCGGCCTCTGCCGGTTCCGCTGCTTCTATTGCCCGGTCTCCCCGGCCCGCAACCAACTCGACGTCGTGTACGCGAACGAGCGCCGGGTCCGTTCGGACGCGGACGTTCTCGACGAAGCGCGGGCGATCGGCGCCGCGGGGACCGGCATCACCGGAGGGGACCCGCTCGGGGTCGTCGACCGGGTCGAGCATTACGTGCGCCTTCTGAAGAGCGAGTTCGGCGTGGAACACAATATCCACCTCTACACGCACGAGCCGAACCCGGAGAAGCTCGCGCGGCTCGCGCGGGCGGGGCTCGACGAATTCCGTCTGCACATCCCTCACTATCTGTGGGGACCCCTTTCGAGCGACGGCGGCGCGTATCGCGCGGTGCTCGAGCAGGCCCCCACCTGGGGCATCCGCCGGGGCGTCGAGATACCGGTCCTCCCGGAAAAGGAGGCCGAGCTGCGTCGTCTCCTCCGGGCGCTCGACGCGATCGGGGTCGACTTCGTGAACCTGAACGAGCTCGAGTTCTCCGAGACCAACGAGGCGAAGATGCGCGAGCGGCACTACCGCGTGGACCCCCGCAACGGCTGGGGGGTCCGCGGTAGCCGCGCGGTCGCCGAGCGCCTCGTCCGGGAGATGGCCCTCTCCGTGCCGGTCCACTACTGCTCGTCCCGCTTCAAGGATGGCGTGCAGCTCCGCCAGCGGCTCCTGCGACGAGCGGATCGCACGGCCCCCGACTTCGCGCCCCGCACCGAGGACGGCACGGTGGTGCTTGGGGTCGTGGAGGCGCCCGCGGACGACCGTTTCGACCGCTGGGCGGCGCGGGTCGCCCGCACGCTGCGGGTCGGCCCGAACGATTACCGGTTCGACCCGGACCGTCGCCGGGTCGAGCTCTCGCCCTTCACGCTGCGGCGCTTCGCGCGCCGCCTTCCCTGGGCCGCCTTCGAGGTCGAGGTGTACCCGACCGCGGACGCCTTGGAAGTCGAGCGGAACCCACTGAACAACGTCGCCCGCGCAAAGCTCGGCCTCGATCGCGGCGGCGAATAGTGCTCGTCACAGACGTGGCCCCCCCACGTGAGGTACCGCTCGTCCCCCCGGCGATGCTTGATCGAGCACGGACCCCAGCCCCCGTCCTCCGCCCCGTACCACATGGGGCAGTCCTTACAGCGGAGCGGCGGAGGCCGGGCGCCCGGAGCTCCGGGGTGATGCGGGGTCATGGCGGGGCTCCGGCGGCTAGGGCCCGGTACGCTTGAAGTGTGCTCGACATGAGGCGGGCCACGGTGACCGGTCCGACCCCTCCGGGCACCGGAGTGACCCCACCGGCCCAGCCGTCGAGGTCGGCGAAATCCGCGTCGCCCACCGTCTTCGAGCTACCGGGGCGGGCGGGGTCGGGCACCGTGCTCACCCCGACATCGATCACGTAGGCTCCCTCGGGGACCACCTTCCGGGTGAGCATTCCCGCCCGGCCGACGCAGGAGAAGATCGTCTTCGCGCTCGCGAGGGAGCCGGCGAGGTCCCGACTCCGCGAGTGGACGACCGTCACCGTCGCATTGAGGCCGATGCCCTTCCCCGCCAGGAGGAGGGCGAGCGGAAGCCCCACCGTCTCCGATCGGCCCAGCACCGCCACCGGTTCACCGGAGATCGGGACCTGATAATGACGCGCGACTTCGACCGCGGCGAGCGCCACGGCCGGGACCTGAACGGGTGTCTGCGCCACGAGATGGCCCAGGTTCGCAGTACCGACGCCGTCGACATCCTTCTCGGGCCGTAGGGCCGCGACCGCACGATAGAAGTCGAACGGGGCAGGGAGCGGGTGTTCGAGCAGCACAGCGTGGACGCTCGGGTCGCGGTCGAGCGCCCGAAGCCGCTCGACGAGCTCGTTCGGTCCGTCACCGGGCAACAGGGGCTCGTCCCGGAAGGCGATCCCGAGCGCGTTCGCCGCCTTCGCCTGGCGCTTCAGATAGTAACGGAACGGGCTATCGACGCCGCGGTGCACGCTCGCGAGGCAGGGCGGAGGGGCTCCGGCCGGAATCGACCGGATGGCCGTTCGGGTCGAATCATCGATCCGTTCCGCGACCGGCTTTCCCTCGAGTCGAACGGTCATGGGCTGTTGCGGCCGACACCGAGTTCGGGAACGTAGATAACGGTCGACCTGCCGGGAACCGAGAGTTGCCCCGGGGTTCGGAGCTCCACGGGGGCCCGTACGGCCGGTTTACGGCCCGAAGGGATTTATATGGACCACCTCCTTCGATTCCTTGGCGAACCGGCTCTCTATCGCGGGAACCGCAACGCCCACATGAGCGAAGGCACGGAGACACCGTCCGTAGAGTTCCCCGGAACGAATCTGGCGAGCGAGCTCGACCAGTGGGCGAAGACCCTCTCGGTCACGTCGAGCGCGCAGGTCGAGGTCCCGCCGCGCCTTCTCGACCAGGTGATCGGGCAGGACGACGCCGTGGAGGTGGCCCACAAGGCGGCCACTCAGAAACGGCACATGATGCTCATCGGCGAACCGGGCACGGGCAAGAGCATGCTGGCCCGGGCGATGGTCGACTACCTCCCGAAGGAGCAGCTCCAGGATATCCTCGCCTATGCGAACAGCGAGGACCCGAACGAGCCGAAGATTCGCGTCGTGCCGGCCGGGAAGGGCAAGGAGATCGTCGCCGCCCAGAAGCTCGAGGCGGCCCAGAAGAAGGAGCAGCGAACGATCCTGTTCGTCGTGATCGCGCTCGCGATCTTCGCCTTCACGCTCTACATCGTCATCGTCGACCACGACCTGACGGCGCTGCTCGTCGGTCTCCTGATCGTGTTCATCATCTACGCGCTGGTTCGCTTCTCGGGCGGCCGCAGCGATACGGGGAACGCGGTCGCGAAGCTCCTTGTCACCCACTCCCCCGAGGATAAGCCACCGTTCGTCGACGCCACCGGCGCGCACGCCGGAGCGTTGCTCGGCGACGTGAAGCACGACCCGTTCCAGTCGGGCGGCCTCGAGACGCCCCCACATGAGCGGGTCGAGGTCGGGGCGATCCACAAGGCGAACGGCGGCGTGCTGTTCCTCGATGAGATCAACATGCTCAAGATCGAGAGCCAACACTCCCTGCTGACGGCGCTCCAAGAGCGCAAGTTCCCGATCGTCGGGCAGTCGGAGCGCTCGGCGGGGGCGATGGTCAAGACCGAACCGGTCCCCTCCGATTTCGTCCTCGTCGCGGCGGGGAACGTCGACAGCGTGCAGACGATGCACCCCGCACTGCGCTCGCGCATCCGTGGCTACGGCTACGAGCTCTACGTCAAGACGACGATGCCCGACTCGACCGAGAACCGGCTGAAGATCATCCGGTTCATCGCTCAGGAGGTCGTGAAGGACAAGAAAATCCCCCACTTCGACCTCCCGGCGATGGTCGAGGTGATTCGTGAAGCCCAGCGGCGCTCGGGTCGCTCCGGCCAGCTGACGCTGCGCCTGCGCGAGCTCGGGGGCCTCGTCCGGGTCGCGGGCGACATCGCCCTCTCCGAGGGCGTTCCGATGGTGCACGCCGAGCAGGTCGTGAAGGCGAAGAAGGCCGCCCGGTCGCTCGAGCAGCAGATCGCGGACCGGTACATCGAGCGCCGCAAGGAGTACCACATGTTCACGACCCAAGGTGCCAAGGTTGGGGTCGTGAACGGGCTCGCCGCGATCAACGCCCAGACCGGCATGGCCGAGTTCTCGGGGATCGTCCTTCCGATCGTCGCCGAAGTCACCCCGGCGCAGACCCGGAACGGCGGCGTCGTCGTCGCCACGGGAAAGCTCGGGGAGATCGCCCGCGAAGCGGTCCAGAACGTGAGCGCGCTGATCAAGAAATACACGGGCGAGGACATCTATCGCTACGATATCCACATCCAATTCGTCGGCACCTCCGACGGCGTGGAGGGGGACAGCGCGTCGGTCTCGATCGCCACCGCGGTGATCAGCGCGCTCGAGAGCGTGCCGGTCGACCAGTCGGTCGCCATGACGGGTTCGCTCTCCGTCCGGGGTCAGGTCCTGCCCGTGGGCGGCGTCACCGCGAAGGTGGAGGCCGCGGCGGACTCGGGAATCAAGCGGGTGCTCGTTCCCGAGGAGAATATCGCGGACCTGGTGCTGGAATCCCGCTACCGGGGTCAGGTCGAAGTGATCCCCGTCGCGACGCTACGGGACGTTCTCAAATACGCCCTCGTCGGCCAGGGCTCCCAGAAGGAGTCGCTGCTCGAACGCCTCTCCGCGATGGTCCGGGTCTCGGGACGCCCGTCGGAGGAGCTGCCGCTACCCTCTTCGAGCGCTCCGGCGTCCGGGCGGCCGGCGGGTTCGTGAGAGGAACGTTCCGGGTCCCGGCGCACGGGCCGGTAGTGTCCCGGCCGATCCCGGGCCCTTCCTACCTCGACGACGACGAGCCGGACCGGTTCGTCAATCGACCGTGCTACGAGTTCAACGACGAGCTCACCACGCTCTGGAACGACCGGCACTGCGAACACTGCCGTCACTACCTCACGGCGCGGTGCCCGCACATTGACGAGTTCCTCGACGACGTCGAGGATTTGAGCCCCGAGTGAGTCCGAGGCAGCCGTGCGCGGCCTCTTGATCGGCCGATTCCAGCCGTTCCACCAAGGTCATCTCGAGGTCGTGCGAAAGGTTCGGGCCGACCGACCCTCGGCCCCGCTCCTGGTCGGCGTCGGCACCGCGGACGAATCGTACACGTGGGAGAACCCATTTACCGCGGGCGAGCGGCTCGAGATGATCGGGCGCGCACTCTACGAGGCCAAGGTCGAGGGGGTCCAGCTCGTCCCAATCGCCGACATCCATCGGCATGCCTTATGGGTGAACTATCTCGAGGAGCTGCTGCCACCGTTCGACCGGGTGTACACCAACAACCCGCTCACGCGCCTCCTTTTCGAGCGTGCGGGCTACCTTGTCGAAAACCCCCCGCTCTACGACCGCGCTCGGTTCGAGGGGGTGCGGATCCGTGAGCAGCTCGCCGAAGGCGGGGCCTGGAAAGAGGCCGTGCCGTCGTCGGTCGCCGTCTACCTCGAGGAGATCGGAGCTCCCGCGCGGCTTAAGGTACTGAAGCAGGCGGGCAGCCGGTCCGGGCGGGGCCTCCCATGACCGAGCCAGAGCCGTCCCAGGACCCGGGGCGCCGCCGCCCGTCGCGTTTCGACCCGGTACCGGCGTGGGCCGGCGTCTCGACGCGTCTCATCCACGGCGCCCGTCGTCCCGACTACAACGCCGGGGCCGTCGTGCCGCCGATCTACCAGACCGCCACCTTCCACTTTCCCTCCGAGTTCTCGGAGTCGACGGACCGAGGGGGGCTCTACCTCTATACCCGCCTGGTGAACCCGACGGTCGAGGTCGCGGCCGAGCTCCTCCGGCAGCTCGAAGGCGGCGAGGCCGCACGGCTGTTCGGTAGCGGCATGGGGGCGTTCACGAGCGCGCTCCTTTCGCTGGTGAAGACGGGCGATGAGGTCGTGGCGCTCGACGTGCTCTACGGCGGAACGCTTACCGTTCTCAGCGACCTTTTGCCCCGCTTCGGGGTCAAGCTGCGGTTCGTGAGCGAGCGGGAGGCCCGCGAGCCGGAATCGATCCTGACCCCGAACACTCGCCTCGCCGTATTGGAGAGCCCAACGAATCCCTTGCTCACCGTCCACGACATAACGCGGTGGGGCAAGGCGGCCGACGCGGTCGGAGCGATCCTCCTGGTCGATAACACGTTCGCGAGCCCGATCAACCAGAATCCGCTCGCGCTCGGGGCCGACCTCGTGTACCACAGTGCTACGAAGTTTCTCGGGGGCCACTCCGACCTGATCGCCGGGGCGATTGTCGGGCCGGCCAACCTGATGACCCGGATCGACACCGCGGGCGATTACGGCGCGTCCCTCGACCCGTTCGCCGCGTTCCTCCTGGCGCGCAGTCTGCGAACCCTGCCGCTGCGGATCGCCCGACAGAACGAGAACGGCCGGCGGGTCGCGGAAGCGCTCGCGACCCATCCGCTCGTCGAACGGGTCTACTACCCCGGGCGCGCGAGCGAGGAGGAGGAGGCGATCGCATCGCGGCAGATGCGCGGCCGGGGTAGCATGGTCACGGTCTCGCTCCGTGGCGGCGCGGAGGTTGCGCAACGATTCCTTCGGCGCCTGCGCTTCGTCCATGTCGCCGCGAGCCTCGGGGGCGTGGACTCCCTGGCGAGCGTTCCTGCGCTGACGTCGCACCGCCACCTCGCCCCGGAGGAGCGCGCGCGCCGGGGAATCGCCGACGGGCTGGTCCGGTTCTCGTTCGGGATCGAGGACCCCGACGACCTCGTCCGGGACCTCACCGAAGCGTTGGACCAGGTGCGCTGAGCGGGTTGCTCCGTATCAGGACGCCGCCCGTCGCTCGACGAGGGGCTCCGGGTCAGCCGCTAGCGTCCCTCAGGGGAGCTGATTCCGGGAGCAGTGGAGATGGCGGGGTGAGCGCGACTTCGACCTCCACGTTGAAGCCGAACTCCACCTCCAGCTCCGCGTGCACTATCCAGTAGGCCCGGTAGAGATTCCCTTGGTACGGAGGAGTATCATCGGTAGTATCGAAGGTGGGGATCTGGAACCGGCCCGTGTGGAGACTGTCCCGCTTGTCGATGGTGATCGCGATATTGTACTCCGGGCCATCGAACGAGAGCGACTTGTCCTGCACGCGGTACGCGATATGTCGGAACAATCGGATCGTCAGATGGTCGAGGTGCTTTCCCTTGGGGTTCTCGATGACGTAGGCGCCGGACACGGTGCTCCCGGGGAGAACCTCCCCGGCGTCGAAGTTGATCCGGAACGAAGGATGGTCGACCGACGGGGCGGAAGCGAGCGGCGGAAACGACCCGAGCGAACGTGCTCGCGGGAGCACCGGCACGG
>DASPOD010000017.1:0-5262 GCA_035626215.1 Thermoplasmata archaeon
AGCCCGGGGATCGTCTCGACCGGGTACGTCGCGTCCCCGTCCGCGGTAGCGATGACGTCCCCCCGCGCGGCGGCGAACCCGGTCTTGTAGGCCCGTCCGTAACCTTTCCGGCGCTCGATGACGACGCGGGCCCCTTCCGCCTGCGCGATCGCCCCGGTGCCGTCCTCGGAGGCGCCGTCGACGACGAGCACCTCCCACTCGAGGGGGTTCCCCCGGAAGATGGTGGAGTTCGCTTCGGTCGCCGCGTCCCGGAACAGGCGCAGGACGTGGGCGATCGACGCCGCCTCGTTGAGGGTAGGGAGGACGAGCGTAGCTCGCATCGACGGAACAGAACCGAGCGGCCCACGGCTTAAAGTTCCTTCCGGCGTCCCCCGGCCCACGACGCCGACCCGTGCCCGCGCGACTGGTGCCCGGAAGTGGGGGAGCTTCCCCACGACCGCGGACGTCGGCATCTGGGCGACGGGCGCCACCCCCGCCGCGCTGTTCGAGGCGCTCGGCCTCGGACTGTTCGCCCTGATGACCGACCTACGGAAGGTCCGGCGGTCGGAGGAACGCGCCGTGAGCGCCTCGGGCGGCGACGCCACCGAGCTCGTGGTGGCGTTCCTCACCGAACTACTCGTGCTCGAACAGACCGACGGGTTCATCGCCCGCGACATCCGGGCGCACCCGGTCGGTAGCCCCCCGACCGCCATCGTGGCGAGCGTCTCGGGCGAGCGGTTCGACCTGAGCCGTCATACCTCGAAGACCGAGGTGAAGGCAATCACCTTCCACGACTTGGTCTTCGATTCGGCGAGGGGCCGGGCCCGCGTGATCGTCGACATCTAGTCGGTGCCTAGGGCGCCGGCACGGGAATTCTACCGCGCGATGAGCGGAGCGCGCTCAGCACGCGGACCTCGCGAACGCGAGCAACGAAGGCAGGGGCACGTTCGGGTTGATGGGAAAGTCGGCAGGACCCACCGGTGCGAGAGACCAGTTCCAGCCTCCCGGGAGTAGATAGTAGGCGCTCGCCCAGGACGACGGCGGATTCGTGGGCGTGTACCCTCCCGCCGGGTTTCCGTACCAGTTCATGAAGCCGGAGGTCGAGATGTCGTGGCCCTGATACGGCACGGTCACGACCACCGGAATGCGCGCAATGCCGAGCAGTTGCATCGACAGGCCGGGAATTTGGCAGAGGTTCAGGTCGACCGGGGCGTAGTTTCCCGTGCCGTTCGGGTCGTACGAATTATCGAACCACACGAACGTGCCCGGAGTTTGAACGGGGCAGCCGGGGCCCTGGGTCCCCGTGATGTTGTCCACTCCGTTCAAGATGTGAGGCTCGTTCGTGTCGGTCGAATTGTTCGGCAAGAGAGGAATCGTCACCCAGCCTCCACAGCCGAGCCCAACGCCGAGTTCGGCCACGTAGGGCTGAGTGCAGGGCGATGGGGTCGACCCGATGACCGACGCATTGACCGCGCGGAAGAATGTCCAGTTGTGGTCCTGATAGGAAGCTTCCAGCCCCCCGGGCGAGCCAAAACTTCCGGCTCCGCCCAGACCGAGCGTGCTGTTCGTGGCCAGCGCTCCGACGACCAGCGAACCGGAAGTGAAGGTGTAATTCCACGCATCGAAATACGACGCGATGCTGAAGACGGCCTCGAACGGCTTGTTCATCAGCATGTCGGGAGTCAGAATCACGTAGGTCCCGACCTCGGGTCCCAGCCGACAGACGGTCACGTGGGGGAGCAGTGCTCCCGGCGGGCCGACGCCGACCACGACGACCGCCGCCACGGCGATCCCCACCATGACCGACGACCAGGGAGCCGGATGTCGTCGGTTAGGGACCTTACCTATCATGATCCTGATTGACTCGAGGCGAGCGACCCGTTCGCCACCACCTAGAATCGCCGAGGGAGGCTTAACCCTCTAGACGCCGGGCGGACCTGCCGCCCGGCGGGGGGAAGGGCGCTGGGCCGGCGAGGTTACGGCATGTGGTCGACGACCGCGCGCAGCGCGGCCCCCGGGGACCGGACCTTACCGGCCTTACCGAGGATCCGCTCGATCGCCGCGAACGTGACCAGGAGGTCGGGCCAGTCGGCGATGCCCATGTGCCCGATCCGGAAGATCTTGCCGGTGAGCGCGGCCTGGCCGCCCTGGAGAAGGATGTTGTACTGGCGCTCGAGGACCTTGCGGAACTCGGGGTCGCCCATCCCGGTCGGGTTGTTCACGGCGGTCACCGTGTCGGAGGCGTAGTTCCGGTCCGGGAACAGCGTCAGCCCGAGCGCGTCGATCGCCGCGCGGGACGCCTCGGCGAGGCGGTGGGTCTTCTCGAGGCGGTGCTCGAGCCCCTCTTCCTTGAGCAGGAGGAGCGCTTCGCGCAGCGCGAGGAACAGCGGGACCGCGGGCGTCCAGGGCGTGTCGTTCTTCTCGAGCGACTTGAGATGTGCGGCAAGGTCGAGGTAGAACGACCCGGGGTGAAGCGCGGCGACCGCCCGGTCGGAGAGATGGATGAGGGCGAGCCCGGCGGGGGCCGCGAGCCCCTTCTGACTGCCCGCGACGACCGCGTCGACGCCCCACGCTTCGATCGGGAGCGGAATTCCCGCGACCGCGCTGATGCCGTCGACGAGGAAGAGGGCGCCCGACGCCTTGATCGCGGGGGCGATCGATGCCAGGTCGTTCGCAAGCCCGACGCTGGTCTCGTTGTGAACGAGGCACACCGCCTTGACGTCACCCCTCGCGAGCTCCGCCTTCACCGTGTCGGCGGGGATTGCCTGACCCCACGGGGCGGAGAGGGTCGTCACGTTGGACGAGTACCGGCGGACGATCGAGTTCGTCCGGTCGCCGAAGTTCCCGTTCGTGAGCACGAGGGTCCGCCCGTCCTTCGGGACGAGCGAAGAGTACATTCCCTCGAGGCCCGCCGTGCCGCTCCCCGAAATGACCAGTTGGTGGCCTTTCGCGCCGAACAGTACCGGCAAAAGCTCTCGGATCTCCGCGACGATCCCGTGGAAGTAGTCGCCGCGGTGGTTGAGCGACGGCATCGACATCGCCCGAAGGACGCGCGGATGGATCCGCACGGGGCCGGCGATGAGGAACGTCGTCGTCTCGGGGTCGAACGTCATCAAGCCCCTCCCGCCGGGACGAGCGCGGTGAGCGGTTCACCTTTGAGGGCGCGGAGGACCTCGTCGACAGTATCGGTACCGGCGCGCGCTTGCGCCTCGTGCGTCGAGGCGCCGAGATGCGGGGTCGGGATCACGTTCGGGTGCGTGAGCAACGCTTGGTTCATCGGGGGTTCCACCTCGTAGACGTCCAGCGCGGCCCCGGCGAGACGGCCCGACGCGAGGGCCGAGAGAAGGGCGGCCTCGTCAACGAGGGCGCCGCGCGCGACATTCACTAAGAAGGCGCCGGGCTTCATCCGCTCGAACGCCCGAGCGTCGATGAGGTGCCGGTTCTCGGCCGTCGACGCCGCGTGTAAGCTCACGATATCCGCCCGGGAAAGAAGGTCCTCGAGCGTCATCATGACGGTCGCGTCCCCCGAGCTCGGGACGTACGGGTCGAACGCGACCGTCTGGGCGTGGAACGGCTCGAGGCGACGCGCGACTTCCCGCGCGATCCGTCCGTACCCCACGAACCCGACGGTCTTGCCCGCGAGCTCTCGACCGTGCGTCCCCCGTTCCCACTTCCCCGCCCGCATCGACGCGATCGAGGGCGAGAGGCCGCGCACGAGCATCAGGTAGAACGCGACCGTGAGCTCGGCCACGCTCTGGGTCGCGGCGGCGGGCGCGTTCACGACGCGGATGCCGCGCTTCGTAGTCGCCGCGAGGTCGACGTTGTCGACCCCCACCCCGGCGCGCGCGACGATCTCGAGGTGCGGGGCGTGGGCGAGGAGGTCGGCCGTCACCTTCGTGCGGCTGCGCACGATGAGTCCCCAGGCGTTCGCGAGCTGGCCGGAGAGCTTCGTCGGGTCGGCGCTCGCATCGACCACGACGCACGGACCGGCCTTCAAACGACCGAGCGCTTCCCGGTCGATTGGGTCGGCGACCACGACGACGCGCTCGGACGACATCGGCGGAACCGACTCGGACCGCGTTGAAAACCGTTTCCGTTCGGGGCGACGCCGCTAGCGGAGCTTTGGCACGGTCGTCGCGTCGAGTGCGGACCGGACGATATCGGCCCCTCGGACCCCCCGGATCCACGGTTCCGGCTTCACGATCACCCGGTGCGCCAACGCGGGCACCGCGAACGCCTTGACGTCGTCGGGCACGACATAGTCACGGCCCTCGAGGAGCGCTCGGGCGCGGGATAGTTTCTGCAGGGCGAGGGACCCCCGGGGCGACGCGCCGACCTCGCTCCGGGGGTCCTGGCGGGTCGTGCGCACGAGCGCGACGATGTAGTCCGCGAGGCTCGGGTCGAGCGTCACCTCCTCGACGGCGCGTTGCAGCTCGAGGAACGCGGCGGCGTCAGCGACCTGGGGCACCGGGGCGTTCTCGACCTTGCGCGCCCGGCGTCGGTCGAGGATCGAGCGCTCCTCCTCGGGCGTGGGGTATCCGATCTTGAGGCGGATCAGAAAACGGTCGACCTGCGCCTCCGGGAGCGGGTACGTCCCCTCGAGTTCGAGCGGGTTCTCGGTCGCGAGCACGAGGAAGGGCCGCAGGAGCGGGTACGTGGAGCGCTCGCTCGTCACCTGGTACTCCTGCATCGACTCGAGGAGCGCGGACTGGACCTTCGGGGGGGCCCGGTTGATCTCGTCCGCGAGCAGGATGTTGGTGAACACTGGCCCGCGGCGGAACGAGAAGGCGCCGGTCGCGGCGTCCAGGACCTCGCCGCCCGTGATGTCGTGGGGAAGGAGGTCGGCGGTGAACTGGACGCGTTGGAATTGGAGCCCGAGCGCCGCGGCGAACGACTTCGCCAACAACGTCTTCCCGAGCCCGGGAAGGTCCTCGAGGAGGATGTGACCGTCGGCGACGAGGGCGGTCAGGACGTGTTCGAGCGCCTCGTCCCGGCCCACGACCGCGGCATGGACCGCCTCCCGGATCCGACCGGCGAGGGTCCGGGGGTCCATCGTCGTCATCGCCGCTCCGCGGGTCCTGGACGCCGGGTGGGGTATATGGAGAACCCCCCGGCGCACCCGTGCGTGGGCCCCGGTGCGAGGAGGATTGTTCCCCAGCCGTAACGACCTCCCTCACGGTAGGCGCACGCCCTCTCCGGGGTCTGACCCCGGCTGGGGGTATCGGACACCGGGGTTGTCCTCACGTCATCCTCGGCGGACGACCCGTCCGCGTAGAGTCGAGA
>DASPOD010000018.1:0-5872 GCA_035626215.1 Thermoplasmata archaeon
CTTTCATCCCTCCGTCGCCCCCGGTGAGTTTTCCGGCGTTGAATCCAATTGAACCGCACGCTCCTCCCGTTGCGGTGCTCTCCCGCCAATTCCTTTAAGTTTCAGTCTTGCGACCGTACTCCCCAAGCGGCAGACTTAACACCTTCGCTCCGGCACTGGGAGCCCACGCAGGACCCCCAACACCAAGTCTGCAGCGTTTACACCCTAGACTACCGGGGTATCTAATCCCGTTTGCGCCCTAGGGCTTCGTCCCTCACTGTCGGATTCGTTCTAGGTGAGCGCCTTCGCCACTGGTGGTCCCCCCCGGATTACAGGATTTTACCCCTACCCCGGGAGTACCCTCACCCTCTCCCGATCCCAAGCCGAGCAGTGTCTCCCGAATTCGGACCGTTGAGCGGCCCGATTTACCGGGAGATTTGCCCGGCCAGCTACGGACGCTTTAGGCTCAATAATAATGAGCACCACTCGGGCCGCGGGTATTACCGCGGCGGCTGGCACCCGTCTTACCCGGCCCTTACTTCTCGAGCTTTTTAGGCTCGAGAACAGCCTACACATAGTGTAGGCACTTGGAGTTCCCCCATCGTGGTTGCCCACATTGTGGAGGTTTCGCGCCTGCTGCGTCCCGTAGGACCTGGATTCGTGTCTCAGAATCCATCTCCGGGCGACTTCTCCCAAAGCCCGTACCCGTCTTCGGCTAGGGGGTCCGTGAAACCCCCTACTACCTGATAGGCCGCAGACCCATCCTCGAGCCCCGCAGGATTTCGACCTGAGAGCCTTCCATCATCCCAGGCCTATCGGGTATTATTCCCAGTTTCCCGGGATTATCCCCGTCTCGAGGGCAGATTGTCCGCGTGTTACTGAGCAGTGCGCCGAGGGCTTACCCCTCTCGACTCGCATGGCTTAAGCGAACTCCAATAGCGGTGCCCGCCGGCAGGATCAACCGGATTGATGGCACACTTTTCGCAAGTGTGCGGGAATACATTGAAAGTCGTGACCGATCGGAACCGACTGGCGGAATTGCTCTGTTGCTACGATTGAGCTATTCGCTGACGTTTTCGCGTACGTCTCCTCCGTCAGTCCTGAGAGGTCGCTCCCCGTTTCCGGGGAGGGGTTCTCGGGGCTCCACGCCCTTCCGGGCCATCTGTGGCGTCGCCTTGGAAGAGGCCGGTTCATCGGGTCCCCGGCTCGCCGTGGCGGCGTCCCACGCCGAACCTCCATGGGAGGTCCGGGCAGTGGCGCCGCCTACATGCGTCGCGTATTTAAAGCGGTTCCCGAGCGGCCCGGCCTAACTTCTGCGCTCGAGCCTCCGGACCGCGAGCGGCACTTCGAGAAGCGAAGTGATCTCGGGTGGGTCGTCTCCGAACCCAAAGCCGTCCCGGTGGAGCCACACGGAGTGGAGACCGGCGGCGGCGGCCGCCTTCGCGTCCGTCCGGGCGAGGTTCCCCACGAAGAACGCCTCGTAAGGGGCGACGTGAAGCCGGGCGACCGCGCGCCGGAAAATCTCCGGGGAGGGCTTCGCGACGCCCTCGGTGCCGGACGAGACGACCCTCTCAAAATAGTCGAGGATGCCGACCCGGTCGAGGATCCGACGGACCGCGGCCTCGCTGGTCGAGTTCGAGACGACGCCGAGCGCCCGACGCTCCGCCTTCAGCTGGTCGAGCGTGCGCCGGACGTCCGAGAAGAGCTGGACCGGCGCCTCGAACTCCCGGCGGAGGGAGACGAACCGTGCGGCCATCGAGCGGTCGACCTCTCGCTCGGCCGCCCGGGAGAGGACACGACGCCAGAACTCGACCACCGCGTCCTCGCGGTCGACCCCGAGGGGGTCGGCGTCCAGCTCCCGCTCCACTTCCCCGAAGAAGTGAGCGAGCGTGTCGGAGTCGAGGTCGAGAGGGAGGCGGCGGGCCATGTCGACCCAACCGGCGAAGTCCCGCTCGTCCACGAGGGTCCCCCCGAGGTCGAAGAGGACCGCACGGATTCGGGGGGGGCTGGCGTTCACACGCCTTCGACCCGGCCGGAGGTCTTAGAGTTCTCGGGCGTTCCTGTTGACGAGGGGGTTCCGTGGAGCGGCCATCGTCCGTCCTCGTCGCTCCCCGCCGCCAGCGGCTGTAAGCGATTCGCCGAGTCCTCACCGCGTCAGCGCGCTGTATCTCTTCGACCTCTTCCGCGAACGGGAGAACGGGTCGAGCGCGATGCCGGGGCGCCCCGGCGAACCCGGGAACCGGTCCGCTGACGGGCGAGCAATGGTTTGGGGACGGGGAACTCGCACGATTCGAGCATCTCGGCGATTCGTGCGTCGAAGAACCCGACCGCCTCAAAGTTGTGGACCGGGAACATAATGAGTGGCTCGTACACTCCCGGAATCGCCGATAACGTCCGATGGAGGTCGTCCCCCTCGGCCGATGACCGGACCGGGATGAAACAGGAATAGGCCGCGGCGACTCCCAAGTCGGAGGGCGCCGACCCTCCCGCCCGGTAGGGCCCCTGCAGCGACGGCGGGGCCATCGTCTGGAGCGGGAAGATGTTCTCCATCGGGATGTGGTCGGGAAAGCGAGCCACCATCAGCTTCCGAACGTCGGGTTCGCTCGCCCCCGGCTCCAGGAGGAGAATCGCCTGGGCGACCGGCCCCTCCGACCGACGGAAGTCCAGCTCCGGGAAGAAGAAGATCTGGTTCGCCTCGATCAACTGCGACACCCGGCGCCGCAACCCGCGGGTCGTGATCCCGGCATCGGCCGCGACGCGTCGCCAGTCGACCGGGGAGTGCCTGCGGAATCCGGCGACGATTTTCCAGTCGGTCCGGCGCATCGGGGCCCGGGAGGATGGAAATCGCACCGGAACGGGTGGGGCGGTCTCGCGGACCCCCGGCACCTGTCGCATCGTCTTGACCAGCGATTCGCATTCTTCGGGCGAGGCGACCGCGACCAGGACTCCGTAGAGCGCCTGGACCTGGAAGATGAGGGCCACGTGCGGCGACCGAGACGCGGCGTGCTCGAACGCGGTCAGGGACCGGGCGCCGTCCACTCCGAATCCCTGGAAGTAGAACGTCCGTCCGAAGAGGTCCGGGTTCGGGAACGCGACCGTACGGGCCCAGAAGCCATCGCTCCTCCAGCGGAGGAGGCGGCGCCGAACGGTGAGGCGGCTGGAGCGGACCTCTTGCGCGAGCTCCACGACCGACCGCCTCGGGTCGACCCCGGAGAGGGCCATGATCCCCCGGGGGAACATCGCGCGGAGGAGGCGCGCGTCCAGGGAATCCATGCGTGCGGAACGTCAATCCGGGTCAAGAACGCATGGCACGGAGATTCCGTAGATACGGCGGGCGGACCTTGGAGCCGCCGGTGGCCGAGCGCGAACGTCCGGGGTTCGACGTTGGGGTCCGTGAGCCGCTCCGCGCAGAGCGATGGTCGGTCTCCACGAATCCCACGCCTCCTCTCAGCGGGGTCCGCTCCGAGGAGCGATCCCGTGGGTCAGAGAGCGGTCCCGGCGGAGGCTGCGCGTCCGACCGTCTCGGTGTGGGGGCACCTGGGGTCGATGGGCCGGCCGCAGCAGCCGGAAGCGAGGGCGAAGGCCGGCAGGTGGGGACAGGCCCCGGTCGCGATCCCCGAGGGAGCCCGCTGGCAGACCGCATGCGGGGGACAGCCGATCGGATGAACGAACGGCCCCTGCGACGCCGGGGCGGGCGAGGCCACAGCGGGCGCAAACGTGCCGAGCCCGACTGCCACCAGGGCCAGGGTTACTCCGACCAGGGCGAGGTTCCGCATCGAGGGGCTTCGCATCATGGCGCTACCTTGGTCGGAGGGAGACAGGACCCCCGAGAAATGGGTAGTGGTAATGCGCATTTCCAAATCGGACGGTACCATCGATAACGTCGGAGCGGTCCTCGGGCGGGGAGACCCCCACCCTCGCCGGCACCGCCGGGGCCTTCGGCTCAGGCGGCGCTCACGGAGATGATGTCGGTGTGACGGAGCAGGATGGCCCGCGCGACCTTGAGGTTCTTCCCGGCCTTCCCGATGGCACGGGCCTTCCACGCCGGGTCGACCGTGACGGTCGCGTGCCGGCCCTTTCCCTTCGGGGTCAGGTCGACCTGCTTCGGCGAGTACCAGTAGAAGATGTTGCGGACGAGCGTCTCGGGGTCGTCCGAGAACTCGACCACCTGGATCTCCTTCTTCAGCATCCCCTTCAAGCGGTCGACCAGGACGCCGCCGGGCCCGACCGCCTTGTGGACCTCGCCGGGGTAGACGAGGAAGACGAGCTTGTCCTCCGCCTCGAGGCAGTCCTTGACGCGCGCGCCGGTCCGCTCCTCGAAGAGGCGGATGTAGCCGATCGTCTCCGTGTCGAGCTGGATCTCGGGCATCGGAAGGGGTTCTCCGCGCGGGTCCCTACGTCTCGAGCGTCAGGATTGCGCTCGACCCGGGGTCGAGGACGGCCATCGCGCTCACCGGGAACGGGCGGCCGCACGCCTGGCCGAGCTCGACCGCGCTGCCGTCGTAGTGGTAGATCGGGATCTTGCCGATCGCCCGCTCCTTCGTGAGGGTCGGGTTGGGGCAGGTCTTCGCGACGATGAGGAGCTTCGCCTTCTTCGACTGCGCGGCGTCCAGCGTCTCCGCGAGCCCGAGACGGACCGTGCCCGTCTCGAGCGCGACCTTGAGCGCGTGCGCGAGGTCCATCGGCTCACGCCTCCGCCGGGGAGTCCCCGGTCTTGGCGGGCGCCGGCACGGGGGCCGGCGGTGCGGGCCCGAGCGGTCGGTAGACCAGGTTCACGGCCCCGGTGCCGAGCGTGATCGGCTGGCCGACGATGATGTTCTCCGCGACCCCTTTGAGCTCGTCCACTTCGCCGGTGATCGCCGCCCGCAGGAGGTGGGCGGCGGTGATCTCGAAGGCGGCCCGCGCGAGGACGCTCGACTTCTTGCCGGAGATCCCGTGGCGGCCGATCGCCCGGATGTCGCCCTCGTTCGTCATCACGTCGGCGACCAGCATGAGATGGCGGATGTCGACCCCGAGCCCCTGCTCGGCGAGGGTCCGGTTCGCCTCGTGGATGAGCGCGGCGCGCGCCGCCTCGACCCCGTAGACGCGGTAGATCTCGAAGACCGAGTTCGTCGTGGTGCGGACGCCGTCCACACCGGGGATCTCGATGACCCCCTCGAGGTTCGAACCTTCGGTGTAGATCACGTACTCGTCCTTCTCCTTGCGGATGAGCGCGCGGCGGATCCCACTGACGCCCTTGATCTGGATCGCCTTCGCCTCCTCGCTGGCGATGAGGAGCTTCTTGAACGGCATCTCCTCGACCAGCTCCTCCTTGCGGGTCTTGGTGGCGCCGGCGGCCGACTCCTTCAGGTGGACCTCGAAGGCGCGGGTCTCTCCGCTCCCCGACCCCGGGCGTACCTCGAAGAGGCGGGGGTCGAGGTTCTCGGTGAGGGCCGCCTCCAGCTCGGCCCGCTTCACCGCGCGAGCCTCGAGGAGCGCCCCCTGCGGCGCGACCACGACCTTGAGCTCCTCGACCACCGTCCCGATGGAGGCCACGTCCGGGACGGTCGTGACCTCGATCTGGAGCGCGATCTTCTGGACCGCCTCCCGGTCCTTCTGGAGCTTCTTCTCGACGTGGACGGTCATCATCGGGGTCGACGGGACGCGGCGGGCGTCCACGAGCTCGATCAGGCGGGGCAGGCCGAGGGTGACGTTCATCTCGGCGACCCCGGCGTAGTGGAACGTCCTGAGCGTCATCTGCGTCCCCGGTTCGCCGATCGACTGCGCGGCGACGATCCCGACCGACTCGTGGGGGTCGACCTCCGCGCGGTGGAACCGCCGGGCGACCTCGCGGACGATCTTCGTCGCGTCCCCCGGGGAGAGCTTGAGGTTGTGGAGCTTGTCCTTGAGCTCG
>DASPOD010000019.1:0-15353 GCA_035626215.1 Thermoplasmata archaeon
GTCGAGGGCCGACGCCACCGAACCGAACGATAGAACGCGAAAGCCCACCGTCTCGAGGAGGATCTGGACCGAGGCCGCGAGGCTCGGGGTCTCCCGTACCACCAGCACCAGGGGACGTACCATTGCGTAGGGTATCGACGAGGGACTATTTCGCCCGCCGTGGAACCGGCTTGACATCCTGTCTCATGGGGCAGGGAAACCCCATAGGCGCCCGTGCCCCTCGGCGCGTTGCCGATGCCCGACTACGGCTGGTTCGAATCGACGTTCGAACGAGGACCGATGGGCGCGGTGCTCGTCGGGATGGACGGGCGAATCCGCCGGAGCAATCCGGCGTTCCGCGAGCTCCTCGGCGTGACGGAAGCGATCGCCGGCCAGACGCTCGCCCAACTCCTCGCCTCCGGGACCGAACGGCTCGAAGAGGCCCGGCTGCGAGCCCAGAGCGACGAGCGGTCCCGGTCGCTCTCCGGCTTCACGCTCGAGGCGCCGGGACGTAAGCGGCGGCATCTCGTCGACATCGACTTCTATCCCCAATCCGACGCCGTGGGGAAAGTGAGCGGGGTCCTCTTGGTCTTCCACGACCGCACGGGAGTCCATCAGGACCCGGCGGCGACCGCGCGCCTGTTCCACCAGGCCTTCCTCCACTCGACCAACGCGATGGAGCTCACCGACCGGGACGGCTTCCTCATCGACGTCAACCCGGCGTTCGAGCGTATCTACGGGTACCGCCGAGACGAGGTGATCGGACGGCGGCCGAATATCGTGGCGAGCGGGCGGACCGACCCGGCGACCTACACCGCCATGTGGCAGGCGCTCCTCGACCCGGCGGTCGGTTCCTGGTCGGGAGAGCTCATCAACCGTGACCGCAGCGGGGTCGAGCACCCGGTCCTCATCACCATCACGGCGGTCCGAGGGGCGGATGGGGTGATCACGCACTTCCTCGGCGTAGCCGTCGACCTGACCGACCTGCGCCGACTGGAGCGCGTGGCGTTGCACTCCGACCGTCTCGTGTCCCTCGGCCAGCTCGCCGCCGGCGTCGCCCACGAGATCAATACCCCCCTCGCCAACATCACGCTCATTGCCGAGTCCGTCCGGCGTCGGACGAACGACGCGTGGACGCGGGACCGTGTCGATTCGCTCCTCAACCAGACCGAATCCGCGGCGAGGATCGTCCGTGGTCTGCTCGATTTCGCCCGGCGTCCCGAACCCCAGACCGGGGAGGTCAACCTCCGGGACTCGGTCCACACCGTGGTCGGGTTCCTCAAGGGCAAGCAATCGACCGGCGTCGAGGTCCGTGTCTCGCTACCCGACGAACCGGTGGTCATCCGGGGCGACCGCGAGCAGATCAACCAGGTGCTCACGAACCTTCTCAACAACGCGTACGACGCGGTCAACGGCGATGGCCGCATCGAGGTCACGCTCACCGCGGACGCCGCCTCGGCCCACGTGATCGTGGCCGACAACGGGGTCGGGATCCCGGCCGACGTGCGCCCTCACCTCTTCGAGCCGTTCTTCACCACGAAGACCGAAGGCAAAGGCACCGGCCTCGGCCTTGCGATCTGTCTCGGGATCGTCGAGGCGCACGGAGGTTCCATCGAGGTCGAGTCCGAGGTCGGTCGGGGGGCCAAGTTCACCGTGAACCTGCCGCGGGCCCTTCCCCGAGACTCGGAGTGACGGTGCCCCCGCCCGTCGGAACGCGACGATCTTCGTCCCCTGCGTTCCCTGGGGCCCTAGGGCAGGGTTATTTCGGAGCGTGAGAATTCCGTGGGCATGCGACTGCTCGTGGTCGACGACGACGCGGTCTTCCGGGAGGAGCTTTCGACGCTCCTCTCCGACTGGGGTCACCAGGTGGAGGCGGTGTCGTCCGGCGCTCGGGCGGTCGAGGCGCTCGAGAACGCCGAGTTCGACGTGATCTTTTCCGACGTGCGGATGCCACGGATGAGCGGCATCGAGCTGTTGCGCCAAGTGCGGGAGCGCTGGCCGCGCGTTTACGTGGTCATGATCACCGGGTTCGGGACCGTGGAGGCTGCGGTCGAGGCGATGAAGCTCGGCGCGATCGATTACGTCCGCAAGCCGTTCCGGTCGGAGGCGGTGCAGCGGATCCTCGCGCTCATCCAGGACCAGCGCGCGTTCGCCGCCCCCGCCGGCGGAGAGAAGGACCCGGTCCGTCTCGCCGACCGGTGGGCGAAAGCCGGTCACGAAGTTCTGCTCCTGGGGGCGGTCCCACGCAAGGCGATGCCGGGCGTCACCGTGGTCGACCTTCCCGTCGTTGACTCGCCGGCGGGCCTTCACGAGACGGTCCTTAGGTTTGTCGAGGAACATCCTCGTCCCGCGGTCGTCATCGCCGGGGTCGAGCGATTGTTCGCGACCCACCGGACCGAGGACGTAGCGCAGGTACTGAGCGACATTGTCCAGCATACGGAAGGACGGGGATCGATCGCGGTCGGATTCGACCCCGACGTCCTCCCCGATGCCGCGGTGCTGCAGGTCCGCGCCGCCATCTCCGCGGTGCGGGTGCAAGGGACGCTCGGGGCGCTCGCGAACCCGCTGCGACGTCATATCCTCCGTCGCCTGTCGGAAGGACCGACGTCGTTCACCGAGGTGATGCGGGCGGCGGGGATCGACGACTCGCCGAAGCTCTCCTTCCACTTACGAACCCTTCAGGAAGAAGGGCTCATCTCGCACTCTTCCGAGGCGTATCACCTGACGCCGACCGGGAAGGAGGCCGTCCGCGTGCTTCACGAGGTCGACGAGCTCGGTTCGGCCGAGGAGGAACGCGTTCTCGTCTTCCCGACCCGGAAAACGGGGCTCGCCCACTGAAGCCGGCTCGCCCTCGCCGACCCGTCCGCGCGAGGAACAATTGGTGGCCCCCGTCGCCCTCGGGGATGAATCCCTCCCGAACGATCCGGTACCCTTCCTCTCGAAGCCATCGGCGGTACGTTCCGGCGTCATGGTGGCTCCACCGCATCGGGGCGTCCGACCCGAGCCAGCCGGTGGCCCGTCCTTCGTACCGCGAGGCGCCGACGATGCTGAGGAACCACTCGCCGGGCACCAGCCAGCGTGCCACCTTGTGGAACATGGACCGGTGCCGTTCGCGCGGCACGTGGATGAGGGAATAGAGAGCGATCACCGCCGCGAAGCTGCCCGCCGGGAAATCCACGTCGGCAAGGTCGGCGCGCAGGAACCGGGCTTCGGGCACCAGTCGGCGGGCTCGGCGGACCTGCACATCGGAGATGTCCACACCGGTGACGTGAAACCGATGGGCGAGCGACCGTGCGGCCGGGACCCCCGTGCCGCACCCGAGGTCGAGGACCGTCGATCCGCGGGGTAGGTTCCGAACGAGCGGGCGGAGCCAAGTTCGGTATTCCTCCCATCGATGTCCGAAGATGTCCGTGTCGCTCCGTCGCGGACGATAGAGGTACGAGGTCCCGTTCCATCCCTCTCGGACGACGGTGGACCACCGCGACCGGCGCAGGGTCGGAAGTCGAACGCGCGAACGCGCCACTCGTCGCCCACGGGCGGACATTAGAAGTCGTCTCGCCGCACCGATCTCCGGCGGCCCGGGTGCGGGTCCGGGACCGGGCGAAAACCCTTTCGCGCTCCTGGTGGGAGCCCGAGCGTATTCAAGAACCCGTACGTGTTGGCCGCCGGTCGAGGCGAAGTTCCGTGCCCGCACGTAGACCTCGAACGCCCAAGGCGCCCCCCGCACCTCCCCCCTCGAACGGATTCCTGAACGTCCTGGACGAGCGGACCGGGTCGAACTACCGGATCGCGATCGAGGACGGGGCCGTCCGAGCGACCGATCTCCATCAGATTCGGGGGAGCCCCGAGGAACCGGGGTTGCTTAGCTACGACCCGTCCTTCACGGCCACCGCCTCGTGCCGAAGCGCGATCACGTTCATCGACGGCGACCGCGGAATCCTGCGGTATCGGGGGTATCCGATCGAGGAGCTGGCCGCCTCGAAGTCGTATCTCGAGGTTGCCTACCTGCTGATCCACGGGAGCTTGCCCACGAAGAGCCAGCTCTCGGACTGGCTCTACAACATCACCCATCACACGATGCTCCATGAGAATGTCCAGAAATTCATGGACGGGTTCCACCACGACGCCCATCCGATGGCCATGATGGTGAGCACTCTCGCCGCCCTTTCGACGTTCTACCCGGACGCGAAGAACATCTCGGACGAGCATATCCGTTACCAGCAAGCGTTTCGGCTGATCGCGAAGGTTCCGACCGTCGCCGCCTTCGCCCATCGTCACTCCACCGGCATGCCCTACATTCACCCCAGCAACGACCTCTCCTACACCGAGAACTTCCTCGCGATGATGTACCGTCCCTCGTGGACGACCCAGTACACACCGGACCCGGTCCTGGCGAAGGCGCTCGACACGCTGTTCGTACTGCACGCCGACCACGAGCAGAACTGCAGCAGCAACGCGATGCGAGCGGTAGGGAGCTCCCACGCCGACCCGTACAGTTGCGCGGCCGCCGCGGCAGCGGCGCTCTACGGCCCTCTCCACGGCGGGGCGAACGAGCAGGTCGTCCGCATGCTGCAGGAGGTTGGCTCGAAGGAACGCGTGCCCCAGTTGATCCGCCAGGTGAAGGAGGGCCGTCGCCTACTAATGGGCTTCGGTCACCGCATCTACCGGAGCTACGACCCGAGGGCCCGCTTGATCCAACAGATCGCGGAAGAGGTGTTCGCGGTGACGGGGCGGAACCCGCTCATCGACGTGGCGCTGGCGCTCGAGAACATCGCGCTCTCGGACGACTATTTCATCTCGCGCCGGCTCTACCCGAACGTCGACTTCTATTCGGGGATCATCTACCAGGCGATGGGCTTCCCGACCGACATGTTTCCCGTCCTGTTCGCCATCCCTCGGATGTCCGGGTGGATCGCGCAGTGGATCGAGATGCTCCAGGACCCCGAACAGAAGATCGCCCGACCCCGCCAGGTCTACATCGGCCCGGCCGAGCGTCACCTCGAGGTGACCGGGGTGAGGGTGCCGGTCCGCCGGCCCGCGCGTACCGTCGACACCCGCCCGCGGCCCCGGGCCCCCCGGCCCGCCCCGGCGAGCTAAGCTAGACGTCGAGCGTCGCGGACAGCCGTCCTTTCTGGACGGCCCTCCGAAACGCCTGGTGGTCGAGCTCGGTCTGGTCCGCGTACGCCTCCGCGAAGGAAGCTACGGCACGGTCGAACACGGTCCCGCTTCCCAAGTACCCGGCGATCGCGGCGGGGTCGCCGGTCCGGGCATGGGCACGCGCGAGAGCTGCCCCGCAAAGTTCGGCCTGTCCGGCGAACTCGCGGGGCCCGAGCGTCGAGATCTCGTACGCGTACTTCATGTCGCGCAATTGACGCACGTAGAAATCCCGGTCTTCGAGCCGGCTCCATCCCAGAAAGACGTCGCTCGCCTCCTGGATCAGATGCTGCCCGGTCACCACGCGCTCGGCGTGATTCGGGTACGGACTCGGGCCGAGGAACGGCTCGAGGGCCGAGGCGGTCGCCTGCTTCGTCTGAAGGAACAGCGGGTCTTCGAGGTCGCTATCCGCCAGCAGCAACACGACCGAGCAGACGAGGCCCACGCTGCCGACCCCGACCACCTTCTGGGCGACGTCGGCGACGTGGTAGCGGTCGAGCAGCATGCGGCGCTCATCCGGCAGGGTCTCGAGGTAGCGTTCGAAGAACGACCGTGACATCCGTTCGGCGCTCGCGTCCCGGGAATGCACGATGAGCGGGGGATTGTCTCGGATGCGCGGTTCCCCCCGAACGGACTCGGTGAGCCGGGGGAAGGCGTGGAGACCGGTGCGTCGCCGGGACCGAGTGGCGGCGCGGGACATCAGGGTGCGAAGCACTCGGTCCTCGGGAAGAGGAGGGCTGCGAAGGTCGAGGTGGGCATACCAGATGTCGAGGTACCGCATCGAAGAGAAGGTGAGCATCATCTGCCGGTAGGAGCGCAGGGCGGACCGTGTCGCACGTCGGATGTCGGACCGGCCGTACCGATTCACCCGGCCCGCGACCACCACGCTGGTGGCGAGCCGTTTCACGTCCCACTCCCAGGGCCCGGGCAGGGTCTCGTCAAAGTCGTTGAGGTCGAACGTCTGTTGTCGCTCCGGGGTTCCGAACACCCCGAAGTTCGACAGGTGGGCATCCCCGCAGAGCTGCACCCGAAGGCCGGTGGCCGGCGTCGTCGCGAGGTCCCGAGCCATCACGGACGCCGCACCGCGTAGGAATCCAAAGGGCGAGTCGGCCATCCGGCCGTACCGAATCGGCAAAAGTTCCGGCAGCCGACCCCGGCAGGCCTCCTCGATTTGGCCGACCACGTCCGGACGGTCTCGGTGAGGCCGCCAACTGGCGTGACTCGAACGCGGGACCCGTTTCCGAAGCGCCTTTCCCGCGGCGAGGCGGTCCGCGCGAGAGCCCGCCCGCTGCGGCTCCGTCTCTTTCCGACCGAGGTCTGGCATCGACATTCCCGCGGCTCGCTTGCCCGGCACGATAGAGCGGTTCGCGTTCCTCCGCGGTTTTGCTGGCCATCGTACCGAATCGCCGCAATCTAACACTTTCCGCCCGGCACCGGGATTGCGGAATTCGCCGGGCACAAGAGATAAGGAGGGGAACCGGCCAAGTAGAAGGCGACGTCGACGGAGTCGACGCGAGACGACCTCCGGAGTCGCGGGAACCGGGTCTGGGTACCGGTAACCGCCCGGAAGGCACCGCGCCGTGCCTCCCTCGATCGAGCGACGATGAACCAGTGGCGGGAGAAGTTCCGACAGTCCCGTTGGGCGATCCTCGGGGCCGTCGCACTGGCGCTCATCGTGGTCGTGCCGGGGGGTCCCTCGTACTTCACGAGCGGTTCTCCGCGAGCGGCGGGCCCGCAACCCATGGCGCCCCAGGAGGGGACTCCCGTGTCGGTGGTGGCGGGCGAAGGGAGCACCGTCGGCATTTCTCCCAGCCTCGAGGGAATGACCTACTACGTCGACTACGACTCGGGAAGCGACCGTAACGCCGGGACCTCGCCGGGCACCGCGTGGAGACACGTTCCGGGCGACCCCTCGGCCACCGGAGTTCCGGCCAACATTACCCTCGCTGCGGGCGACACGGTCGTGTTCCGGGGAGGAGTGGTCTACAACGGGACCATCGTCGTTCCGTGGAGCGGCGAGCCCGGTCGACCGATCACGTACGACGGGAACACGGCGGGTTCGTTCGGCACCGGTCGCGCGATCGTCGACGGTCAAGGCACGGCGCGGGGGCCGCTCGCGTACCAGTACGGTTTCCTCGGGGGCGAGCAATGGAACGGATTCGAGGACGTCGGCGTCTCGTACGTGGTCATCGAAGGCTTCGAGATCCGCGACCAGAGGTACATCTGGAACGACACGGGCGGAGGTTGGAACAACGGGCCCCAGGGCGTCGCGATCGGAGGGGTCGGGTCGAACGTCACCGTAGAAAACTGCTTTATCCACGACGTTCAGCCGATCGCCCTGGCGGTCAACAACAATAGCGAGGTGATGGGCTCGTTGAATGCCTGGACCTCGGTCCACGTCACCAACCTGACGTTCACGGACTCGAACGTCAGTCTGGCAAGGTACGCCGGTACGTCCGGATCCCTCGCGCGATTCAAGATCTACGTCGGATGGGGGGCCGACGACTACACCATCGCCTCCGCGTACCTCGGGCCATACTGGGCGAGCAACAACACGCTCCAGGTCTATCAGGACCTCAACCTCACGATGCCCGGCTGGAACACGGCCTACAGTGATCCCGTCGGGCAAGCAGAGGCGTACGGGTACTCGATCTTCAACATGACCGAGGGGCCGATGTACGGCAAGCAGAGCGCCGACATCGCCGTCGCGACACATGCGCATGTCTCGCTCCTCAACAACACGCTCTCCGACGCCGGCACGGGCATCGACCTCAGCCAGGACAATAATTCCCTCGTCGAGGGAAACGACATCTCGAGTGTTTCGTGGGGAATCGCGGGGGGCAGCGGCGAAATTCCGGCCGCCCAGCTCGTGGACGTGACGATCGCCTTCAACCGGCTTCACGACTTCTATCCGTACGTCCGGAACGGCTACTGGTCGGGTTGGCACGGCGATGGAGTCTACCTGTTCGCCGGATCGAACAGCTACGCGACCATCCGAAATCTTTTGGTCGAGGGGAACGATTACTACGGCTACATTCCCGAATCGACGGCCCTCGTCTACTGCGAGGACGCCGACTACGTGAACGTGACGATCTTCGACAACATTTTCGCGGCGAGCGGCTCGTGGATGATCCGGATTTCGGCCGACCCCGGTTCGATTCTCAACGACGTCCGCGTCTTCAACAACGACTTTGTCATCGCGCCGCTCGACGAGAGCCCGGCGATTCTGTTCCAGGGAGAAGTGACCAACATCAGCCTGCGGAACAACATCGTATGGATACCGTCCGGCTGGGGCGCCGTCTTCTCGTTCGACCCGGTCGGCCTGAACCCGCTCGGCAGCAACGATAACCTGCTCGGAAGCGACTACGCCTACGCGGGCGACATCGGTTACAACGGGACCGAGTACACGCTGGCCCAGTGGGTCGCATCGAACTACGCTTTCCCGCACGACCAGCAGAGCCGGATCGACGAGAACCCGCGCTTTGCCAACTATCCCGACTTCGAGCGGTACGTGATCGGCGGCGGGTTGAGAAACGTGACGCTCCAGGTCGAGGACCCGGCGGTGAACCCGCACGTGAACGCGACGATCCGCGTCGGCGACCATGTCGAGTACGATTTCGACGGCGTGATGCGCACCGTGACCGCCGTGGGCCGCGGTTCGCCCCAACCCTGGGTCGAGTTCTCGCCGGCGCTCACCGCTCTGCCCACGGCGGGGGACTTCGTGACCGACTGGGGGAACGACACGAACCTCACCGTCGACCTCCACCTTGAAGCGAATTCTCCGGCGATCGGTGCCGGCGAGAATCTCGCGGGACAGGTCCCCGCGGTCGACGCCGGCGGGAACGCTCGGCCCGAGACGGGTCCGTGGGACATCGGGGCGTACCAATACACGCCCACACCTCCCCCCACGGCCTCGACCCACTCGTCCGGAAGCTTCCCGTACGGAACGGTTGCGATTATCCTCGGGGGGATAGGGGTGGTCCTCGTCCTGACCGGAGTGATGCTCTTCCGGCGACGCCGACGACCAACCATATCGAAGGTAGAGGCGGATTCCGCGGTGGGTCCATAACGGGGTTTCCGCCCTCCCTGAGTATGGTGTGCTACGGTGTAGCACGCCGTCCAACGAATGGCGGTTGCCGCGAGCCCCTCCCTTAAGTGATGGTTCCGGCTCGACGCCGCTGCGGAAGGCGTTCCGTCAGAGGGTGGATATGACAAAAGTCGGCAGAAAGAGCACCTGGGCCGCCATCGGGATGGTCCTTCTACTCGCCATCGCCATCGTTCCCGCGATCTCGGGTGCCGCAAGCCCGGCCACCGCCTCGAGCGCAGCCGTCACGTCGGCTCCCGCGGGTTGCGCCGCGTCGACCAGCTCATCGGGAGGCCACTCGTCCGGACCCTCCGACACCCAGTGGTCCTACGGCGGCGAAGGATGGTCCAACTGGAGTGTCAGCTACCATCACTTCACGTTCTCCTACAACAGCACCTTCGGCTGGACCGTCGTCTTCACGGTGATCACCAATTCGACCACCGGAGTCACCCTGCTCGAGGAGCAGCGAACCCTCGGGATGACCGTCTGGGCGAACCTCACGAGCCCGAACGTTACCGCGAACTATCTCTACCATGCCTTCGAGGATGATGCGGCGTTCGCGAACGTCACGAACCACTCCACTGTCTACGTGAACGGTTCGCCGGTCGCGGCGCTCGGTCTCCTGAACGCCTCGGTCGCGGCGTGCAGCACCATTCACCAGGCGATCAGCATCGCCAACAAGACGGCTACCCGCACCGGCTTTCTCAACGTGACCGGAATCGCCGAGGCCTCGATCTCGTTCAGCCCATCGCTCGGCTTGATCCCGTTGAACCTGAGCGGCATCGAGATGTGGAACTCTTCGTCGACCGCGACGGCGGCCGCGAGCTGGAACGTCTCCTACGCCTACATGGAGCTCAACGGATTGAGCGGTTCGGGCTCGAAAACCGGATCGCTCAGCGGCACCTGGCCGGTCAACCTGACGGGCTACAAGTTCGAGGCTCGCCATGCGTTCTCGGACCGCAAGCCCCGGGTCGGTGTGGTCCTGATCCTCCAGGGACCGTTCAACTGCTACGACGGGTTCATCCTGCTGCCGCGTAACTTCGACTTCTTCGGCACGGCGGTCCACGGATACGACCCCTACGGATTCGGTTCGGCGAGAATCTCCTCGGAGAGTCTCTACCTGAGCCCCGGACCGGGCGGCTTCGCCGTGACCGCGGCGGACCAGTCGTTCGCGGCCGTCAACACCGGGATGAATGGGTTCGTCGGTCCGAACACCTTGGTCGCTTCGGACGCTCTCAGCTCGCCGGCGACGACGGTGTACGGGGAGCCGATGCCGGTGAGCCAGGCGAAGGCGATCGACCGGTCCCTCGCGGCGAGCCCGACGCTCGGAACTTCACCAGCGCCGTCCCACAGCTCCTCGATGCTCGCATCGAGCGAGGAGTTCGTCGCGGTGGTTGTGGGATCCGTCGTCGTCGGGATCGTCGCGGTCGTGGCCGCGCTGGCGTGGACCTCCACGAGCCGTCGCCGGGCCGCGGGAACTCAAGCCGTACAACAGGTCCTCGTGCCGGCTGGAGCCGCCAACTCCCAGGTCGCACGGACCACCGGTGGAACCAACGGTTCCTCCCAAACCGAGGAACCCGGCCGGCCACAATAGTGGATAGAAGATCCAGCTTGGGCGGGTCGCGGACCGACCTGCGCAACCCTTTCCTTCCCTTTTCTTCGAAATCTCGGATGTCTTGGGGAGCCGCCCGATACGAATCGGGGGGCGAGAAGGAGGAGAACCACTGTCCTCGTCAACGGGGTCGACCGGGGCCTACCGCACGGTGGGTCCACTCCCCCGTGCGAGAGAGCGTGCCACGACGCATGCGTTCCGCGGCCGAGCAACGACCCTACCTCGCGCCAATCCTCGGCCACGGTGTCGGGGACCAGCTCGTTTAGCGCCCGGGACCGTTCGCGCAAAGGCGGCCCCGGTGGGGGCGGCGACTCACCATTAGGAGTTCTCCGAGGCTTTGGAGCGTCACTCCCTTCCAGTTCGTGTCCGGGTTGTACCTCGGGTCGGGACCGGAATGATCCTCGGGAAATCGAAAGAGAAATGCCTCCAGCCCCACCGCCTCGGCTCCGGTGAGTTCGTGGCTGCCTCCGTCGCCGACGTAGGCGCACTGCTCGGCGGGAAGGTCGAGCTGAGCAAGAGCGCGGAAGTACATCCTCGGGTCCGGCTTACAAAAGCCTTCCCGACACGAAAAGACGGTCACGGCGATTCTCGAGCCCAGAGCGCACGAAGACCAGAGCAGCGGTGCTTCCTCCGAGGCGTCGCTCACTACCGCCAGGCGGACACCGGCGTCACCCAAAGCGTCCAACGCCGGCAGGACGGGCCCGCAGGCATCCAGCTGGGACCGGGTGAAAGTAAGCCGCGTTTCGATTGTCTGTTGAATTTCACCGGCCGAAGGAGATACGTCCTGACGTTCTGCGATTCGCCGAATGGTCTCCCCGAGCGAGCCGAGTCCGCCGCTCACCCTCTCCCGGAAGCTTCCGGACCAATCTCGTTCGAAAGCTTCCGGGTCCACGTGCAGGATCTCGGCCATCCGGTATAGGTGCTCTGCCCGGTCCACTCTCGGGCCGGCGGGTACGAGGGTTCCGAAGAGGTCGAGAAGAACACCGTCGAACGGAGGATTCGCCGTCGTGATCCCTATAGCCCCCTTCGGCGAGGCCCAGGAGGGTTTCGCTACATGAAGTTGAGGCGCTGGGGCCGGCGTTTCGGGTTTGTCCGTCCTCACTTCGGCGGAGGCGCTTGGCCAGGAGGGGAGGCCGACGGCCTTGGCTGCTCCGCGGCACTCATAACGGGCGGGAGGATCGCCATCATCTGACGGAACGGGTGGCCGGTCACCCCGGCGACCAGGCGGTCGATTCCCATCAGCAGTAGCGCGAACGCCAGGAAGAAGATCAGCAACCACAGGGCCAGGAGCGGCTCGACGAGGACAACCAGCGCGAGCACGATCGACAGAAGGCCCACAGTCACGGCAAAGGCCCGGTACCAGGTCGGCAGTTTCGTGGTGGATGCGGCCGCCATACACACCTCGCCGTTGCACGGTTCCGCGTGATATAACTCCTGCATCATCCGCGTTTGCGAGCGGTTGTCCCGGACCGCGGTCCGACCCTCTCTCGCTTCGGCCCGGGGTGAGCGCGTAGGGATAGAATGGCGCTCCGCGCATCCAAAGTCGTGGGCATCGAGATCAGCGGAACCAGGCGCACAGGGTGAGTCAGGTGTCGAACGGCAACTCGTCTGGCGGATGGCCCCGAGCGGATTCGCCGGTTGTTACAAGATAGAGCGGATACATCACGATTGGATTCGAGGTCCTGCCATCGGCGGGTCCCATCATCCTTCGTCGGACCTCTCGTCGAGTCGAATCAGAGTATGCGCTCGGGCGATCCCTCCAAATCAAGACCACCCTGATCACGGAACCCTCGACGGGATAGAACAAACGATATCCCTCGAGGTGAAATCGCCAGGCTCCCGATTCATTTTTTACGGATTTTTCCTCTGCAACCGATCGCGAATCCCAACCACCTGCCCCCTCCAGTTCGGATAAGAGCAGCGGCCAGTAGGCTGCGATTCCCCTCGACTCAGCTTACACACACGGTAGCGCGGAAAGGGTCCCGCGCAAACTTAGATAACGTATAACACACATCACGCCGCTCCCTGGGTGACTGCGGTGATACAACCGCCAAAGCCGTGGATCGTAGTTGCCATCCTCGTCCTTGCGGTGCTCGGCTGGACGGGTCTCGGAAGCACGGTCCTTGGAAGCCCTACCACGGAGACCCCAGCGGGGCACCCCGGACCTGGGGTTGCTGAGGCGGGCTCGGTTCCCTCTTCGACAGCTGCGCCATCGTCCCCGACCCCCACCGGACCTGCGGAGCCCGAGGGACCGCCCAATGTCGCGGCGTCGATGGCGGCCCAAGCCCTGGCTGCCGCGCGTGCGGCCGGCGTAAACCCGGACGTCGTTTACATTCCGCGCCCGTCCGCGACCCCCGCACAAGTGGCCGCCGTTGAAGAAACGGGCACGGTCGCCCCACTTTACACGGCTAACCCTGCTCCGATGGGAGTGGCCTATTACGGGCTCAGCGGGACCGGCACGGAGCCCCCGACCGCCACTACCCTCACGACGACCGCTATTCAGGGTTCTGTAGACGTGAACGATGTCCGGGGTGCGGACCTGTTCCAAGCCGCGCCCGACAGTTTTAGCATCCAATTGAACGCCGTCCTCACCGGCGTGACCCTTCTCGGAAATCCGAGCTACACCTTCTGGACTCAGGACATCGCCACTTACTTTCCGTCAACCGACACTCTGTTGCTGGTCACGAACATTTGGAACTTCTCGGGCTTACCCATCTCCTCCAACGCCCTCTACAACACCAGCGGATCCTTTACCAGCGATGACTCCAGCGACTATGGCGCTCTCGGGTTCTACTACTCTGAGCGCACCGTCCAGGGCGTAACGGAACCGTTTGACCTGACGCTCGAGATGCAATCTACCGTCCTCGACATCGGCGGGACTGCGGGACTGAATCAGTTGCTCTTCGGCGCCTCGCTTACTAGCAGTTCATTGAGTTTCAGCTATCCCGCGTTCGACAACGTGATCTTCGACTCCTCGGGAATGCTTCCCTACGGCACTGTGCCGTACGGGGAACCCGCTCCCTACACCGCAAGCGGCACCGTGCTCAACCCCCTCGACCTGACCGACGACTTCGAGCTCGTGATCTGTGGGCCCGGGGGTGGAAGCAACGTGGACCTTGGCACCGCCGACGCCGAGCTGGGGTTGGCCTATTACGACGCAAGCAGCAGCAGCTTCGTCCCGGTTCCCGCTGCGTACAGCTACGGCGGCGACACAGGCGAATCGTCCATCGGCGCGAACGTCGCTTGGAGCGACGCCCCTGGGGGGCCCGCCGGCCTTACTGATTATGGAACGATGAGCACGGGGCCGTCGATCTTGAGCGGTCTCTGGGGTACCGGGGCGCCGGAGGGAACTTCCTCCCTTACCCTCAGTGAAACCCCGGCCAACGCGTTCAACTTCTTCCTCTACTACGGCACGAATTCCTTCTCGACCCCGATCGTCTCCCAATACGCGTACGCCCCGAACCTGGACACGAACACGTTCTACCTGATGCCCGGGAGTTGGAGCATCCGCTCCGAGCTCTCCGGCTACTCCCCCTCGGTCTCTAACTTCTACCTCGGCCCCTCGGGCCCGTCGAGTCCCCACTCCAATACGCTCGATATCTACGAGGTCGCGGCGGGCGGAATCAGCTCGGAGAGCCTCGATCCGTCCGTGTGCTACGCAACCGTCTGCGCCGAGCCGGTGGCCAACGTCTACGAAACCCTCGTGACCTATGCGGGCAGCAGCTCCTCCCAGTTGCTCCCCCTGCTCTCCACCTGCGTTCCGGGAGCGGGCGCATTCTCCCCGTCCTCGGTTTCCTGTGAGAACCTCTACGGTCAGAGCTTGGTCGTCAACAATCCTTCGACCGGCCTCCCCGAGTACTGGACGTTCCCCATCGACAAGAACGCCCGCTTTTACGACCCAAGCACCGGCGCGAGCTGGCCGGTGTATCCGTCCGACGTGATGTTCTCCTTCGCTCGGACAATGAGCTACGCGAACCTGCCGCAGCCCGAAGTCAATCCCGGGTGGATCCAGTCTCAGGCCCTCCTTCTCCCCGGCAATCCGAGCTGGGACGGTGGCATCCATGCCCCGTACAACAACACGCCCTCCAGCATCCTCGGGTCGATGCTGGTGAACGACTCCACGTACTGTCCCGCCTTGGCGATGGCCGCGAACGGCTGCATCACGTTCGTGGCGGATGGCGGCGGCACCGACTGGCCGTTCTTCCTTCAGCTGGTCGCCACGCCTTGGGGCGCGGGCATCCAATCGTGTGGTTGGGCCTCGTACGAGGGTGCAAACCTTCCGGGGTTCCCGGGGACGTCCGCCGCCGAGGGCGACGGTCCGTGCCTGCTACCGGGAGATGCGACGACCACCAGCAGCACGAACTTCCAGGACGCCGTCAACGCGATCGGTCTGACGGGGTGGGACCAGTACCAGGGTCAGGCCGATGATTCTCCGGCCATCGTACCGAACCTTCAGGATGCCATGGTGGGCTCGGGACCGTACTATCTGGACTCGGTCTCGCCGAGCAACAACTACACCCTGCA
>DASPOD010000020.1:0-71495 GCA_035626215.1 Thermoplasmata archaeon
GCTCGCTTGGATCCGCCTGCTGGCTCCCTTGACGCCGCATCTGGCCGAGGAGCTCGGGGAGGGCCGATTCGCGGGCTTGGTCGCGGTCGAGCGGTTTCCCGATCCTGAGGAGTTCCCGCGCTCGGAGGTCGCGGACGCCCACGAGTCGTTCCTGGACCGGGTCGAGGAGGACCTGAGGGCCGTGCTGCGGCCGGCCGAAGAGCGGGGGGAGAAGCCGGTCGAGGAGGCCGTCTTCTTCGTGGCGGAGCCGTGGAAGGAGACCGCGGAGCGATGGCTCCGGGAGATCGTCGACCGCGGTGAGCAGCCGAACCTTCGGGACGTCATGGCGCGCGCCGCCACCGATCCTGCCGTGGCCGCCCACCGCGGCGAGCTGGCGAGGTACGTGCCTCGCGTGGCTCCGCTGCTTCGCGCAGAGCCACCGCCCGTTGGCCCGAGGGTGGACGAAGAGTCGGCGCTGCGAGGGGCCGAGGCGTACTTCGGACGACGCCTCGGGTTCCCCTCGGTGCGGGTCGTGCGGGAGAGCGAAGCCGGAGAGCTTGACCCGCTCGGCCGCCGCGAGCGGGCTCGGCCCGGACGGCCCGCGTTCTACTTGCGCCGCGCGGTGTGACGCGGCGGAGCGTCGCTCGCCAGCCGTGCGAACAGTAGCGTCGTCCGCCACCGTCCGTCCTTCTGGACCTCGTCTCGCAGGCGGCCTTCGTAGCGGAACCCGCACCGACGGACCACCCGAAGGGACGCCGTGTTCCTCGGGAAGATGCGAGCTTCGATCCGGTGGAGGCCGAGCCGATCGAAGCCGACGCTCATGAGAAGCCTCGTGGCTTCGGTGGCGTACCCCTGGCCACGATGCTTGCGACCCAGCCAGTAGCCGACCTCCGCCCGCCGACTTCCCTCGTGGAACTGGTGCAAGAGGGCGCCGCCCAGGAGCTCACCGTTCGCCCGCCGGACGATCGCGAGTCCGAGCGCCTCGCCCCGGCGTCGATCCCGGGCCGTCGCGCGGACCCAGGCGAGCGCATCCCGCACCGAGTAAGGATACGGGATATGGAGCGATCCCCGGGCCACGGAGGGCTCCTCCATCAACCGTACCAGGGCGGGCACGTGCCGAGAGGAGGGAAGCACGAGATCCACTCGAGGACCGTGGATGGGAAACCGGAGGCGGGTGAGCCGAACCCGAAGCGGACTCGAGCGGCGGGCCATTCGCCTACTTCCGGGATCGGCCCCGAGAGCGGGGGTGGGGGAAGTTGAGGAACATCCGAGACGGGGTGGGGTGGGCGGAGACCTTGCGGTACTTCGCGGACTTCTTGTCGGAGTAGCTGTGCGCGACCGGACCGGAGATCTCGAAGTAGATCAGCTGGCCGACCGGCATGCCCGCGTAGACTCGAACGGGTAGCTTGACGCTCATCTCGAGCGTCCAGTAGTTGCAGAACCCCTCATCGCCCTTCCCCGCGGTCGAGTGGATATCGATGCCGAGCCGCCCGACACTCGATTTCCCCTCCAGGAACGGGACGAATCCGTGGGTCTCGGTGTACTCCTCGGTCACCCCGAGGTAGAGCTGGCCGGGAATCAGCACGTACCCTTCGCGTGGGATCCGAAACTCACGGACCGCGTTGTCCTCTCGGGCGTCCAGCGCCGCGTCCTCGTAGATTGCGAGGTACGGGCCGAGGTGCACATCGTAGGAGTTCGTTCCGAGACACTCCGGACGGAACGGCCGGATGAGGATGCGCCTTTCGCGCATCGCCGAACGGATCTTTACGTCCGACAGTATCATCGAGGGCCGGGCGCGCCGAGCCTCCCGCCCTATTTAACGGGGGAGCGGTCCTCGTCGCTCTCGAAGACGAGCGCCGCGTAGCCGACCACGTCGCGCATCTTCTCGACCTCCCCGGAGTGGCCCCAGCGCAGTAGCCGAGGACGGACGCCCGATCCTTCGAGCGCGGCGAGGAGCACGGTCGTGGGGGCGATCCCGCACATCGAGATGTCGTTCCGGGTCACCGTCTCGTACAGCCCTCGGGAGTCCGATGCCAGGATCTGGTCGATCGCCATCCGATCGAGACGTTGCGCCGTCGCGGGAGGGACGTAGTGGGAGAAATCCGTCGAAGAGATCAGGAGGACGTCGCGGTCCTGGACCGCCGATCGAACGACCTTCGCCACGTCCCGGAGGAACTCATACGGGCCAAACCCGACCTCGAGCGGCACGAACTTCGGGTGGGGGAGCACGTACTCTAGGAACGGCAGTTGGACCTCGATTGAGTGCTCGCGCTGATGGGCCTCCTCGTTCACATCGACCGGTTCGTGACGGAGGGCCGCCACCAGATCCGAATCGACCGGGGTCGGTCCCAGCGGAGTGAGCCACGGGCGATCGGAAAGGGAGGCCCCCGGGCTGAGTCCGTAGTGGTCGACCCCGAGAATGAGCACGCTTTCCGGAGGGCGGTCGGCCGCGATCAACCGGTACGCGTGGGCCGCGATTGCCCCCGAGTAGATGTACCCCGCGTGCGGCACCACCGCCGCGCGCACCCGGCGGGTGCTCGAGCGCTGGCGGGGCGGGAGCTCGCCGGGTCCCCTCGGATCGGTGAATGCGGTCTCGATCTGGTGGGCGAGCGCCGTTGCGTCCCCCTCGTAGAAGGCACCCGCGACCACCGGCCGTCGAGGAGATCTCGGCATGAGTCCTCAGGTGGGGGCCAGCTCGGCGACCAGCGCCCGCGCGTCGCGGTCGGTCAAACGGGGACGGGGTGAGACGTGGAACGGATTTGCCTCGCCGTAGCGGGGAATAATGTGGAAATGAACGTGGAACACGACCTGCCCCGCGTTCGCCCCGGCGTTCAAGGAAAGATTGTAGTCCGGGGAGAGTCGCTCCGCCCGACGGCAGAGCTCATCCAGCGTCCGGATCAGCGCCATCTGGTCGTCCCAAGAAAGGTCGGTCAGTCGAGCGGCGTGCCGCTTCGAGACGACCAGCAGATGGCCCCTCGTGAACGGGTAGTTGTCGAGAAAGGCCGCCGTGGCGGCGTCCTCGTAGATCATGTGGGCCGGGAGTCGGTGGTTCACGATGTCGCAGAACACGCATCGCTCTCCCCCGTTCCCCTCCGGGGACGTCATCGTCGGTGCAAACCCCTCGACTGCCTAAAGGATTGTCGCGGATGGGGTCCGGTCGACCTCATTAGGAGGACGTGGTCTCATTACGCGTGATGCGACGACTCTCGCTCGTGCTGGGTCCGCTGTTCGCGGTCCTGCTGATTGCGGGGACGGCCGCGGCGGTAAGCCCTTCGCCCGAGGCGGTGGTGCACACGACCCCGGGAACCGCGGCCATCGGGACCGATCAGGTGGCTCTTCCCGCAGGTGCCCCGGTTCGTCCCCTCTCCTCCACCGCTTCCTTGAGCGTCACCTTCACGCTGGAGAATCCTCACGCCGCCGCACTCGCGAGCTTCCTCGAGCAGGTGCAGCACCCCGGCTCCCCCGTCTACCACCACTTCCTCACGTTCCCCGAGTTCGAGGCAAAGTTCGCCCCACCCACATCGGAGGTGCAGAGCGTCGAGTCGACCCTTTCGTCCGCGGGGGGACGTGAGATCTCCTCGGCGGCCGACCGGTCCTCGGTGAGCGCGGTGTTCCCCGCCGCCTCGCTCGAGAAGCTCCTCGGGATCTCTCTCGTGCAGTACGGCTCGGCCGCCGGCCTCACGCTGTATACCGCGGTGGGGGCGGTTTCCCTCCCCACCGGGCTCGCCGACGACGTGCGCGGCGTCGACGGCCTCTCGGACCTCGCCACCGCCGAGCTCGCGTCGGAGGGAGTCTCTTCGACCCTCGAGGCGCGGGCGGGTCTCGGTTCCTACTCCGAGTTCGCCCACGACAATCAGTCTGGGGAGAACTGGTACGTCGGCTCTGATTACACCCAGGAGTACGGGGCGACCCAGCTGTTTCCGGGGACCGGTAGTGTCCTGAATGCCACGTACCCGAGATCCGTCGCGATCGCGACGCTCCTCGTGAGCGCCTACAACTCGACCCTTAACCAGAATCTTCCGCCGTGGGACCCCGCGGTGATTCACACGTATTTCAACGACACACTCGGGCCGGGCTGGCCGATCTCGAACGTCACCGGGGTGCCCGTGCTCGTGAACACGGTCGTTCCGCCCCTTCCGGGTTCGTACGGGAGCGAGAACGACTCGACCTCGTACGAGACGGAGAACTCCCTCGACCTCGAGATGGCCGGTAGCCTCGCTCCCGGCGCCTCCTTGTACAACTTCTACTTCGCGGCGAGCGTCCTGACGGGATCCACGACGAACGGGGATGCCGCGGACTACTTCGCGACGGCGCTGGCGGAGGCCCTAGCGTACCCCTACTCGCCTCAGCACCTGACGGTCGTGAGCTGTTCCTTCGGATTGCCGGATCTCGATGACACGGCGTGGGACGCCGCTCTCGCGACGGCCGCGGCGACGGGGGTGACAGTGGTCGCGTCCAGCGGTGACCAGGGGAACGCCCCCGACTCCGCGACCGGGCGCTCGGACGGACAATGGCCGGTCTGGCCCGCCTCGGACGCCCAGCAGGGCTTCGGCGCCGTCTCGGTGGGCGGCGTTTCGTTGAGCCTCTCGGGCACCCCGAGTTCCTACTACAACGGCGCCTCCCTCAATCTGACGTTCGACCCAGACGACGGAACAATCTCGGGCGACTCCGCGTGGTACGACGCGTCGTCCCCCGGGGGGATCGTGGCCGGCACCGAGGGAGGGGTCAGCACCGTGTTCCCGGAACCGCTCTGGGAGTTCCACTCCGCGGCCGAGCCGAACATCGTGAACGTGACGATCCAGCAGGGCACCTCGATGCTGGGGCGCAGCGGGCCAGACCTCGCGATGCCGGGCAACACCACCATCGCCACGGTCGCCGCCGACGGGTCCGGCAACATCTACTTCTCCGTTCTCGAAGGAACGAGCATCGCGGCCCCAGTGCTCGCGGGTCTCCTGGCCGACGTGATCGCGGTCGAGAACAACGGGTCGTCCGGGAGTTGGACCTCTCTCGGATTCTTCGACCCCGAGATCTATCAGTTCGCGAGCTACTTCGCGACCCACCCGGGCGCCGCGGGAGATCCGTTCCTCGACGTGACGACCGGTCACAACTACGTCTTCTCGGCCGGCCCCGGCTGGGACGGGACCACCGGATGGGGCATGGTGGAAGCTCCCCTCCTCCTCTCCGCCCTGCACAACTCGACGTTGCTCAGCTACGTGTACGCCGGCCCGACCCCCGGCCTGCCGACGGGCCTGTCCTCGCCCAGCGGCACCATCCCCTGGCCGGTGATCTTCGCGATCTTCGGTGTCGGGATTGCAGTGGCCATCGTGCTCGTGGTGATCGCCGCGCGGCCATCGCGGTCCCAATCGAAGCCCCCGACAGTTCCCATCGGAGCCCAAGGGAGCGGGACCCTTGCCAACGGCGTTCCGGGGTTGCCGGGATCGTACCCCGGGGCGACCTACCTCTGCCCCTATTGCGGAGGCATACGATCCGCGGAGCCGGTGCGCTGTCCCCAGTGCGGTGCGCTCTAGCGGCGCCGATCGCCCCGACGCGCGGACCGCCTACGAAGTCAGCGGAGGTTCCGCGGGTGGCTCATCCTCCGGCGGGTGGTCTTCCGGTGGAACCTCGGGAGAGGTGTCGGACGCGGGGAGGCCCGGCGGCGCAGGCTCGCCCGAACCTTCGGGAGCCGACGGACCGGGGGACGGCGCCGGGGAGGCCACTCCGAGCTTCTGCTCGAGGAACCGTCGGATCTCTTCCGGCTTCGTCGACGCGATGCCGAAGTACTCGGCGAACCGCCGCGTCGTCGTGAGGTCGAGCGTCGAGCCCTTCGGCTCGGTGTGCACGAGACCGATTCCGCGCAGGTGCTGGACCTCCTCATAGGCGACGTCACCGATCATCCGTACTAGGTGACTCTGGAGGATCGGTTGATGGTAGGCGATCAGCGTGAGCGCGCGGAGGGTGCGGGCTGTCATCTCCACCGGCGTCACCGAATGGACGGTCGGGACGTACTTCTCCTGGAGCTGGAGCGCATAGCGGTCCCCGACCCGCCGGACTTCGAGGGCCGACTGGCGGTTCCCGTACGTCTGCTCGAGTGTGCGGACCGCCCGCTGCACCGGGCGGTAGTCGTCGAGCCCGAGGGCTTCGGCGATCTCCTTGACGGCGAGGGGCTTCCCGCTGGCGAACAGAACGGCTTCGACCTGGAACACCAGATCATCGAGCTTGGACGGCATGGTTCGAACGGACGACCTCCCTTCCTCTCTACTTCCCCACCGCCGGCGTGGGCCGAGCCTCCGCGGTCCGAACGACGAGCACGGGCGAGGCACCGAGGATCTCCTGCCGGAGCTCCACGGCGCGTTCCCGGGCGAGGAACAGGAGCGCGAGGAAGATCGCGACCAGCCGGTCGCGGCCGGCGAGGGGGTTCCAGAGATTGAGGAGGGGGAACGGTTCGCCGACCGGGTGGTGGAGCGCGGCCGCCCAGGCGTCCTCGAGGTCACGCTCGGGGATTTCCCCATGGACGAGCACCTCGGGCGGGGCTTGCTGCTCCTCCCGGAGCCGGTCGCGGAGCTCCTCGATGCGGAGCGCGCGCCGCGCGTCGGCCTCGGCGTCCCCGAACGCCCGCACGAGCTCGAGAAGCGAGACCGGACGGGTCTCGGGATGGCGCACCATCTCGAGAAGCGGGGGCGGCTCGGTCGAGCTGAGCACCGAGCTCGTTACGTCGACGGCCTCGGGCGTATCGAGGAGCGGAAGGTAGCCGGAGTCCCCCGAATCGGTGAGCCCCGCGTCCCCTTCGAGCGCGGCGTCGGCGGCCGCGCGCATCTTGAGGATCTCCTCCGACTGGAGGTAGAGGATGTTCCACGCCATGTAGACGAGGCGGCCCGCGATCGCGAAGTTGACGGCGCCGTCCTCACGGACCCGCTCGAGGTACGCCTCGGTGAACTTCACGAGGTCGATCTCCCACGGGTCGAACTCCTCTTCCATCACGAGCTCGAACAGGAGCGCGATCGCCTTCTGGTACGGGTCCGGGATAACGATGTGGACCCCTTCCTTCAGGTTCTCCACGAGGGAAAGGTACCGTTCGAGCAGCGGAGTCCCGGACTCGCTCTCGCCGATGAGCGACCGGTGGAAGACGAGGTAGCGAAGCACTTTCTCCGCGGCCTCCCGGGAGACCGTCACGGCCTCCGCCGTGACGGGGATGGGGACGCTCGCGGCCCCGGTCGACTCGGCCGGCGCCGGCGGCAGGAGGTCGTTCGCTTCGGTCTCGGAGATCGTCATCGCGCCTCGAGCGGGGCGGCCGCCTCAGGACCGCGGACGTTCTCCCGGTTCTCCACGTCGTGGATGTCGTCGAGATCGATGCCGACGACGCGGGAGCACCCATCGCCCCGCATCGTGACGCCGAGCAGATGGTGGGCGAACTTGAGGGTCACCTTGCGGAGCGAGATGACGATGAACTGGGCCCGTTCGGCGTTGCGCCGGAGCATCCGACCGACGAACTCCGCGTTGAGCCCGTCGAGCGACATGTCGACCTCATCGAAGACGTAGAGCGGGCTCGGGTCGTAGCGCTGCATCGAGAAGATGAACGCGAGGCTCGCCAGCGACTTCTCCCCTCCCGAGAGCTGCTCGAGCCGCGCGACCTGCTTTCCCACCGGCCGGGCTTTGATGAGGAGTCCGCCGGCGAGGGGGTCCTCGGGGTTCTCGAGGGCGATCTCGCCCTCGCCGCCGGCCGAAAGCTCCCCGTAGATCCCCTTGAAGTGGACGCCGACCTGGGCGACGACCTCGGTGATCTTCTCCCGCTTCTTCTTCTCAATCTCGGCGACGAGCGCGAGGAGCTCATCCTTCTCGCTGGTGAGGCGCTGGACCTCGGACTGGAAATCGTCGGCGCGCGATTTCTCCTGGTCGTACTCCTCGACCGCGCGTTGATTCACGTCCCCCATCGACTGGATCTGCTGCTCGAGGGTGGCGATCTTCCGCTTCAGCTCCTCGACCGAGACCGGCTTTTCGTCCGGCTCGGGCTCGGGGAACTGCTTCAGCGCTTCGTCGAGCTCCTTGGCACGAGCCTCGGCCTGGGCGAGCCGGGTCTCCTCCTGGGTGAGAAGGCTCTTTCGCGTCTCGAAGTTCGCCTGCGCCTGCGCGAGCTTCGCCGTCACGGCGAGGCGATCGGAGTCGAGCTGGCGCTTCTTATCGGTCTGGGCCCGGGCGCTCTCGCTCTGCTTCGACTCGACGCTCTTGAGGGCCTCAAGCGCCGCCCGCGCCTCCTTGAGCTGGCGCTCGGCCTGGGCGATCTCCTTCTTCTTCGTCGCGATCTCCTTCTGCGCCTTTTGGAGGTCCGCGCGTCGGGTCTCGAGATTGGTGGTGAGGGCCGCCAGCGAGGCGCGCACGCTCTCGAGCTCGCCGTTCGCCTGGACCCGCTCCTCGGCGGTCTTCTGCGCCGTCTCTTGGAGCGAGCGAAGGTGGGCCGAGACGGCCTCGGGGAGTTGGCTCAGGTACTGCTCCTGGGCCTTCTGCGACTGTTCTTTCAGCGACGCGATATCGTCCGCGAGCCGGTTCACGTCCGCCTCGGCGGACGCGAGGGCGCCTTCCGCCTTCTTCTGGTCGGCCCTCGCCTGATCGATGCGGGCTCGGGCCGCGGCCAGCCGTTCGCGGGCCGCGTCGAGATCTTTGTCGTAGGCCGCGCGCGCCGACTGGTGGGCCTGGTCCTGGATCGAGCGAGTGGAAAGTTCCTCGGCCACCGTGCGGATCCGCTCGCTCACCTTGCCGAGCTCTGCTCGGGCCGCGTTGTCGGCGGCCCCTTTCTCCCGGAGTTCGTCCCCGAGCCGCTTCAACTCGACCGCCGAGTCGCTGCCGCGCCCCTGGCTGGTCGGATCGACGTAGCCCCCCGAGATCGCGCCGGTCGCCTCGATCAGGTCCCCCGTGAGGGTGACCAAGCGAACGCCGCCCATTTGGGCGCGCGCTCGGGCGAGGTCCTCCATCACGACGGTCTCTCCGAAGACGTACCAGAAGGCGGGTCGGAGCGACTCGTCGAACTTCACGAGGTCGATCGCGAAGCCGGTGGCCCCGGACGCCTTCGCGACGACCAGCGACTTGCCGTGCGGACGGCCGGGCAGCATCTTGTTGAGGGGGAGGAACGTCGCCCGGCCTCGCTTCTCCTCGCGCAGGAGCTTGATGCACTCCTCAGCGACCTGGTCGCTCTCGACGACGAGCGCTTGGAACCGACTCCCACCCGCGATCTGGAGAGCGGTCTTGAGCTTCGGATCGAAGTCGGCGAGCTCCTCTACGGTACCGCGAATCCCTTGGACCTTGCCGAGGTTCCGCTGGGACAGGAGGTAGTCGACCGCGGCGAGGGCCGTCGGCCGCGCACCACTCTCGGCCCGTGCCTTCAGCCGGGCGTCGAGCGCGAGATACCGTCGGTTCAGCTCGGCGACCTCTTGGGCCAGGCGTTCGGCCTCGGCAGTGAGGCTCTTCTCTTTGTTCTTGAGGGAGAACAGCTCCTTCTGGAGGTCGCCGGTGGAGGGTCCCGAGCCGTTCTTCCCCGGGCTCGTCTCCTTGATCCGGAGCTCGAGGTCTTTCACCTCGACCTCGCGCTCCCGTAGGTCGTCCTCGGCCTGAGCCTCGGTGACCTCCGAGGTGTGGAGGGTGGCGCTCGAGGTTTCGCGGGCCTGGACCGCTTCCGCCCAGGCCTCCTGCTTCGCTTCCGTCTGTCGGGCGAGCTCGAGCTGATGCTTGCGGGCCTCGGCAAGCTTGTCCTGCCCCTTGCCCCGGGCCTTCCCCGGGGCCCCCGTCGCCGCCTGGATCTCTTTCGCATTCTCCTCGGCGGACTTCTCGAGGGCAGCGAGGCGCTCTGCCAGCTTCGCCTCCTGCGATTTAAGGGTCGATTCCTGGCCCTGGTCCGCCTTGATGGCCTTCAGGAGCTCATCGGCTTGAGTGGCGGTCGCTTCGAGTGCCTCGCGGAGATGCCCTAGGCTCTGGTCGAGCCGGGCGTAGGCCATCTTCTTCTCGTCGACCTCTTGCTTGAACTTGACGGCGGCTTCCCCGCCCGCTTCGGCGATCTCGCGATCGAGGGCGTCGACCTGACGGGCGAGCTCCTCCTGTTGGGCGGAGAGGGCGGTCCGGGCTTTATCGAGCTCGTCGATGTCCGCTCGGACCCGCTCCACCTGCTTCCGGCAGGTCGAGAGCTCGTGCTCGGCGAGTCGATAGCCGGCCCGGGCGAGCCGGGCCTCCGAGTGCCGCTTGTCGTCCTGGAGCTGTTTGTACTGGATCGCCAGCAGCCGCTGCCCCTCGAGTCCCGTCAAGCGGGTCTTGATGTCAGTGAGGAGGGTCTGGATCCGGTCGAGGTTGCCGTCGAGGTCGGTGCGCTTCGTCGCGGCGCGCTCGAGTTCTTCGTCGAACTGGCTGATCCCCGCCAGGCGCTCAACGAGGCCCCGACGGGGAATCGGCCCCATCGTGACGATCTTGTTGATGTCGCCCTGCTGGACCAGATTGTACCCGTCTCCCGACAGTCGGGCGTGGGAGAGCAGGGAGTCAATCTCGGTCTGGGTCGTCCGCTTGCCGTTGACGTAGAAGTACGAGTAGTAGCCGTCCGGGTCGCTCGGAGCGAGCTTCACGTACCGGGTGATCTCGACCTCGCCGGTGTCGACCGGCAGAAGCTTGTCTGCGTTGTCGAAGACGAGGGAGACCTCGCATTCGGTGGCCGGTTTCTTCGAAGCGCCGCCATTGAAGAAGAGGTGTGTGAGCCGCTCGGCGCGAAGCGCCTTCGAGCTGGTCGGGCCGAGGACGAAAAGGATGGCGTCCGAGATGTTCGACTTCCCCATGCCGTTCGGTCCGGCTACCCCGGTGAACCCCGGCTGGAACGGAATCTCGGTCGCGCCCGCGAACGACTTGAAGTTTCTCAGCTTGACTCGCTTCAGGTGCATCGGGCGATTCCTCCGATCCCTCGACCTGCTGCCACCGACGCCGGAACACGCCCGTTTGTCGGACGGTTGTCAGCAGCGCTTCCCGAGCCCCGTCTGCCGTATTTAACCATTGGCTTGCTCGGGTACTGTCCAGCCATCGGGTGACGGCTCATATCGGAAGAAGGGTGTCTAACGTCGGGAGATGCTGAAACCGACGCCCAAATGAAACGACAAACGAGGCGGGATGTCTTGGTGGGGATTGATGCGACCGCGGGCATCCTTCTTGGGGTCCTTGAGTTCTGTCTGTTGACTACCGGACGGGACCGCTTCGACGGCGCCCCAGAGTGGCTGGTGGCTCTCGCGGGCTGGCTGTTTTTCATGGCGTTAGTGATTGTCATCAGCCGCGCGCTCCTCCCCACTCCACCTTCGGACCAAGTGAGCTAACCGAAAGGCAACCAACCCATACGCCAGAGTTAGGACGACCACAACTGGCAACACGACCCACCAAACCAGAAGGCCGAGGACAAACAGGATAGCAGCCGCCCCGAACCCGATTCCGGAACCCAGACCGATCCGCAGGCACGACCCCGACCAAGAGTCGTGAACGAAAGCGGTCACCACAAACCGTCCAGCGCTAATTCGGAACGATTTCGATTTCAGGATAACCGGCCTTGGGCTGAGGTGCGGCCCGCTTGAGGAGTTCATGCCAGCGGAACCCCCCGAGGGGTGCGAGCCCTGCCGCGGCCGCCGGCGTCATCCCGAGCGTTTGGTGGTCCCGCACGAGGTTGTAGTGCGCCCGGAAGCCCTCCATGAGGGCCGCCGTGCCCCGGTCGTTGTCGAAGCCGCGCATCACCTTCGTCCGCTCCTTCTCGGTCCCGTGGAGCCGCTCCACGAGGTTGTTCGACTCGGCTGCCCGGATGGATGGGACTCGGCGGTGCGGGCTCACGACTTGGAACCCGGCCCGGTACGAGAGTTCCCTTCGGACCGCTTGCGGGTAGGCGTTCATCCCGTCGGAGAAGACCTCCATCGGCCGGTCGGGAGTGACCGCCTTGGCCTTTCGAATCGGGGCGCGAGTGTCGCTCAGGCCCCGTCCCTGGCTTACATGCGTGGCGAGCAGGAACCGGGTGTCGTGGTCGAGGACATTCCACAGATAGCGCGGCTCGCCGTTGACGTTCACCACCGTTTCGTCGATGTGCCACCGCTCCCCGGTCCGCGCGCCCTGCCGGTCCATCCACTCGGCCGCGAGCTTGCCGAAATGCGCGACCCAGTTGTACACCGTTCCGTGGCTTACCTTGAGCGAGTGAACCTGAGCGAAATGCTCCGCGACCTTGCGGACGCTCATACCCCGGAAGTAGAGGTCGAGCGCGAGCGCGATCTTCTCCGGGTCCGAGCGACGGTGCTGGAAGCCATCTCGGCCCGTGAACCGGTAACCGCATGAGCGGCAGAGGTACCGCGTGATGGTCCCGCTCTTGTTGTGCCTCTTGCCATCCTGAACGACCTTGCCGGACTGACACCGGGCGCACGCAAGGAGCAGGGCCGGCGGCGCGACGGTATCCGCCCTGAACCCTTCTCGGAATCGCACCGCAAAGATGTGAATGCAGGAGATTCCGGTCTCGCCATAGAACTGGCACTCGCACGACCACCGGTCCCGCACGACCCGAACTCTGTACTCCGTCCCGAGACGGCTTTGAGAGCGCACGACGTACTCCGTCGGGGAAACCGTTTGGATTTGGTCTCCGCGTGCTACAATCGCAAGGGCCGGGGTCCGCATGTCGCTCCACATCGCCGTCATCGATAATGGATATATCTCCGGAGATACTTAAGACCTCCGTATCTCCGCTGATACATCGGCAAGGGCGATGAGCATATATACTGAGATAACCATGACCCTTTTGAGGTCCATGCCGAAGTGGAAGGAAGACGCCAAGCAGTTCACGGTAGGGGTCAACTACAGCGCCGTCCGAGGATACCAAGCGACCATCCCGAAGCCCGTCATGGCTCGGCTCGGAAACCCGGACCGGCTGACCTTCGAGGTCAAGCGTGCGAAGGTCGAAGTGCGTGCGGGGGAGAAGGCATCTCCCGAGGTTAGACGAGGAGGTTAGGTCAGTCATTCATCACCCGAGTCCGGACAGAACCGCTTGCTCGGGTACTGTTCGGGAGAACAGGGTCCTCCATCGTCGTCTCCAGCAAGCTGTTCGCGCCCGGACCGCGGATGTCGAGAAGCCGGGATGCTCCCCGAGACACGTTCGTGCTTTCGGCAGGTCTATATTGGTGATGCGGGTCGGATTCTCCGCGATGCGAATCGAGTCGCTGATCGTCGGAGTCTTGGTCCTTGGATTCGGAATCTTGCTCGTCACTACGAACGGTGTCGTGGCCGGGGTCAACCTGCCGGGCGTGATCGGATACCCCTCGTGCTCCGCCAAGACCTCCTCCAACACCACATCTCCTCAGTGCTACGGCCTCGCGGGATTCGGGGTGGGCACCATCGTCTGCTTGTTCGGACTCGGAATCGTAGCGAACGGGCTGAGATCACCGGGGAGGCCGAAAGGATACGGCCAAGGATCCTCCGGGATGTCGCCAGAAATGGCTGCCACCTTAGCCCAAGCTCAGCAAAGCATGGCCGCGATGACCGCACGCGGTGCCGTGCCCGGCAGCCGGTACTGCGCCGAGTGCGGGCGGCCGAACGCGGCGGATGCCAAGTTCTGCCAGGGTTGCGGCCGCACCATGCCTCCGCCCCAGGGCCCCGCACCACCGCCGACCGGGGAAACAGGTAACGCCCCGGGAAGCTAGCCGGACCGGATTCCCGGCGAGTCTGCCGGTAAGCCACCGCGCGAGCGACCCCATCGCAACCACCGTTCTCGTTGCAACGCGGTGGCGATAGGCGGAATCGCGATGCCTATCTGAATTCAGGCCGGAATTCGCTGTACGGGATGCCGCCCGATTCCACGACGGAGCCGGGTTGGACCCCACTCGTGGTTGACCGAGACGGGGTCTACCACACCCCCGAACTCGTCAACGCTTTGTACCGAGCCAATGGTTCCCAGAAATACCTCTTCCATGAGACTTAGAGAAGGCGACGTCGGCGGGGGAACCCTCGTCGCGTTTCGCCGCATCCGTCGGGTCTACCGCAACTGGTTCTCGGTTCTCGGGGCCTACGCGCTCAAACGGGACCCGAAATATATCGAGCTCCGGGATGGGAAGCGCATCGCCTTCGGTGACCCGCCCCGGTTTGATCGTTGGCTCGCGGTCCAACTTCTACCTCGGCTCCTGGACGTCGGATGGACCATCGACACGCTCGACCGTACCCATGCGCGGCTCAGCCACGCCGGGGAACGGCTCCGATTCACCTGCCGGTTCTTGGGCAAGTGGTCGGACATTATCCCGCTCAGCGAGGTCTACGTCGACAAGGTCTACTCGGGCGACTTTCGGGGAAAGACGGTGCTTGACGTCGGAATGGCGGACGGGGATTCCGCGGTCTACTTCGCGCGCTCCGGCGCGTCCCGCGTCATCGCGGTGGAACCCCTACCCGAAACCTACGCGCTCGCGCTCGAGAACCTGCGGGAGAATGGGGTGGAACAAACCGTGGTTCCGATACAGGGTGCGGTGCTCTCGGAGCAAGGACCGATCGAGATCCGCGTCCCGTCGGATGCTCCGAACCAAAGCAGCGCCGCGCCCGACCGAGATCAGAACCGTGTGGAGTTTGACCGCACCATCTCCGTCCAGACCTACACCCTCTCGGACCTGATGAAGGCGGGCGGAGTGGACCGTCTCGACTTCGTGAAGATGGATTGCGAGGGTTGCGAATACTCGTTCCTCCGTTCGCTGGCGGAGGAGGATTTCGCGCGGATCGGGCGGTTCGTTCTCGAGTACCATGATGGCCCCCACGACCTTATCGACATCCTTCAATCCCACGGCTTCCGGGTGACCTCGCGAGGCAACGGCATCGGGATCTTGGATGCCCGACGAAGTTCGAGCCCCATCTCGTAGAGCGGTTGTTGCCATTCTCGTGAGCCCGAGGCTGGCCCGAGCGGTGGCAGGGCCCGTTTGGTTACCCGGGTCGGGAATGTCCGCCGGTGTTGGTGTTCGGAGCGCCAGGGAGAGCGGATGAACGCGAAACTCACGGCGTCAGCCGCCGCTCCGGCGCCCGTCGCCGCGAAGGACACCGCAGACTCCGATGCGCACGCAACCCAGCCGCAACGCTTCGTCACGGTCCTCATCTCGTCCGGACCCAGCATCGCTGGGACGCGGTGGCCTCGATTACGTTATCCCGCGCCGGGCGAGATAGAATGGGTCCGTGCAGTGTTCGCCTACCTCGGGTCCCGGACGCTTGCATTCCCCAGTAGAGAAGGAGCATATAGTGGCCGACCGGTCGCGGCAACATGGCTCGACGATTGACCGGATCGGAGAGTCTTCGCGTCTTGGTCGTTCTGGTGGTGGCTCTCAGCTTGAGTGCCCTGCTCGCGCCGAACGGCTTCGGGGCCAACCCAAGGTCGTCACCTTCGTTTCGCTCCGCGTCAGAGTCTCGCCCGCTCGAGTCCCGCCTCGCGTCGACGATGGCAGCTCTCCCATCGGGGACGAACTGGAACTGGGTGGTGACAACTCCCCCCAAGGCACCTTCGCCTCGCGCCGGCGCCGCGATGGTGTACGATGGGGCGGACGGGTACACGCTCCTGTTCGGTGGATGTCCGTCCTGGGGCGGGGATTACTGGACTCACCAGTGCACCGCGGTCGGGGACACGTGGGAGTTGACGAACGGCCTGTGGACGAACCTCACCTTGTCGTTGTCCGGCCCGTCGCCGCCTGCCCGGTTCGACGCGGGGATCGCCTATGACAGTGTGGACCACGTCGTGGTGCTGTTTGGCGGCATCGATGGCGCGACGGTCTACCATGACACTTGGACGTACGCCGGCGGTCGCTGGACGCAAGTGCATCCGAGCTCGAGCCCCTCCGCCCGGTTCGCGCCGGGTATGGCGGCGGCCGAAGCCGGAGGGGTCCTTCTGTTCGGTGGGGCGAACAGCACCCTGAATTCGATCGTGTACAACGACACCTGGTCCTACGTCGGGGGCGCTTGGAGCCAACTATCGACCCGGAGCGCCCCAGCTCAGCGGTTCTCCATGGCCTTGGACTACGACCCCGCCGGGGCGTTTGACCTGATGTACGGTGGATGGAACGCGACGACGCCCGGTTCGTTCAGCGACACCTGGATCTTTGCGGACGGAGCGTGGACGGAGCTCTTCCCGAGGTCCAGTCCCCCCGCCGAGAACTACCCGACCATGGCGTTCGACCCCCGGGCCGACGCCATGATCATGACGGGGGGTCACACGGGCTACAACGTCTACGCCGCGACGTGGGCTTACAATGTCTCGACTGGGTGGGCGTTTGTCTCGACCCCGACGACTCCCATCCCGTCCTGGGGACTTTCGTTGAGCTACGACCCTTCCACGGGCGGCGTCTGGCTGTTCGGAGGCTATTACGCGACGGTGGCTCCCTACGGAGTATATCTCAACTTCACGTGGGAGTTCGTCTCGGTTTCCTCGCCTCCTTCGTCGAGCTCAACATCGTTCTCGTGGCTGACGTTCGGGGAAGGGGCGCTCGCGGGCGCGGCGGTCGCCGGGGCCGTCGCGGCGGGAGTGTTCTTGACGCGCCCGAAGCGTCCTCCGTCCACGGTCCCACCGGGCCCGTGGAAGTGACGGCCGGGGGAGCGCTCGGGAACCAAGGGCGATCGATCCGTATCATGGCCATCCGGGGCCATCCCGGGCTTTCTTGCCGAGCAGGCTCCGGCACGCTATCGTCATTCGGGTTCTACCGTTATATCGAGGTGCATCCTTTTCGGAGCGATATGGCGAAGTTCCCGAGCGCGGAATGGCTCGCCGAATACGTCACCAAGTTAAACGCGAACCCGAACTACGAAGACGCGGGCCGAAAGTGGGAGGGCGCCATGACATTCGTCGTCAAAAAGGACCCGTCGTTCGAAAAGGACGCCTACCTTTACATGGACCTCTTTCACGGTAAATGCCGCGCATCTCAGTTCTCCTTCGTGCTCGAGGAGCTCCCGCCGGCCCAGTACAAGTACATCGGACCGTTCACAAACTGGAAGCGTCTCATCAACAAGGAGATTGACCCGATTCAGGGGATTCTGACGGGGAAGTTCAAGCTCGAAGGCTCGATGATGACGATCATGCGATTCACCCGAGCCGCCAAGGAGATGGTGGCCACGACATCGCAGGTCGCGACCGAATTCTGACGGCGACGGATGTGGTTCTTTCGTTCCCCTACGGTCATCTTCGGGGACGAAGCCCTCTCGTACCTTAGCAGTCTCCCTATCCATCGGGCGCTGATCGTCACCGACCGCCATCTACGATCCACCGAGATCCCGGAGACAGTACGCCGAGCCCTCCCGGAGGGGGCGCAATCGCTCGTGCTCAGCGACGTGGGCGAAGAGCCGGACCTCGCTGAGATGACCCCCCACCTCGACGAGATCCGGCGTTTCGCCCCCGACTGGATTATCGGGGTCGGCGGGGGCTCGTCGCTCGACACCGCCAAAATCCTGTTCGTACTGTATGAGCGGCCGGATCTCACCGTCTACGACACGACCCCGTTGCAGCCGCTCAAGCTCCGGTCGAAAAGCCGGCTCATCGCGATCCCCACGACGAGCGGTACCGGCTCCGAATGCACGTGGGCTGCGGTGCTCTCCGAGCGCGCCGAGAGGCGCAAGCACGAACTCGCGTCACCCGAGATCATTCCGGACTACGCGATCCTGGACCCCGAGTTGGTGCTCTCCCTGCCGCTCGAGCAGACCCGGAACACGGCGGTGGATGCGATCACCCATGCCATCGAGGGCTACGTGAGCCAGTGGAAGAACCCTTTTTCCGACGCGATGTCGGAGAAAGCGCTCGAGCTCATTCTCGGGAGCCTCGCCACCGTGGTGAAGGAACCCGGGAACCGTCCGGCCCGCACGGCGGTTCACATCGGTGCCTCGATGGCCGGCCTGTCGTTTTCGAACTCGCAGATCGGTCTCGCGCATGCCCTCGGCCACGCGCTGGGGGCTCGATACAAGACTCCGCACGGTAAGGCCGTCGGAATCTTCCTGCCCCTGGTGGTCGAATTCAATCAGCCCGTCTGCGAACAACGGTTCGAGCGATTGAATCGCTTGTTTCCCACCGAAGTGCGGGCCGGAACCCTGGCCGAATCTCTCCGCGGTCTTCTTCGCTCGATCGGCCAGGACGCGACCGTGGCGTCACTCGGTGTGCTGCGGGAGGAGTACTTCGGCGCGCTCGAGGAGCTCGCCTCGCTCGCCGCGGAATCGACCGGGCTCGTGACCAACCCGCGGGACTCCGGAACGGCCGAACTCAAGGAGCTCCTCATGAGGGCGTACACGGGAGGGGGACCATCGTGACGGTATCACGGTACGGGAACTGGGTGGACGGACGCGAGGATTTTGAGGGCGAGGCCCACGTGCTGAAAAGCCCCGCGGACGGGCGCGAGGTCGCGAGCGTGGCCTACGCGTCCGCTTCCAAGGCCGGAGAAGCGGTCGTGGCGGCCCAGCGTGCGGCCCGGTCGTGGAGGAGCATCTCCTTGGCCGACCGGCAGCACCTAATCGCCCGACTGACGGACCGGGTGCAGTCCCGGGCCGACACGTACGCGTTCCTCGAGTCCGCCAACACTGGCAAGACCCTCCGTCAGAGCACCCTCATGGACATCCCGCTCGGAATCGACAACCTCCGCTACTTCGCCACGACGCGGGAATTCGTTCCGGAGCGTACGATCGAACATCCCGAGTTCCCCGGCACGCGCGGGATCATCCAGTACGTTCCGATGGGCGTCGTCGGCGCGATCGCCCCGTGGAATGTGCCGTTCCTGATGGCGGTATGGAAACTCGCTCCCGCGCTGCTCGCGGGCAACACGGTCGTCCTGAAGCCATCCCACTACACGCCGCTAACGGCCCTCGAGCTGGGCCGGGATGCGACCGCCGTGGGCTTCCCGCCCGGAGTCGTCAACGTCGTTACGGGGACAGGGTCGGTCGTCGGCGATGCCCTTCTCAAGGACCCGAACGTGAACATGGTGAGCTTCACCGGCTCGACCAAGACCGGCCTCGAACTCATGGGCCGGGCGGTAGGTCTTAAGAAATTCACGATGGAGCTGGGTGGAAAATCTCCCAACGTCGTCTTTGCGGACGCCGACCTTGAGCAGGCGGCGAAAGGGGTCCTTTTCGGCATCTACCTCAACTCGGGCCAGTTGTGCGAGTCGGGGAGCCGATTGATCGTGGAATCATCGATTCGGGACCCGTTCCTCCGGCGGCTCTGTGATCTCTTGGACCGGATGCGCCCCGGAAACCCGATGGACATGGAAACGGACATCAGCGCGATCACTACCGAGGTGCAGAGGCGGAAAATCGAGACCCTGGTCGACGCAGGGGTCTCCGCCGGCGCGAAGGTCCGATATCGAAAGGACCTCGCGGGCCTCACCCCTTCGGGCGGACTATACTACCCGCCCACCCTGCTCACGGACGTGCGCGACGACATGGTGGTCGCTCGGGAGGAAATCTTCGGCCCAGTCCTCTCGGTGATGGAATTCGCCACCGAAGCCGAAGCGGTCGAGATCGCCAATCGCACCGACTACGGCCTTGCCGCCGGAGTGTGGACCACGGACCTCCCCAAGGCGGAGCGCGTCGCCGCCCAGATCGACGCAGGGACGGTTTGGGTGAACGAGTATCACCTGCTGAGCGCAGCGGCTCCGCGAGGGGGGTTCAAGAACAGCGGGATCGGCCGCGAGCTGGGACTCGAGGGGGTTCTCGAGTGCACTCAGACCCGGCATATTTTCGTCAACCCCGAGCGGAGCGACATGGACGATGTCGCGTACGGGCTCATCCTCCCGTAGGCGGCTCCACCTCGCGCAACCCCCGGGGCCAGCCGCTCGGCTCCCCGCCGGAGCTATCGAGCCTATTTCCGGGTTTGAACCAATTCCTTAAACCGTCGGGACAGCGTCCGCCCCGCCGTGGGGCTCGAGGAACTTTTCGTGGCGGTCCTGATCGTGGGGATCTCGTGCGTGAACGCTGCGCCCCCCGCCGCGGCGTGGTGGCGGTCGAAGGACGGCCGATTCCTGTTCTTGTCCGCCGCGAACGCCTTCCTCGCTCTGCTCGGGGCCGTGTGGACGTGGGGACAGCTCCCCGTAAATCCGCCCACGTGGGCCTCAGCCGGGCTTCCGGTGTCGCTTCTCGTGCTGGTCGTCACGCTCCTCTTCCTCGCGACCACGCTTTGGCCCCGACGTACGTGAGCGATGGAAGAGGACCTGCTCGCGCTTCCGACTCGACGCCGGCTCTATGACGTCGTCCGTCGCTCTCCGGGGATCGCGGCGCGTGAGGTCCAGCGTCAAGCGGGTACCGGTTGGGGCGAGACGGTCTACCACCTCGACCGGTTGACCCAGGCACATCTCCTCCAGCGAGAACGGTCCGGCCATCAAGACCACTACTTCGTCGCCGCGGTTCCCCTCGCCGATCGGGGTCTCCTGCGATTGACTCGCTCGCCCTCCGCCCGACGGTTACTTATCGCGTTGCTCGAAGAGCCGAATCGCACCGTTCCGGACCTCACGGAGCGCACGGGTCTGAGCGCGGGGCGCGTTTCGGTGCACCTGAGTCGACTCATGGAGCTCGGTATACTGCGGACCGGCCGGAGCGAACGGTTCCGCACGTTCAAAATCGAGGACCGCGAGCGCGTCATCCGCCTTCTCGTGAGCTATCGAGAAGGCCTTGCCGACGAGTGGGTGGAACGCCTCCTCGCAACGTGGTCGGAGCTTCTCCGGACCTGACCGTCGCGGGTTTGGACCAATCGATTCCGACCTTGCACCAAAAACGGGGTGACCCCCCTCGGCCATCGAGATGCCGCCGATGAGCGAAACTCGAACGGTTCGTTTCCATCACCGAACCCGATGGAACGGGAGGACCGCGAGCGGTTCCCTCGTGGTCGCGGTCGCGGCCGCGCTCGTCGTACTCAGCCCGACGGCGGCGGCCTCGTCCTACCGGACAACGGACCCGATCGCATGGTCAAACGGAATCGTCCTCTGTCAGTTCGCCCCGGGGTCTCCCTCGGTCGCAGTCTCGCATTCGGGCGTCAGCGGAACGGGCGTGACCGTCTCGCTCTCGAGCCTGGTCGAAGCCACACCAGCTCAGTCCACCGTAGGATCGGCGAATCTGAGCGGACTGACGTGGTCGGTCGCGAACCTCTCGACCGAAGACGCGTACGACCTTGAGTACTCGGCCTATGCCGCGGTCGTCACCAACTCGAGCCCTCCCTCTTCGATCGGAGGGGTGGAGCTGCTCGTGCAGTTCGTACTCCCCGCGTACCGAGGTTCCCCGGAAGGCTCGACGGACCAGGTGTCGGTGGAGATTTCGGTCGTGAACTGGACTTGGCAGAGCGGGAGCGACCATCTGGTGCTCGCGTTCGCCGTAGCCCCGAGCTTTCCGACTTCGGAACACCTGAATGCGACCGCGGCACGGGGTTGGCTCCTCGCGAGCACGTCCAACGATTCCGGCCAAGTCCTCGAACAGGTAGGCGCCAACGCATCGGCGGAGGTCACCCCCCGATCGGGGCCGACCGCCACGGTCGCCGCGAACGCGACGGTGGAGATTCCCTCTCCATCTTGGGGGGAACTCTCGGTGGCATTCGGGGATTCCGCTGGGGCGTACACCTCGCTCTCGTACGAGGCCCAGGTAGGCATCGAGATCCCGTCCAAGGTCGTCGGTATCCCACTCTCGGAGTTCGTCGCGGCGGCGGCCGCGGGGGCGCTCGTGTCCGTCGCGGTCGCGGTCGTTACGCGTCGAATCCGGCGCCAGCCTTCGAAGCTGATCTACGTCGACAAGGAGGAGCGACCATGAACGAAGGTGTCGAGCAGTGGCCGGAGCCGCTGGGAACACGATTGGTGCTTCGATGCGGGCACCGCTGGACGCTTCCTTGGGGCCTCTCGCCCGAAGTCGCGGCCGCGGAATTGCTGCGGCATGAATCGGCGTGCGACCTAGATCCCGGGGTTCCGTTTTCCGCGGGGCTCTGGCCTTCGCCCGGGACCTGGCTCGTTCTCGCGGAGGTCGGACCATGATGGTCCGTCGGCGCTCCCGCGGGATCGTCGCCCTCGTGGGCCCGATCCTCGTGCTCATCCTGGCCGCGCTCGCGCCGGGGGCGGTCGCCGTCTCCGTGCACCCCGCAGCCTCCCCCACAACCTTCGTCGACCCGGCGGCGGAGTCGGTGACCGTGAACATCACCGCCACCGAAGACCTCAGTTTCGTGCCCGATTCGTTCACGGTCCTTCCCGGGGAAATCGTGCATCTCGTCGTAACTCAGGCGGCCGATTTTGAGCACACATTCACCCTCGCATCGTTGGCTAACTTCACTCTGCCGTCGTCCGACACCCCGAGCGAGGTGGCGGCATTCTTCAACGCTCAGGCGCCGATCGTGAACCTCTCCCTCGGTTCGACCGCCGGGAGTCAGCATACCGTCACGTTCACGGCACCGTCGACGCCCGGGAGCTACGAGTTCGTCTGTCTCGTCCACTTCCCCGAGATGACCGGGGAGATGATTGACTCGACCAGCACTCCGGCCGGCGCGTCGGGTGGTGGCGTCTCGACCGTTGAGGTGGTGGCGATCGGGGTCGCGATCGCGGCGGTCGTGATCGCTGCGGTGGTGGTCATCGTGCGGCGGGGCCACCGCGTGAGTTAGTTCCCGAGGTCCGACGGGGGTGGCGGCGGTCGATCGGTCGGGAGGGGGCATCCGTGCAGAGTTCCGTTCCGGGCCTCGGGCCTAGACCCACCGACGAGCTAGGCGTTCCGGCTCAGGTGATCGTCGGGGGCGTCGTAGCCCACAATGATGAGCGGCGGATTCAGGATTCGCTCCGCTCGCTGCTCACCCAGGAGTTGCCGCCCGGTGTTCACTGGGGGCGCGTCTGGGTGGTGGCGAGCGGCTGCACCGACCACACCGTGGAGATCGCCCGCACGGTTGCCACGGACGACCCCCGAGTTAGCGTGGTGGTCGAGCCCGAACGCCGAGGTAAGGCCGCCGCCATCCGGCAAGTCCTTCGCCGGGCCGAGGGCGAGTTCTTAGTTTTGTTGAACTCGGACGCCGTGGCCGAGCCGGGCGCCGTTTCCGCCTTACTCACGAAGGCCGCCGGCAAAACCCGTCCGTTTGCGGTGATGGGCCGACCTCGAGTCGCTCCGCCGGCGGAGGGCGAATGGAGCTCCACGATGCGTTGGATGTGGGAGCTCCACCACGAGCTGCATCTCGAGATGCTCGAGGATGGCCGCGGGGCGCACCTCTCGGACGAGCTACTCCTCGTCAGTTTGCCGGCCTTCCCGTGGATCGAGGACGGGGTCATCAATGATGGCTCGTACTGCGCGGTCTGGTTACGGAATCACTCGGGGAGTTGTTGGTACGCCCCGGGAGCCCGGGTGGTGGTGGACGTGCCGCGGAATCCGGGCGACCATCTTCGTCAACGACGGCGGATTCACGTGGGCAACGCCCAGGTGGCCGCTCGTCTAGGCCGTCGTCCCACGACCGCCCTCCGATTCTTTCTCGAGCGGCCGAGTCGCGCGCTTCGCGCACTCCGACGGTCCCTCACGACCCCCGACGGGTTGCGCCACCTCGTCAATGTCCTGGGGTGGGAGATCGTGGCTCACGCGCTCGCGGCTTGGGACCGACTGCCGCCGCAACGCGATCACGTCCACTGGTCCCGGATCGCATCCCCGAACGAGGGTCCGGCGCTCCGAGCGAGCGAGACGACCATTATCTCCGGCTCGGACGCGGCGATCGCGCAACGGGTTCGAATTCTCCTCGAGGTCGCTCGAGAGTTTCGCGCCGGAATCCCGCTCGACCGGCTGGCGGAACTCCTCCCCGATTCTCGTCTCTGGTCCGAGCCCGAGCTCGAGAAGTTGTTGGCGGGAAGCCCCGAGCTGACCGGCCCCGGCAGCCGAGGCGCTCGTCCGGCCGGCACGATGCCCGACACGGACCCAGAGCGGGTGCAGCGTGGAATCCACTACCAGCGCGCGGCCGAGTCCTTGATCCGGCAGCAGCTCGCCTGGCTGCATCCTTGGATCCGATGCATCGGCGTGACGGGCTCCGCGGCGTACGGGGCGCCATCGGCGGGGGACGACCTCGACTTCTACGTCGTCACGCGAAGCGGGTGCACGTCATGGTTCCTCCTGTCTACGTACTTGACCCTGCGGCTTTGGCGGGTTCGGCGACGCGGCGCCGACGCACCGGCACCATGCTTCAACTACGTCGTCGACGATCGTCGAGCCCCGGTCGAGTTCGCGCAAGGACACGGTCTCCTCTTCGCGCGGGAGGCGCTGACCGCTCGGATCGTCGTCGGCGACGAGTACTACCGGGGCCTTCTCGCTCGAGCCGCCTGGCTGGGCGGTGAGATTCCTCGCCTGTTCGCTCGGCGCAGCGTGGAACCCGGCGATACGACTCCCTGGCCGGTCCCGTTCTTGGTCCGCTGTCTGAACGCCGTCTCTTTCCTCCCGCTCGCGACCTTCCTGCAGCTGGTGGGACTCGTCCGCAATTCGCGGGCCCGCCGGAGGGGAGAGCGATCCGCACTGTTCCGGACCCTGACCTCACCCAATGGATACATCTTCCAATCTGAGCGGTTCGAGGAGCTGCGACGTCGCTACGAACGGAATTCCGACCCGCACCCGGCCTTCGCTTCGACGGGCTCAACGTCGAGGATTCCGGCCTACCGATGAACCCCCCGCCTGGTTCGAAGAGATCGGCCGATACGACCGACGTTCGTTACCCCTCGGCTGCGCGGGAGGCGAGGGCTCGCGGCTACCAATGTTCATCCGGTCCCGCCGAAAAATCGTCGATGAGGTCGCCCGTGTGATCGACTCATCCACGGCGAAGGAGACCGAGGTCGCCCCGGGCAACTCCGAGTCACCCTCTCGGCGATGGATGACGCCGGCCCGATGGCTCGTGCTCGCGGTGGGGGTCTACTTCGCGGTTTCCTTCGTCATGTCGTGGCTTCGCGCTATCGAGCTGCAGACGACGACCTGGGACCTCGGCCTTTACCAGCAGGCTCTCTGGACGACCGCCCACGGTCGAGCGTTCTACGAGACAGCGGACGTGGAGACCGGGGGCTACGGGTCCCTTCTCGAGATTCACTCGGTCTTCCTGCTGTACCTCGTCGTGCCGCTCTACTCCGCGTTCCCGTACGAGACGACCCTGTTTGCGGTGCAATCCGCGGTGGTCGCGCTCGCCGCCGTCCCGCTCTTTTACCTTGCCCGTGATGCGTCGCATTCCTCTCGGCTCGGCTGGGTCGCCGGGGCCGTCTACCTCTGCTGGACGCCGACCCTCTCCTCCAACCTCTACGACTTTCACGCCGAGGCGTTCCTTCCGATCGAAATGTTCGCGCTCCTGTTGTTCTGGCGACGAGAGCGGTACATCGCGGGGTTTGCCGTCGCGATCACGACGTTCCTCACGTTCGAGTTTGCTCCGGTGATCGTGTTCGCGGTCGGCATTTTCGCGCTCTTGCCGGGTGCCTTGGCCCCGTCGGCCTGGTCGTTCTTCCGGCGTCGGTTCGCCGAAGATTGGTTCGGCGCACTTCGGGAGTGGATGCGAGTAGGGCGGGTCCGCGCATCCGTAGTCCTCGCCGGAGCGAGCGTCGCGGCCTACTTCGTTCTGCTCGCCGTCCGGGTCGATGTGCTGCCGGGCATTGTGGGAACGTATCCGCTCCCTTCCGCCGCATCGGGCTACGTCATCGGCGCCACGCCGGCCGCCCTGGGTCTGACTCCCGGGAATCTCACCGTGGGCTTTGGAGCCAAAGCCACGTACTGGCTGCTCGTAATGGGCCTCCTCGCATTCGTTCCGTTCCTCTCCCCCCGAGCGCTCGTGCTCACTGCCCCCTGGTTTGTGTTCACCCTCACCAGCTCGAACCTGAACTACGTCACGCTCGGGTTCCAGTACGGGTTCGTGGTGGGAAGTACGCTCATGGTGGCGTTTGCGCTGGCCCTGCCTCGGCTGCGCAGCGCGGTCGAGGCGTGGGCTCCGGCGCGAGGCACGCTGGTCGACCCATCGAGTTCGAGAGCCGGAGTCCACCGACGGCGCGCCACGTCTCGCCGAGCCGTCTGGACGGCTATGGGGGTCCTCCTGGGCATCAACCTCGCTCTCACGCCGCTGAACCCCTGGATGGACAATTCCGGACTGGGTTCGGGTTACCGAGTGTCGTACACCGACTGGACGGACTCGAACAATGTCCGGCAGCTGGCTCAGTTGATCCCGGCCGACGCGTCGATCGTCACGACCGATGACCTGTTTCCGCTTGTCGCGAACGACCCCAACGCGTACTCGCTCCTATGGACCGTCGCCCCGGCCCTGGCGCTGCCGTTCAGCTTCGACCATCCGCCGACGTACGTGTTCATCGCGGAGGATCGGACAGGGGCGGTCCCTTCGTGGCTCGCCGAAGCGCTCTACGACCCTTCGGTCTACGGGGTCCGGGGGGTCGCCTGGGATTCCCCCGCCGGCACGGTACTCCTCTTTGAAGCGGGATTCCATGGGACCCCCAGCGAGTACGGACAGCTACCAGGCTCGGGCGGTACGTTTTTCGGATCTTCGCTCGCCTCGAACTCGGATGGCGTTGCGACCATCGCGACCGGCTCGACGTTCTCTTCGGTGGTCGAAAGCGTCCCGGGCGAGCTCGGGACCGTGTGGTACGGACCCAGCCTGACGCTGGCTCCCGGGAATTACTCGATCACGGTGTCCCTTCGGGCCGTATCGCTCGAGGGGTTTCCGGTCCCGAACGCCTCGACGCCGGTCCTCTGGGTGGGGGCGCTCGCATTCGCCCAGCCCACGTTCTTCGGCTGGTCGTACGACTTTCCCCAGCTCAACGACACCACTTTCGCCGAGGTAGCCTTCGACGTCGACCTCAAGTCGCCCACCATCGAATTCGACCTCCAAGGTGTGCTCCTCGAGAGCTCGGTGCAACTGATCCTAAACTACGTCGAGGTCGCGCGGGGGTGAATTTCGATGGGGGCGATGATCGCAGCACGGGGGCCGTCGAACGGCCGACCGAACCGACGGCACTCGGCAACAACTCGGAGGGTGTGACCGTCATGGAAACGACGTTGGGCTCTCGATCCGTCGCCCTCGAACCGTTAACCTTGCGGACCGGCCGTGACCCGGTCCCCCTCGGTTTCGTCCAGGAACCACGTCGGCTCTACCTGGTGGCTCGCCAACGAGAGGCCCGCTGGCCGATCGCCGTCCTCCGCCGCGGTTGGGCGTCGGCCACTCTTCCTTCGGGGCTCGACGTACAAGGTCGAGCGCGATTGATCACCGACCGCGCGGAGCGGGAGCGCATCCTCGAGTTGTTCCGGCAAAAGTACGGTCCGGTTCAGTTCGCTCGCTGGTACCACGACCCGGCGCGCATCGTGGAGATCGAGGTCGACCCGTGTCTCGCTCCCCGGGCCTCGGACCCATACGATGCGTGGATCGAGGCGGAGTTCGATAACATCGCCGAGGAGTATGACCACCACATCCTCTCCAACCCAGTCAACCGTCTCCTCCGGGACCGCTCGCTCGAGTGGCTGCGGGTCGTCTTCGCCGAGGCTCGCGCACTGCTCGAGGTCGGCTGCGGAACGGGGATCGAAACGCTGTCGCTCCTCGAAGAGGGCCACGAGGTGACTGCGGTGGACGTGTCGGAGAAGATGCTCGAGGTCGTCCGGCGGAAATCCCGGGACGCCGGAATCTCCGAACGACTGCGTTGTGTTCACCTACGGGCGCGGGACATCGGCCAGCTCGCGAAGGAGGTCGGGGACTCCGCGTTCGAAGGCGCTTATTCGACGTATGGGGCGCTGAACTGCGAACCCGATCTCCGTCCGGTGGCAGAGGGGCTGGGCCGGCTGCTCTCCCGGCGCCGACCGTTCGTTGCCGGGGTCTACAACCGCTGGTGCCTGTTCGAGGCGATGTCGTACGCTCTTTCGCTACGCTGGAACCGTGCGGTCGGCCGATGGCACAACCCGGTCCCGGTCGGGACCTCGCGATTCTGCGTCGACGTGTTCGCCTTTTCGGCCCCCGAGTTCCGCCGCCTATTCGCCCCGGAGTTCTCGGTGGTTCATGTCGAAGGAGTCCCGGTGGTCGTGCCGCCCTCCGACCTGAGCCCCTACCTCCGGAAGCTGCCCGGCCACTTCGAGACCTGGGCTCAATGGGACCGGCTTCTGGGTCGCCGCTCGCCTCTCAAGTACCTCGGCGACCACTTTCTAATGACCTTCGTCCGAGCGGGAGCCGAATGAACGAGGTCGATCACCCCCTCGGTCCTCTCGACTTCCGGGCGCTCGATTTCGACCGGCTATGGAACGGCCGGGCAAAAACCACCGAGGTGGAACAGCGCGTCGTCCGGGAGTCGTTGCGGGGACGTGACGTGCGCCGTATCCTCGAAGTGGGACCGGGCAGCGGCCGAATCGCCTCGACCCTGCTCGCGACGAGCGAGGAATTCGTCGGCGTCGACGTCACCCTCGAGTTCCTGGTCCGGCTCCGGGCTCGATGGCGCGGCGACGGGACATGGGTCGCCGCGGACACCGTCAGATTACCCTTGGAATCCCGGTCCTTCTCGGCGGCCGTCCTGGTTCGGGTTTACAACTTCCTCACGGACCCCAGCGCCTCGCTAAGGGAACTGTACCGGGTTCTGGTTCCGGGGGGGTGGCTTCTGGTGAGCTATTTCTCGGAACCGTCGATCGCGACGGTCTTGGACGACCTGCGCCGACGATTGCGCGGGACCTCCGCTTCGCAGGCCGCGCCCCGAGCGCGAGAGCCGTATCGACCGAGGTTGCCCACCCGGGCGCGGTTTCGAGCGACCGTCAAGTCCGTCGGCTTCCACTGGGACCGGGAATACTCCGTCGGTCTCGAGGACCTCCGTCCGCTCCGGTGGCTCCCGACGGACCTCTTTCTCTCGCTCGCCCGAACCTTCGGAAACGCTGGGACCATGCCCCATCACTTTGTGCTCCTCCGAAAACCGGGTGAGCCCCCGTCGCGACTTCCGCCGATCGAATCCATCGTGCTCTGCCCGGAGTGTCGGTCTCCGGTCGATGGGTTCGGCAAAGGAGCCGTCCGGGATTCGTCGTGCCCGCGGTGCGGCCGCAACCTTCCGGCCGTCGAGGGGGTCCTTGACCTCCGACCGCGCAGGACGGGCGGCGAACCAGGGGCCCATGCGCTCCCGGTCCTCGCCCCGTAACTAGGACCGTCGTCGAGCCGGGTTCTCCGGTCATGGGGCGGTGGCTCCTCGACCGACCCGCAACCACCTGGCGGCTCGTCGAGGGGAGAACAGGCCGAACGCGACCGCTGCCAGCATCCCCCCTTGGTCGGCCACGATGCGCGGGGGGGTGAGCGATAGGTACTCTACCAAACCGCGCAGCAGCAGGGTCCGGGAGAGGTCCGGGAGGTTCAATGATCGGAGGAGACGGGTACGTGCGCCCACCGACCGGACGGCCGTCGACGTGACCCGTCCTCGACCGTGGGAGTCGATGAACTGCGCGATGCGCTCGGAGTCGCGGACGACCGCATCACCGCGTTCGACCGCCCGGCGGAATTCGGTCCGAACGTCGCTCCCGAGGGGAACGGAACTGTTCGCCGAGTGCACGCGATAACGGGTGAGGGCCGTCGGTTCGAAATATAGGTCCCAGGAGCCGAGCGCGGCCGCGAAGAACAGCGCGAGAGGGTGACCCATTTCGAGTTGGGAGGCGAGAGGACCGAGCGATTGGACCACCTCGCGCCGCACCGCCATCGCGCTGGCGTTGAACCCACCCCCACTCCAAAAGAGCCGGTCGATCCGGCCTCGGTTCTTTCGCCGGTTCTCGAAGAGGCCAATTCCGGGGCCTTCCGGCGCGGCGCGGATTTCCGGGCCGCCCCACCCGTCGGACCCCGAGGAGGACTGGGAGACTCGCTGGACGCGGTTGTGGAAGTAGCCGACCTTCGGGTACCGCTCGAATGCCGAACGCACGCAGGAGAGCTTGGTCGGCTCGAACCGGTCGTCGTCGTCGAGAAAACAAAGGATCTCTCCACGGCACCGCGGTAGGGCCGCAAGGATCCACTCACCCCAATTTCCGGAGGAGAAGTGAAGCAGGGTCACACGAGAATCGTTCGCCCAGGACCCAAGGTTCACCCCGGGCAGGTTCGTGCACACGACCACCTCGAATGAGGCTGGGTCGAGGTCCTGAAACGCCACCGAGTCGAGTGCTTCCGCGATGAAGTCGCGACGACCGTAGGCAACGACAATGACGGAGATCTCGGGCCGAACAGCCATCCCACCCTCGACGGTGCCGTGCCGACAGTGAGGGCCGACCTTATCGCCCCTTCGCGAGGTTCACCGGGAATTCCCAGGTCCTGGACGGCCGGCGCGACAACCACTGGGTCCCCTCTGCGCGGTGGCCTTCCTCCGCCGACCTTTGGACGAGCGTCTCAGCGGTCGAATTCAAGTCCGGGCCCAATCAGCCCCCGCCACGGTCCAGCGCTCAACGATTCGGGCGGACCGACTTAGTCAAGCCCGCTCCTCGACCCGACCCGTGAAGGGCGATCCGGTGAACGATCAGCGGGAAAATCGCCGCGGCGGCCGCGATGACCCCGACCAGGATGAAGATCGAGCGGGAACCGTAGGCAGCGTACGCCGTGCTGATCACGACCGGACCGACCAGCAATCCCAAGTCTTCGAACGAACCGAACACGCCGACCGCGGTCCCCTGGAGCGTGACGGGTACGGTTTTCATGCCGAGCGGTAGCAAGCTTGCCGAAAGCCAGCCGAGGCCCGCGGCGAGCACCATGGTCGAGGCGATCATCTCCCCGTACGAGACCGAGAATAACGTCCCGAACGCGCCGGCCGCGACCAGAAGGAATCCGAGCGGGCTGGTGCGTGCCGGCCCGAACCGGTCGACGCTGCTTCCTAGCATAAAACCTGACATGAGCAGCGTGGCCCGGGCGAGCCCGATGACGTAGCCAGCGTCCGCCGGAGTGCCATGGAATACGCCGACCGAGTAGATTTGGAGGAAGTTGACGATGAGCGTGAAACACAGGTACGACACCGCCGCGAGTCCGGCGGCATAGAGAAACGGAACGGTGATGACTCGACGCACCAAGGAGATTGCTCCGGGCTCGGATCGCGGCAGATGGGTATCGCGCCACGGCAGGACGGCCATGAGGGCCAGACCGAGCGCATAGGTTCCGAGAATGATGGCCGCCAACGATTCGAACCCGACCGTAACGTAAAGGTACGGCCCCACGGCGGAGCCCACGACCATCCCGCACCCAAAGAAAAGGCCGAAACGTCCCGAGCCGGAGCCTTCGGTCCCCGGGCCGCGGGCGACCAGGGCCATCCACCGGAAGAGCGGCACCGGAAAGATGATGAGCATCCCGAAAACGGCGAGTTCGATCGTGAGGGCGATGAAACTCGTCGACAACGCGATGCAGCCGTAAACGATCAACACGGCCGAACCGAGGACGAGGATCGGCCCCAGCTTGCCGATCCGGAACGCGAGGACTCCCCACACTGACTCCGTGGCCAGCATCCCCAGGGCGAACACCGCGATCGCGACGCCATACTCGACGACCGAGAGCCCGAGGGCCTCGAACCGGAACGGAAGCGTAACGGAGAGCAGGGAATAGGAGGTCCACACGACCGCCGTGGAAGCGTAGACAAGACCGGCGATCGTCGTTCGGGGAAGGCTCGACTGCACGGCCTACCCACGATTCTTCGTACCTATCTGTTTGACGTGAACGGCCGTCACCGGCACACGGGCCGTGGAAGCATCCCACGGGGCCGAATGCCGGGGCCGGTGGCGAGTCGGCTCCCAAGGTGCTAAGGCAGAGCGGGTCGTAACCCGCCGGCTTCCGACCATGGATGCGAAGCGCTACCGGCTGAGGCCGTTCGAGGACGGTGACTACGAGGCGCTCGGGCGTCTCCAGACCGAGCGGTACCCCGAGCTGCCGACCACGGCCCACGAAGAACGGGAATGGGACGAGACGCTAGCGCGCGCCAGGGTCGTCAACGAGAAGTGGGTGGTCGAAGACCACGCGACCCGGGAGATCGTCGCCGTCGCGGCCTTGTACCACGCGCTGTATTCGTTCGACCCGCACAAGTTCTGGGTGCTGGTGCTCGTGGGCCATCGGCATACCCGCCAGGGAATCGGGCGGGCGCTAGCCTCGCTGTTGAACGCCGAGGCGGTCGACCATCGGGCCCTCTGCTTCTGGACGAATGTCCGGAAGGACGATGAGCGAAGCCACCGATTCGCGGCCCAGCAGGGGTTCCGGACGCTTCGAACTACGTGGATGAGTGTCCTCGACCTCTCGGGCCCGGCGTCCCCGTCCCCCGGGAACGAACGAAGCGAACAGCTCACGCGCGAGGGGATTCGCTTCACCACGCTCGCGGAGGAGGGGCCCCGTCGCCCCGAGGTGCGTCACCGCCTGTACGAGCTTTGGACCGAAGCCTCGCGGGACGTCCCGCGCATGGGCGAGTACGTGCCGGTGAGCTTCGAGCAGTTCGAGGCCGAGATCGACCGGGTCGCGATCGTTCCCGAGGCGTTCTTTCTGGCCGGCCATGGGGACAGCTACGTTGCGTCGAGCCACTTGGAACGCGACCTGGCCGAATCCGATGCTCTGATGGTAGGGTTCACTGCCACGCGGGCGGCGTTCCGGGGTCGAGGGCTTGCGACCGAGCTCAAGCAGCAGTCGATCGACTATGCGCGAAGTCACGGGATCCGGAGGCTCAAAACGTTCAACGACTCCGCGAACGACGGGATACTCCGGATCAACGAGAAGCTCGGATTCCGTCGCGCCTTCGAGATTTCGAATCTGCAGCGGGATTTCGCGCCCGGGCCGGTGACGGGCCAGCCCGGCGGGGGTTCGTGAGCGGTACGACCGTCCCCGGGAAACCATGGCCTGTCGCGCTCCGCCCTCGAAAACCCTTTTAAGAGGGACTCACCTCGTCGAGTTGAATGCCTTGCTTTCCCTCGGAGGCGTAGACCTCCTTTGACCACCGGGACCTGACTCCTTTTCGGGCGAACCCCATGGACGTCCTCGACGCAATCCGCTCGTTCCGACCCTGCACGCAGTACCAGCCCCGGCCGGTGCCCCCGGAGAAGCTGAAGGCGGTGCTCGCCGCGGCCCGTCTCGCCCCGAGCCAACAGAACCTCCAGCCCTGGCGTTTCGTCGTGGTCCAGGACGACGAACGAAAACGGCTCCTGGCCCAGGCATCGGCGCGGGGGAAGCTGATCGCGGAGGCCCCCGCGGTCATCGTGGCGTTCGCCGTCGAGGAGGACATTCCGATAACGGTCGGCGGCTACATCTCGGCCTACCCGCTCGACGTGGCCGTCGCGGTCGCCCACCTCCAAATCGCGGCTACCGCCGAAGGCTTGGGCACGAACTGGATCATCGAGTTCAACGATGAGAAGGTCCGTGTCGTCCTGAACGTGCCGGAGGGGATTCATCCGATCGCCGTCATTCCGATCGGTTACCCCGTGGAAGGGAACGGTTCCGCGAAGGCGAGCGGCGATGGCCGCAAGAGCCCGGACGAGATCATCGGCTACAACGAGTACCCGGGATAGCGTGACCGACGTCACCTTCGTCAGCACCAATCCGGGGAAGTTCCGGGAGGTGCGCGGCCTCCTGGCCCCGTTCGGGGTGAAAGTTCGCTGGCGTCGACGAGTGCTCCCCGAGCCGCAGGCCGAGACCCTCGAGGAGGTGGTCGCCGCCAAGCTCGAGGCCGTTCGCGACATTTCGGGCTATGTCCTCGTGGAGGATTCCGGGCTGTTCGTCCCCTCGCTCCACGGGTTCCCGGGGGTCTACTCCGCGCACTTTCTGAAGACCTGGAAGTTCGGCCCGCTCCTCGAACTCCTCGAACGACGGGACCGGAGCGCCGTGTTCCGCACGGTCGCCGGTCTCCAACGGGGGCGACGGCGCTGGACGTTCGTGGGCGAAGTGCCGGGGTCGATCGCTCCCCGACCGCGCGGTCACCAAGGGTTCGGCTACGACCCGATCTTCGTCCCGAAGGGCGAGCACAGAACGTTCGCGGAAATCCCGACCGAGCGCAAGAATCGCCTCTCGCATCGCGCCCGTGCGGTCCTACAAGTCGGCGAGCTACTGCGGAGTCGGGCTCGCTGACGCGGAGTCCGGGACCACCCCGGGATATCGGAGCCGAAGAACACTCGTCGGCCCCCGGTCGGTCCCGGGGGCCGGGAGAAAAGGTTAGGCCATTCGCCGCGGGGCGACCGTTCAGTCTTCCCCGAAATCGCCGCCGCCCATCCCGCCCATGCCGCCCATGCCACCGCCGCCGGGGCCACCGGGGCCGCCGCTCGGGGGCGGGTTCGACTTCGACGCGATGACGTCATCGATCCGGAGGATCATGACCGCGGCATCGGTCGCGCTCTCGATCGCCTGGCGACCGACTCGGATCGGTTCGATCACATGCGCCTCGCCCATGTCGACCGGCTTACCCGTGGCGAGGTTGACACCGGCCCTCTGCTGGCCGCCCTTGTGCGCCTTGCGAAGCTCGATCAGCACGTCAATCGGGTCGAGTCCCGCGTTCTCGGCGAGGGTCCGAGGGACGGTCTCGAGCGAGTCGGCGAAGCTCTCGAAGGCGATCTGCTCGCGGCCGCCGATCTTCGCGGCGTGGTCGCGCAGGCGCATGGCGAGCTCCTCCGCGGTCGCACCGCCGCCGTAGACGTACCGTCCGTCCTCGACCGCCACCGCCACCACGTTGAGCGCGTCGTCGAGCGAACGTTCGATCTCGTCGATCACGTGCTCGGTCCCACCGCGGATTAGCACCGAGACCGCCTTCGCCTTCTTGGCGCCGGTGACGAACGTGAGCGAGTCCTCCCCGATCTTGCGTTCCTCGACGAGTCCGGCGTGGCCGATGTCCTCGGAGGCGAGCTCGCTCACTTTCGAGACGATGTTCGCCCCGGTTGCCTTCGCGAGCTTCTCCATGTCGGATTTCTTGACTCGGCGCACGGCGTAGATGCCTTCCTTCGCGAGGAAGTGCTGAGCGAGGTCGTCGATCCCCTTCTGGCAGAGGACGACGGTCGCCCCGGATTTCTTCACCTGGTCGACCATCCGGCGGAGCATGTTCTCCTCTTCCTGGAGGAACGCGTTCAGCTGGGTCGGGTCGTTGATTTCGATCTTCGCGTCAATCTCGGTTTTCTTGATCTCGAGCGCGGCATCGAGGAGGGCGATCTTCGGCGCCTCGACGCGCGTCGGCATGCCCGAGTGCACCTTCTCCTTGTCGACGATTACCCCCTCGATGAGCTGGGTATCCGACATCGAGCCGCCCTGCTTCTTGATGAGCTGGATGTTGTCGAGGTCGACGTCGTAGCCACCCTCGCCCTTCGTCTGAGCGACCGCCGTGACGGCCTTGACGGCGATCTCGCCCATGTGCTCACGGTCGAACGATACCGACTTCGACGCCATGCTGGTGACGGCGATGCGCCTCAGGAGGTCCTGGTCGTTGATCGAAACGGGCTCGCTGACCTCGCGGAGGACCTCGAGCGCCTTCTGGGAAGCCAGCCGGAAGCCCTGAGAGATGATCGTCGGGTGGATGTTCTGCTCGATGAGCGTCTCGGCCCGCTTCAGCAGCTCGCCCGCGAGCACGACGGCGGTGGTCGTGCCGTCCCCGGCCTCTTGGTCCTGGGTCTTGGCGACCTCGACCAGCATCTTCGCGGCCGGGTGGTCGACGTCCATCTCCTTGAGGATCGTGACCCCGTCGTTCGTCACGACCACGTCCCCCATCGAATCGACCAGCATCTTGTCGAGGCCCCGCGGCCCGAGCGTCGAGCGCACCGAGTCAGCGATCGCCTTCGCGGCCGCGATGTTGTTGTTAAGCGCGCCACGGCCCTTCTCGCGCTTCGTTCCTTCCTTCAGCACCAGGATTGGTGTTTGCCCCGTCAGCATAGTTGGTACCTCCGAGTATCCTCTCGGCTGTCGGGTTTGGTAAAAAAGCGGTTCTATTTAAAACAATCTACTGCCTTCGGAAGAGGAGGCCGCGTGCACTCGAAAGAGGAGCGCCGCTGTTAAGCGATTGACCCTACTCCCGCCCTCGACCCGATGAGCGGCGTCAGCCCGGCTTCGCCAACGCCCTACACCCGACTCCTCCGGACGCCGGCGTACGCCCGAGTGTTCTCCGCGGGCCTCGGCTCGACCCTCGGCTCGGGGGTCTCGGCGGTCTGCCTCGTCTGGCTCGTCTTCGAGGCGACCGGCTCGCCGCTGGACGTCGCGTTCCTCGGCTCGGCATGGCTCGTCGCGGGAATCCTGTTCAGCGTGTTCGGTGGGACTCTGGTCGACCGGTACGACCGCCGGCGATTGATGATCGTCTCCGACCTGGCGCGGGCGCTTGCGATGGGCAGCGTCGTCGTGGTGCTCGAGGTCCATGGGTTCAACCTGCTCACCGTCCTCGGGGCTTACTTCGTCGTCGGTGCCTTCACGACGGTGTTCAACCCCGCCGAACAGGCGATCGTGCCGGCCCTCGTGGAGGGGTCGCTCGTCGCGGACGCAAACGGGCTGGTCCGCTCGAGCCGCTCGGCCGCGCAGTTCGTGGGAACGTCGATCGGGGGAGCCCTGATCGTGACCCTGGGCGCGGTCGCGGGGGTGGCCGCCAACGTCGCTACGTTCGCCCTCTCGGCGCTGCTCTTGTTCGGTATGTCGGTCCCACCGCAGCCGGCGTTGAAGCGCGCGAGTCGGCCGAGCTACCTCGCGGACGTGCGGGAGGGGTTCCGTTGGCTCGGCAATGCGACCGGGTTCCTCGAGCTCACGATCTCCGCGACGTTCTTCAACTTCTGCCTGAGCGTCGTAAGCACCTTCATCGTCGTCTTCGTCACGATCCTGCTCCACGGCTCGGCGCTGGTCTTTGCGCTCTTGCTCGCGCTCGAGGTTGGGGGCACCGGCCTAGGTTCCCTGCTCGTCAGTCGTACGGGCGGGGTGCGCCTCGCGGGTCGTTCGTGGACGATCGGAGCCGGCGCCGCGTCGGGCGCGGCGGGGGTGGGGCTCGCCCTCTTCCCGTCGGTCCCGGTGGCGGCGGTCTGCCTGTTCTTGATCGGCCTATTCGGAGGATATGCGGGCACGGCGTGGCTGACCGCGGCCCAGTTGCTCGTGCCGACCGAGATGCAGGGCCGGTACTTCGGCATCGATGCGCTTGGGTCAATCGCGATCATCCCGGCCGCCCAGATTGGCGGCGCCCTCCTCATCGAAGCGTACGGGATTCAGCCGACCTACCTCTGGGTCGCCGTGCTCTGGGTGGTCGCCGGAGTGGTGTTCCTGTTTCCCCGAGCCCTCGCTGAGCTCGGGTATCCGCCCCGGCGAGCTCGGCAGGTCACTCCCCAAAGCGGCGGCGCCGCAGCTGGAACGAGCGAATCGCCCGGAGGAAGTCGAGCCGGGTGAGTCCGGGCCACAGCACGTCCGAGAAGTAGAGCTCGCTGTAGGCGGCCTGCCACAGGAGGAAGTTCGAGATCCGCTCTTCCCCGCTCGTCCGGAAGATCAGGTCCGGGTCCGGCAGGTCCGCCGTATAGAGATGGCGGGAGACCGCCTGGGAATCGATTTCCTCCGGCGTGAGTCGCCCATCGCGGACCTCGCGAGCGAGGGCGCGGATCGCGTCGACAATCTCGTCCCGCCCTCCGTAGGCCAGTGCGACGTTGAAGCGGTACCGCGAGTAGCCCTCGGTGGCCTTCTCGGCCTGATCGATCGCCGCTTGCACCCGGGGCGGGAGGAGCGAGCGATTGCCGATCACGCGCACGCGGATCTGGTGGCGGTGGACTCGCTCGTCGACCGCGATGTCCTTGAGGGCGTGTTCGTAGAGGTCCATGAGGGCCTCGAGCTCCTCGGGCGACCGGGAGAGGTTCTCGGTCGACAGGGCGTAGATGGTGAGGATGTTGATCCCAACGTCGAGGCACCAATCGAGGAGCAGTTCCGCGGTGTCGCGGCCCTTGGCGTGACCTTTCGCGATGTCGAGGCCCTGGGCCGCGGCGAACCGCCGGTTCCCGTCCATGATGATCGCGAGGTGGTTGGGGACCGGAGATGACTTTACGAGCTCGAGGAGGCGGCGTTCGGTCAGGTCCCGCAGAGCGTCGCCGACGGCGTGGGACAAGTACGGCGACCCGCGCCTCCGGGGCGACGATTCCGCGTCCGCCACGAAAGCACCAGACCGCAACCGAGGATAAGATGAGGGGGCCGCGAGGAGTCGAAGCGATGGCCCCGGGCCCGTGGTCGGCCCGGGGCGGGGAGCGCCCTGGTCGGGAGTTCCGGTCCGGGGGCGGAGGCCCTCCGGCCCATTCGAACCCGAGTCGCAGGCTCGACAGACCTACATCCTAGACCACTAGACTACCAGGGCAACCCCGAGGCGCTAATCGTTCCCCGCTATGAATGTTACTCGCGCGCGGCTCCTCCGAACCCGCGGGCAGGGCCGGAGCGCACCGGAGGTCCGGAACGCCCCGGCTCGCGCCCGCCCGGGCGGGCGTGCGCGCGCGCGTTCGACCGGCGGTACCGGCGGCCGGCTCGCAACCTATCTTGCCAGTCGAAGCCTCGATTTATGTAGCGTCGACCCCCGTCAATAGTTTCTACCGACGGGAGCGCGAACATGACCGCGACGACGAGCTGGACAGTCTCGATTTTGGGAGTTTTGTGCCTGGTGCTGTTCCTGAACCACCTCGGGTACAACGTGACGGCGGACCTCGGAACCCTCCTTCGCGGCACCGAGCATCTGCTGGCGCAGCCTTTGAGCACGTGGTAGACGCCGCGTCGGGGACCGCCCGGGGTCGCGGCTAGTCCTTCGGGCGCCGGTCGAGCACCTTCGCGAGGCTCCGCGGGCGTACCACGCCCGCCGGCGTGACAAAGGCGGTCACGTAATTCGCGGGGGTCACATCGAACGCGGGGTTACGTGCGCGGCTCGTCCTCGGGGCGATCCGATGCCCCTCGGCTCCGAGCACTTCCTCTTCGCCCCGCTCCTCGACCGGGATCGTGCGGCCGCTCGCCCGCCGGTCATCGAACGTGCTCCAAGGCGCCGCTACGTAGAAGGGGATGCCGTTCTCGTGCGCGACCACGGCCTTCTCGTACGTGCCGATCTTGTTCGCAAAGTCCCCGTTCCGCGCGATCCGGTCCGCGCCGACGATCACGGCGTCGACCTCGCCACGACGCATGAACGCGCCGGCCGCGTTATCCACGATCACCGCGTGAGGAATGTGCTCCCGCGCGAGCTCCCACGCCGTGAGACGGGCTCCCTGGAGGAGCGGCCGGGTTTCGTCGACCCAAACGAAGAGGTGGGCACCTCGTTCCCGGGCGACCCGGATCGGGGCGAGCGCGGTGCCCCACTCCACCGTGGCGAGCGCCCCCGCGTTACAGTGCGTGAGCACGCGATGGGACCGCGCGAGAAGCGGTGCCCCCGCGAGGCCGATGCGGTGGCACTCTTCGACCACTTTCTCTCGATATCGGTCCGCCGCGGCGACCGGGTCCTCCCCCGCGACCCAGGCGGACTTCACCGTTTCGAGTCCGACCACGAGGTCGTGCGCCGTGGGACGGGTCTCGCGCAGCATCCTCGCGGCCCGGGCCGGAGCAATCGACCCCTCCCGGTACGCGAGCACCATCCCGTACGCCGCGCTGACGCCAATCGCCGGGGCGCCGCGCACAACCATCGTCCGGATCGCGCTCGCGACGTCCCGAACATGTCGGAGTCGGCGGACCACGGTCCTCTGCGGGAGTTCCCGCTGGTCGATCAAATGGAGCGTGCCGTTACGGTACCAGAGCGCACGCACCCGCATCGGGTTCCTCTACGCGTCGAACGTGTGAACCAGGTCGAGCCAGTCGGCGGTCACCGTCTTCGGGTGTCCCAGTGCCTCATCGAGAGGAATCCCGACCACGGCGGGTCCTCGGAGGACCGCTACCTCGCCGAACCGCCCTGCAAGGGCCAGGTCGACCGCACACGCGCCGAGTCGGGTCGCGAGAATCCGGTCGAACAGCTCCGGCGCACCGCCCCGCTGGATGTGCCCGATCTGGGCGCTACGGGTCTCGACACCGGTCGCCTCCTGAATCCTTCGGGCGAGCTCCGCGCCGACCTCGCGCTCGCGCAAGAGCTCGTGCCCGAACTCGTCCTTCGCCCCGGCGCTCCCCCGGCGGGCGCCGAGGTCGATCCCTTCGCTCGCGACCACGAGCGCGTAACCGCGGGCGCCAAGGGCGGCCCGGACCCGCGTCATCAGCGCGGCCTCGTCGTACGGCTCCTCCGGCACGAGCGTCGCGTCCGCCCCGCCCGCGAGTCCGGTCGCGAGGGCGACCCATCCGGTATGGCGGCCCATCACTTCGAGAACGATCGCGCGGTGATGGCTATTCGCGGTGTCCCGCAGCCGCTCGAGCGCGTCGACCGCCACCGCGGTGGCCGAATGGAAACCGAACGTCCAGTCGGTGCCGGCCACGTCGTTGTCCATCGTTTTCGGCACGCCCACCACGCGGCGCCCGCGCCGGTGGAGCTCCCGCGCGGCGGAAAGAGTGTCGTCCCCCCCGATCGCGACGAGCACGTCGATCCCCCGGCGCTCGAGGGTGGCGAGCACCTTGGTGGCGTCCTCCTCCTTCGCGAACGGGTTGGTCCGGGAGCTGCCGAGAATCGTCCCGCCCTTCGCAAGGATATCCGTGACGTCCGCGACCGTGAGCGGTCGGCTCGCGTCGTCCCGGACCCCCTTCCAACCGTCGAGGAACCCGACCGTCTCGTGACCGAACTTCGCGGCTCGACGGACGACCGCCCGGATCGCCGGATTGAGACCGGGGCAGTCGCCGCCGCCCGTCAGGACGCCGAACTTCACGCGGGCACCTCGATGTACTCGCGCGGCGCGGTCGTCAGGAACTCGAACCCGTGATGGGTCACCACGATATCGTCCTCGATGCGCACGCCGCCTTTGCCCGGAAGGTAGATCCCGGGTTCTACGGTGAACGCCATCCCTTCCTCGAGGAGGTCCTCGGCCTTCGCTCCGTAGCCCCAGCCATCGTGGACCGCGAGGCCGATCGAGTGCCCGACGCCGTGGGTCAAACGGCCCTTCCACGGCGACGCATCGATGACGTTCGCCGCCGCGAGGTGCACATCGCGGGCCGGCACGCCGGGCCGGATTGCCGCGAGGGCGGCGCTCTGAGCCTCTTCGACCTTCTCGTGCACCGCTTTCATCTCGTCGTCACGGGGTCCGAATCGGAACGAGCGGGTGATGTCGCTGATGTAGCGCCGGTGGAGGGCCCCGAAGTCGCAGACGATCGACTGGCCGGGCTTGAGCCGGGTCTCGGCCGGCTCGTAGTGCGGTTCGGCCCCGTGGGGACCGAACGCTACGATCGTGGCGAACGACCGGCCGCTCGCCCCATGCAGGTTCATCCGGTGCTCCATCTCGGCGGCGAGTTCGAGCTCGGTGATGCCGGTCTTGAGGATCGAGGGGATCTCCCTCGCCACCTCGGAGCCGATCTCCGCCGCCTTGCGCAGGCGCTCGATCTCGCCCGGCTCCTTGATGAGGCGAGCCCGGCGAATCGCCTCGGAGCCGTCGACCCAGCGGGTCCCGGGGAGGATCTTCTCGAGCCGCAGGAACCAGGCGTGGGTGATCTCCCGGAAGTTGAGAGCCACCGACCCCGCGCCCTGCAGAACCTTCTTGAGGACGGGGTCGGGGGTTTCCCGGTCGGTCAGATGGACCTCCACGCTCGGGTCCGCCTTCGCAGCGACGCGAGCCGTCTCCTCCTCGAGCCGTGCGGTGAGCACGTCGAGCTGGCCGTCCGGGTGGGCGACGACGAGCGAATCCTCGAACAGCCCGTACGGCACGTCGAACAGATAGAAGAACGACTGGTCGAGGTGAGGTTCGACCGAATTCGCGAGGACGACGGCGTCGGGCGCCGGGTCGAGCCGCTCGAATACCTTCCGCACGCGCGACTTCATGCCGCGGCGTAGCGCCTAGGGTGTTTCAGCTTTTGCGCCCGCGGAACGAAGGTCCTTCCACGATAGCAGGGGCTCGCGCGCCGCGCGCACCTCGTCCACCCGTGACACCGCGAGCGACCGAGGAGCCGCGTGAAGATGCTCGGGAGTGTCGGTGATCGCCCGCTCGAAGGCCGCGACGTAAGCGTCCACGTCCCGCTTGCTCTCCGACTCGGGAAGCTCGACCATCAGCGATTCCTCGACCATGGCGGGGAAGTAGACGGTCGGCGCGTGGACCCCCTCGTCGAGCAGCCGCTTCGCGAGGTCGAGCGTCCGCACGCCTCGCTCCTTGAGCGGCGCACCCGAAAGGACGAACTCGTGCTTGACGAGCGGCCGGAATGGCCGAGGGAGATACTTACCGAGCCGGGACGCGGCGTAGTTCGAGTTCAGCACGGCCCGCCGGGAAACGTGCTTGAGACCCTCCTCGCCGTACGAGAGGATGTACGCGTACGCCCGCAAATCGAGTCCGAAGTTCCCGTAGGCCGTCTTGATCTTCCCGATCGACTTCGGCCGGTCGTAATCGAGCCGGAACTTCCGCCCCTCCTTCGCGATGCGGGGAACGGGCAGATACGGTCCGAGCTTATCGCCGGCCGCGAGAACACCGTCGCCCGGGCCTCCGCCGCCGTGGGGCGTGGAGAACGTCTTGTGGAGGTTGAGGTGCGCCACATCGAAGCCCATCCGGCCCGGGTGCGTCACCCCCAGGATCGCGTTCAGGTTCGCGCCGTCGTAGTAGAGAAGCGCCCCCGCGTTATGGACGGTCTCGGCGATCTCGAGGATCTCGCTTTCGAACAGGCCCGCGGTGTTCGGGTTCGTCAGCATGAAGGCAGCGGTCTTGCTCGAGACCGTGCGCCGAAGCTCCGCGAGGTCGACGCTCCCGTCCTTGTCCGGGATCTCCCGGGTCAAGAAGCCGGCCATCGCCGCCGATGCCGGATTCGTCCCGTGGGCCGTGTCGGGCAAGAGCACCTCCGTGCGCTCGGCCGCCTCGCCGCGGTCGCGGAAGTACGCCCGAACCATCAGCATCGCCGCGTACTCGCCGTGGGCGCCGGCCGCCGGTTGCAGGGAGACCTCCGGTAGACCGGTGATCTTGGCGAGGGTTCGTTCGAGCCGCCAGAGCACCTCGAGGGAACCCTGGACCGTGGCTTCGGGCTGGTAGGGGTGGACGTCGGCCGCCCCGGCCCGCCGGGCGACGAGCTCGGTCACCTTCGGGTTGTACTTCATGGTGCAGGAACCGAGCGGGTACGTGGCGGTGTCGATCCCGAAGTTCATCTGAGACAGTCGGGTATAGTGGCGGACCACCTGGAGTTCGGAGAGCTCGGGCCATCGGACCGGGGCTTTGCGTCGAAGTCGCTCCGGAATGCCGGCGATGGCCGGGGGTGACTCGGCCGATTCCATGGTGGCGAGCTCCCAGATGGGAGGCTCGTCCCATCGGGCCTGGTGGAACGTCATGCCGACCTCCCGACCGCTTCGATGGCGGCTCGGGCGGCGCGCACGTACTTTTGGACGTCCTTCTCTTTCGCGGTTTCCGAGACTCCGACCAGGATCCGCTCCGGCTCCGCCGGCGCGCCCGGGCGCGGGTCCTTGAGCGAATGACCGCCCAGCACCTTGCGCCGACGCAGCCGGTCGAGGAACTCCTCGGCGGTCCCGCGGCCCACTTCCACGGTGAAGTCGCTCAAGTACGGAGCGTCGAACCGGGGCGCGTTCAGCCCCTCGACACCGCCGAGTCCGCTCGCGAGCGTGCGAGCCTTCTCGGCAAGGGAAGCTTGGAGGCGAGCGAGGCCGCGCGGACCCACCACGCTCGCGTAGACGACGAACGCGAGGGCCATCAGCGAGTCGTTCGTGCAGATGTTGGAAGTCGCCTTCGAGCGTCGGATGTGCTGCTCCCGGGTCGTGAGCGTCAGCACGTACGCGCGCCGACCGTCGGCATCCAGTGTCGCCCCGACGATACGACCGGGCGAGGCCCGGACGTGCTCCTTGCGGCAGGCGAACAACCCGAGCAGCGGACCGCCGAACGACGGGGCGATGCCGAAGCCCTGCCCCTCCCCCACCACCACGTCGGCCCCGTAGTTGCCGGGGGCTTCCAGGACGGATAGGGAGAGTGGGTCGGCAGCCACAACGAGTGGAACGTCTCCCAGAATCGACTTCAGTTCCGGGACGCCCTCATCGATGTGGCCGAAGCCGTTCGGGACGTCAGCGAGGAGTCCGAACACGTCCTTCTGCGCGACCGCGGAACGAACGAAATCGAGGTCGAGGCGTCCCGTTCGATCGTCGTACGGTATCCCCTCCACCTTCAGGTTCGGTCCGCTCGCGTAGTTTTCCAGGACGCTGCGTTCCTCCCACGGGAGGCTCGCGGGGACCAGGAAGCGCTTCCCCTCGTGGACCCGTCGGCAGAACAGGAGCGCCTCGCCCGCCGCGGTTGCGCCGTCGTAGAGAGACGCGTTCGCGACGTCGAGACCGGTCATCTCGACCCAGAGACTCTGGAACTCGAAGAGGGTGCGGAGCATCCCTTGGCTCGCCTCGGCCTGGTAGGGAGTGTACGCCGTGTAGAACTCGCTCCGGGAGACCAGGGCGTCCACCGCCGCGGGAGCGTATCGCGAGGTCACCCGGCCCCCGAGGAAACTCGAGAATCGCGACATCGTTCGGTTGCGCCCGAGCAGGCGGTCCACTTCGGCCACAACCTCGGACTCCTCCCGACCGGGTCCCACACCCATCCGACCGATTCGCGCCCGCTTGGGCACGTCGGTGAACAGCTCATCCGTCGAGCTGAGGCCCAGTGATTGGAGCATCGCGGCCTCCTCTCCTGGTTCATCCGGAATCCATCGCGGCATGGAGACTCACCGCCGGTGGCAGCGGTGGTGGCCATAAATCCTTCACGTCTTGTCGGCCGCACTCGGCCGAACCCGTATCGGTCCTGGGGGCCAGGCGCCATGGTAAAGGTATTCGGCCGGGGTGCCTCGGCGGGAGGTCTATGGCGCGGGATCGAGCACATACAGGGAGGTCTCGAAGGGCCCCCTTGCCGCCCCCGCCGTCGGTGGAAATCCTCGACGTGGCGTTCCATCGGGCGTCGCTCGCGACTCCGCGCGGTGACACCAAGGCGGCCCGCGACCGAATGCGCGCCGAGCTCAAGATCGTACGGAGCTCGGCGACGGTGATTCGGCACCTTCGGTTGGAAGCGCGAAGGTTCGTCCGGCATCCACTCTCTCCGTTCGAAACGACGCTCGTCGACCAACGATTCGGCGAAGGTACCCTCTCCCGGGCCGTCACCCGAGTACGCCGAGCGGAGGAACGGATCCGGGGGCTCGCCCGCTCCGCGGAACAGGCCACGCGGGGAGCTTCCGGCCCCGAGGCCTTGGGGGAGCAGGTCCGGGCCTTCTACGGTCGACTGTCGAGCTTCGTACGGGAGGTCGACCCGGACGTCGTTCGACTGCGCGCCGTCAACCACTTTTTGGACGAACGTCCACAGCTCGAGGCGGACCATCCCACGTTGGTCGTGGCGGGTTTCCCGAACGTCGGAAAGTCGTCGCTCGTGGCTCGACTCTCGTCCGCCCATCCGAAAGTCGCCGATTATCCGTTCACCACCCTTTCGATCGCCCTGGGTCACGCCGACCTCGGATTCGACCGCCTCCAGGTGGTCGATACGCCCGGAGTGCTCGGTCGACCGGGACGGCTCAACCCGGCCGAATCGGAAGCGACAGCCGCCGTTCGCGGTGTCGCGACCGTCGTTCTGTTCGTCCTCGACCCGACCGAGGAGTGCGGCTATTCGATGGCCGAACAGGAACGACTGCTCGACCGTTGGCGCGAGGAGTTCCCCCAGTTGCCCATCGTCGCGGTGGAAACGAAATCCGACCTTCTGAAGCGCCCCGGGGAACGCCCGAAGGTTTCGGCAGTGACCGGTGAGGGTCTCGATGACCTCCAGCGAAAGGTGCGCGAGCTCGTCCGGCCGAGGGAAGAGCTTCCGCCGATCCAGGAAGAGCTGACCGAACCCCTCGATGGAGGAGAGCTCGAACCCGAACGCCCGTCGCCCGGTAGGCGACCTCGACGCAGCGCTACACGCTGAACATTTTGCCGTTCTCGGGCAGCACGACGCGGCACGATGGTTCCAAGGCGTCGCGCAGAGCGTCCCGCTGGTCCCCGTGCATCAGCACGACGGTTTCGGCGCGGGATTCCCTCGCCACCCGGACGAGGTCGGAGTGTCCGGCGTGCGCCGAGAAGTCGAACCGCTGCACCTCACAGGCCGGGTGAATGACCGTATCGTCGATGGTGAGGGTCCCCTGCTCCAGAAGTTGCCGGCCGTTCGACCCTTCGACCTGGAAACCGGTCAGGAGGATCGAGCTGTTCGCGTCCCGATAGAGCTCGCCCACGTAGTAGAGCACCGGGCCGCCGTCGAGCATGCCACCGGTCGTCACGATCACTTCGGCCTCCCGGAGCGCTTTATTCCGGTCCCCGGGGTGCTCGACCACGTGCACCCCGTCGAGCGCGCGGCGGAAGCGCCGCGCATCGGCGAGGTACTCCGGCGCCGCCTCGTAGATCTCGTTGACCGAGCGGGCCATACCGTCGAGATACGTCTCGAAGCCGGCGGAGGCGAGGGCCATCAGCACCTCCTGGGCTCGTCCGACCGCGAACGCAGGGACGATTGCCTTGCCCCCCCGTTGGACCGTCTCGTCGATCTTGTCCCGGAACTTGCGCTCGGTCTCCCGCCGATCGGGGTGTTCGCGGCCCGAATACGTCGACTCCATCACGAGCACATCGCATTCGAGCGGTTCGGCGCCCCCGACCAAGTGGGTGGGGATCGTTTGGAGGTCCCCAGTGAAGAGAACGTCCTTCGCGCCCCGGTACAGGACCATCGACGCCCCAGGGATGTGGCCCGCGGGGGTGAACTCGACCTCGATGCCGTGGTGACGGAAGGTCGCGTGTCGGTCGACCGCCGTGAACCGCGCGTGGAGGGAATGGATGTCGGTCGGCGTGTACGGGGGTAGGTAGCCCTCGAGCCGCGCGATCTTGAGGGCGTCCTTCGTCAGGAGGTCGGCGACCGCGATCGTCACCGGGGTTGCGACCAGCCGGGCCTTCGGGAGCCGGCTCAATAGCGGCGTCATGCCCGAGTGGTCCAGGTGGGCGTGGGAGAGAAACGCGAGGTCGACGTTGGTCGGTGCCGGCCGGGGGTAGGTCGGCGGGTCGGTCGGCGTGAGCCCGTAGTCGAAGAGCAGCGTGCGGCCCTGGTCCCGGACCACGAGGCCGAGCGAGCCGACCTCCGATGCGCCGCCGAGGAATTGGAGGTCCATCGGCGGGCCGAACGGTTCTGCCACTTAAGGTACCGTGAGCGGTTCCGCAGGGAAGTTCCCTTAAACCGGCCACCGGTGCGGATAGCGTGAACGAAGCGGCCCGGGCGGAGCTCGAGATTCTCTACCGGATCAGTGTCGCCGTTCAGCAGGTGGTTCGGGACGCGGAGGGCTCGCCGCACCGAGCCGACGTCGTCGCGATGGGCGCCGACGGTTCACCGACCGAGGAGCTCGACCGGCTCGCGGAGACCGAGATCCTGAAATCGCTCGACGCGGAAGGGGTCGACTGGAACCTACTGTCCGAGGAGATCGGCCACGTCTCCCGCGGCGGTCAGGACACCCTCGTGGTCGACCCGATCGATGGGACCGCGAACGCTCTACGGAACCTCCCGTTCTCGACCGTCTCTCTCGCGCTCGGGCGTCGGGACCTCGCCGGCATCGACGTGGGGCTGATCCGTGACCTGCAGCGCGGGACGACCTACTGGGCGGCGCGGGGCCAGGGGGCGTACCGGGACGGACGTCGGATCCGGACGCGAACATGGAACCCGCGGAACGAGATCTTTTTCGTCAACCTCGGCCGGCCGGCGTCCGAGCGGTCCGCACGGCTGGCGCGCAAATCGCGGCGCATCCGCTCGCTCGGCTGCGCGTCGTTCGAATTGTTGATGGTCGCGCAGGGCAGCGCCGACGCCTACTTCTTCGACAACGTTCCCGAGACCCGGAATCTGCGCGCTACCGACGTGGCCGCCGCCTACCGGATTCTCCTCGAAGCCGGGGGCGGGATGAGCGACGCTCAGGGCCAGCCGGTCGAGGGGTTCCCGCTCACCGTCGACCGACGCACCAGCGTGTTCGCGTGGGGGGACCCTGCGCTGCGCGCGAGTTCGAAGGAAGAGGGATACCTGTGAGGATTGGTCTTACCGCCAACCCGCGCAAGCCGGCCGCGATCGAGCTCGCCCGCCGGGCGGTCAAAATCATCGGGGACCGCGCCGAGGTTCTGCTGAGTGACGAGTCAGCCGGGGTCGCGGACGGCCTCGGTCACCGGCCTCTCGAGGACCTCGACCCGGACGTGCTGATCGCGATCGGAGGGGACGGTACGTTCCTGTACGCGCTTCGCCGGACCGTTGCCCCGATCCTCCCGATCAACGCGGGGACGGTCGGTGTCCTCGCGGAGGTTGAGGCGAACCGGCCGAACGAGCTCCAGGGGGCGATCGAGCGGCTCCTCAAGGGATTCTACTTCCTCGAGGAACGGATGAAGCTCGCGGCGCTCGTGGGGTCGAAACCGGTCCCGGACGCCACCAACGACTTCGTGCTCCATTCGGCCCAGGTCGGCAAGATGGGATTGTTCGAGATCGCCTTCGACGGCCACGTGGCCGGCCAGATTCGGGCGGACGGTCTCATCGTGGCGAGTCCCACGGGCTCGACCGCGTACTCGTTGAGCTCGTTGGGTCCAATCGTCGACCCGGGGCTCGATGCGATCGTCCTCACCTCGATCGCGCCGTTCCGGGTCGAGGCTCGGGCAATCGTCGTCGAACCGCTACGGACGATTCGGCTGCGTCCGATCGAGTCCCCTCGAGGCGCGGTGGTGATCGCGGACGGCCAGGACGAGCACCCCCTCGCTCCGGGGGCATCGCTCACGGTCTATCGGTCCCCTCGGCGGGCGACCCTCGTGCGGTTCGGGTCGCGGTTCTACGAGCGCCTCCGCGGCAAGCGAATCCTGCCGTGGTCGGAGGACGGGTCGGTGGAAGGGGTGACCGGTGCCGATCTTCCGCCCCACGCGTAGGCGCGAACCCGGTTCGTCCCGCCTCGGAGATACGCCGCACGCCATTACCCGACGCGCGTTATCGAGCGCTCTCGCGAGCGCCCGGTCGGCGTACCCGAACGAGTTCGGCGGTGTGTTGCGGGCGGACCCGCCGGGCGTGATCAGCGAGCTGCTGCTGCTTCCCGGTACGACCGCGGGGCACCGTCACGCCAACTTCCAACTCTACATGCTTCCCGCGGACCTCACGGTCGTCGGGACGGTGCACTCGCACCCCTCGGGCGCCCTGCACCCGTCCGGGGCGGATATCCGCCTGTTCCGGAACTGGGGGCGACGTCACATCATCGTCGGCGCCCCGTTCGGCCCCGGCGCGTGGCGGGCGTACGATGGGAACGGCGAAGAGGTTCGGCTCGAGGTCCGGGGGGTTGGGAGCGACGAAGAGGACGAGCCGGAAGGTACCGAGTACCGTCCGCGGCCCCTCCACCGCTCGGGCACCGTCGCGGCCGACGGCTTCCCCGAGGACGAGGCGTAGAAAGCTGGCCTACTCGCGAACGGGGATGGTCGGCACCGGCAGGTGGTCCGGGGAGCGGTTCGGGTCGACGATTGCCCGGGCCGGATGGCCCGGGGGACTCGTGAGCCCGTGCATCTTCGCGATCAGGTCGAGGAAGCCGACGAAGCCCCGGAACGCGCCGCGGTAGAGCCGGGTGTGGTTCCCCTCCCAGTCGAAGAAGTCGTCCATCATCGACTTCGACTGGCGCAGCCCGTGCGTGAGGGCGCGCTTCAGGAGCTCCTGCTGAAGCGGGCCCAGCCGGTCCCGGCGGAACCAGTCCCGCGTCTTGAGATGCCCGAGCGGGACGAAGAACATCGGCACGAGAAGCGCCTTGAAGTCCCAGAGGTCGTCGATGAGGTCGAGCGTCCTCTGAACGTCGTCCTCCGTCTCCTGGGGAAGCCCGACGATGAACGTGCACGCCGGATAGACGTGGTTGTCGTTCATCAGCCCCGCCGACTGGACGACCAACTCGGGCCACTGGGACGCTTTGAACGGTGCGACCTTGCCCGGCATCGCCGCCGTGATCATCCGGGGCGAACCGGTCTCGACACCGACCTCCACACCCCACCACTTCTGCTTCTCGTCGAGAAGGACCTCGGCGCACTTCGAGAGGAGCTTCGGCTTCGTCATCAGGGAGGCGACGGCCACGTGGCTCCACCCGACCTGCTCGTAGTAGCGCTTGGCGAGCTTGAGGAGCGGGATCAGCTTCTCCTCGTGGGGCATGATGTTCGGACTGCCGTAGAAGTAGACGTCATCGGAGTGGAGGATTCCCTTACGCACCCCGATCTGGGCGTTGACCTTGAGCTCCTCCTCGATCTTCTCGAGCGGGTACCAGCGGGTCGGGCGCGTGGTGACCGAGCAGAACGAGCAGCCGCGGCAGCAACCCCGTCCGAGCTCCACCAGGCCGTTCACGCTCGGATAGTGGATGGACGAAATCTGCTCGACCTTCGGGGCCTCCTTCGGAGTGAGCACTACGTGAGGCGGTAGGAACTCGTCGCGCAGGGCCTTCCCCACGATCTCCCGAACGAAGAGGTCCGCTTCCCCTTCGACGACGGTGTCGATGCCGCCGATGGAATCGACGAATTCCTGGATCCAAGGAAGCTTCATCCGAGTCGCCGGGGAGAGCTGCCACGCGCACGGACCCCCCGCGATGATCTTGAGACCGCGTTTCCGGGCCTCGACGACGGCGGGCTGAGTCAGCATCCGCTTGAAATTGACGCAGTTGAGCGTCTCCTTACGCATCACCCCACCAAACGTCGAACTGGGAGGGTTGAGGCCGAAGTAGTCGTGGCCCGAGATGAGAAGCACCTTCGCCTCCCCGGGCATGTATCGGTCCAGGTAGCTCGGGTGAACGATTCGGGCGTCGAAGCCCCCGTCGATCAAGGACGCTTCGATTTTCCGCATCCCATAGGGCGCCTGACGGGGGTACCCGTGTTCATCGACGGGCATCTCGGGAAAGAAGAGGCGCTTGTAGGCGCTCTCGGGAAGCACGTACGCCGGGGTGGTCGTTCCGAATCCGAGGAACTCCTTCCCGTGGTGGTTGCTCATCATCGTCCAGTCGCAGGTGATGACGACTTCCGGCATTCAGGACCTCCTCCCAGGGGGTAGGACGGGTCCTATCCACGAATAACCCCTTCTTATGCGTATCGACGCGCCCGGAGCGACATCCCGACGCGCCCTCCGATACGGTCCGAGCTGTCCGGAACCGCTAGTTCAGGTCCGCCTCATCATCGTCCCGCGGGACGATGTCATCGAGGGGGTCGCTGGCTTCCTCGTTCGATTCCTCGACGTCGCTCGACTCTCGGAACGCGGGGTCACGCTGCATCAGGTGGACCCGCACACAGTCGCGGTGCGCCGGATTACCGTTCCATGAGCTCGTCTCGTTCGGGTCGCCGAGGGGCTCCTTACAGAGCCAGCAGACCTCGGGCGGGGGGCTGATCCAAGCGATACGTCGGGGGGGAGAGTCCATCGGACCTGCCGCGCCCATGGCCCCGGGAGGTCATCTACCTTTCCGGAACCGCCTGTTCGGGGCCTCGGCAAAGGCCCTTAATCTTCGCCCCCGTCGACCCTCCGTGGACACGCTCACGGAGATCCGCCGCCGCCGCGTCGCCCTCGGCGTGTCGCTCGGGGAGCTCGCCCGCGCGATCGGGCGGAGCGATGCCACTCTTTCGCGGATCGAGAGGGGCCAGATCCGACCCTCGTACGAGCTCGTCCAGCGGATTCTGGCCTATCTCGAGACCCAGGAGGGTCTCACCGCTCCCCGCCTCACCGTCGGGGAGCTGATGCACCGACCGCTCGTCACGGTGGATTCGAGGGCCGCGCTCGCTACCGCTGCCCAACGAATGGAAGGCGGGGCGTATTCCCAGCTTCCGGTCGTCGACGACGGGCGGGTGGTCGGCTCACTCTCCGAATCGGCGCTCCTGCGAGCCCTCGCCCAGACCAACGCTGTGCGGGTGAGGGTCCGGGACGTCCTCGAGCCTCCGTATCCCGTCCTCGACGAGGGATTCCCGGCGGAGCTCCTGCCCCCGCTCTTCGGTCGGTATCCCGCGATTCTCGTCACTCGGCACGGTCAGCTCGAAGGGATCGTTACCAAGGCGGACCTCATCCGGGGACTTCGGGGAACATCGCTCCGGCGCAGCACCACGGGCTAGCGCTCGGCGTTCGCGATCCGAACCGCTCCGAGGGTCGCCCGGGCCAAGAGCTGCGCCGCGAGCGATCCGAGATAGTCGGCGGTCTCACCGGGCCTTCCCTCCCGGGGGGCCGGACCCGCGTTGCCGGTGGACGCGCCGAACAGAACGTCCCCGTCGGTCGCGCTGTGGAACGGAGTGACCACCGAACCGAGACCGGCGTGCGACATGGCGACGACCCGAGCGAGCGCCGGACGTTCGATTGCGAGGTCGGTCACCACCAGCCCGAGCACGGTGCTCGCGGGAGTCCGGGTGTGCGCCATCGCCGGTTCGGGGGCCACGACCCGGCCCTGCTCGTCCCGGGCTCCGGCCACGAAGCGACCCGTGCTCGGGTCGCGAATCGCCCCGAAGGAGTTCACCACCACAAGCACGCCGACCGAGCCCCGACGGCCCAGCCGGGCCGCCGCCGTCCCGACCCCGCCGTGCATCGCTCGTTGCCGCCCCAAGTATTTCCCGACCGTCGCTCCGGCACCCGCCCCGACCCGCCCGACGGGGATGTCGTCCCGGACCGCCCGGCGAGCCGCTTCGTAGCCTAAGGGAAGATAGTCGGGAATCGTGGTGGACGCCCGAGGGAGGTCGAAGAGCGCCGCCCCCGAAACTGGCGCGACCATGTTCGGGTTGCGGAACACCCGGTGCCCTCGACCCAGCTCGAGGACCCGAAGGCGGACGCCGCGTGCGGCATCCAGGCCGAAGAGACTTCCCCCCGAAAAGAACAGGGCCCAGCGGCGGCCGAACGTGGCGTCGAGCGACAGGGAGGCGATGTCGTAGGTCGCCGAAGCGCCGCCCCGGACCTCAACCACGGTCGGGGTGGCTGCATCGAAGAGCACCGCAGTCACGCCGCTCGAGCCTTCCGGATTCTCCGCGTGGCCGACGCAGAGGCCCCCGACCTCAGTGAGGTCGACGTGCCGTTCGGTCACGGCCAGGGGATGAGCTCCGCGGAAAAAGCGATTCCGACGATTCGCGCGATGGACTCTTGTAGGGGGCGGGAGTCAGCGCTAGCCCGATGGCCCCGGCTCGAACGCGCTCCGCTGCTGAGCCCGCGGCGCCCAAGGGATTCCGAGTCTCCCGCGACCTTCCCCCGGGGCGGCACCCGCTCCTCGCCGCGTTCCCCGGCCTCGACCAGCTCGCGACCGCGGAGAGGCTGCAGCCGGACGCGACCGCCCGGTTGAAGCTGTTCGATGGGACCTGCGTCCAAGTGGTCGACGAGGACCTTTGGATGTACGTGGCCCCATGGGACATGCCCACGGGAGCACGCCGCCGCTGGAACCCGGTGGTTTCGCCGGGCTCCGACTGCATCGTCATCGGGCGCGGCCACCTGGCCGAAAGCCCGACGATGATGTTGTTCATGGACATCTTCCACGAGCTCTGCCACGTGATCCAGCGGCACGGAGGGGCGGAGCTGTGGCCGCCGGGCGTGAGTTACGTGGGTCGATGGACTGAGGTAGAAGCGTACCGCTTCGTCGTCCAGGAGGCCCGCCGCCTCGGCGCGTCGGACGCGTATCTCCGGGACTACCTGCGCGTCGAGTGGATCTCCGAGGACGAGCACCGCCAACTTCTCGAGAGCCTCGAAGTCCCTCCCGCTTAGCTCTCGACGGGTCGCCGAGTTGAGGCGACCGGACCGGCCGAGCCAGCCTCGACCCACTGCGTGACGAACCGACTCTTTATCCACCCCGACCCCGAATCGAACGGTTCACTGGGGGCACGACTCACGTCAATGGACATCAAGGTCCGTCCCGTGCTCCGGCCATCGACCAACGACCTCTGGTTCCTCTCGTACCTTCCGCTGGCCGTCTCGGACGGTATCGCGACGCCGCTCATTCCCCTCCTCGCGCTGCAGCATTTCGGCGCCAGCGCGTTCGTCGTCACGATCATCATCGCCGCGAGCGCGATGAGCCAAGTCCCGTTCACCATCCTCTGGGGGAACCTCTCCGACCGAGTTGCGCACCGCAAGTACTTCCTCGTGGGCTCGTTCCTCGCGACCGGGGTCAGCATCGTTCTCATCGCGCTCGCGACCAATCTGATCACATTCTTCTGGCTCAACGTCGTCGAGGGGCTGGCTTCGGCCGCGAGCGCCCCGATCGGGACGATGCTCCTGCTCGAGACGCGGCACAAACGCTGGTGGCCCCAGGACATCGGACTGTTCGGTCTGATCTCGGGCCTCGGCACGACGGCCGGCCTCGCGATCGGGTTTGTGTGGCTGTTCGTGATCGGTTACTCGCAGCCGGCGATCGAGGCCATGACCGCGCTCCTCCTCGTGTCCGGAGCGCTCGCGTTGGTCTCCGCGGTGATCGCCTGGGCGTGGATCGAGGAACCGGCGGCGCGGGTCGAACGGAAGACCGTCTCGGGTCTGCTCAACTTCAACCGTGGGGTGGGCGAGCGGATCCGCCACGTGCGGGCGCGATTCCTCGGCCTCGTCGACCTGACCCGCTCCACGGCGGAACGTCTGCCGGGTCGCGAGTATCTCTTCCTCGCCGCTCTCGGGGTGATGAGCGTCGGGTTCGACATCTTCTACGGTCCGTTCCCGGTGTTCCTCTGGCAGAATGCCCGTTTCTCGGATGCCGGGGTTTTCATCGTCTACCTCGGCTCGTCGGCCGCGTCCACCGCGTTGTTCTTTCACTCGGGCAAGGCGGTCGACGCCCACTCACCGAAGACGGTGTTCCTGCAGTCCCTCGGGGGCCGTGTCCTCCTGATGCTCCTGTTTCTGTGGGGACCGCTCTACGTCCTGTTCGGCCTTGGGTCGCCCGCCCTCCTCGCTTGGCTCACGCTCTTGAATGCGCTGATGGGGGTCACCTGGGCGTTCATCAGCACCGCAAGCACCTTGTTCCTCGTGCGACTGGTGGGACGGTCCGCTCGGGGCCGGGCGCTGGGGCTCTACAACGCAATTGCGGGCGCCGGAAGCCTCATCGGGACGCTCCTCGGGGGCTGGCTCTACGCGTCCTTCGGTGTCCACCTCGCCTACTCCATCGCGTCGGTCACCGTGGTGGCCGGCGGCGCGCTCCTCCTGCCGATCCCCTACCATCTCTTCCAGCTCTCGCACGCGAGCACGCGGCACCGTCACCGGTTCGCGCGCAGCGCCCGCGCCACGACCGCCCCGGCGTCGCGTCCGGGCGGGGTCCGGCGATAGCGAGGCCTCAGCCGAACATCTCCCACGTGAGCGTTCGGATGACGTATCCCAGCGCGAGGTGAGCGAGGAACACCTCGAGCGCCGGAGGGTACTGGTCGATCACGCAGGAACGGAATCCGAGCTGACCGACTCCGACCGGTTCGGCCCCGCGCAACACGGCGAATCGGCCGGTGAGCCGCTCGTTGATCGTGTACTCGACGCCCGCGTAGACGATCGTCATCGGGCCAAACGTGGTCGACCGCGTCTTCCACAGGTCTTCGCCCACTTGGATCCGGATCTCATCCGCTTTCGCGCGATAGGAGACGATCGACCGACCATCGGTCGCCGGACGGGGCCGGTCGAGCACGTACTCGGTCGAGAACAGCGCGGCGAGCTTCGGCCCTAGGCCGGGAGCTTCGGACTCAATCGGACGGCCGGTCCACGTCTCGACTCCGACCTCGACCTCAATCACGTTCTTGAGAACGCGCGCCGTCGCCCGAATCATCCGCCGCTCGACGGAGTACCGGGCATCAGGTAATAATGGCGCCACCGGTCGGCGGGGCGTGACGCTCCTAGGTCCTTGTCCGCCCCGCCTCGACCGGGAGTTTGGGATGGAGTTCTACGGAACTTCCACCCCCGGGGTCGCCGGGCGAGTGAAGTCGTCGCCCGAGGGATTCCGCGTCTCGGAAATCTCGAACTATCCGATGCCGGACCCCGAGGGCGCGTACACGGTCCTTAGGGTCGAGAGCCGCGACTGGGAACAGCACGAGCTGGGACAGGCGATCGCCCGCCGACTCGCTCTCCCGGCCGCCTCGGTGCAGTGGGCCGGCACGAAGGACCGGCGCGCGGTGGCCGACCGCCTGTTGTCCTACCGGGGGCCCCCCCCCGCGACCGACTTGGGCCTTCCCCGCGTCACGGTGCGCGAAGCCTACACCGCGCGCGACGGGTTGGTGCTCGGTCGACACTTCGGCAACGCGTTCGAGATTCGAGTCGACGAACTTCCGGTGCCGGTCCCGGAGGCGCTCGCCCGGTTTCGCGCGACGGAGGACGAGCTTCGGGCGCTCGGACGGTGGCCGAATTTCTTCGGGCCCCAGCGGTTCGGCGAAGTGCGCCCGGTGACCCACGAGGTCGGCCGTTGGCTCGTACGGGGGGACCTCGCGGGGGCGGTCGAAACGTACCTCGTCGCGCGCTCGCGCGGAACCCCCGACCGTCCCGGGGATGCCGCCCGGGCGACGTACGGCGAGACCCACGATGCGCCCCGCGCGCTTCGGGAGTTCCCGACGCAATACCGATTCGAGCGGTCGATCCTCGAGAGGCTTGCGAAGGGAGACCCTCCCGAGCGGGCGTTCCGGGCCCTCGGCCGGGAGCTTCGCCTATTGTTCGTCCACGCGTACCAGGCGCTCTTGTTCAACCGGTGGCTCAGTCGTCGCGTCGCCACGGGGCTGCCGGTCGACCGGCCCGTGCCCGGGGACCATCTGTTGCGCATCGGACGTGACGGAACGGTGCGGAGCCAGGAGGGAATCCCCGTGACCGACGACAATCTCACCGAGTGCACCGACCTCGTGGCGCGGGGTGGGGCGTGGGTCGCCGGTCCGCTGGTCGGTTACGAGACCCCGGACCCTGGAGGCCCGGTCGGCGAACTGCTTGCTGCGTTGCTCGACGAGGAAGGGGTGCGGCGAGAGATGTTCCGCGTCCCGGCTTGTCCGGACGTCGCGAGCAAGGGGGCTTGGCGGCCGGCGGTTCTACCGATTCCTCCGGTCGGACTCACCCCGGCGGAACCCGACGGGGTCTGGTTCCGATTTGCCCTGCCGAAAGGCGCGTACGCGACCGTCTTCCTCCGAGAGTTTCTGAAAAGTGGCTCAGAGTCGGCGTAAGGCCGCTCCTCCAGACGAGGCTACTAATAGTCGACGGCCGGCTCCGACCGCCGACGACGGTAGTCGACATGCCCGGCGAATCCCCCCGACCGTTCCTCGTTCCGTTGCGTACTCCCGGGCCCTCGCCGCTGCCCGACCTTCCGGAAGGGTCGACGCGGGTTCCGACCGGGGTCCCGGACTTCGATTACTTGACGGGCGGGATTCCCGTGGGGTCGGTGATCCTCCTGTTTGGGGAGGCGGGCGCCGGCCACCAGGAGTTCTCCCTCACCTCCGCGGTGCATCTCATGCTCCACTACGACGACCCCACGCTCCACCAGTTCTACCTCGGGAACGCCAAGGGTCCGTTCGTCTACCCTCGGGGAATCGCGTACGTCAGCACGAGCCGCTCCCGCGAGCAGGTGATCACGGAGCTTCACGGAGCGTTCGACGCGACGTACGCGGAAGTGCTCTCCCGGCACATCAACTTCCACGACCTGTCGCCCGCCTACTTCCAGGACACGGTCGTTCCGTCGTCCTGGGCCTCGTTGTCGAGTCCCCTCCTCTCGGGCGCCCCCGTGAGCGCGGCCCCGGACGACGGGGGGCCGCTGAGGACCCTGGCCGACGCGGTCGACCAGGACGGCCGGCAGAACCTGGTGATCGTCGACTCGCTCACCGACCTTCTCGTGCGGCGCGGGGTCGACGCCAACGATATCGTGACCCTCCTGAAGGGGCTGCGCCGGCGCGCGAAGGTGTGGGACGGGGTGGTCTATCTCCTTCTCTCGAAGGGCGTCGCGCCCGAGGCGGTGGAGCAGGCCGTGATCGACTCGGTCGACGGGGTCCTCCACTTCAGCTGGGTCGCGAGCCCCAGCCAGTCGCACCGTCAGCGCGCGATGGTCATCGAGAAGTTCATGCCGATTCTCGCGCGACTCCCCGTGGAGTACCAGGGCCGGTTCATGATCCGCGTGAACGCCGCGAGCGGGCTGGTGACGACGCAATATGAGCGGGTCTGAGAAGGAACGGCCTCGGGTGCCGACCGGTATCAGCGGGCTCGACGAGATGCTCGGGGGCGGCTTTCCCTCCGGGCACGTCGTGCTCGTCACCGGACTTCCCGGGACCGGAAAGACGTGCTTCGGGCTCCAGTTCCTGATGGCCGGCGTCGCCGCCGGGGAAAGAGGCGTGTTCCTTTCGCTCGAGGAGGACGTCGCGCCTCTCCTCGAGAGTGCCCGCCAGTTCCGTTGGCCGGTCGACGCCGCCGTCAACGGCGGTACCCTCAAGGTGCTGCGGATCGACCCGAAGGAGACGCGGCAGAGCCTCCATCGGATCCAAGGCGAGCTCGGCAAGGAGCTCATGAGCCTCGGCGCCAAGCGCATCGTGGTCGACTCCGTCTCGTTGCTCAACATGCTGAGCGACGACGAATCCGGCCGTCGCGCTACCCTGTTCGCCTTGGCGGCCGCGTGCCGGGAGGCCGGGGCGACGACGGTGCTCACGGCCGAAGCGGACCCCCTCCATCCCGAGGTGAGCCGGGACGGCTTGAGCGAATACGTCGCGGACGGGGTGCTCCTCTTGGGGTACCGGACCGGCGCCGACGGCCACCGCGTGGGCCTCTCGCTCCGCGTGCTCAAGATGCGGCGCACCGCGCACGTCCGGTCCGTCCAACCGTATACGATCGGGCCGAACGGGATCTCCGTCGACGCCAAGGCGGTGGATTTCGGCGGCTCGTAGCCCGCGGACCTGTCTCACGACCCCTCCACGGTGCCTAGATTAGGACCCCACGTCGTTCCGGAGCCGGACCGCCCCCGATGACCGGCCCCGGAGATACCGACCTCTCCCCCGACCGGGCGATGCTGCCCGGTCTCTCGCCCCGCGAATCCCCCGCATCACACTGGGTGCTCTACATCGACCTCGACGCGTTCTACGTGTCGTGCGAGCTCCGCGACCGCCCCGAGCTCCGGGGCCGGCCGGTGATCGTGGGTCCGCCCCCGGCCGAAGGGCCGACCCGGGGCGTGGTGCTCTCCGCCAGCTACGAGGCCCGACCGTCGGGCGTGCGGAGCGCGATGCCGGTCGCCATTGCGGCCCGCCTCTGCCCGGACGCGGTCTGGATCCCTCCGGATTTCGCGAAGTACGAGCTCAACTCGCGAGCGGTCCGCACGCTGTTGCGGCGTCATTCCTCGACCGTGATTCCGTACAGCATCGACGAGGCGGCGGTCATTGTCGAGGAGATGGATCCTGCGGCGGCGAGGCGCCTCGCCGAAACGATCCAGCGGGAACTGCGCGACGAGCTTGAGCTCCCGGCGTCCATCGGCGTCGCGCGCTCACGGGCGATCGCGAAGATCGCCACCGACCGGGCGAAGCCCGCCGGGATCCGCGTCGTCCACGACGGGGAGGAGTCCGGATTCCTCGCTCCGCTACCAGCCCGCGCGATTCCCGGAGTCGGTCCGAAGACCGAGGAGATCCTGCATCGGCTAGGCATCGAGACGATCGGCGACCTCGCCCAGCGTAAGCCGTCCGAGTTGGCGCGCTCGCTCGGGTCGTTCGGCGCGGAACTCGTCGCGCTCGCCCGAGGCGAGCCGCGGGAAGCGCCCGAGGAGTCCGAGGAACCGCGATCGAGGTCGACCGACCACACGTTCGCCCGGGACGTCGACCGGTGGGAGGAAGTCGATGCCACCGTTCGTTCCCTCGCGAACGACCTCGCGGAGTCCCTCGACCGGGAGAACTTGCGCTACGGCACGGTGGGCGTGGCCTACCGATGGGCCGACTTCTCCCGGTCCCAGCGGAGCCGCTCCCTCGGCGCCGCGCGCGAAGGGGCCCAACCGCTAGCCGAAATGGCGCTTCGGCTCGCACGCGAGCTGTGGGACTCCGAACGCGCCGCAAGGGGGAGGCCGATTCGCACGGTCTCGGTCCGTACCGAACGTCTCCTCCCGCGCACCCAGCGGCAGGTGTTCCTGGACGAATTCCGCTGAGCTCCCGCCGGGCGGCGTTAAGTACGGGCCGCCGGCTCGGCCCTCGGTTCGGGAGCTAGCGTGACCGGGACCCAAACCTCGCTTACCCCGTCGGACGTGGGCCGCGAGGCTCAGGAGCTGCTCGCGCCGGACTCGCGACTCGGCATTCCCCTTCCGGCGTACCACGGTCGCTCGCTCGCCAATCTCGCGGCCGGCCTCGCTCGGTCGCTGGGCCGGCCCGCGTCGGACCCATCTCCACTTCCCGGCCTCGTTCCGGAGCTCGACCCGCTGGAAGGCGAGACTCTCGATGGCCCGGTGGTCGTGCTGCTCTTGGACGGACTCGGTTGGTTGGCGTTGCGGTCATCGGCGGCCAAGACCCCGGGCGGAACGGCGGCACGATGGAGCTCGCGCGCTCGGCCTCTGACGTCCGTCTTTCCAACAACGACGACCGTTGCGCTGACCAGTCTATCGACCGGCGCCGCGCCGAGCCAACACGGCGTGGTCGGCCACCGGGTCTACCTGCCCCGATTCAACTCGGTCGTGGAGATGCTCCGGATGAGCCCCTTGGGTGTGACCGCGGCCGAGACCCTGGTCGATCCGGACTGGTCCCCCTCGCTGGTCTCCGGCGTGCCCAGCATGTTCCGCCGCGGAGTGGAGGCGGTCGCCCTTTCGCGCGACCGGTACGCGGGCAGCGGGTTCACTCGACTGCTGTACGACGGGGCGGCGTTCGTCGCGTACGCCACGGCGAGCGACTTTGCGTTGGCGTTGCTCGGGTTGCTCGAGCGTCCGGAGCCACCGCCGCTGGTCTTCGCGTATTGGGACGACCTGGACGTAGGACAGCATCTGCGCGGTCCATTGCCCGAGCTCGTCGACCTCGAGCTCGACCGGGTCGACGCGCTGATCACCTTCGTGGCCCGACACCTCGACCCGAATCGCGCGCGCCGAACCCGCTTGGTTATCACGGGCGACCATGGGCAGGTGCCGATGGCGCCCGAACGGCAACTCGTGGCGGACCAGGATGGTGAGCTGTTGAGCCATCTCGTCCGGCCGCCTTCGGGTGACCGACGGGCCACGTTCTTCGCGGCGCGACCCGGACATCATGAGGCTCTTCGAGATGCGCTCGAGGCGCGGCGTGTCCCGGGGACCCAGCTTCTCGAGATGCCGCGGGCGCTCGAAGGAGGCCTCTTCGGTCCAGCACCGTACCACCCCGAGCTGCCGGAACGCCTCGGAGACTACCTCATGCTCTCCCCCAGCCCGGGCGGCGTGAGCTACACCGCTCCGGGGAGCCGGGGTCATCGCAACCCGATGCGAGGAGCTCATGGCGGTCTCGAACCCGAGGAACTACTGGTCCCGTTGATCTCGGGATTCCTCGGCGAGCTCGCCACGCCGCCTTCACGTTCGGCTCATCTACCCGAAGAAGCTCGGGAGGGCGCATGACCGCGCCCGAGTTCCGCACCGACCCGATCACCGGGCGAGTGGCCATCCTCGTACCCGGACGCAGCGCGCGGCCGAACGAGCATGCCATCGCACCCCCCAGCGAATCGACGGACCCGAACTGTCCGTTCTGTGAAGGCAATGAGGGGAAGACCCCGGCCGAACTGTCCGTGGTCGCGCCGGCCGGTCGGGCGCCGAATTCCCCCGGCTGGCACGTGCGGGTGATCCCGAACCGGTTTCCGACGGTCGCCGCGGACATCGAGCCGCGTTCGGCCACGGGCCCACGGCTGCTGCAGTCGCCGGCGTTCGGTTACCATGAGGTCGTGATCGAGAGCCCGAACCACTCCCCGTCCCTCGGTTTCCTTCCCTCCGAGCAGGCCGCCCGCGTGATGCGAACCTGCCGCGACCGGGTCCGCGAACTCTCCGGACGGCCCCACGTCGGGACGGTGACGCTGTTCGAGAACACCGGACCCGAGTCGGGCGGGTCGCTCTGGCACCCCCACGCTCAGCTCGTGACGGTCCCAGAACTCTCGCCTGCGCTTCGGGAAGAGCTCGATGGAGCGGAGTCGTATCGGACCCGAACGGGATGCCGCTGCGCCTTCGAAGCTGTGCTTGCGCAGGAGCTTCGACCCGGCGACCGTCAGGTATTTGCGTCGGATGCCTTCGTGGGCTATGCACCGTTCGCATCCTCTGTTCCGTACGAGGTCCGCGTGGTCCCGACGCGACACCTGCGCTCCTTCGGGGAGATGACGGACGAGGAAGCGGAGATGCTCGCGGCCGACCTCTCGGCCCTCCTCCGAGCATTCCTTTCGGTCCTACCGGGGGCCTCCTACAACTACGTCGTGCGCTCGCCCGGTCTCACTTCCCACGGGACCGAGTCGTACCACTGGCATCTCGATTTACTACCGAGGTTGATCCGACCCGACGGTTTCGACCTCGGCTCGGGGTACTCCGTGAATACCGTTCTCCCCGAGGTGGCCGCCGACGCCCTGAGGGCGGCGCTGGCCGCAAAACGCTAATGACCGAGGACCCGTCCGACCGATCGTGACCGAGCTCCGCGAACCGATCGTCTCGCTCCTCGGGCACGTCGACCACGGCAAGACGACGCTGCTCGACCGGATTGCCGGCAGCGTTCGCGCGGCGAAGGAGCCCGGGGGGATCACGCAGCACATCGGTGCGATCGAGGTGACCGGAGCCACGGTCCGGCACCTGTGCGAAGCGGTGTTGCGCACCGAGCAACTTCGACTTCCCGGGCTCCTCTTCGTCGACACCCCCGGCCATCGCTCGTTCGAGACCCTTCGGCGTCGAGGAGGCGCGCTGGCCGACCTAGCCGTGCTCGTGGTCGATGTTCGCGAGGGCGTGATGCCGCAGACCCGCGAATCCGTGCAGATCCTGCGGCGCGAGAAGACCCCGTTCGCGGTGGCGTTGACGAAGATCGACCTGCTCGCCGGCTGGCGGAAACCGACCGGCCCCACTCCTCTCCTCGACGCGATTCGAAAGTCCGCACCCGACTTCCAGAAGCTCCTCGACCAGCGGGTCTATTCGGTCGCCGAGGAGCTCGACCAGCTCGGGTTCAGCGCCGAGCGTTTCGACCGAGTGAGCGACTTCACGCGGAACGTCGGCATCGTTCCGGTCTCGGCGAAGACCGGAATCGGCGTTCCCGAGCTGATCGCGCTGCTCGTGGGTCTCTCCCAAAGGTTCCTCGAACAGGAGCTCGAGCTCATCACGGCCGGAGGCGAAGCCACCATCCTCGAGCGCAGCGACCAGAAGGGCGTCGGTCCCGTCGGCAACGTGATCATCTACCGCGGCCGGCTCAAGGTCGGCGACGAGATCGTCGCCACCGGCCGGGAGGCGCCGTTCGCGACCCGAATTCGCGGAATCTACCGGCCGGTTCCTCTCAAGGAGGGCCGCGCCTCGAAGCAGCTCCGGCTCGATTCGCTCGCCGAGGTGCAAGCCGCCGCCGGTGTCTACCTCGCCGCGCCGGGGATCGAGGACGCGATGCCGGGGGGTCTCCTCAAGGTCGTCCGGAGCGAGGAAGAGAAGGCCCACGTGCAGGAGGAGCTCGCCCGGGAGAGTCAGCCGGTCACCGAGGTCGCCCTGACGGGAGTCGCGATCTACGCCGACACCTTGGGCGGACTCGAGGCGCTCGCGTTCGAGTGCCGGGAGCACAGTATCCCGGTGCACGAGGCCGGGGTCGGTCCCGTCGGACGCCCCACCGTGATGCGGATGGCGACCGTGAAGGACCCGACGCACCGGGCGGTGCTCGCGTTCGCGGTGCCGATTCTCCCGGACGCGGTTCCCGAAGGCGAAGCCTCCGAGGTCCGAATCTTCCGTGCCGAAGTGATGTATCGTCTGATCGAGGAGTACGACGCGTGGCGCACCGAGCGTAAGCGTGAGCTCGAGGTCCAGCGGCGGCTCGAGCACGTGCATCCGGCGAAGCTCGAGGTCTTGCCCGGCTTCGTGTTTCGAGCGTCCAAGCCGGCGATCGTCGGGGTCCGGGTGCGCGGTGGCACGCTGCGGCCGGGGGTCCGTCTGATGCACATCGACGGGTCCGAGGTTGGCGTGCTGAAGTCCCTCCAGAAAGAAGGGGAACCGGTGACCCAGGCCGAAGAGAACGAGGAGCTGGCCGCCTCGATCGATGGTGCGGTCATGGGCCGGAACTTGAAGGAGGGCGACGTTCTGATCGTCGTCCTCTCCGAGAGCGCCGCCCGGGCCCTTCGGGGCCAGCCGCTCTCGCCTTCCGAGCAAGCGATCCTCGACGAGGTCGTGCGGCTGCACCGGGCGGGCCACCCGTTCTGGGGTCAGTGAGCGAAGGGTGACCGTCCTCCGCCTAGGGCGGCGGAGGGATTTCGTCCGGAGGGTCCGGAGGGGGTCGAAGGCGCATCGTCGACCCGGGAGGGTCCCGATAGACTCCGCCCGGTAGGAACAGTCCGAGGAACAGCGCGATCCCTCCCATCGCGAGCAGCACCACACCTCCGAGGGCGATCAAGCCCCAGGCCCAGGGCGGAAGGGGCGAGCCCGGTGTGTATCCCACCGAAACTGTCCCGGTGAATTCGAGCGTGACGGTTCCCGGGTTCGCGACCACCAGGATGAAGGCTGACGCGTTCGCCGAAGTACCGGACTCCTTCCCCGACAGTGCCTGGGTCCAGGTGAACAGCGGAGGCCCAATCGGACACACGCCAAGCGAACTATTGCACGGGCCGGCGGGTGTCAGCGACACGTTGGCCGGGGCGTTCGTCGACCAGACGAGGCTGATCGACGCGGAGGAGGTCGTAGAACGAGCGATCACTTCCGGCCAGGAGACGTGCCCCGGGATGTCCGGATTGTCGAACGACAGTCGCGTGGTCGAGGCCGGGCCGCCCGAGATGACGAAGAGGGTGAAGAAGAGGCCGCCCCCAATTACGGCGAGGGCCGCTCCAACGACGACGAGCCCGGTGCGCACGCGGGACGGAAGGTGGACCTCCCAATAGTCTTACGGTGCGCCGAGGCAACCAGCACGAGCGGAGTAACGGCGTATATACTAGCATCCCGTTCGTGCTATACTGTGACAGACGCCGGGTACCGACTCGCATCTGCCCCCGACGCTCCGCCGAGCTGCCCCCTCTGCGGCAGCTCGCACCGGATCGTCGACCCGGTGCGCTGCGAGACCCACTGCGCCGAGTGCGGTCTCGTTTTCGACGGCACGCCGATCGTCGCCACCGCTCCGCCCCCTGCGGAGGCTGCGGCCTCGGAAGGTAGCGGTCGGGGGATTGGTCCCTTCGTGCCTCCCGGAGGTGCTCGACGCACCCTCGGATCGACGCTTTCGCTCGCCCGGGATGGGCAAGGAAAGCGTCTCGGCTGGCATCGCCGCTACGAATTTCAGCACCTCAAACGCGTGATGCAACGCCAGACCTCGCGGACGATCGATGGCCCGCTCGACCGGAGCGCCGCGCGTGGCGAGATCCAGACCGCGGGCGAGACGCTGGGCCTGCCCGCCGTCGTCCTCGCCGAAGCGGAACACGTCTATCGCGAGTCGAAGGTCCGTGGTCTCCTCCGGGGACGAAGCGTGCCCGCGAGCGTCGGAGCCTGTCTCTACGCGGCGTGCCGTCGGTTTTCCATCCCCCGAACCCTTGGCGAGGTCGCGAACTCGGTCGGTGCGCGAAGGTCCGACGTCGGCCGGACCTTCAAGGTCGTACAGCGGGGGTCGGGTGTGCCCATCCCCGGGGTCGGCACGAAGGCGTTCCTCACGCGCTACGCCCAGGAGCTCGCGCTATCGCCTCGGGTCCGCTCCACGGTCGAGGTAATGCTGGACCAGGCGCGGGAAGACCCCGAACTGTCCGGCCTCAGCCCCCACGGTCTCGTCGCGGCGCTCATCTACATCGCCGCCGAGCAGAACGGCGAGCACCGTTCCCGGGCTCAGGTCGCGCGCGTCAGCTCCGTGACCGAGGTCACCTTGCGGTCCACGAGCCGTCTTGTCGAAAAGGTCTGGGGTCGCGCCGGCGCCGCGCACGACGCCCCGTAGGCGTTCGCTCCGCTCGTCGGACCTACTTCAGCAAGTAGTAGCCCGCCGCCTTCTCGCGCACCTTGCGACGCGCCCAACCCTTCGTCTGGAGCTCTTGGAGCGCGTTCATCACCATGGTCTTCGGCAGTCGCGCGGACTGCGTGACCCGCTCGGCGGTGCCCATCTTATCCTCGGAAAGCATCGCGAGCTCCTTCATCGCCTTGTAGACTTTCACCGCATTGGGAGAAACCTCATCCTCGATCGCCACGGGAACCCCTCCCCTTCGGCGACTCCGCCGGGAAGATAATGCTGGCGGACCCGGCGGTCCCCAGCCCCGATGCCTTTTTTTCGCGGACCGGCTAGGGCGGCTCCTGCCGATGTCCCCCGAACGTGCCCATGTCGTGTGGAGCGACCGGTTCCTCGACTACGATTTCGGTCCCCACCACCCGTTCACCGAACGCAGTCGTGGGCTCGCCGTCCGGCTGCTCGAGACCTCTCTCACCGAGGCGCCCCCGGGAACGGTCGGCTGGACGCGCACGGGAAAGGTCGCCGACCGGGCGACGCTCGGCAGCTTCCATCGACCGGAGTACCTCGAATTCGTGGAGAGCGCGAGCGGTCTCGCCAAGGAAGTACTCCTCGACTCCGGCGACACGCCATCCTTCCCCGGCTGCTACGAGGCGTCGGCGCGCTTGGTGCAGGGCGCAGTGGATGCTCTCGACTACACCCTCGAGCACCTCCGCCCTGCCTACCATCCGGGCGGGGGACTCCACCACGCACATCCGAACCGCGCGAGCGGATTTTGCATCTTCAACGACGTGGCGATCGCCGTCGCGCGCGCGGTCGAGAAGGGTCACCGCGTGGCGTACATCGACATCGACGCCCACCATGGCGACGGGGTGATGTACGGATTCTACGACTCGGGCCGAGTCCTCGACATCGACTTCCACCAGGACGGACGCACCCTATTCCCGGGGACCGGCTTTCCGCACGAGGTCGGACGTGGGGACGGGGCCGGCCTCAAGGCGAACCTTCCGTTCCCACCGGGCGCGGGTGACGAGGCGCTGTTGCCCTCCTTCGATCGTGTGGTGCCCGCCCTTCTCCGTCAGTTCCGCCCCGATGTGATCATCCTCCAACATGGGGTCGACGGCCATTACGGGGACCAGATCGCGCACCTCCAGTACTCCCCCCGCGCCTACGCCGAGGTGGACCGGAGGGTCCTCGCGCTCGCACGTGAGCTGACCCATAACCGCCTCCTTGTCACCGGGGGCGGGGGTTATCGGGCGGAGTCGGTCGGCCGGGTCCTGGCTCGAACCGGGTTAATCTTGGCCGGAGTTCCCGAGCCGTCGGACACCCAGGAGCTCCCGGGTCCTTGGAGGAAACAGTTCACCTCCGAGTTCGGACGGGAGGCCCCGACCGCGTGGACGGACCGGTGGGAACCCGACCCTTCCCCGTGGACGGAGGCGGATGAAAAGAACCTGGTCCACCAGTTGGAATCGAAGCTCGGGGAACGCCTACCCCCGCCTTAGAGCCGTCTTCCCCACGTGGGCCGGTCGAGCCAGTCCTGGTCCGTCGCCCGGATCCCGAGCTCGATGTCGAACACCGTGAGCCGAGCCCCCGACTCCCCGCGAAGCTGGGCTCGGACCGCAGCACGAGCGAGGACATCCGAGCCGATGGCCCGCAGCTCGGAGAGGGCCACCTCGCTGACCGTGCCGTTCTCGCCGCGGACCATCTCCCAGTGGACGGCGGCGAGAAAGCTATCGCGGGCGAGGAAGTACCGTAGATAACCCTCGAGGAGCTTCTCCCCGCTGGAATCGACGAGCGGCGGCTCCCCGGGCGGAATGGCGACGCCCAGGGACCTCGAGCCACCGCCCGTCGCGAGCTCCAATCCCTCCCAAGCCTCGCCGAGCTGGGCGAGCGCGACCGGCCCGGGTCGGCCGTCGAAGAACATCGGCAGCTGCTCGAGCCCGGGTCCAATCGTAGGGAGCCCGCTCGGGGCGTACTCGCGAGCCGACGGCATCAGTCGCTGTCCGGCGAGGGTGCCGCGAACCTCGTCCTCATCGTACCATCGCCGCTCGTCCGAGAGCTGCCGAACGATGCGCCGTCGCCGGCGGGAGGCGTCCGCGACCAGAAGCCGCACCCGAGGAGTTAGTCGCTGCCGCACCGCGGCGACCTCGAGGTCGAGCCCAAAAAACGCCCGGGTGCCGGCGGCCGACCCGAACTCGCGGAGTGTTTCGAGCGATAGACCCGGGCAAGAAAGGACCAAGTCGGCCTGCAGGCGACTTCCCATGTGAACGATCACCGGAAACTCCCGACACGGTGCCGGTCGGGCGGCGTGAGCCGAGCAGCGGAGGCCCTGAAGCAACTCACACGCTCCGCCCTGAGGGCGGGAAGCGATGCAGCGCACTCCTTCTCGTACGACCGCGTGCAGCGCTGGGAAAGCTCGCCGAACGCGGGATTCGTCGTCGCCCTCCAATCGCGGGGAAGTGAAGCAGCAGAGGCCACAGTCCGGCCGGCAGCGGAAACGGAACCCTCCGAGAAGCGCAAGGTCGAGATCGATGATTCGGCTCTCATGGGGTGCCTGCGCTGTCATCCGCCCACCGGCGCCTCGGCTCGCCTCAGAGCTCCCGAAGTTGGTCGACCACGCTGGCTCGGTCTCATAACCTTCTCGACGATGCGCTGGCTATGGTGCTTCTCGCCAAGGACATCATGGACACGTCCATGCTTTCCATGGACGACGAAACCGATGCGCTGACCTGTGCCCGAGCTATGGTAGCGCAACGTAAAGGCTACTCGATGGTGACGCACGGGAGTCCGAAATCGGTCACCGGGATCGTCACCGAGTGGGACTTTCTCGAAAAAGTGCTCGCCGCGGGAAAGGACCCGACTCAAGTCCGGCTCAAGGAGCTCGCGTCGGTGAACCTCCAGTCGTGCTTGCCCGACACGCCGACCGATGAGGTGGTGAGCACGATGGCGCGGCTCGGGGTGCGACGCCTCGTGGTGCGAGCGGGTGACCAAGTGCTGGGCGTGATCACGACGCGAAACATCCTCGCCACATTCCGCAAGTACGTGGACAAACTGAGTTCGGAGATCGCCGGTTACCAGTCTTCGACGACGCCGCTCGGGTGATCCGGCGTGGTCCGTCGATCGGGCCGCCCCGGCCCGGGGCGCCAGCATAGGACGGCGTGGCCGTCTCCGAATGGCTCCGTATCCAGGGCCCGCCGACCCACGGGGGGATAGCCGTGCAGTACAAATGGCGGGTGCTCTCGAACACCACCGTCGCCACGTTGATGTCGTCGATCGACACCAACATCGTACTGATCTCGTTGCCGACGATCGGCCGCGAGCTTCCGGGGACCAACGCGACGCTCCTGCTCTGGGTGCTGATCGGGTACTCGCTGCTCACCGCGGTCGTCCTGGTGAACTTCGGCCGGCTCTCCGACATCTTCGGGCGGGTGCGACTCTACGTCCTCGGGTTCGCCATCTTCACTGGGGGCTCGCTTCTTTGCGGTCTCTCGGGCACGGGACTCGAGTTGGTGGTGTTCCGCCTGATTCAGGCCGTCGGCGCCGGCTTCCTCTTTTCGAATTCCGCCGCGATCATTACCGACGCGTTCCCACCGAACGAGCGCGGACGTGCCCTCGGGGTGAACCAGGTCTCGATCGTGGTCGGGGCGGTCTCGGGGCTCGTGCTCGGAGGCGTGATCACCTCCACGATCGGGTGGCGGTGGATCTTCTTTGTCAACGTGCCGATCGGACTGGTTGCGACCCTACGCGCTCGCGCGGACCTGCGCGAGATCGCCAAACCCGAGACCCACGCGCCGATCGACTGGCTGGGCAACATCCTCTTTGCGGCGGGCCTTTCGGTCCTGCTCCTCGGCATCACGCTCGGCGCGCTCGGTCAGGTGCCGGAGAAGCTCGGGCTCGTCGGTGTCCTCGTCGGGGCCGGGCTGCTGGCTATATTCGTGGTGCTCGAGACTCGGGAACGCTACCCGATGCTCGACCTCCACCTGTTCCGGATTCGACAGTTCGCCGCCTCGGGTTCGGCGATGTTTCTGAACGCGCTCGCCCGGGGGGCGTTCACGTTCATCCTCGTGTTCTACCTTCAGGGGCCGCCCCGGTACTTGAGCCCCTTCACCGCGGGACTCTTTCTCATTCCGACCTCGGCCGCGCTCGCGACGTTAGGTCCGATCAGCGGGTGGTTATCGGACCGGTATGGCCCGCGGGGATTCCTGGTCGCGGGCCTTGCGGTGTCAGCCGCCGGCTTCCTCTGGCTCGCCGGCATCGGTCCGGACGATTCGTTCGTGCAGCTCGCCCCGGCGCTTGTCCTGGTGGGCGGAGGCATGGGATTGTTCGCTTCGCCGAACCGCGCGGCGATGATGACCGCCGTGCCCCCCGAACGTCGGGGGGTCGCGTCCGCGGTGGGTGCGACGCTCCTCAACACCGGCTCGACGATCAGCCTCGGCATCACGCTCGTCGTCATGAGCTCGGTCCTGTCGCTGTCGGCGATCCAGGCGATCTTTCTCGGGACCGCCTCCCCGAGCCACCCGTTCACGGAAGGGGCCGGGTTTCTCACGTCCATCCACCTCATCTTCGTGATCTCCGCGATCCTCTGTCTCGTGGCGCTCGCGCCCTCGATCCTCCGCGGACCGTCCCACATCGAGGCGCCGGTGCCAGGTCCGGAAGCCGGCGACTGACCTCCGTGAGCCCCGGCCCACCAACGACTTATCTAACCCGGGGCGGGTCGGGCGGCCATGCCTCCTAAGCGAGTGGTTATCGTAGGCGCCGCCGGCCGGGATTTCCACAATTTCAACGTTCTCTATCGGGGCCGGGACGTCCACGTCGTCGCCTTCACCGCGGCCCAGATTCCGAACATCGCCGGTCGGGTCTACCCGCCGGGTCTGGCCGGGCCCGGGTACCCGAACGGGATCCCGATCGTGCCGGAGAGCCAGCTGGCCGACCTCGTTCGTCGAGAATCGGTCGACCTGGTTTTGCTCTCGTACTCCGACCTCCCCCACTTGGAGGTGATGCACAAGGCGTCGATCGCGCTGGCGGCGGGGGCGAGCTTCGGCCTGGCCGGTCCACGGGCGACGCAACGCCCATCCTCCAAGCCGGTCGTGGCCATCTGCGCCGTGCGCACGGGGGCGGGGAAGAGCCCGCTCACGCGGTTCATCTCGGGATACTTCCGCCGCCACGGCAAGAAGGTCGCGATCGTCCGCCACCCGATGCCGTACGGGGACCTCATGGCGCAGGCGGTGCAGAGGTTCGCAACGATGGAGGACCTCGACCGCGCCCATTGCACGATCGAGGAGCGTGAGGAGTACGAGCCGCACCTCCGCGACGGAGCCGTCGTGTTCGCCGGCGTCGATTACGAGCCGATCCTCCGGCGGGCCGAACTCGAGGCGGACATCATCCTGTGGGATGGGGGCAACAACGACCTATCGTTCTACGTTCCGAACCTGACGTTCACGGTAGCGGACCCGTACCGGGCCGGCCACGAGCTCACGTTCTATCCGGGCGAGGCGAACTTCCGGCTCGCGGACGTCATCGTCATCAGCAAGACCGACTCCGCACCCCCCGAAGGGGTTCGGACGATCGAAGAGAACGCGGCCCGCGTGAACCCGACGGCGAAGGTGATCCGGGCGGGGCTCA
>DASPOD010000021.1:0-68930 GCA_035626215.1 Thermoplasmata archaeon
CACGGGAGGAGGCACACCAATGAACGACGAAACGGTGCTCGAGCTAGAGCACTGGATCTACGGAGCCAGCCACGAGAAAGGGTACGGGACGAAGGCCGAGTCCCGGGGGCTCAACGGGCCGCTCTACATGCGCTACCTCGACAATCACTTCACGCCCGTTCGCGTCGAGAAGACCGCGGGCGGCGGGACCCTGATCGATGCACGAATGATCCATCCCGCCCCCGCGAACCGCGAGGTGCTGCTATCGATTCTGGGTCGAGGAGTCGCGGACGAGTACAACCGGCCCACGATCGCGAACCACACCGTGGTGCTTCCCTACGACAAGCTCCGAGCGGGGCAGCTTCGATTCGCCGATGTCGAAACCGCCACGCTCGAATTCGACCACAAGTTCCCGAAGGCCCTCGGAAAGGTGGACCCGATTCCGGTGAAGCTCCGGCCGCTCGGAGAGCCCCCGGAACCGCGGGGAACGGGAATCCGTCGCCTAATCACGAAAGCCGCGGTCGACACGCTCGCGAGCCGGTTCCTCGCGGACCACCAGGGACGAACGCTGATCCTGTGTCGGGGAAGCACGAACCAATACCGGAACGAGCTCCTCTACCACCTCGTGGAGCTTCTCCACGCCGGGGAGGAGATCGCGCTCTTCCCTGCCATCAGCGACGCCCCGACCCTGAGCGCGATGAATCACTTCCGCCTCGCGATCTCGTCGCGCGGGGTTCGAGCGGATGGGTCGTGGACCCTGCTCGATGCGAGCATCGACCAGCCGACACTCCCTCCGATCAAGGGGAAGAGCCTCGTCTACAACCGCATCGCGGAGGCGTTCGCGTCGACGTAGGGCGAGCGTCACGAGAACTCATTCGACCGAGGCCGGGCTGTGGGATCCGCGCTAGTCGTTGGCGACCGCGGCTCCGGCCTCACCACTTTCGTGGGACTCCTCTACGCGGCGCAGCTTCGGCTCGGTACCGAGGAGAGGGATGAATTCCGCTTCTCGGCGGACCGGGAGACGATTCGCCAGCTTGAGGGGATCTACGGGGAGCTGGTGGCCGGCCGATTCCCCGATTGGGACGCGGACTGGGACACCCACCCCCTATCGTTCGTCTTCGCGTTCCGGTCCGGCACCTTCCCCCGGCTGAGGGGTGCCGGGGTAAGTCACGATGGAGGGTTCGATTCGTTCCGGGTTCAGGTCGGGGGAATTTCGGTGGAAACGGTGGCCGAGTTGTCCGAGCACGATGCCATCCTCGAGAATTCCACGCGCGAGCTGCTCCGGAGCCCCGTCGTGCTTCCGCTCGTCGACGCGTCACGGCTCCTACCGTTGGTCGAGGAGATGGACCGACGCCCGCTCGAACGGTACGACCGAATGCTCGCGGCGACCCTTGACCTGCTATCTCGCTTCCTATCGGCGGGGCGGGTCCGAAAGCTTCGGACCCTCTACCCAATGTTCGTGGTCACGAAGTTGGACCAGTGCCCTTCCGAGACCCTGAAACGCTTCCACATCCCCGCCGGCGTTCCGTCGAGTTGGCCCGCCGGGACCCGAGAGTCGGTGGGGGAGAACATCCTGACCTCCTACCTCCCGGAGACCCTTCGACTCATCCGGACGACGAAGGGTCGAAGGGGGGGCAGTATCGCGCTACCGAAATGGTTCTTTAGCGGCCTTCAGCTGGTTGCAGGACCCGAGGGGGTACGAATCGCTCGACGCTCCCGGATCCCCGTTGGCGGCTGGGAGCCGGAATACCCCTTCGAGGAATACCGGATACTCATTCGCCAGTTGGCCGTGCTGGCGCACCGCCTTCCCACTTGGGACGAAAGCACTCTTCGCCCCGATTAGGCGGCTCGCTTCGCCGTGAATCGGAAGCCCTTCTCGTGCGAGCCTTCTCGCACGACCGTCCATGCTCCGATGGTCCAAGTTTCGTCGGACGGATGCCACTGGGGGTCGCCTCGTGCTAGGTCGCCGAGCTCCGCCTCAAGGTACTCATGGTCCGTCACGACCTCCGGCACGAGCGAGCCTTTCTGGAGCAACGTGGCGAGCAGCGGTAGTCCGGCCGGGCGACCCCGCCACTTGATCGAGAGGAACGACTGTCGGAACTCGGGGTCTTCCAAGAGGAGGCTCCGAAGCTGGGCGTACGCCGTACTGCTGTGACACTCCTTAGGAGGTGTCTCGAGCCGCCGTCGCTCTCTCCGACGCTCTTTCACCACCCGACGCCACGCGGCGGCGTCCACTTCTTCGGCCGTCCAGATGGTGGTGGCATCCACCTCCTCGGCCTCGTCGGAGTCCGCTCCTTCGGCCTCTTCCGTCGCGGTGCCTACCCCTGTTTCAACGGGACCCCGGCCTCTGCCCGTCAGCTTTCGGCCCGGTCGTCCGGTCACTAAGCTGTAGGCGAGGGCCGCACCGGTCATGTTGCCCACCGGAGGCCGAATCTGGACTTCGTCGCACTCGGGGTACCGGTTCGGATGCAGGATGATGAACGGGCCGGTCTCGGGACCGCTGAACAGTTGGGCGAGCGCATCGTTGATGGTGGGCACCTGCCGGCGAACCGCGAGCTCGCTCAACCGAACGAGCGGGACCGGTCCCTCCTTGTCCCGGCGGCGCACGGTCAGGTCGTCCAGAATCGCCTGGGCGACCTCGGCCCGGATCTGCTGGATCGGCGCCCGGCTCAGGGAAGACTCCACCCAGCGGTTCCGACGCAAACTTTGTCGCACTCGGCCTCCCAACGACCCTGACCGCGATGCTTGGGCGTAGACGGACCCGAGCCGCAGGTTGAGCCACGGTTGGAGCCGGCCTCCGCTGACACGGGAGTCGGCGAAGAGCCCCGCCCAGCTTTCCGCCATTCGATCGGACCAATCCTCCTGGCGGGGACTATTCTGGTACCAAAGGAACACTTGGTCCCGGAGAAATGCTCCCGCGCTCAAGGGGTCGTCCAATTCCTGTTTCACCCGAGCCATCAGGGCTTCGGCCTGCCGGGTGATGGCGGAGAGGAGGACCGAATCTCCTCGCGCCGCCTCGATGAGGTCCGGAAACCTCTGAGCGTTGAGCGCTTGGATGTTGAAACGCTCCATCGGATTGGTCTGCAGGAATTCGGCAAGAATCGGGGGCCGCAGCGCGCCGCCAATGTTCCGGCCGGCCGGGGGGATCACCGTTCGGCTGACCGACGCCATGGCATCGGGCCGAGCGAGGGTCGCCTCCTCCCGAGCTCGGGCCGAAGGGGCCGGATGCTCCAACATCTTCTCCGTTTCTTCGACGGATGGAGAGACGCCTCGGTCGGAGATGGATCGGAGCCGTCCGAGCTCACGCCGACGGTCGGTACGCTCCTCGTCGATCCGAGCGCGCTCGACGGCCCTCCGCTGCTCGCGGTCGCGCAAAATGCGCGCCGCGTCCGACTCATCAGACATCGCTAGGGGCGAGACCGCTCCCTAGACGAAAAAAGTGGTTTCTCCAGGCATTAATGGTTTCGGATTTCGTGGGGGATTGCCGGGTCTGGCTCCCAACGTTTTCCGGGGCGTCCGAAGTGCTGAATCCTACTGAAAATCACTCTCGCCGGGTGCTTCCCGTCCTGCCCGGATCGAAGCCCCGGCAGTGTTCCGAAGCCCGCTCTAACGCAACAGCGGATCAAGCCGGTAGCGGAAGATAGAACCCACACCGGGTACAGTAGACACTACCGGTGCCATTCGGCCAACCGCACTGGGCGCACGTGGTCTCCCGACCCGTGCCGGAGGAGGCGGAATCGGATCCGATACCCCAGAGCAGGCCCGCTCCCATGCATACCAATCCGATGAAAACCACCACAAACCCTTCCCCAACCGAGACGGGCATCAGCAATGCGCCCACGACGAGGAAAAACGCTCCGACGATCAGCGCAGGGACGCTCGCCATGCTGCTGGCGGTAGGACATGGATGTACTTCTCCGATTCTCATACATAGGATCCGGAGGTTGAGTCCCCTCACGGTGGTCGATGGGGTGACCTCGTCCGTCGCCGGGAGCCGACGGCGACCTACGAACAAACGAAAGGGCAAGTTTCGAGTTTGATCCGGGTCGATGGCTTGGACGCACCCGTTGGGAACACCAATCCCTTCGTCTACCAGCGAGTTGGCTGTGACAGTTCTTGCGACCAAGCCCGACCCGAATGGCCCGCCGATTACGGAGCGTTAATCCCCACCGTCCAAATTCCGCAGCTCACGACGGAATCGGCAGGGGTGGGTCGGCGAGCTTGAGGAGTTGTTTGCCAAAGTTCTCGCCCTTGAACAGCCGCGCCAGAGTCTTCGGGGCGTTCTCGAGGCCGACGGCGATGTCGACCCTCTGCTTTAGACGACCTTCGGCGTGCCATCGCGCCAGCACCGGCAACGCCTCCGAGAATCGTGCGGCGTAATCGAAGATGAGGAAACCTTCCATTCGGCCCCGACTCCGAATCAGGATGGAGTAATTCCTCAACGGACGGAACTCCCACGCGACATAATTCGAGATCGCGCCGCACATCACGATCCGCGCGTGCAGGTTGATCCGGGCCAGCACCTCGTCGAGAATCTCGCCGCCAACGTTGTCGAAATACACGTCGATCCCGTGCGGGCAGGTCTCGGAAAGACGGGGACCGACTTGCTCCCCGCGATAGTCGATGGCGGCATCGAAGCCCGCCTCCTTCCGCAACCACTCGCACTTCGCGGGACCCCCGGCGATGCCGACCACACGGGCTCCGAGGATCTTGGCGATCTGGCCGGCGATCGAACCGACCGCGCCCGCCGCGCTCGAGACGACGAACGTCTCTCCCGATCGGACCTTGCCGATATCCGTCACGCCAAAGTAGGCGGTCAACCCGGTGCCGCCCAAGAGGCTCATCGCTAACTCCGGCGCCACGCCGGGAGGAACTCTCGCGAGCGGGCTCAAGCCGCCCCTGCTGGTAGCGACGTAGTCTTGCCAACCGATGGGGCCGGTGACGAGCTCGCCGACCTTGAAACCCGCATTGCGCGACTCAATCACCTGACTCACCCCGAAGGCGCGCATCACCTCGCCGAGCGGGACCTTCGGGGCGTATGTGTCCGCCTTCATCCAACCTATTTGCGTCGGATCGCAGGAGATCCAAAGGTTCCGGAGGAGGACCTCTCCGTCCCGTGGCGTCGGGATCGAGGTCTCCGTCCACTTGAAGTTCTGTTCACTGAACATGCCTTCGGGCCGGCTCGCGAGCAGCCACTGGCGGTTCTTCCCACCCATCATCGGACCTCCCTCCAGCAATCGAGGTCGTTCCTACCATCAAAGACTCAGGACCGGTATAACTCCGGGCCCGGATTGTTCGGTGAGCCTATCCGAGGTCAGACCGTCGTCCGGAGCGTTCACCGCTTCTCCTGAAGGAGGTAGGATGCCCAGCGTCCGAGGCGACCCGAATCCCGAGGAATTGAGCGGCCTCTCCACTTCCCCGCGCCCATCGCGTGCGCTCCCGGAGGTAAACTTGTGAGTACTGCCACCACCTGTAACTCGGCAATGAGCCGAACACTACCGATTACGACGCGCGAGGGCCGGGTGCTCCGGGTCGTCGATGGCGGCGATCCCAGTGGATGGCCGATTTTTCTGCATCACGGCACACCAGTTTCCGGGGCCCTCTACGCTCCGCACGAACGAGACGCGCTGGAACACGGGATTCGGTTAATCGGGTACGACCGTCCGGGCTACGGGGGGTCCGACCCATCGCCGGGGAGGCGGGTGGTGAACGCCGCCGCGGACGTACTGGCCATCGCGGACCACCTTGGACTTGCGAACTTCTCGGTTTGGGGCCACTCCGGCGGCGGACCGCACGCGCTCGCCTGCTCTGCAACCCTACCGGACCGAGTGGCCTCCGCGGCCGCCTCCGCATCGGTGGCGCCCTACGGAGCCCAGGGGCTCGATTGGATAGAGGGGATGGGAGAGGGAAACTTGCGAGAGTTTCAGGCGGCTCTCTCAGGAAGGGAGGCGCTCGAACGCTACGTGGCGCCGGAGTGCGAAGCGATGCGGCAGGAGAGCGGGAATGTCTCGCCTGAGATGCTCACCCTGCTCTCACCCCAGGACTTCGAACTCCTCACGGGGGAACTCGGGAGGCACTTGCAGTCCGCCCAGCGCTTCGGTATCGAGAAGTCGCCGGAGGGATGGATCGAGGACGACTTTGCCTTCATTTCCGACTGGGGATTCGACCTCAACAGCGTGAAAGTTCCCACATCGATTTGGCACGGCAAGCTGGATCGATTTGTCCCCTACGCGCATGGTGTTTGGCTCGCCGAGCACGTTCCCCAAGCGGAGTTCCACTCGTTCGACCAGGAAACCCACCTTACGCTCTACGACGGTCATTTCCAAGAAATCACTCGGTGGTTGCACGACCGGGCGAAGGGTCACTAGATTGCGATTCCGGATCCGCCTTGCGCCCGGTCCGAGGGTCGATTCCCGTTGGATCTCAGGCAGATTTCCTCGCCCACGAATACCCGCAATTCCCACGTCGGCCACTGTGTTCCGCCGAGGCCGTTCTCGAGCACCGTTGGCCTCAACTCTCCACGAGAAGCTGGAGGCTTGAGGGGAAAAACATCACGCCGGCACTGCTGTCCGGAGTTAACCAAACCGGGGTGGAGGTGTTCTGGGCCGGGTTGCAAACCCGCGGCCCTCCGGTGCCCCACGTCCCGTAGCAGGCTTGGACCCCTCCCGGCCCGGTCATGAGGTATCCCCACATGACCCCGCCCAAGGGTCCCGGCTCCGTGACACCCATCACGAAGAAGGAGTTGAAACCGAAAGTAACGGGCTGGATGAGTTGGAAAAAGAATCCCCATTCCGTGTGATTGGCACTGGTGTTCCCGGTTTGCGTTGGCACGGAGACGGTCGCAGCGCAGTACGTTCGACCACCGATCAACTCCCGCGAACCGGGAGCTGCTTGACAGAGGGGAGAACTTTCCACCAGCGCCACCGCGGAAAAGACGAGGAACACCCCCACCGTAACAGCGGACACCACGATCCCGGTGGAGAGCGTCGGCTTCGAGAGGGAGGATCGGTGTTCTCCGCGCGGTGGCGACTCCACAGGTCGGCCCCCTGGCCGATAGCGTGTCGGCTACCCAAATACCCATCCGGCTCAGCGGGCATGAGGGAAGGGCTACCGAACGTCAGCGACCAGCCGAGATCGTGAGGGGCGGCACTTAGATTCTTTCGATCCGCCTCGTTCTCAACGTCGAGGCATCGATGATGCCCTCGAATACGGTCGCTAGTGTGGGTGAGGGAGCCGTTCCGAGTGAGCGACTCTAACCTTTCGGGCACGCAAAATCGAGAACGACGTCGCCCTCTTCGGAAGCTTGCGGCCAAGGATCAGCCCAAGCCACTCGATCTCGTAGACCCCCGGGATAAGAAGCTCGAGCGCGAACCAGACGGGAACGCGCACCGCCGGAAGTTCGCTTCGGCCGGTCCACGTGGCCTTCGAGATGCGATGGCGACCGTCAAGGGTGATCTTGTACCAGTCTTTCCCCGCCACGATGATCGGAAAGGATAGGTCCACGTGGTCGAAGAGCCCCGGGAACAGCCGTAGCCCGAAACGGATCACCTTCTTGGAAAGCCGGGGAAGCTCAGCGAGTGGGGTCGACCGGACCGGGATGGCGTGAGTTCGCAGGTGCCGAGTAGCGAGTATCACTCCAGGCCGGGCGTGCCAGTCGAAGGAGGTCGAGTCAGTCACGGGCGACTCGGGGCCGAAACCGGGAGGTCCCGGCCGCTAATCACTTCTTCCCGTGGGACGAGCGGACCGTTCGCTCCGCGATGATGGAGGTCCCGAACGTGGACCCCGACACCATCGGCGCGTGCGGTGTATCGGCCGGGACTCGAGCCGAGCGAGGCGTCCCGGTAGCGGACGGTGGCGAGGATCTACTCCGATGGGGTGACCGCTAGCCGGCCCGGTTTCCTAAGCTCGTGCCGGAGGTAGAGAAAGAGCCATTCTACCTCGAAGACGCCCGGGAACACTAGCTCGAAGACGTACCAGAACGGCAATCGCACGGTGGGGAGTTCCGTGCGTCCGGTCCATATGGCTTTGCAAAGCCGATGGCGACCGTCGAGGGCCACTTGATACCACCCTCGACCTGCGACGATGATGGGGAACGAGACGTCGGCGCGGTCGAGAAAGCCCGGGAACAACCGGAGCGCGAGACGAATCGCCCGCTTCGACAAGTGGGGAAGCTGGGACAGCGGCTCGGTGACGACCGGGACCGAGTGGGCTCGGAGGTACCGTATGGCCAAGAAGACGCCAGCCCTCCGGTTCCAAGAGACGGTCGTCGAGTCGACCAAGGCTCGCCTTCCGCCCGACATTTATGATTCGTCCCTATACTCAGCCCTTTCGGGGCCGGTGCCTAGGTGACAGGGGAGCCTCGCCTGGCATTCCCCCGTCCGAGTTTCGTGCCGGCGCACTCCGTGACACGGCCTCACGGCGGCTACCGCGTTGTATCCGCGAAGTCATTCGGCCGGTCGAGACATCGCGAGGAATCGAATCGTGCCCACGGGTCATCACGGCGTGAGTACGGCACGCCCTTGGATCTTCCCGTGCTGAAGCTTATCGAGGACCGCGTTGGCTTCTTCAAGCGGATACGATTCGGACACGACAGGGACGACCATGCCCTTCTGGGCGAGGTCGACCAGTTCCTTCAATTGCTCGAGGGTTCCCGTGAAGTCCCCCAGGATCTCGGCCCCCAGGATTGGGAGCATGGGTAGGGGGATGGTCATCCCGCCCCCGGCTAATCCCACCAGGACCAGCCGGCCTTCGTGACCCAGGAGGCGGAACCCGAGGGAGGCCGTGCGGGGTGTCCCCACGTAATCCACCACGGCGTCCGCGCCGCGACCTTCGTTCGACCGTTTCAGCTGGGCAACGAGCTCTTTCGCATCGACCTTCGCGCCGTTGAACACGTCGTCGGCGCCGAGCCTCGAGGCCTGTTCCAGCTTCGCGTCGTCCACGTCCACTACGGCCACGCGGGCTTGCGTTGTCCGCTTCGCGATCTGAATGGCCGTGCTTCCTACGCCACCCGCTCCGATGATGAGGAGAAGCTCGCCCGCTCGAAGCTGGCACCGGCGGATCGAGCTTAGGGCCGTGATCCCCGCGCAGGCGAGGGGTGCGGCCTGCGAAGGCGCGAGCCCCCCGGTCCGGACGAGGTACCGAACCGCGGGCACGGAAACGAACTCGGCGTAGCCTCCATCCCGCATGAAGCCGAGGAACCGCTGAGCGCCTTCGCACTGGTTTTCCCGGCCCGCGAGGCACTTCCGGCATTGTCCACATCCGATCCAGGGGTAGACCACGACCGCGTCCCCTTCCTTGAGATGAGAACCTTCCGAGCCGGGTCCCAACGCTGCGATCGTCCCCGCGATCTCGTGGCCGGGAGTCAACGGAAGGAGAGCACCACCACCCGTGGTCGAGAGCTTGCGCCCTTCTCCCAGGTCATACCCCCCGGAGATCAGATGGAGGTCGGAGTGGCACACCCCCACCGCTTTCACTTCGACGAGAGCCGAGCCCGGTGAGACCGACGGGAGGTCCACCGACATCGCCTGGAGACCGCGACCTTCGGCGACGAGTCTCATGGCTTTCATCAACCCCACCTCGATCGGATGCGTGGACCAACAGAACGCCGGCTAGAGACGATTCCGCCTACATAGTTGGCGCCATCTTACCTTTCGCTCGGGCGGGCCGAGAGCCGGTCCGATGATGCGTGGGGTGAGGTGGACCACCCCTTACATCCGGTCGACCTTCGATGGTGGCGCCGCCTTTTCCATGAATTCAACCACCGATTGTAATTCTCGTTCGCGAATCCCGATCAATCGGTGTCCGTTCGCTCGATAAACCGCCGAACCGTCGATGAAGCAGACGATGGTCGGAGTGATCTTGATTCGAAACGTGTCCCACAGCGGATTTGTCATCTCGGTGATGTCGGCGATCGCCGGCGTGGCATGCATCCCCTTGGTCCGCGCTAGAAACTTCGGCACGAAACGTCGCGTCCAGGGGCACCACTCGGCCCCGAACGTCACCACGTATCGACCGGGCCTACGAATGCGTTCTCCGTCGAAGTCGGCCGAGCCAAGGACTTCCATTCCGGCAGTGGCCCAGGGACGCTCGGACATCGCGCTTTCGCGCACTCCTGATTCCCACGAGGGTCAAGACGCCTCCTCAACACGGGTTGCAACCCCGGTTGAACCTGTGATCGGACCAGGGCAGCGCGGCGTGTTCGCCTTGGGACTCTTTCCCGGGGAACGCCTTCCGGTTCAGACTCCCGGAGCGCCCAACGGGATGCGGGTCGCCGAAGCCGCCGTCGGCCCCATGGGCTTCACGGCGACCACGATATCCATCGTGTTCAACCACCTCCGCTTCCTCTCGTGGAACGTGATCGCCAACCCGATCTGCGCGAGGTGTTCCCGTATCTCCTGCTTGTGAAACATCTCGACGTAGAAGAAGCGCCCGCCGGGGCGCAGCACTCGGTTCACCTCATCGAGCCCTCGGAGGAGTTCCGGGACACCGCCGAGATGATGCAGCATCAGGTGCGCGATGACGAAGTCGAACGCCTCGTCCGCATACTGGAGCCGGGTGGCATCGCCCCGTTCGAGCCGTATGGAGGGAGGGATGGAACCATACTGCCGCGCGAGCGTCGCTTGGGCGACCGCGAGCTGGTCCCGGTCGTAGTCGGTAAGGTGAATCCGGGCGGGGTGATACCGCTCGTTCACCAACAGAGAGAGTTTCCCATTGCCGCCCCCGAGCTCAAGGACGCTCGACGATGAGGTGAGAGAGATCTGACCCGAGCGCTCGAGCTTATCCAATAACCGGGAGAGGGATTTCAGTCCTCGGCGATTGACAAAGAACTTCTCGGTCTTGGTCATTTCCGGCATGACATTACCCTCGGCCGAGCTCACCCGGGAGAAACGGGACGGGGTGCGGCATCCCCCGGTCTACTGCGGCGCCTGAACGGGTCGGCCGTACGTAGAGAGCAGCTGGACGAATCTTGGGTCCTTCCTCGCGCCGGCGAGGAGCGGAGACATGCGGATGCGAGCGGCCTGCATGGTATGCGCCTTGGCGGTCACGAACATCACTTCGAAAAACCGGTCGAGGTCACCGAGAGCGTAGTAGATGAATCCCACCGACGACTGACGCGCGTATCCCTCCTTCGAGGTCTCCTTGAGCTTCTGGATCGCCTTCATCGCCGTCGCTCGATCTCCTCGCAACGCCGCGAGGAAACCCCGGCAGAGGAGGGCGAAGTCGCTCGATGGAGCGATGCGCTCCAATTCACTCACCATGCTTTCCGCCTGCTCGAAGTCGCCCTTGAGCATGTAATAATCGGCGAGCCCTCGGTACGAGTCGATGGGGGACCGCTCCGTGGTCTTCTTCCAATGGGCCAGAGCGTCATCGAACCGGCCCGAGAAGAAGTAGGCGTTCCCCAGCGATCGGATCGTGGTGGGGAAGAGAGGGTCCAGCCGGAACGCTTGCTCGGTTTGATCGAGGTACGCCTCCACGATGCCGAGGGATCCCGCGAGCGCTCCCAAGATCATGTGAGCCTGGGCTGAGTTCGGGTTCAACTCCAACGCTCTCCGTACCTCGCGGTCCAAGATGTCGGCGTTCTCGTCGGCCATGAACGCGATCTCGGCTCGCAAGCCGTGCGCCTCGGCGAGGTTCGGGTCGATGGCCATCGCCTTTTCCGCCGCCGCTCGACCGAGTTCGCAGGCATCCACCCAGGGCATGAAGTCTTCCGTCCCCAGCCCGATGTACGCTTGCGACATGCCCGCGTACGCTCGCGCGAACGTGGGGTCGGTCTTGATCGCCTTCTGGAAGAACTCCAGGGAACGCCGCAACGAGTCTTGGTCGGTCTTCCACATCAACGATTGTCCCTGAAGATACAGGAGGTACGCCTCCGTTTCCGTGGGCTTTTCGAGCTCGGGGACCGCGACCCTCTCCTTCTGTAGTCCCCCGGGAAGAGCCGTCGCCACCTTGGTCGCGATGTCGCTCTGCACCGCGAAGATGTCGTCGAGGTCATCGTCGTACTTCGCGGTCCAAAGGTGCTCCTCGGTCGCCACGTCGATGACCTGGACCGTCACGCGGATTCGGTTCGCCGACCGGCGGACACTCCCTTCGACCACGGTCCCCACGCCGAGCTCCTTTCCGATCGTGGCGACCGTTTTCTCGGTCTTCTTGTAGCCGATGACCGAAGTTCGGGCGATCACCTTGAGGCCCGGCACGAGCGAGAGGTTCGCGATCAGTTCTTCCGTGAGCCCATCGGCGAAATACTCGTCGGAAGGGTCGGGGCTGATGTTCGCGAAGGGAAGGACCGCGAGACGGGTCTTGTCCGCTACGCGTGCATCATCGGCCGCCGGCCCGCCGCCATTGTTCATCCAGGGGAACACCACCCGATAGACCTCCATCGGGATTTGAATTCCCTTCATCGCTTTCGGCGGAAGCTTCTCGAACTTGTCGGGAATCTTTGTCCGGACCTGGTCGTAGACGGCACTGGAAACGCATACCCCACCGGGTTCGGCGAGCGGCTCGATGCGGGCGGCGATGTTCACCGCGTCCCCGAGGATGTCGGCCCCGTTCTGGACCACGTCCCCGAGATGGACCCCGATTCGGATGCGAATCGGCGTCTGACCGCCCTCGGAATTCCGCTCGTAGATGCGGCGCTGGATGTTCATGGCACACTGGACGGCCTTGAGCGCGCTGTCGAACTCGACCAGGAAGCCGTCGCCCGTGGACTTGATTTCGCGACCCTGGTGAAGGGCGAGGAGCGGGCGGAGTAATTCGGCCTGCTGACGGAGCAGCTCGAGGGTGCGCCCCTCATTGGCCTGCGTGGACGCCGTGAAGCCAACCGTATCCGTGAACATCACCGCGGCGAGGCGGCGACCCGGAGCCACGGAGCTGGGATGCATTCGGTCCATTAAACCCGCGGCCGGCCGGAGTTAAGGCGCTTTCCCTAGACCTCTGCGCCGGTTGCTGGGCGAAAATCTCCGGTACGGATTCCCGGAATGCGGTCCTTACGATCGTTCGAGAGATTGGGAGGTTCACTATAGAGACCACACCAACAGGCTCATCTATCGGCTCACCTCGTCGGGGTCGGGCGAAGACGGATGAGCGACCCGAAGGATCAACCGGCCGCCATGGACTTGCTGAAAACAGTACCGCTGTTCGCAAGTCTCGAGAAGAAATACCTGAAGACCCTCGCCGCGACCGCCGCCGATCAGCGATACAAAGCCGGTGACGTCCTCATCGCGGAGGGCCAAAAGGGAATCGGCTTCTACCTGATCGCCGAAGGCCAGGTCAACGTCGAAAAAGGTGGGAGAACCGTTGCGACCCTCGGCCCGGGGCAATTTTTCGGGGAAATGGCACTCCTGGACGAAGAGCCCAGGACCGCGACCGTCAAGGCCGTCAGCCCGACCCGTTGCTTGGTCCTCTCCTCGTGGGAGTTTTGGGGGACCGCGGCCGCGGGGGACCCGACCGTTTTAAAGGCGCTCCTTCGGGAGACCGTGCGACGCCTGCGCCAAGCGGCGCCTGGCCCGGAAGATTAACCGTCGGTCCCCGTCCCACATCGGACTCGCAAGGGTTTCCGTTCACGAGGCACGTAGCTCGCTTCGCCGGCCGGCGAAGACGAGCACGGGGCTAGTCTTGGCTGACACGACACCTCGGCCCGAACCGAAACGAGCTGGGTCGCTGGCACCTCAGCTGACGGCGTTTTGTGGGTGGGCCTTCCCCCAGCTCTTCGAGTCGGTGTGCCACAAAGTCCCTTGTGCAACGCACCCGTGCTACCCGCCGAGTGTTTCATGACCTCCTTCAGGAGTTTATCTCCCGTCTTGATGTGCCGTGCCCATGGCCTCGAAGTCGAAGTCCAAGCCGGCCAAGTCATCCAAAAGCCAAGCCGCCCCCTGGGTCGCGAGCACTGCCGTGGTGGTCAAGGACCGCAAGAACTCTCTGCGTTGGTATACCGAGGTTCTCGGGCTGCCCATCGCAATCTCGGGCGACCATTGGGTTACGGTGGGGCATGCCCGAAAGGGCGGGGCGATCCACCTGTGTCAGGGCTCGGACCTCGAGCCCCGAGTACCCCTCGAACCGGGCAATAGCGGAATCTTGCTACTGCTCGACGGGGACTTCCATGCGAACTGCGAGGAACTCAAGGCCCGGGGCGTCGAATTTGTGGATGGTCCCACCCAGCGCCCTTGGGGCTGGGACGCCACGATTCGCGACCCTGATGGCAACGAACTGCTCCTGATGCCCTCCGAGTAGCTGGGAGGGCCAGCGGTCGCAAGACTGCGTACATCCCGAACGGTCGCGCGACTCTCTACCCCGAGCCCCCGGCGGTGTCTCGGGTGGCACTCCACTCGAAAAAAAGCGCACCCTGCACGGGGTGGGGCCAGTAGGGTGGGATGGGCTTGAACCCCATCTTTTGGTAGAACTGTATCGCGGCGGTCATCGACGGGAGCGTATCCACCCGGACTCGCTCGAATCCGAGCTCACGCGCTCGCTCCAGCAGCGCGGCCGTGAGCACCGGGCCGAATCCCGGCCCTCGGTGATCCGCCCGCACGTAGATTCGCTTGATTTCGCCGACCTTCGGTTCCCACTCCCGTAGTGCACCGCAGGCGACGAGCTCGGCGTGATGGAACGCGAGGAGAACATCCCCACGCGGCGGACCGTAGACTCCGGGTAGCTCGGAGATAACGCGGTCGAACTGGACGAGTCCAATCGGCACGGGCGAGTCGGACCCGGTCGCCGCGGGAGAGTGATCCGCGAGCCAATCGCGGTACTCCCGGAAAAGCCGCCGAACCGTGTCCAGATCATGGGACCAGTTGATTTTCCGAAGCGTAGTGTCGGAGAAATCTGCCCGAGCGGGGTGCTTCGACCTCCTCATTCTCTCCCATCGCCTCCGGGCTGATCGACGGCCCAGCTCACTCGGTCCAAAGAAGGCTCCGGTCATCGCGTCCGAAGTTAGATCTGTCACGCCCAACTCGGAAACTCGTGGAGAGGCGAGACCCGGTGCATGGGTGGAGGGTTACGGGCCGGGTGCGTGCGGCCCTGCTGGCCAACCCCCATCGGCTGGTCCCCTCGCGGCTACGCAGAACTACTAAAGAGCCGTCAGCGATTCCGGTCCAACCGGGCACATGACCGAAGGTCCCGGACCCGTCCTGGTGACCGGCACGAGCTCCGGAATCGGGCGCAGAATCGTGGAGACCCTCTCCGAGCAGGGCCACGCGGTCTTTGCCGCCGTACGCAAGGAAGCGGACCAAGCTCCTCTCGCCGCGCTACCGAACGTCACCCCGATCCTGCTGGACGTAACCCACGATGACAGTGTTCGAGCTTCCGCTCGGATGGTGCGCGAGGCCGGTCGGGGACTCTACGGACTGGTCAACAACGCGGGGACCGTCGACCTCGCCCCGTTGCTGGATACGTCGATCGAGGACCTCAGCCGGCTGTTGGACGTCAACGTCTACGGCATGCATCGGATGGTCCGGGCCTGCTTTCCGCTGCTTCGTCAGGCGCATGGGCGCATCGTGAACATTGGTTCCATCAACGGCGTGTATCCCGACATCTTCGAAGGCTCGTACTGCATGAGCAAGTACGCGGTGGAGGCGTACACCGACGTGCTTCGGGAGGAGTTCGCCCCGCTCGGAATCGGGGTCAGCGTCGTGGAACCCGGAGGGTTCCGAAGCAACATTGTCTCGAGCTTCTTCGAGCGGAAGAAAGGCCACACGGCCGCTGCGTCCGTCAGCTCGCCCATGCGGGAGGCCACACAGAAGTTCTTCTCCGAGACATTCTCCGTTCCCGGAGAGTTGGACCGGTCCCGGTATCCGGACTCCCGTCCGGTGGCGGAAGCCGTCGTGGACGCACTCTTCTCGCAAACCCCCAAGACGCGTTATCTCGTGGGGAGCACGGGGGAGACCTCGGCGGCCATCGACCAAGTGATCCGGTTGCTGGTCCAGCTGAACGAGCGCCACAACCACTCCTTGACGGCGGACGAACTGGTCGCGCGGTTGCGCGCCGCTCTACAATAGGCGAGGGACCCTTCCGTCGAGTCCGGGCAGCGCCTCCATGGGCCGTCGAGGGTGAACTACCCCTTTCACTCACTGTTCCACGACCTTCCCGGAACGCTCTTGGGGACCGTCCGTGTCACGTCGCCATGGAACTTGCGAAAAGCCCCAAACTCGCTCCATACTTGCTCGCCCGCAATGCCGCCGGACTCGGGCGGTTTATCGAAGAAGGGATTGGCGGAAAGGCAGGGTTCCAGGAACTGACCAAGGACGGGAAGGTGAACCACCTTGAGTTCCGCATCGCGGACTCGGTGGTGATGATTGCGGAGGCTCCCACCGGCCGCCGCCCTTTCCCCGCCATGATCCATCTCTACGTGACCGACTCCGACGCGGCCTACCAACGGGCGCTCAAGGCGGGCGCCACCAGCATTCGAAAGCCGCAGGACGCACCCGACGGTCGACGAGGCGGCGTGCGGGATGCCTGGGGCAATGAGTGGTGGTTCACCCGACCGGGTCCCGACTGAAGGGGTATCCGACGAAAGGGAGGCGGCTCGCATCCATGGTCACCACGATCGACCTGATGGATTTCGTCCACGAGCTCCGGGAGGACTTCTTCGAGTGCTCGGCCAAGCTAGGATGGAAGGAATTCACCAAGGACCGCGGGGTGAGCATGCTCTCCTTCCGCGACATCTTCCTTCATCTAGCCTACGTGGAGGAACAGCACGTCACCGAATTCTGCGAGGGACGACCGACCGCGTGGATGACGGAGGTGATGAAAATCCCCAAGGACCGCTTCCGGAGCATCTCGGCGGTCCGACGTCGCCTCCGAGAGGTACGGGCGATGGGAGATCAACGGTTCAAGAAATGGAACCGTCCCGAGGAGCTCGAAAAACCCGCGGTCTGGGTGGCCGCGAGAAAGTACCCCATACGCCTGTCCCGGGACTCCGCCCTCGCGCAATGCCTCACGGAACACCTGCTCCATCTGGGCGAGGTGGAAGCGATGCTTTGGCAGATGGACGTGGAGCCACCCACGACCTTCTGGATCCAGCGACGCGTCCTTCACGGCCGTTGGCCGCCTCCGAAGTCAGCTCTTTACAACGTTCGCCCTCGACCTAGGACCTCCGCAAGCCGTCGGGCTTCCCGCATGGCGAAGCGGCGGCGCTAGACCCACGCTAGCAGCGCTCCAGCCAAATCGCTCGCCGCGAAATCGCATGCTGGTGAGCGAGAAATGGCCACTCCTGTCAATATATGGGACCGGACGCTGGACGGACCATGCCGTCTCCTTCCCCGAGCCTGAACGATCAACCGATTCTCCAGGTGGGCGCGACCGGCTATCTCGGAGGCCTTGTCCTCCAGGAACTTCTCTCCCGAGGAAAGAAAGTGCGCGCGCTGGTGCGCCCCGGCAGCGACGCATCCAGGCTCCCCAACGGGGTCGAAGTCGTTCGAGGGGATCTGCTCGACCCGGCGTCCTTGCGGGGTGCTGCGGCCGACGTCTCCGCCATCGTCACTTCGGCGATCGGGTACTCCCGCCGGAAGGAGGGAGATTCGATTCGGACCGATCGGGACGGGAACCGAAACCTCGTGGACGCGGCAAAGCACGCGAAGGTTCCTCGGTTCGTTCTCCTCAGCATCCTCACGTGCGACCAGGCCCCTGACGTGCCCCACTTTTGGGCGAAGAAGGAAACGGAGGATTACCTCGTTCGACAGGGAGTTCCGTTCGTCTCGCTTCGACCGGGAGCCTTTCTGTACGCCCCCGAAGGCGGGTACGGCCAGATGATCCGTCAAGGCCTCGAACAGGGCCAGGTCTTGGCCATGACTCCCGAGGGAATCCGCATCACCTACATCGCGCCCCGCGAGGTGGCTCGGGCGATCGCCCTGGCGGTCGACGAACCCAGAGCCCTCGGACAGAAGATCGACCTGGGGTCGGATCGACCCCTATCGGGCCCGGAATACGCGACGCTGCTCGGCGACATACTGGGCCGACCCGTGCGAGTTGCCCCCATGCAGGGGGGTCGAGGGGCTCGCGACGACGACATGATGGCCATGTTCCGATATTTCCAGACGGGAAAGTACGTGGCCGACACCCGCCGCCAGGCCGAGCTTTTTGGGCCGGTTCCGAAAGTGGAAGACGCGGCTCGTCAGATGCTCACGGGACTGGGTCTCCTCCCGGGTAAGTGAGGACTCCTCGACTCGCGCTGCGAACGCCAGCGGCTATCGGCCGTTCAGCTGCTCGTGTCCAGCCGACGGTCCGCGCTCTGCTGCTCCTCGGCTCGCCGATCGTACGGGTACGTGACGTCCAGCGTACTGGCCAGATTCAGGGCGGCGAGCTGATCGGACGTCAGGGACCACCCGGTGGACCCGAGGTTCTCGGAGAGTTGCTCCGGGCTTCTCGCACCGATGATCGGCGCGGTGACGGTCGGATGGGACAAGAGCCAGTTGAGCGCCACCTGGGACATCGTATGGCCGGACTCGCGGGCGGCGGCCTCGACCGCGCTCACGATGCGCACCGCTCGCTCGTTCTCGAATCGTTGAACGTAGAACTCCTTGTTCTCCGAGTCGGCGATCCGAGTCCTGGGAGGGGGATTGCGAACGCCGTCCCGGTACTTTCCCGATAGGAATCCACCAGCGAGCGGACTCCATGGAAGCATGGCGACGTTCTCCGCGCCGCACATCGGAAGCAGCTCGAATTCCGTCGCCCGAGCGAAAAGACTGTACTGGGACTGAAGGCTCACCGGTTCGCTCCATCCTCGATGGCGACTCAGCTGGAGCGCCTTCTCGAACTGCCATCCCCGATAGTTGCTAATCCCGACATACCGAATCATCCCCTGCCGGACCATCTGGTCGAGGGTCCCGAAGGTCTCTTCGAGAGGCGTGAGCGGGTCCCAGGCATGCACCTGGAGGAGGTCGATATAGTCGGTCTCCAGACGTTTCAGGCTCTCGTGGACGGCATGATACAGGTTCTTCCTCGAGAGACCGACGTCGTTGACTCCGGTCCCGGTTCGGAACCGTGCCTTCGTGGCGAGCACGATCTCGGAGCGGTTGCGACTCTTCAACCAGCTACCGATCATCGCCTCGGACTTTCCGTCCGAATACACATTCGCCGTGTCGAGAAAGTTCCCGCCTTGCTCGACGTAGAGGTCGAGAATTCGATGGCTGGTAGCTTCGTCCGTCTGCCATCCGAAGGTCATGGTCCCCAAGCAAATCTCGCTAACGAGGATGCCGGAGTTCCCGAGCCGACGCACATTCATGCCGGAAAGCAAGGAGCGTGACTAATCAGGGTTCCCCGCACACGAGCCTCGCTGCTCGGGCCGCCGCCCCCACGGCCTACGAACGGACCCTCACCAACAAGGGGTCGCTCAGCGCCTCGGGGGAGGCTGGTCGACGCCACGTTCTTCCATAGTATGCGGGCCCTCGCTCTACGCGCTGTCGGCTCCTCGTCCCGGGAGCCCTGCGATTCGCTCCGACCTCTCGGGTCGGGTGGAGTGACGTAAATGCAAGACTTAGCTTCCCTCGAGGGCGGTAAGCTCGATTCGGGAGATTGTACGAGGGAGGGGATGTGTCCGCAGCCGTAAACGAGTGGCGAGGCCGAGGCGAGGCCTGCATGCTCGCCTGGGTCGCGGCGGTGCTTTTTCTCACGGAGGGGTTTTACCTCCTCACCCACACGCTGACGCTCCCCTTCGGCTCGATCGACCTGCCCTCCGCCGGTGCCCTTTCGGCGGTTGCGGGACTCAGCATGATCTTCCTCCCCGCCTTCTACCGCAGCTACGGAAACTATCGAGCGTACTTCGGAACGCTCATCGTTTTGGTGTCCGCCTGCGACCTATGGTTCGGCGGCGGCTTCTGGGTCGGTTCCGTTCTCGGAACCATCGCCGGCGTGTTGATGCTGGTCCTCCCACCGTACGGATTGGTCCACGAACCCGGTTGATCCTCTTCGGGTCGACGCACGATGGGCGCCGGACGCCCGCCCGGTGAAATCGACGCTGCCGCGGTCAGGTTGCGGGAGAGACGCGTTGATGAGGGCACGCTCTTTCGACTCCGTATCGGTGAGGGTCGATCGGTGACCGAGCTGGACTGGTCGGACGATACGTCACGGGCGTACGCTCGGTACATGGAGAAGAACATCAAGTACGATTATCGTCACTGGGCGACGAAGATCCTCGCGGACCTACAACCCACCCCGCCGGGAACGACGGTGGTGGATGTCGCGGGGGGTCCGGGATTCCTCGCGCTCGAGGTCGGCCGTCACCTCGACCATCCGCGACTCTGGGTCGTCGACGGTTCTCCCACGATGCTCCAGCTGGCGGCCGAGAATGGTCGAAAGTACTCTCTCGAGGTGGTCGCCCGCCACGGAGAGGCCGAGCGACTCGAGTTCCCGGACAGTTTCGCGGACGTGGTCCTCTGTAAGCATTTCATTCGCCTCTCGTCGGACCCGGAGCGGGCGCTGCGGGAGATGGCTCGTATCCTCAAACCCGGTGGCCGGCTCTATGTTGTCGACTTCGATCGCAGCGCCCCGGCCCTCCGACGGTGGCTGTTGACCCTCTGGATTCGGTTGACCGCGCCGGCGTTCATCCGGTCGGCCTTTCACGATGCTCTACGCACTGGCTTCCCCGCATCTCACATGGTCACCATGCTCCACGAAACCGGTCTTCGAAATCCTCGGGTGCTCTCCCGGGGCACGAGTTACCTCGTCGTCGGGGAGCGTCCCCGATACCGCGTGCCGAGCGCGAGCGCGACCGAGGGAAACTAACCAACACCGGCCCGGTCGCCGCTGCCGTCTTCTCCGAGCTCGGGTTTGGCCTTTGGGAGGAGCGAGAACGTGACCGAGCTGCGGGTCGGCCCCGCCGTGATCGAGTGCGTTCAAGGTGACATCACGGACCAGCGCGACATCGAAGCGGTGGTCAACGCGGCCAACGCTGAGCTCCGACCGGGCGGTGGCGTCGCCGGGGCAATCCATCGGGCCGCCGGGCCGGGCCTTTACGAAGAGTGCCGTCCGCTCGCCCCCCTCCGGCCGGGCGAGGCGGTCATCACGGGAGGTCACGGGCTACCCAACCGGTATGTAATCCATTGCCTGGGCCCGGTGTACGGAGTCGACGTCCCGTCCGACGTCCTGCTGGCCAACTGCTACCGGAACGCATTGCGGCAGGCCGGCTCGCGAGGAATCCGGTCGATTGCGTTTCCAGCGATCTCGGCCGGAGTGTTTGGCTATCCCATGGAGGCGGCGGCGCAAGTCGCCGTCCGCACCGTTCTCGAGGAGGTGAGAGGTCTTCCGGACATCCGCCGCGTCCGGTTCGTGGTGTTCGACGGCGCGGCCCGGAATGTGTACGAGGCCCTGCTCGCCGCCCGCGTGGGTCCGAAGTCCCGGTAGGACCTCCCGCGCCCCTGGCTCTGAGAATCGACCGTAGCCCCCGCGTCGCGACTACCTCACCGGATTCCGCCGGCGAGCGAGGCCTCAAGAACCTTTCCGGGGCATACATTCCGGTGGACCATGACCTTGCGGCGTGCGAGCCGTTCGGCTCGACCATGGACCGTTCCACTCCTAGTGGCAGCCGGCGTCGGAATCTTGTTGCCCATCGCGTCGATGGGAGGGAGTACGCTGGGCTACGGCCCCGAGAACACCGTCCCGTCCCCTTCGGAGGCACCCGCGGTCGTTGGCGCGTCATCGTTGCCGCCCACGGGCAGCGCCCCGTCGTCCCCTCCCGTCCAGATCTGTGGGAACTCCTCTCTGCTCACGGGACCGGATACACCTCCGCCGGGCGCGGTCACGTTGCCCGCAGGGAACAACGGTAACATGTCCGCGAGCTACGAGCTCGCGCCGGACACCACCTATTGGTTAGCCCCGGGAGCCCACACGCTCGGCACGGGTCCGTTTTCCCAGTTCCAACCGGATGCGGGCGACACGTTCGTCGGAGGTCCGGGTGCGGTCGTGAACGGGCAGTCGGTGAACCAGTTCGCCTTTACGGACAACCCCAATTCGGGTTCGCCCAACGTCACCATCGAATACCTGACGATCGTGAACTTCACCTCCGGAGAGGGCGAGGGGGTCGTCAATCAGGCGGGCCAGTCGGGTTGGGTCGTCGAACACAACACGATCGGGCCGAACGAGTTCAACGGTTCGAACCCGGGGGGTGCGGGGGTGATGCTCGGCTCCCACAACACGGTCGAGTACAATTGTCTCGCGCACAACGGCGAGTACGGTTTCAGTTCCTTCGGAGGTTCCGCCAACATCACGCTCTCCGACAACGAGATCGCGTTCAACGATGCCTACGGTGGATACGATCAACCGGGAAGCCCGATCTCCTGCGGCTGCTCGGGCGGTGGGAAGTTCTGGATCTCGAGCGACGTACGGGTGACCGACAACTACGTCCACGACAACGGCAACGTCGGCATCTGGGTCGACACGGACAACACCGGGTTCCTGATCGCCCACAACTACATCGTCGACAACTACGCGGAGGGCGTCATCTACGAGATCAGCTACAACGGCCTGATCGAGAACAACACGTTCATCCGCAACGCGATCAGCGCTGGCCCGACGGTCGCCGGTTTCCCGGATTCCGCCTTGTACATCTCGGAATCGGGGTTCGACGAGCGGGTCGCGAACCCGTTCCACGCCACCTCGTTCCTCGTGGCCGACAACGCCTTCAGCGACAACTGGGGCGGCGTCGTCGTCTGGGAGAACGCAAATCGCTACTGTTCGGACGGTAGCGACCAGGTCTGCACCCTCGTCGACCCGGCCGTGTTCAACCTGACGAACTGCGCGGCCCATCTAGGGGAACGCTCGCCCGTCAACTACTACGATAACTGCCGCTGGAGAGCCCAGAACGTGACCGTGGCGCACAACCTGTTCGCGTTCGACCCGTACGAGGTCGGGCCGACCTGCACGGTCGCCAACTACTGTGGAGACAACGGCCTCTTCAGCAACTACGGCGAGCCGCCGTACAGCGGCCCTGCCGTCCCGATCAACATTACGTTCGACCAGAACAACCACTTCGAGGACAACACCTACGCCGGACCCTGGCATTTCGAGGCGTGGAGCCAGGGGAACCCCGACAATCCCGTCAACGGGACCGTCTGGCGGGCGAATGTGACCGACCGATGCAGTCTACCGGCGGAGAATTCCTCGGGAACGTGCGACAGCGGTTTCGGTCAGGACTCGGGGAGTGTCTTCGATGCCACGGTAGGTCCGTGGGTCTTCTCGTTCTCGGCCGACCCCTCGGCAGTGCGCGTCGGGGAACTCACGTTCCTCAACGCGTCCTCCATCGGTGGGGTCGGCCCCCTCCGGTACACCTACACGGGCCTGCCGGCGGGCTGCGCCTCGTCGAACACGAGCTCCCTGCGGTGCACTCCGTCGAGCCGCGGCCTATTCGACGTGACGGTCTACGTCAACGACTCGGCCAAAGAGAGCGCGAACGCCTCCACCGACCTCGAAGTGTACGGGACCAGCCCGCCACCGATGCCGGTCGCATCTCCGGACGTTTGGCCGTGGGTCGTCGTCGGGGCGATCCTCGTGGCGGGAGCGGTCGCCGGAGCCGTTTGGTTCGCCCGACGGCGACGCAAGTCGTCCGCCTGAACGGTAGGTACGAGCGGAACGGTGTCGCAAGGGGTTTTCTCCCCGCGTCGACTGGGGGCGCCGATGACCACCGAACTCGAGCTGATCCGCGACCTCTACCGTTACAACTCGAAAGGACGCCAGGGATACCTTCGCAAGATCTGGCAGCTCTCCCCCAAGGAACGGTACCGCGACCGGGGGGCGTCGTTCCCGTCGCTCGTCGACATCTACATGCACATTCTCGACGCCTACCGGTGGTGGTTCATCAAGGTCTATGGGAAGACCGAGTTCGACGAGTACCCTCTCGGCACGCGATACACTCTCGCCGAGGCCCGACGCGAGACCCGAAAGGTCGACCGGATGCTCGACGACTTCTTGAGGGACCTCGGCCCGAAGGACCTCGAGCGCAAGGTCACCCTGCCCAACCGCCGCCGCGAACAGCTCACGGTACGCACCATGCTGGTGCACATGATTGAAGAGGAACTCCAGCACAAGGGTGAGCTGAACGCGCTGCTCTGGCAGCAGGATGTGGACGCCCCGGTCCTTGGGTACGACGATTAATCCCGCGGGCGCTCTTCGAAGGCGCTCAGCGAACATCTAGCTCGGCCATCGGAATGGGGGACGGCGGATGGGTGCGTGGAGAGCTCGCCGCCCCCGACCGGGGACGCGAGCTCCCATCGGCCCCCGGTCGGAGCTCTCCCGCGCGACAGGGTAAAGAGTCGGGCGTGGGTTCTGGACCGTTGTGAAGTACGATTATCCGGACGTCACGGAGGTCGCGCTCGACCGGGACACCCGCAAGCTCGTGGTGGTCACGGGAGGGAAACGGGTGATCGTCGACGGCGTCGACCGCCTGTACGTCAACTCTCTCGCCTGGTCCGAGTCGACCGGGACGGTCCGCCTCGACCACGGCCGGGTCTCGGTGAACGGGAACATCGCCGCCGCCGAGGATTGAACCGACCCCTCCGGAGTTCATCCACTCACTGGGATCATGTCGCTCGAGCTGGACCGGGCGAAGACCGCGCTCGTCGTCATCGACCTGCAGAAAGGCATCGTCGCGGCCGGTAGGACGCTCGCGCCGCACTCGAGCGAAGAGGTCGTGCGCAACGCGGCGCGACTCGCCGATGCCTTCCGCCGGCACGGTATGCCGGTCTTTCTGGTCCACGTTGTCGCAGGCCCCCATGAACGGCTGAACGTCGTTGCGGACGACCCGGGCTGGCGCCCGAGCGGCCCGCCCTCGCCCGACGCTTCGGAGTTCGTGCCCGAACTTACTCCCCGCGAGGGCGACCTTCCGATCACGAAGAAGCAATGGGGAGCGTTCTACGGCACGGAGCTCGAGCTGCAGCTCCGGCGGAGGGGCATGACGACCATCGTTCTCTGCGGGGTCTCCACGAACTACGGCGTCGAGAGCACCGCCCGATTCGCCTACGAGTACGGTTTCCAGCAGGTGTTCGCGGAGGACGCGATGAGTTCCGGTTCCGTGGAAATGCACCAAGCCACCGTCAACTTCGTCCTCAAGCGGATCGGCCGCGTACGGACGACGGGCGAGATCCTCGAGGCCCTCGGCTAATCTGGCCCTGAAGCATCGCCGGGCAGGGCCGTGCATCTTCGAACTTTTCGAAGGGGCTTCGGTTGCCTCCCGCCGTGCTTAAAGGCGACCCGGGTCCTCGGGAAGGCATGGTGAAGACCCCGACGATCGAGCAGACGTTCTACTACGCCGTCGCCCCGGAGCGTGTCTATGCCGCGTTCACCGAGCCGAGCGAGCTCACCCGCTGGTTCGCCGACCAGGCGAAGGTCGCCGCGAAGAAAGGCGGTGCCTACCGACTCACTTGGTCGACCGGCTACACGATGCGAGGCAAGGTGAAAAGGGCGGAGCCGGGGAAGGAGCTCGTGGTGACCTGGGTCGACCGTTTCGAGGGGGGCAGGGTCTTCGAGACGGAGGCACGATTCACTTTCGCGAAACGCGGCCGAGGCACGCAGCTCAAGGTTACGCATCGAGGGTTCAAGTCCGGAAAGAGGTGGATCGCCCTGTACGGCGCGATACAATCCGGCTGGGCGTACTACCTCACGAATCTGCGTTCCGTCGTGGAGCACGGGATCGACTTGAGGTCGGACCGGGACGCGCTCGGGTAATCTCCCCAGGGCGCCGGCGCCATGGGTCCGCCGGTCGGTGGCCGACGATGCTAGCGCCCCCCGTTGGAGGGGGGAGCCCGAATGGACCGACGAGGAGGAAGGGGTAAGGCCCTCCCGACCCGTACGGAACGTGTGGGGGAGGATACGGGACCGGTCGACCAACCCGCCTTCTCGGACCTCAATCAGCATCTCGCGAGCCTCGACGGTCGCGTCGGGTCCATGGCACGACGGAGCCGTCGGTTCTCGTGGCTTTCCTGGGGGTTCCTGTTCGCCACCTACCTCGGCGTGTTTCTCTGGGCCATCATTGGCATCCTTTTCCCGGTCGTGACCGTGACCACCTTGACCGGTGGCGGCACTTCGACGACCACCACGTTCCCTTGGTGGGACTTCCCCGTGCTGAGCGTGCCGCCGGTCGCGATGCTGGCCTTCGCCTTCCGCGAACTGTTCCTCGGTCGCCGGGAAACCTCGAAGAGGACGAACGGTCCCATCGGTAATGACCCCAAGGAGTTCGGCGGATACGCCGCGGGCTGGACGGGAACCGTCCAGCGCTGCCAGCAACGGATTACGCACGCGAAGAGCGAGGTGGAGTGGTCGTTCGTCCCGATCGTCCTCGGATGGTTCTCCTTCGTGTGGATCGGGCTGGCCGCGCTGGAATCCGTCCTGGCGCCGGGCATCGGGCCGGTGGCCGTCCTCTTGTTCCCGCTCGTCGGACTCGCGAGTATCGTCCTGCTCTATCCGCTGTACCGATACGCGAAAGGCTGGATCGCGCAATATCAAGAACTCCTCAACCGACGGGTCGGCGAGCTGTCGAAACTCGAGGCCGAGTTTCTCTGGCGGTTCGCCGGAGGGGGCCTGCCGACATGATGGAGCGACCCGACCTCTTCGTCATCGGCCGATTGCTGGAAGCCCTCACGCCGGGCCCCCTGCTGCGGACCCAGCTCCAACAGAAGGCCGGCCTCAACTACTCGGTGTTCCAACGATACCTCGACTTCCTGGTCCGGTTGAACCTCGTGGTAGTCCGACCGGCCGACGACGGCCGCGTGGAGCTTTCGGAGAAAGGGGTGGAGGCGTACCGGTTTCTCTCCGAAGGACTCGTCCGTATCTTCGGGCTGACCGGTCACCCGAAGGTCGGTGGATAGCCGCGAATCGAGTTCCCGCCGCCGCCGATCGCGGCGAGCGGGAGCTCACTCCGGGGGGGCGGGGTCCAGCGTCAGGTAGAGCCGCTTGTTCCGCGCGCCCTTGTTCTCGATGCGTTCGAGCCGGGCCGTCCCCACCTCCGCCGTGTTCGCGACGTGCGTTCCCCCGTCCGCCTGGACATCGAACCCTTCGATATCGATCAGTCGAACGACCGCCACATCGGGCATCAGTTCCGGGGCGACCCGGATGAGGGTGGGGTCCTTCTCCGCCTCGGCCCGGGGCAGGGACCGGACCGTCACGGGCCGACGCTCACGGGCCACCGCGTTGACCCCTTCGATCAGGTTCTCGGCGAGGCTGCGGTCGAACTCGGGGATCGAGAAATCCATCCGGGCCCGTTCCGCGGTGATCTGGTTGCCGGTGATGACGCTGCCCAGGCGGCGATAGACCACGCCGCTCAGGATGTGAAGCGTCGTATGGTAGCGCATGTGAGCGTATCGTCGATCCCAATCGATCTCGCCCGCGACGGAATCGCCCGGCGCCAGCGTCCTCGCCCCGGCGACCTGATGCACGATCCCCCCCGGGGTCTTGCGCACGTCGACCACCTCGACCGTTCCGCCATCGGAGAGCGTTAGTTTCCCCCGGTCCGCGGGTTGGCCGCCCCCGGTGGGGTAGAACGCTGTACGGTCGAACCGCACCCCCTCGGGCGAGACCTCCACGACCTTCGCGTCGAATCGCCGGAGATAGGCGTCCGTAAGGTAGAGCGCGTCGTTCAGTTCCATGATCCGAAAGCCCGCCTCCGGGGTAGTGGAACGCTCCTTACGGCTGGATTCGGCCGACCTTGTATTCGATCGTTTCGGGTTTGTCGAGTCGGTGGTCGATCCTCAGGATGACTGCGATGCGCTGGGCTCCCATGCGGAGGAGGGCCGCGTGGGCCCTCTGCACCGCGCGAAAGATGTCATCGAGGCTCGCCGCCTCGACGGCGGTCGACATCGCCCCCGGCACGAGCCGGACGCCTCGAACGCTCGCCATAGCCTTCGAGGCGGCCCGAACGTAGTCGCCGAGGCTCGTTCCCTTTCCGATCGGATAGATGGAGACATCGCCGATGACGCGGGGTCGGCTCCGGGGGGCTCGCGGCATACCCCGTCGAACCGAGTTCGCTATTAATCGGGTGGCCCGTGGTTCGTCCTACCGCAACGCTCCCCGGAACCCCTCCGGGGATCGGGTGAGAACCCCCCACCCACCCCCCGGCGGCTCCGGGTCGGTTTATAGACCCGCGGACAGCAGGGCGTTCATCGCCTGGGTGAGCGTGTGCTCGGGGTTCTGGGAAGAATCGAGCCGGATCCACCGGGGAGGCTGGAACATCTGCTCGAAGCTCGTCTTGACCCGTTGGAGGTAGGTCTCGTCGTCCGTCGCGTCGGTCTGACCGCTCTCGGCCATGCGACGAATCGCGAGGCTAATCGGCACGTCGAGGTACAGGATCAGGTCCGGCTCGATCGAGAGCGCCTGCTCGATCCGCTCGAGCTCGCGGAATTGCTCGACCGAGAGCGCGGGTGACAGGTAGGCGAGGGCGGAGTAGTACGAGCGGTCCTGGATGACCACGTCCCCCTGGAGGAGCGCCGATTCGACCTCGGGCCGCAGCATCGCCCGGTCGACCGAGAAGCAGAGCGCCGCGGCGAACGGGTCGCTCTTCGCGAGTCGGGCGTATTCGCTGCGGAGAAACTTGTCGGTCGGAGAACGGAAGCTGGAAACTGAGTGCCCACGCCGCAGGAGCGGCGGCACGAGCCGCGCGGCGAGCTCGGTCTTGCCCGTCCCGTCGATCCCATCGATGACGACGTAGGTGCCACGACTTCCCATCGAATCCTTCGAACTCCTTCCTTCGGGCCCCTCGTACCGCCGGGTCGTGTGGATTGAGAGGGGGAAGTCCTCCCGCATGATAAACCCCGCAGAAATCGTCAGGGAACGTCGACCGTTGCTCGCCCCGTCACGAGGGAGCGGGCGGAAGGCCGCGGGGGTGACTCGACACGGCTAGGGCGGAGTCCCTCGCTCGGGAGGCCGCTTCATAAAGCGTCGAGTTCATCGCCGGTGCTCGAGGTGGACCTCGGCGGGTCAACCATGCCGTCTCGGGACCGGTACGATGTCGTGATCGTGGGGGCGGGCGCGATGGGCCTCGCGTCCGCCTACCATCTCATCCAACGCCACCCCGAGCTCGCGGTGCTCGTCGTGGACGCCCGCTCGGGCCCCGGCGAAGGCTCGATGGGCGCGAGCAACGGGATGGTGCGTGACGTCTTCAGCTCCGAGGACAACCACATCCTCGCGAAGGCGGCGATCGCGAGCTACCGAAAACTGATGGAGGAGCATGGGGAACTTCGCGCCCCCACGCCGCTGCTCGACCGGTACGGCTACCTGTGGCTGCTCCCCGAACGCCTCTTCCAAGAATACCGGTCGATCGTTCGCCGAAGTCAGGGTTCCATCGACGCGGACGTGGTCGAGCTCGATGAGCTTCGCTCGTGTCCGGGGCTCGAGCTCGCGCCCCAACGATGGTACGAGGGCGACCGTGCGGTCCCCCCCGAGCCGATCGTGGGCGGGCTCTTCGGTCGAAACTGCGGCGCCGTCGCGCCCGAGCTCATGGCGAAGTTCTACCGGGACGAGGCCCAGCGCTTCGGGGTCGAGTTCGCGTTCGACACGTGCGTCCAGCGGCTCTCCTTCGAGGGCCGCGAGGAAATCCTACTCCACGAGCCCTCGAAGCGGCCGTTCTCGTTCCAGGAGCAGATGCAGGGACGGCTTCGCATCCAGCAGGTCTGCTTCGGGGACGGCCGGTCCGTCCGCACCGACCGGGTGGTCGTCGCGGCGGGTGCGTGGGCGAACCAGATCCTCCACCCGCTCGGGGTTGCGACGGCGTGCAGCCCGAGGACCCAGCTACTCTTCTCGGTCGCGGGACCGGTCGTCGAGGAGCTCCTCGGCTGGAACCCACCCATCCGGCCGGTCGATACCGACCACGGTCGGGCCCGGTTCCCGTTCCTGATCCTCCCTACGGGAGCCGTGCTGAAGCCGATCCTCCCCCAACGGCAGCTCTGGCTGGGCTACGTCGATACGGTGGCCCACCCCATCGGCACGCGGGAGGACCCGGGCGTCGAGGGTCGCCTCGACTTTGACATGGCCCGCATGGGCGAGCGCGACGCGTTCGCGACGGACGCGCTGCCCCTCGTTACACCGTATCTCCCGAGGTTCGAGACGACGGGCGTCCGGCTCGAGAACGCATGGGGAGGATACTACAACTTCAGCCCCGAGGGTCTTCCGGTGCTTACCGAGGAACCGTACGGCGTCATCGCGGTCGGCGGTGACTCGGGAAGCGCGATCATGAAGGCCGACTCGATCGGCCGCCTGGTCGTCGCCCTGTTCGACGGCCGGCCCGAGGCCCAGCTGTTCGACGGTCGGTCGTATCGGGTCGACCGGCTGTCGCTCGAACGCCGGTCCGTGCAGGAAGAGAGAATCATCCTCTAGCGCGGTAACGGTCCTATCGGGCCGGCCGCGGTGTTTCACGACCCCCCTGGGGTCTTTAATCGTCCCGCCTACTCGCTGCCTACCGAAGGAATCTATGATCGTCCTCGCGGATTGCGCCGTAACGGTCTCGGACACGAAGAAGGCGACCCGCTGGTGGGTCGAGAAGCTGGGATTTGCGGTACACACGGTCGGAGGCAGTGAGCACTCCGTGATGGTCGCGCCCCCAGGGGACAAGTTCGTGCTCCACCTGTGCGCGGGGTTCGAACCCGCGGAACCGGGCAACACCGGCGTCGCCTTCATGACCGACGACATCGAGGCTCTGGTGGCCCGGATGGAGGCGGCGGGGGTCGAGTTCCCGGAGCCGCTGAGGAAGGAGGCGTGGGGGTCGATCGCGAAGTTCGCCGACCCCGACGGCAACATCTTTTGGCTGCTCGGGGCCCCGACATCGTTCGTCCGCACCGAGGCGCGGCGGCGGGCGCCCGCTCGGACTCCGGCCGCCCGCGCCTCGCCCCGTCGGCGGGCCGGCTCCCGCGCGTCGCGTCGCGCGCGCTAAAGGGGCCCCGGGAAGCTCAACGGCTCCCGCCGACGCATCGTCAACTCGAGACCCACACCCGCCGTGACTACCTCGCCGTCCCCGAAAGGGCTCGTCCGGGCGAATTCGCGAAACTCCTCCACGCTGTAGGCCCGGCGCCGCAACGATCGGAGAGCGCTGCGGGTCATCAATGCGCGGAACGCACCTAGGTGCATCGCGCGCACTTCGTCACGGATTGCGCCGTTGCTCGCGTCGCGTCGCATGTCCTCGATCCGCGCGAGCCCGTTCGGTCGCAGCACCCGGTACATCTCGTTCACGGACGCCTGGGGGCGGCTGAAATTCTTGAACGCGGCCTGGCAGACGACCAGATCGAACGAGCCGTCGTGGAATGGCATCCGCGACGCGTCGCCTTGCCGGACGGTCAGGGGTACACCGACAGTGCGGGCGTTTTCCGTCGTGATCTCCACGAACGTGCGACTGATGTCGAGGCCGGTGACGCGGAATCGGCCCAGCCGCGCGATCTCGATCGCGAAATAGCCGGGTCCGGGGGCGACCTCGAGGATCTCGGCTCCGTCCGGCAGCCCTTCCGTGACCGCGGCGGCCTGCTTTCTCCATGCGGCAATCTGACTCTCGGTCCCCCGCGTCCGGGCGTACCATCGCGCGATGGAGCCCTCCATGCCGATGCCCCGGTAGCCCTTCGTGGCCGGAACTTCGTTCGAGGGAGTCCGGAGGGGGGAGCGATCCCCGTTCCGGTCGACGGTGGCCGCCATTCGATTCCCTCGGGTCGGCCAAGGGGTCGTGCGACTCTTAGGTGGAACGCACGAGCCGTGTGTCCCCCCGGAGAGGTCGACGACCTCGTATTCCGGCGGGGGGTGAATCGGAGCCGCGCCCGAGCCTCGATGGAGGCCCCGACTCAATGCCGGCCCGAAGCCCGACGCCGGGGTCGAGGGGGATGCGCTTCGAGGTCCCGCCGGAGGGCGGTGAGTTGTCCCTCCCAGTAGGTGCGAAACGGGTCCAACCAGGTCTCCACGTGGCGCAGGGGTTCGCCACGGAGCGCGAGGCGATGGACGCGGCCGTCGACCGTTCGCGAGACGAGGTGCGCCTGCTCGAGGACCTTGAGATGCTTCGAAACCGCGGGCAGACTCATCTCGAACGGTTTCGCGAGGTCGGTCACGTTGGCGGGGCCGAACACGAGCCGGGCGAGGAGCGCGCGACGGGTCGTGTCCGAGAGCGCATAGAACAGGAGGTCGAGCCGGTCGTCGACGGACGGACGGTGAGGTCGGGACCTCTCGGGCGGCATCGGCGCTCCCAACATTAAACCAAATGGTTAAATATATTTGGTACCCTCAACCCGTGGACGCCCGGCCCGGGCGTCCGGAACCGACCCATGTGCAAACCCGTGCATCACGAAGTGGAGTTCAGCGTGCGCCCGAAGGAAGTCTACGACGCCTACCTCGACAGCCGCCGTCATGCTCGCTTCACCGGCCAGTCGGCGAAGATGAGTCGGAAGGAGGGCGGGAAGTTCACCGCCGGGGACTCCTACATCTCGGGAAGGAACGTCGAGCTCATCCCGGGTAAGCGGATCGTGCAGGCGTGGCGGGCGAGCGAGTGGCCGGACGGAATCTACTCCATCCTTCGGTTCGAATTCAAGCCGAAGGGAAAAGGCACGCGCATGATCGTCGACCACCTCGGGGTCCCCGATAAGTTCCGGGATGGCGTGGACGAGGGTTGGTACGAGTTCTACTGGAACCCGATGAAGGCCTACTTCGGCGAGAAGTAACCCCACGCTCCGCCCGCCGCCCGCCGGTCCGGTCGGACCGGCGGCGGCTCATCCGAGGATCAAGTAGGCGAAGCCGAGGACACCGCGGTATCCCTCGTAGTACTCCTTACGTCGTCGCGCTGCGAGGTCTCGGGCGGCCGCCGACAGCGGATGGTCCGGAGCGCGTCGGGCGAACCGTTCGAGCCCACGGTACGACGACTCCTCGAAGGAGTCCCATTCCGCGGGGTCGGCGCTGTCGGCGTGCACGACCCGCCAGCCGGCCCCCCTCGCCCGGTCGGCGATCGCCTCGACCGAGCTCTCCTGGTTTCCGAACACCTCGAGGAGACGGCGGGTCGGCGGGCGCGCCCAAAACCCGTCGCCGAATAGGAGGAGGCCCTTCGGGACCGTGCGCTCTCGCAGACGGGCGAGGGCGCTGCCCGTCGCGCCCCAGGCGTGGGCCGCACCGATGCAGAGCACCCGGTCGGCCGTCCCGTCGAACTTAGTCGCATCGCGCGCCACGAACGTGACCCGGTCGCCGAGACCGCTCTCCTTCGCGGCCGCTCGGCCCTGGTCGAGCTCCCAACGGTCGCGGTCCACCCCGACCCCGTGGGCGGTGGGGGCCCGACCGAGGGCCTGCAAGAGGAGGCGCCCCCGCCCACAGCCGAGGTCGAGAATCCGATGGGCGGAGGGCAGTTCGAGACGGCCCAACAGCTCGCTCGCGTGCGACTCCGACAGCGGGGTATTCCAGGTGAGCTCGGTGCGGAGGAGCTGGTCCAGGAACTCCTTGTCCTCGGCCATTCAGGCCCCGAGCGCCGTCGGGAAGATAGTGTCCCGGGTGGCGACCCCGACCGGGCCCGGGCGACGGCCGGGATCCCGGGAACCGTGCATAAATAGCCCCCCCGCCCTCGCCGGTTCGGCGACGGAGCGGGACGATGCCCGACGATACGTTCAAGGACGCGCTGAGAGCTACCCGCCAGGCCGCGAAGGAGCTCGCGGAAGCGACCGCGAAGCTCACGAAGCGGGTGATGGACAAGGCCGAGGAAGCCGCGCGCACGCCGACGGAGTCGGCGAAGAGGGTGGCGAAGCAGGCCGCCAAGGAATTGGACGCAGCCGCGAAGGAAATCGACCGGATCTTGCGCGAGTCCTAAGCCATTTCGTCGAGGGACCGCCGGGGCTCGGCGGGACCCCATCGGTCTCGTGGGTTCGGGTTAGAGCGTGAGCGTGCCTTCGATCACCCGAACGCAGTGACCTCCGACGCGGACGTGGACCGGGCGACCCTCGCGGAGACCGGCTCGGGTGTGGATGAGGCTCTTCCGGAACACCTCGGTCCCTTGCTCGATGACGAGGGGTTGGTCGGGTTTCGCTCGCCCGTAACGGACCATCCAGGCGATCGCGGGACCGGCCGCCGCGCCGGTCGCCGGGTCCTCGCCACCGGAAAAGACCATCCGGGCGTGCAGCTGAGCCGATGGGTCCTCAGCTTCGGGCGCCAGCAGGTAGAAGAATTTCGCGTCGGTGCCCCGGAGATACTCCTCCATGGCCGGCCACGAAGGCTGGGCGCGGGAGAGCGACCTCACCCCTCGGAACGGGACGATCACGAACGGCACACCGGTGGAAACCGTCTGGATCGGGTCGGTCGGGTCGATCGCGTCCCGAGCCACATTCAGCGCCTGGGCGACCGCCGTGAGGTCATGGGTCTGTCCGAATTCGGGGTCGTTCTGGACCATCTCCCCGAACCGGAGCCCCTCGTGGACGGTGAACCGTACGGGAATCGTTCCGACCTTGAGCCGCAGCGCTACCTCGAAAGAACCCGTGCGTTCGCTCAGCACATTCGCGGTGCCGAGCGTGGGGTGCCCGGCGAAAGGCATCTCGCCGAACACCGCGAAGATCCGCGTCGCGAATCCGCGCTCGAGATCGGACTTGTCGCCCTCCGGAAACACGAAGGTCGTTTCCGAGAGGTGCGTCTCGCGCGCGATCGCTTGCATCTCGGCTTCGCGGAGACCCCGTGCGTCCGGAAAGACGGCGAGCTGGTTTCCTTCGAGCGATGTCCTCGCAAAGACGTCGAGCCAAACGAACCGGTAGGTGCGTGCCATATCGCTTTCGAGGCGACAACGTCGAATAACGATTTCCCGAACGTGTCTCGCGACAATACCCTCGCCCCGAGGTCGCCCGCGGACCCGATGGGTCCCCGGCCGCGTGCCGGTGATTAGCCGAGACCGAAGAATCGGCTCGCTCCCCGGAGGATCTCCGGGAACGTGATACCCACCGAGGCGAGCGCGAACGCCCCGAGCAGCACGAACGCCATCCCGACCACCAAGTCCAGCAGAGCGCCGCCGTTCCGGTTACGGCGCAGATTCCCGCGCCTCATGGATTCCGGTCCCACTCGATACGGCGTCGTGGGGGTAGATGTAGTCAACGGTTTCCGCCGGTGCGGCCAGGATTTCCCTCCCGGCCGGCGGTGAATCGGTGGCCCGGCGGGGCGATTTCGCAACCGGCTACGTATATCACCGGGGCCTCCGAGACGCCCTAAACCGGCGGCGGCTACTCCGAATGCAGCGGGTAGACGAACATCCGGTCGGCCGGTGTTTCGGTGACCGCCCCGGTCGAACGGTAGAGAGCGACCGCCGCGGCGTTCGCGGGGTCGGTGAAGACGAAAACCTCCGCGAACCCTCGTTCGCGGCAGTCCTTCAGCAGCGCTTGGACCAACGCCTTTCCGATCCCCCGCTGGCGGAACTTCTCGTCCACGCTGATTTCGTAGAGGAACATCTGTTTCCGGTGCGAGGTGAGCTGGAGGAGCTCCGTCGCCCGAAGGAATCCGACCGCGGTGCCTCGCTCGAAGGCGAACAGGAGGCGGTTGTGCGGGTCCGCGAGGTACGTCCGCACGCTCGCCCGCTCGGGCCGCCCGTGGTCGAATAGGTGGCTCGCCTCGAGCACCGTCAACTCTTTTCCGGGAAGGATACGGCGAATTTGCACGACCGGTTCATTCGTGACGGGGTACTTGGCCTCTGGGTACCGGACCGGTCCAAAATCCCCCGAGTCCTCGGGAAGGTCGCCGCCGGCGAACCGATTCGTGGGCGATCTCGTAGTGTTTATGCGTACTTCCCCCGACGCATCGCCTAGGGTATTTCCGCCGTTCGGGGGGCTAGAGAGCAGGGACAGCGAAGGGGAGGAGAACGAACCATGAGCGTGGCCATCGAACATCGTCGAGGAGCCGGCCGACTGAACCGAAGAGGCTTGAGCGCGACCATGGGCGTCGTCGTGCTCGCAGCCGTGGTCGTGGCCGTGGGCGTCGCGGGATACATGGTGTTGAGCGTCGTGGGTCATACCTCGTCATCGACGCAGCACACGTGTAGCCCCTCCGGCGCGCCGGAGTGCACCACGAAAGCGCATGCCAGCTCCGACGTTGGCGTGCCGCGACTCGCCCTCATCGGGGCGGCCCGGGGCTGAGACCCGTCCTCGAGGCCCCCCCCGACAAACGCGGGTTAGCCTACAGCACGACCAAATATCGAGCCGCCGGTGGGTTCGCCGACGGCGATGACCGAAGTACGGAACGGAGTACTCGAAGCGATCGGCAACACGCCCCTGACCCGCCTACGTAAGGTCGTGCCGCCCGGGTCCGCGACGGTCCTCGCGAAGCTCGAGTTCATGAACCCCACGGGCAGCATGAAGGACCGGGTCGCGAAGGCGATGATCGAGGCGGCCGAGAAGGACGGCCGGCTGAAGCCCGGCGGCACGGTCGTGGAGTACACGGCCGGAACGACCGGCATCTCCCTCGCGCTCATCTGTGCCGCGAAAGGTTACGGTCTCCACGTCGTCTTCTCGGACGCGTTCGCGCCGGAGAAGCAGCGCACGATGGAGGCGTTCGGTGCCGAGGTCACCATCGTCCCGAGCGACCACAAGCGGATCACCGAGCGGCTGATCAAGGAGATGGTGGCCACGGCCCGGAAAATCGCCGAGCGGCCCGGCCACTGGTTCTGCGACCAGCTCACGAATCGGGACGGAGCGCAGGGGTACCATCCGCTCGGCGAGGAAATCTGGCGGCAGACCGACGGGTCGGTCAACGCGTTCGTCCACGGGATCGGCACCGCGCACTCGCTGCACGGAACGACGGAGGCGCTCTGGAAGCACAACCCGAAGGTGCTCATCGTCGGTTGGGAACCGACGGAGTCGCCGATCTTGTCGAAGGGAGTCACCGGTTCCCACCAAATCGAGGGCGTCGGTATCGGCTACGTTCCACCGCTCTGGGAACCGAAGCTGGTGAACCGGCTCACGACCGTGTCCACGGCGGACGCCATCACCATGGCCCGCCGGCTCGCCCGAGACGAGGCGCTCTTCGTGGGGGCCTCGTCCGGGGCGAACGTGGTGGCGGCCCTCGAAGTCGCCCGTGAGCTCGGACCGGACGCTACCGTGGTGACCCTGTTGGTCGACTCGGGGCTCCGGTACCTCAGCACCGACCTTTTCCGCGGTCGATAATCGGCCGGGATCCGACGAGCCGGACGGACTCGACTTAGTCGGGGGTGGGGTGCGACTCGACCCAGTCCCGTGCGGCGGTGAGGTTTTCCTCGAGACTGACCGACCCTTCCCAGCGACGGAGCGCCCTCGGGAGGGGAGCGGTCCCGGATGCCCGAGCCGCATCGAGAATGCCCACTAGATAGTCCCGGGTTTGCCGGAGACCCTCCACGGTGGTGACCGGACCGTGGCCGGGAACGACTCGCTCGGGCGCCATGCGCTCGATCTCGTCGAGCTCCTGGATCCAGTGCTCGGGGTCCCCGCTGCCCATGCTCGGTTGAACGCCGACCACCACGAGGTCCCCCGCGAAGATCACCTTCTCGTACGGAAGGAGCAGAAACGCATCGGCCTCGGTATGCCCGTGGCCGAGGCAGACGAGCTCGGCCTTCCGAGGTCCGGGGAGCGTCATCCGTGTTTCGAACGTGCGGTCGGGCGGCACGATCGAGAACTGTCCGGTGCCGGAGAGCGCCGCTCGGTCGATCTGGAGAACGAACTCGAGGTCGGTCCGGCTGCCCTCCGTGCGCGTCGTGTCCCGGCGGCTCTCGAGCTGCGCGACCTCTTTCTCGATCTGCTCCCTCCGTAGATCGGCCAGCAGCCGGTCGGCGGTCTCGAGCAGGATCTCGCGGGTCCGCCGCGTTCCCCAGATAGGAATTCCCGAGAGCTCGGAGTTTCCGAGGATGTGGTCGAGATGCCGGTGACTCGTGACCGCGACCGAGGGTGGGCGTCCCAAGAGCCGGGCAGCGTGGTGGAGCAGGTCCCGGGCGGATTCCGGCGTCATGCCGGTATCGAAGACCAGCCCACCTTCGCCCAGGTCGGCGACACCGGAATTGCAGATCGCGAATCCGTCCGGACGGGCGAGCGCGGCGTGGACCCCTTCCGCAACCTCCTCGAACCGATAATGACGAGAATCGCCGTGCGGCATGGGTCGGACGGTCAGGCTCCTCGGAACACGCTCACGCCGACGATGGTCAGGATGACCCCCAGAATCAACACTCCTACCGCGGCGCCGGTGATCGCACCGCTCGGATCGGACTGCGGGGTACATGTTGGATTTTGCGAGCAATCGTTGTTGAACGATTGGATCCCCTGGTGCACCACGGCCGCGACGGCGAACAGAATCAGACCCACCACGATGAGGAGGATGCCGACCACGAGGAGGGCGACGCCGGGACCTTCATGCTCGTCTCGATTGGTAGCGACCAACCGGAATTGGTCGGGCGGGACCGGCGATGGGATTGGTGGCACGAAGCGCAGCGGACCCGTGAGAGGTGACCCACAGAACTGGCAGAAGGACGACTGCGGAGGATTCGGTCCGCCGCAGCGCGCGCACATCCCGGGCGCGGCTGGCCCCGACTGCATGCGGTGCCGGGACGCCGGGGTGGACCTTGACGATTCCGCCCGGGAACGACGCGAGCGGGGTGGGAGGGTAATCCAGGTCGACCGACTCGTCACAGCCTATATGTCGAGCGGTCCCTTCCGGCGCGGTCGATGACCGCGTGTACGTTCTGCGGGCACGACCTCGGGAATCCGCCGGCCGTGTACTGCCCGAATTGTGGACGCGCCTTCGGGGCGGGCGAGGCCCCCGGAAAGGCTCCCGGTTCACCCCCGGCTCGCTCCGGGCCGAGCTGCCCCAACTGCCGGATCGCGATGACCGGCGCGGGGGAGCTCCAGTTCCGCGTGGGCGGCAGTGCTGGTGGGAGCGGATTCCTCCTCGGGAATTGGAATCAGCTCTCCGAGGCCTTGCAGCCGTTCGCCGTCTATCACTGCCCGAGCTGCGGCCGGGTCGACCTCTACGAGTCGGGCCGGTAGAGCGGTCGACGTGACCGGCCGGACGGCGCTCAGCCACCGTGGGTCCGCTTGATTAATTCGGTGGGGGTGCCGAACAGTACGCGCGGGAGCATCTTTTCCGGAACCCCGGCGCCCTGCGCGATCCGACGGGCGTGCTCGAGCGGAATCAGGTGCTCGGGGTCGTGCGCGTCCGAATCGACCACGAGCTCGGCGCCGACCTCGAGCGCGAGGCGAACCACGTGTCCGTTGGCTAGGGAGTGGCCATCCCGGCCGGAGATTTCGAGGACCACCGACTGAGCCCTCGCGAGTTCGGCATCCTTCGGGTCCAAAAGTCCGGGGTGCGCGAGCACATCGACGAGACCACAGTCGATCGCCGCATGGTTGGTGCCCGCCGGGACATGCTCGACGATCGTCTCGCCATGAACGATCACGATCTCCGCCCCGGCTTTCCGGGCCGCGCGGGCCTGGTCGGCGATCCGGCGGGGTGGGATCTTGGTGAGCTCCACCCCGACGATCGGAACGAACCGGGTGCTCTCGAGGACCTTCGCCTCCTGGTGGAGACGGTCGAGAAGGGGTCTCGGGTCCTCCGGTCCCAGGTGGTCGGTGAGGGCGAGGGCGCGGTGCTCGAGCTCCTGCGCTTCGAGCCACATGTCGATCGGCGAGGACTCCCCGTCGGTCAGGTACGAATGGGAGTGGAAGTCGGCTCGGCGGGCGGCCGGGTCGGGGTCCAGAGGCCTCGGGATCATGTGGAGCGGGAGTCGGAGGTTCACTTAGGGTTGCCGGTAGAATCCCGCCGACGGCCCGAGGTCGGGGTTTCCCGGTACGATGACCCAAGCCACGCGGCTAGGTACGCGCCACGCCGAGTCGCCGGAGTTCTTCGGCCAAGCGGGCGGCGGCCACCCCCGGTTCGAGCGTGAGCACTTCATGGCGACGTCCGGGTTTGCGGACCTCACGGAGCCCCGCGACCACGGTCGGTGACCCGGGGAGGCCCAGCGACGCGCGGTCGGCCCCGAGTTCCACGGCGTCGATGACGCGGATCGACGCCTGCTCCGCCATGGCCCACCGGTCGTAGTCGATGAAGCGGACCTCGTTCGCCCCCCCGAGGACCGAGACCACCGCGGGTAGGGAAACCTCGAGCGTCTCCGTGCCGTCCTCGAGGAGCCGCCGCGCCCGCAGGATTCCCTCTCGGGGGACCTCGAGCCGGTCGACGTACGTCGCCTGGGCCGCGTCGAGCCACTCCGCGATCCCCTGCGGCACCTGACTCGTGCCTCCGTCCGACGACTCATCACCGCAGAGGACGAGGTCCGCGCCCCCGATCGCCTGAATCCCCTGCGCGAGCGTGTACGAGGTGGCGAGCGTGTCCGCACCGCCGAACGCTCGGTCGGAGAGCAGGACCGCCTCGTCCGCTCCGACCGCGATCGCGACGCGCAGGTACGGCTCGAAGCTCGGAGGTCCCATCGAGAGCACGGTGACGCGGCCTCCGTAGCGGTCCCGAATCGCCAGGGCCGTCTCGAGGGCGTTCAGGTCGGCGGGGTTGATCACCGACCGCACGCCGGACCGCTCCAGCGTCTTCGCCTCGAGGTTGACGCGAACTTCCTCGGGTCGGGGCACCACCTTCAAGCAAACGACGCTCCGCATCCTCGCTAGGCCTCCCCGAGCGCCTCGACGAGCTTGTCGACGATCGGACCGAGGTCACCGACGATCCCGAGGTCCGCGGCCTCGAAGATCGGAGCGTCCGGGTCCCGGTTCACCGCGATCACGAACCCGGCCTTCTCGATCCCCACGGTGAACTGGACCGCGCCGCTGGCGCCCAGAATCACCGCCACCTTCGGCCGGGTCACCACGCCGGTCTGACCGATCATCCGCTCGCGTTCGACCCACCCGGAGTCGGTCGCGACGCGGGTCGCGCCGACCTCCCCACCGATGCAGTGGGCGAGCCGTTGCAGACGGCCGAAGTCACCGTCGGTCCCACGACCGCCGACCACCAGGACCTCCGAGCGGGTGAGGTCCACGCTGAACCCTTTCGGTTCGAACGCGACGCGCCGGCTGCCGAAGGAGGTCTCATCGAGCGTAGGACGGACGACCCGGACGGCGGTCGATGAGCCTCGGGGCTCGGGGGTCGGGAAGACGCCGGGACGGACCGTCACGATCGCCGGTCGCCGATTCGGACAGACCACGCCCGCCTCGATGCCACCTCCGAAGCCCGGGACCCACCCGACGAGGTGCTTCTCCCGGTCGACTTCCAACGAGGTGACGTGCGCCGTGAGCCCCGTCCGAAGGCGGACGGCGAGCCGGCCGGCGAGGTCCTGGCCGTTGCGGGTGGCGCCGAGCAGGAGGACCGACGGGTCCGCCGGTCGGAGCTCCGACTCGAGGAGGTCGGTGAACAGCTTCGTGTCGTACCGCTCGAGGAGAGGGTGCTCGACCGTCACCACCTCGTCGGCCCCGTACCGGGCGAGCGAGCGCGCAGGCGCGCCGTCCGCTCCGACCGTGAGCGCTACGAGCTTCGTTCCGAGTGCGTCCGCGACCGACCGGGCATGCCCCAGGATCTCAAGACTCACGGGAGGGAAGCTGTCGCCGTGACGTTCCGCATAGACCCAAACCGCGCCGGGGGCCGTCATGCCGGCACCCCCGCCGCGCGGGCGACCACCTCAGCGACGTCGACGATGTCCAACGGACCGGCGCCGGGCGTGCGGGCCCCGGAGAAACACGTGACGCAGAACGGGCACGCCGTGGCGAGGGCGGTCGCTCCCGTCTCCCGCGCTTCCGCGACGCGAGCGTCGGCGAGGCGCTCTTCCGAGCCGGATTCGCGCCACATGTTCCCGCCCCCGCCGCCGCAGCAGAGCGCCCACTGACGGGACCGAGGCATCTCCACGAGCTTCGCTCCCGCGGACTCGAGGAGGCGGCGCGGAGGGTCGTACACCCCGTGCTGCCGTCCGAGGTAGCAGGGGTCGTGGTAAGTGAACAACCCCGCCGGTCGGCTCCCCGATACCTTCAGCTGGCCCGAGCTCAGGAGCTCGTCGAGAAGCTGGCTATAGTGAACGACCTCGACCTGCGTGCCGACCCCGGCCTTGAGCGCGTCAAAGCAGTGCGGGGAGAGGGTGACGACGCGCGTCGCCCCGACCGAGCTCAGGGTCTCGGCGTTGCGGGTGGAGAGTTCTCGGAAGAGCCCGACGACCCCGAGAGCCCGAGGCGTTTCCCCACAACAGACCTCCTTCTCGCCGAGCAACCGGAACGGCACCTGAGCCGCCGTGAGGACCCGAACGAGCGCTCGCGCGGTGCGTTGGGCGCGGGGGTCGTAGCTGGCCGTGCAGCCCACGTAGAGCACGGTGGTCGCGTCGTTCGAGGAGCGGGATTCCGCTCCCGGTAGCCCCTGCATCCACGCCGCCCGCTGGGAAGGAGGCAGCCGATACGGGTTGCCATCCTGGAACTCCGCCCAGAGGAGCGGGCGGAGGCCCACCGGTACCTCGTTCCTCTTCCACCCCCGGGACCGCAGATGTCGGACCACTTCGACCACATCGACGCCCCGGGGGCAGCCGACATTGCACTGGGCGCAGGTGGTACAGGCCCACAGACCGGGGGACCCGTCCCCGAACGCGCCGAGCCGAATCAGCTGACGGACGTTGAGGGTGCCCCGCTCCGCGAGCGGGCAGGTCGCCGTGCAGGAACCGCACTGATAGCAGGACGCCGCGTCGGTCGCCCGGCAGAGCTCCTCCCAGAGCTCGTCGTTCCAGACGAGCGGTTTCGTCTCAGTCGGCGGCATGCACGGCCTCCGCGGAGGACGGCGTGGCCGCGGCGTGGTCCCGCAGCACGATCGCCATCTCCTTCATCTTCGCGGCGAACTCCTTGCCCTCCGCCGCCGAGATCCACTCGAGCTGGAACCGGTCGGGCGAAATCCCGCGGCGTTCGAAGGTTTTCCGCCAGATCTCGAACCGCTTCTCGGTCCAGCTGTTCGCGTTGATGTAGTGGCAGTCGCCGGGGTGGCATCCCGTCACGAGGACGGCACCCGCTCCCCGGTCGAACGCGCGCTTGATGAACTTGTCCGAGACCCGGCCCGAACACATCGTGCGGATGATGCGGCCGTTGCTCGGGTACTGGATCTTCTCGATGCCCGCTTGGTCGGCGCCCGCGTACGAGCACCAGTTGCACGCGAAGACGAGCACCTTCGAGCTGGGGTCGTCCGCGAGCGCCGCGTCGATCTGAGCCTCGACCTGCTCGTCCGTGAAGTACGGGGTCGTGATCGAGTCCCGGAAGCAGTCCGCGGCGCACGTGCCGCAGCCCATGCAGGCGGCGGTCACGACGCGGACCTTCTTGCTCTTCTTCCCCCCTTCCTCGAGGGTGTACGGCTCGAGCGCGTTGAACGGACAGACCCGCACGCATCGGCCGCAGCCGTTGCACGTCGTCTCGTCGATCACCGCGCACAGCGGCTCTTTTTCGATCGTGTCGCGGGAGAGCAGCGAGGCTGCCTTCGCCGCGGTGGCGAGGCCCTGCTGGACGGACTCCCCGAGGTCCTTCGGACCCTGGGCGGTCCCCGCGAGGAAGATCCCGGCGCTCCCCGCCTCGACCGGTCCGAGCTTCGGGTGCCGCTCGAGCAGGAAGCCGTCGGAGCTGCGAGGGACCTTCAGCATCTTCGCCACGGCCGACTCCTCCGGGACGAGCCCGCAGACCAGGACCAAGAGGTCCGTGGGAAGCTCGACGTCCCGGTCGAGGAAGAGGTCGTGGAAGCGGACCGCGCCCGGAACGACCCGGACCGCCTTCTCGGCCGGCTCATCCGGGTACCGGAAGAACGCTACCCCTTCCTGCGCGGCCGTCCGGTAGAGTTCCTCGGAACCGCGGGCATACGCCCGCAGGTCGCGATAGAGCACGCGGACCTTCTTTCCCATCCGGCGCAGTTGGAGCGCCTGTCCGACCATCGAGCCGCAGCAGTACCGCGAGCACCCTTTCTCGCCCGAGCGCGCGCCGATGCACGCTACGAACGTCACCGTCCGTCCGGGAACGCTTCCCCAGGCGATCATCTCCTCGAGGCGCTGATTCGTCACGGTCTCGAGGTCGTAGGAGGAACGCAAGGGGAAATCCTCCGGCGGGTGCACCATCCCGGCTCCCATCGCGAGCACCACGGCCCCCGCGTCGATCGACTCGCCGTTCGTGAGCCGAGCGCGGAAGTTGCCGACGTGGCCGTCGATCTGCGCGATCTCGGTCCCGAGGTGGAGGTGCGCCCCCGACGCCTCGAGGTTCCGGGTCATCGCACTGAGGAGCGCCTTCGCGTCGGCGCCGGACGGCTCGATTCGCTCGAGCCGGCGGAGCGCGCCCCCCACCTCCCGCTCCCGCTCGATGAGGTGCGTGTCGAACCCTTGCCGGGCGAGGCTGGTCGCCGCGGCGATCCCGGCGGGACCCCCGCCGACCACGAGCGCGGCCTGAACCATCGGTTGCGTGTACGGCTCGAGCGGCCGGAGACGCGCGGCCTTCTCGACCGCCATCCGGACCATGTCGCGGGCCTTCGACGTCGCGGAAAGGCGGTCCGCCTTGTGCACCCAGGAATCCTGGTTGCGGATGTTCGACATCTCGAGGAGGTACGGGTTGAGTCCCGCCCGCAGGCAGACCCGTTTGAAGGTCCCCTCGTGCGTCTTCGGGGAGCAGGCTCCGACGACGAGCCGGCTCAGGTTCTTCTCCCGGATCCGCTTCGCCATCTCCGCCTGCGTGTTCCCGGCGCAAGCGAAGCGCACCTCTTCGGCGTGGGCGACCCCGGGGACCGTTTTCGCATAGGCGACCACCGACGGAACGTCCACGACGCCCGCGATGTTGCTACCGCAATCGCAGAGGAAGACGCCGACCCGTGGGTCGCCCGAGACGTCAAGCGGTTCTCCCCGCTCGGGCTCGGGCCAGACCTTGTCGGGCGCGCGTTCCATCGCCCGCGCGGCCGCCGCGCCGGCTTCCGTGACGCTGTCGGGAATGTCCTTCGGTCCCGAAGCTGAACCGGCCACAAAGATGCCGTCCGGCGCGGCGTCCCCGACGAGGAAGCCATCCGGTCCGATCGGGACGCCCAGGGTCTTCGCGAGGGCGGCGAGTCCGGCCGTCGGCTTGGCCCCCGTCGCGAGCACGACCAAGTCGGCCGTGATCTCCTCGGCGGTGCCCTTGAGCGTGTCCTCGAAACGCACCTGAAGGCCACCGAGTCCCGGCGTAACGCGGCCCACGCGGCCCCGCAGGAACTCCACGCCCTCGTCGCGGGCCCGCTCGTAGAAGCCGTCGAACCCTTTGCCGTACGCCCGGATGTCCATGTAGAGGATCTTCACGGACCCCGCACCGTGGTCCCGGGCCTGGACCGCCTCCTTGATGGAGTACATGCAGCAGAAGCGGGAGCACTGGCTCAGGCGGCGGACGTCCCGGGAACCCGCGCAGAGGACGAAGACGATGCGTTCCGCGTGCCGTCCGTCCGACGGGCAGAGGATCTCCCCGCCGGTCGGACCGGCGGACGACAGGAGGCGCTCGAACTCCATCGCGGTGACGATGTCCGGATGGGTCCCGTAGCCGTACTCCTCGAGGGAGGCGGGGTCGAAAAGGTCGAAGCCGGTCGTTGCGACCACCGCTGCGACGTCCCGCTCGACGTTCGCTTCGAGCGGTCGGTCCCACGAGATCGCCTTCGGAGGACAGACATCGAGGCAGCGCGAGCATGGGAGGACGATCGGCGGTTCGTTGACGCAGTCTTCGACCGAGAGGAAGTAGGGGCCCGGGACCGCCTGCGGGAACGGTGTGAAGATCGCGTGCCGGCTCGCCATGCCCGAATCGAACTCGTTCGGGAGCACGACCGGGCACGCATCGGAACAGAGGCCGCAGCGGGTGCACTCATCGTTGACGAGGTTGCCGCGGCGGTGGAGGCTCACGCGGAACGTGCCGTCCTCGCGGCGCTGGACGCTGACCACCTCGGTGCTCGAGAGCACCTCGATGTTCCGGTTCTCCGCGACCTCCGAAAGCTTCGGCGCCTCGATGCAGATGCTGCAATCGAGCGTCGGGAAGTTCTTGTCGAGGGCCGCCATCTTGCCGCCGATCGAGGGCGTGTGCTCGACGAGCACGACGCGACGACCGGCCTCGGCGAGGTCGAGCGCGGCCTGGACCCCCGCGATGCCGCCTCCGATGATCATCACGGGAAGGGACGTCATGTCGCGGCCTCGGGGATCGCGAGCCCCGCCCGGAACGCCTTCAGGTTGAGGTCCACCGTTTTCGGGGGTACCGTGTGCCGGATCGCCTCCTCCATCGCCTCGGGCGCGACGAGGTGGCAGCGCGCGGTGAGCGTGCCGAGCATCACGATGTTCGCCACGATGCGGCGACCCATCGCGGTCGCCATTCGGGTGAACGGGGCCTTTTGGACATGCGGGTCGTCCCCTTCCAGGTGCACCAGGTCCTCGTCGACCAGGACGAGCTTCGAGCGGGCGATCCAGACGGAGTTCTTGTTCGCCGCTTCCTGCGAGAGGAGGATGAGGATGTCCGGCTGGTCGAAGACCGGCATCGCGATCTCCCGGTCGTCCACGACGACATCGGCGCTGCAGGCCCCGCCGCGCGATTCGGGCCCGTAATTCTGGGTCATCGCGGCATTCTTCCCGCCGTGCAAGCACGCCGCGCGTCCCAGGATGAACCCGGAGAGCACGACGCCCTGGCCCCCGAACCCGGCGAACCGGACCCGCGTCACGGGGCCTTCCTCCGCGACGCCGCAGCGGCCCGGTAGTTGTCGAGGAAGGTGGGGCGGGGGCGGTCGACGAACTTTCCTACGATGATCGGACGGTGGAGCGAGATTTCGGTTTCCGAGAGGTCCCCGGTCTCGCGGACCTCGATCCGGTTCGGGAGCCCTCCCGCGCTTCCCCAAACCTGCTCGAGCCCACGGTAGTAGTCCATCTCGTCGAGCCCGCTCCCGATGTCGTTGTTCTTCCCGAAGCTGACGGGACAGGGAGCGAGCACCTCGACGAACCGGAATCCTTGCCGGCTCGCGGCCTCGGTGAAGCAGTCCCGCAGGCGCCGGACGTCGAGCGTCGTCCACCGGGCGACGTAGACCGCACCGACGGCGGCGGCGAGCTGAGGAAGGTTGAACGGGAATTCGAAGTTTCCGTTCGGCGTCGTCGTCGTCCTCGCGTCGTGCGGCGTCGTCGGTCCGGACTGGCCGCCGGTCATGCCGTAGTTGAAATTGTTGATGCAGACGACGAGCAGGTCCATGTTGCGCCGCGCGGCGTGGATGAAATGGTTGCCGCCGATCGCGAACAGGTCACCGTCGCCGGCGAACACCGTCACGTGGAGGGCGGGGTTCGCGAGCTTGATGCCGGTCGCGAACGGAATCGCACGCCCGTGCGTCGTATGGTAGGTGTCCGCCCGCGCGTAGTAGACGACCCGGGAAGAGCAGCCGATGCCCCCCACGATCACGCGCTTTTCCACCGGAACACCCGCCCGGTCCAAGCCTTGCAGGAAGGCGCCGAGCGCGACCCCGATGCCGCACCCCGGGCACCAGATGTGCGGGAGCACCTCGGAGCGCAGCACGGAGTCGAGGGGGTGGTGCCGAGGCGGCGCGTTCTCCGTCTCGGGAGCCCGCTCCCGGTGCTCTTGCGCCGCCGGGATCATGTGCGCACCTGGGCGACCCGCTCGGGGCCGCACGCCGCGAGAATGCGCTCGGGGGGAAAGACCTCGCCGCCGGGGCTCGTGACCCGGGCGACGGGGCAGCGGCCGGCCACCAGTCGCTCGACCTCGAGAGCCACCTGGCCCATGTTCACCTCGGCGATCACGACACGTCGCACCGTGCGAGCGGCGCGCAGGAACGCCTCCGCCGGGAACGGCCAGACGGTCTTGGGCCGGAACAATCCCACCCGGACCCCGCGGGCACGAGCCTCTTCGACCGCGCCGGCCGCGGACCGGCCCGTGATGCCGTAGGCGACCACGAGAACCTCGGCATCCTTCGCGTGGCGGAGCTCGTACTCCTCGTAGACTTCCCGGTGGTCGAGGATCTTCCGGAGCAGCCGGGGGAGGAGTACGGCCTGCGTCGCCGTGTCGGTGACCGCGCGGCCAAGTTCGTCATGGGTCAGGCTGGTCATCCGGACACTGTAGCCTCCGCCCGCGAGCGCCATCTCGGGCACCAGGTCGTCGCCGACCCGATACGGCCGGTACTCGCTCGGAGGCACCGACGGGAGACGGCGGGAGAGAATCGTCCGCTTCCCCTCGTCCGGAATCACGACCCGTTCGCGCATGTGCCCGACGACCTCGTCCATCATCACGAGGACGGGGGTTCGCAGCCGCTCGGCCGTGCTGAACGCCCGGATCGTGAGCTCGAACGCTTCCTGGGGGGACGAAGGCGAGTACGCGATCGCCTGGTAGTCGCCGTGGGAGCCGAACCGGGCCTGCATCATGTCCTGTTGGCCGACGGACGTGGGGAGCCCGGTGCTCGGACCGCCGCGCTGGACGTTCACGACCACGCACGGCACCTCCATCATGAACCCGAGGCCGAGGTTCTCCTGCATCAACGAGAACCCCGGACCCGAGGTCGCCGTCATCGCCCGAACTCCGGCCACGCTCGCGCCGAGGATCGCCGCGACCGACCCGATCTCGTCCTCCATCTGGATGTACTGTCCGCCGATCTCCGGCAGCCGCTCGGCCATCCGCTCCGCGATCTCGGTGGCGGGCGTGATCGGGTAGCCGGCGAAGAACCGGCACCCCGCGTAGATCGCCCCTTCCGCGCACGCCTGGTCGCCGAGCATGAAGTGCGCGCCGGTGAGGATCGGGCTCTTCTCGGTCACTTGCCGGCCTCCTCCACGAAGATCGCGAACTCGGGGCAGACATCCTGGCAGAATCGGCAGGCGATGCACTCGTCCTTACGGGACTCCTTCACCCGGACCGGCCGGTAGCCCCGAGCGTTGTAGGTCGGGGAGATCTCGAGGACCTCCTTCGGGCAGTAGTGAACGCAGAACTCGCACTCCTTGCACCGGTCGGGAATGACGGTGACGACCCCCCGGACCCGGTTCGGGTGGTCCATCGGCCGCCGGGTCAGCGCCGCGAGCATGGCCGGCGGCGGGGGGCCCTGCGTGACGACGGCGGATGGGGCCACGGCGTTTGCACGGAGAGCAGAGGGTATGAATAGGGGGTCAAGAGCCCTCGACGGAGGGCCCTTATCGAGGGTCCCACGGCGGCGAACGGTCGAACCGCGGTGCCGAGACCCGGCGGTGAGGACCGATGAACCTATCCCATTAATTGGCTCGACCAACGTGTCCGACCGGACGACCCGGCACCGCTCCGGGAGACCCGACGCATGGCGAATGAACCACCGTCCGCGATGTCCACCGCCACGGTGTCCGTGGGGTCGCGCGCCTGGTGGGCCTACTCGAGCTACGTCGTATTTGCCCTCGGCATCGCGCTACTGCTCGTAACGGCGTATGTAATCGTCGTCTCGCCGGGCCTGTTCAAGGTCGACCTCCCGGGCGCGCTCCTCGGCATCGCGGCGTTCCTGATCGGCCTCGCGATCATGGACCGGCTCCCGCGCGACGTGCTCGTGACGCGGGATTCGGTTCAGTTCCGCTACCTACTGAGCCAGGTCACGCTGCGATGGGACCAACTCGCTGCTCCGAGGGTCGTAGGTAAGGGATTCGTCGCCTTCCGTGCGGTCACGGGCGCTCGGGGGGTCTGGGGGTCGCTCACCGTCACGGCCGGGCAGGCCGAGAAAATCCTGTCCCACCCAGCGTGCCCCGCCTTCGAGCTGCCGGCCCCTCTCGCCGAGGCGCTCGGCCGGGCCTAACGGCGCTGAACGGGGAGCGAGAGACCGTCGGATGCCGACCGTCGTGAAGACCGTCGCCGCCCACGAGGTGGTCCAGGCGGTCTACCCCCGGGAGGTCACCGAACGGGACGAAGTGGGTATGGCGGTCGGCAAGGCGATTGACGAGACCCTCTCCCGGTTCAGCCACGAGTTCTCGCAGGGCCGTCGGCCGACCCTCTCGGCGATGAACCGGCTCGCGACCGAGACCCTCGACCGGGAGCTCGCCGACGCGGACCTCGCCCTCACCCCGGCGGACCGGCTGGGCCAGCTCGCGGCCGTCTCGGGGGTTCTTCAGGCGTTCCGTCGGAGCGAGGTGATGGGGCTCGCCCGACCCCGGAGCCGGCTCGTGCTCATCAACGAGGAGGTGGGGGTCTACGCCCAGCCCGACTACTGGAACAGTCGCGACCGGTTCTACGAGATGAAGAGCTACTTGGCGCGTCCGACCCCGCCGGATGTCGAGCTGCAGCTCCGACTCTTTCAGCTCGCGTTCCCGGGGTTCCGTGCGTTTCTCGCCTGCTTCGACCGCCACGCGACGCCGGTAGTGACCGCGATCGACGAGGTTCCGCCGCTCACGGTGGAGGTGGCGGAGACGGTGCTGCGGGTCGCCTACCGGACCGGACGCGAGCAAGGAGTCGACAAAGTCCTCGTCTACATCGACCACCCGGTCGTTCGATACGCGGTCGCGCCGTAACGAGCGGCGAGATGTCATGCTTCCGGGCCGGCGCCACCGGGCCCGGTCGCCTACTTGAGCGGCCCGACCACCTTCTCCACGGCGGCGAGGATCTCTCCCGAACGGGCCACCTGCGTGAGGGCGTTGATGTCGGGAAAGAGCGGTCGGTCCTCCTCGAGCTTCGCGACGTGCTTCCGAATCACGTCGTACGCGGCCTGGCACCCCGGCGAGGGCGTCGTGGGCGACCGGAAGTCGAACGCCTGCGCGGCCGCCATCATCTCGACCGCCACCACCGACCAAGAGTTCTCGATGATCTGGCGCGACTTGATCGCCGAGGTCATGCCCATCGAGACGAAGTCCTCCTGGTCCGCCGCCGCGGGAATGGAACCGGTGGCCGCGGGCGTCGCGAGCACCCGGTTCTCGGCCACGAGAGCCCCCGCGGTGTACTGCGAGAGCATGAGCCCACTGAACATCCCGGCTCCCTTCGTCAGGAACGCGGGGAGGCCCATCGAGAGATGGGTGTTGAGGAGGCGGTTCGTCCGCCGTTCGGACAACACGCCGACGGTCGTGATGACCATCCCCATCAGCTCGATGGCGAACGCCATGGGCGTCCCCTGAAAGTTCGCCGCACTGAGGACGAGCTCCTCGTCGGGGAAGAACGTCGGGTTGTCGGCGGCGTGGTTGAGCTCGATCTCGAGCATGTAGCGCGTCCAGGCGAGCGCGTCCTTCGCGGCCCCGATCACCTGGGGGCTCGACCGCAGGGAGTACGCGTCCTGGACCTTCTTGCCCGGCCGCTTCAGCAGCTCGGAGCCCTCGGTGATCTTCCGGATGTTCTCGGCACACGCTTGGGCGCCCGGATATCCCCGGACGTCATGCACTCGGTGGTCGAAAGCCGCCATGTTGGCGTTGAGCGCCTCGAGGGTCATCGCGAGGGCGACTTCCTGCGTCCGAAGCCATCGCTCGGCGTCCACGAGCTCGACGCAACCCATTCCGGTCATCACGTTCGAGCCGTTGATCGTGGCCAGGCCGTCGCGCTCCTTGAACACGATCGGCTCGAGCGCGACCGTCCGAAGGGCCTCGGCGCCGGGGAGTCGCCGGCCCTCGACGAACGCCTCTCCTTCGCCCATCAGGACGAGCGCCATCTGCGCCATCGGGGAGAGGTCCCCGCAGGCCCCGACGGAGCCCTTCTGGCACATCACCGGGGTCACGCCCCGGTTCAGCATGTCGATCATCAGCTCGACGAGCTCGTGGCGGATGCCCGAATGCCCCCAGCAGTGGGTGTTCAGCCGCGAGACGATCGCCGCGCGAGCGTCCTCCTCGGCGATCGGGTCCCCGCAACCCGCGGCATGGGAATAGACGAGGTACCGCTGGAACTTCTCGACTTGCTCCGGGTCCAGTACCACCTCGGAGAGCTCGCCGATACCGGTGTTGACGCCGTACATGATCTCGCGGGCCGCGATCTTGCGCTCGAGGAGCGCGCGGCACTTGTCGATCCGTGCGATTGCCTCGGGGGTGATCGAGATTCGTTCCCGGTCGCGCGCGACTCTGACCACGTCCTCCGCCTTCAGCGAATGACCGTCCAACGTCACCACCATAGCAGCGTTCCCCCCTCCGTTCGGAATACCGGCGGCCATTCCGGGGTCGCCGTATGTAGTTACCTCGAAGCCTGCCCCGAGCGAGAAACGGCTTCGTCAACCAAAATCGACGACCCGATACGGGACCCGTGCGAGCTCGCCGGCTTTAAAGGACGGCAGGCGGACGTAATGTGGCATCGACGGGTCGCACTGCGCGGTGACCATGGCGAATACCTGCCCGGATTGTGGGGCATCGATGGAGTTCGAACAGCACGACGTTCACCTGCGCACGGGTGTTTGTCCCGCCTGTACGAAGGAGTTCGCCTTCGTGGAGGGGGCGGCGGTCTCCTCCCGTCTCGGCGTTCCCCCGGCGGGAACGGCGAACGAGGCGGACGAGGAAGGCGGGGCGAGCGGGGGGGCTCGGGAGGGCCCCGAGTGCGAGGAGTGCGGGTCTCCGCTCACGTTCCGGGCGGGCCACCGCGGGTCGATCGAAGCGACCTGCGATGAATGCGAGACCACCACCCTGTACGTTCCGAAGCCGGAGCACCCCCGCCCCGACCGAGGGCGCGCTCCCCGATTCGATGAGGAGGTCCCTCGCAGCCGGCCGTGCCGCAGGTGCGGAGCTCCGCTTCGTTTCTCGACCGGCGAGGACGGGCTTTTGGTGGGAGAGTGCGAGTCGTGCGGGAACCGGTTCACTCTTCCTCCCCGCCCGGATCGCGGCCGGGGTCGAGGGTTCACCGGTCCTCGCCGCTACGACCGGGGGGATGTCCGGCGGGGACCTGAGCGGCCCCGAGCGCGGACCTTTGACGACCGGTCACGGGCCCGCAAGCGGCGTCGCCCCCGCGACGAATAGCTGATTCGCGACGCCCCGGCAACGACGGGGGGACCCGAGGGCCGGGTCCCTGGGGATTCGGACCGCGTAGCGATTTATTACGGCAGCGTAATATATTTATCCGAAACATGTGCGCGGACGAGGGAGAGAGGCCATGGCGGCCCCCGCTCGCCCGTCCGTCGCGAAGGTGATTCTGACTCTCGAGCAGGAAGAGGTCTGGGAGTCCCTCCACGAGGTGTACTCCTTGATCTCCGACCGGCTCGAGGAAGTCCTGGCGCCGTTCGGCCTCGCCATCGCGGATTACCGCGCCCTTCGGATTTGTTCGGGCGGACCGGTTCGAGCGACCGATTTAACCCGACAGCTTGGTTTCACGCCGTCGGGCACCACCGAGCTGATCGACCGGTTGGAACGGCGGGAACTCGTGAAACGGTCGGAGAACGCCACCGACCGGAGGTCCGTACTGGTCGTCCTCACCCCGGACGGCCACCGACTGGTCGGGTCCGCTCGAGCGGCTCGCCGTGCCTATCTTCGGCGACTGGCCCGCTCCATGCCTCCCGAACGACAGGTCCGGCTGAAGAGCGAACTCGACGCGCTGCGAGCGGCCATACGGGAGGGACCTCCGCCGTAGTCGGAGCCCCGTGGAGGGACGATGGAGTACAAGTGGACGGTGTTGTCGAATACGACGTTGGGCGCCCTGGTGGCGTCGATCAATGGCACGATCATCTTGATCTCGCTTCCCGTGATCTTCACGGGGCTCAAGGTTAACCCGTTCCTCCCGGGCAACATCACGCTCCTCATTTGGCTCCTGCTCGGGTACGGGGTGGTCACCGCCACGCTCCTCGTTACCTTCGGTCGGATCTCGGATATGTGGGGGCGGGCTCGGATGTACAACGCCGGGTTCGCCATCTTCGCGGTCGGTTCGGTCCTGTTGTTCCTCACCCCGAACTCCGGGACGACCGGCGCGTGGGAGCTCGTCGGGTTCCGCGTCATCCAGGGGATCGGCGGCGCGTTCCTCTTCGCCAACTCGGCGGCGTTGATCACCGACGCGTTCCCACACTCCGAACGTGGGAAGGCGCTCGGCATCAACCAGGTCGCGGCGATGGGCGGGTCGGTCGTCGGTCTCGTCCTCGGTGGGGTCCTCGCTGGGATCGGCGACGTCCACCTGGGCGCGCTGGTGATCCCATCCTGGCGGGTGATTTTCTTGGCGAGCGTCCCGGTCGCGATCGGCGGAACGATCTGGGCCTACGTGAAGCTCCACGACATCGTGCCCGTCCGTGCGGGCCAGAAGATCGACTACCTCGGGAACGTCACCTTCGGCGTCGGTCTCACGTTGCTCCTCGTAGCCGTGACCTACGGTCTTCTGCCCTACGGGAACCAGACGATGGGTTGGTCGAGCCCCTGGGTCTGGTCGGGAATCGGGATTGGCCTCGCGCTGCTCATCGCCTTCCTGTTCATCGAGACCCGGGTGAAGGACCCGATGTTCCGCCTCGAACTGTTCCGGATCCGTGCGTTTGCCGCGGGGAATGCCGCCGGCATGCTCGGTTCGATCGCGCGCGGCGGCGTGATGTTCATGATGATCATCTGGTTCCAGGGGATCTGGCTTCCCCTGCACGGCTACTCGTTCTCTCAGACCCCGTTCTGGGCCGGCATCTACATGATGCCGATGATGGGCGGCTTCGTCCTGATGGGTCCGTTGAGCGGGTGGATCTCCGACCGGTTCGGAGCGCGGTATCTCGCGAGCGGAGGTATGGCGGTGGCGGCCGTGACCTTCGTGGCCATGCTGGGCCTGCCGTACAACTTTGTGTACTGGCAGATGGGGTTTCTGCTCTTCCTCCAGGGATGCGGGATGGGAATGTTCGCCGCTCCGAACACCGCGGCGATCATGAATGCGGTTCCCCCGGAGCACCGAGGAGCCGCGTCCGGCATGCGGGCGACCTTGCAGAACGCGGGGATGCAGCTTTCGATGGCGGTCTTCTTCACCATCGTCCTCGTCGGCCTCTCGACCGGCCTGGCCGGGTCGGTGCACTCGGCCCTGCTCTCGGCGGGAGTTCCCGAGCCGTATCTGTCGCAGTTCACGAACCTCGTCGGCTCGAACCCCACCGGAGCGTTGTTCGGTGCGTTCCTGGGGCAGAACCCGATGACCGCCTTCATCACGTACCTACCGCCGCAGCTCCAAGCCCAACTAGGGCCGACGCTCCTCTCGCGCCAGTTCTTCCCGAATGCCGTGGCCCCGTCCTTCCTGCATGGGATTGACCTCGCCTTCGGGATCTCGGCGGTGCTCACGGGGTTCGCGGCGGTGGTCTCGCTCCTGCGCGGTGGTCGGTATGTGCATGAGCTCGACGCGGAGGCGGCCGCCCAAAAGCCGGCGGCTCCCGCAGCCCCGTCGCCGGCGGCGGCCGACCCGGCCCCGACGGTCGCTGCGGTGAGGCCCGAACCCACCGGCGAGCTGACCCACGTCGCTCCGGCCGGACCGACCCGACTCCGATGACCGGGGACGTCGAGTTCGACCGGATCGCTCCGGTCTACGACGAGACCCGACGGCCCCCTTCGGGGGAAGAGCTCGGTACGCTCGTCACGATGCTCCGGGGATGCCGGACGGTCCTCGACGCGGGCGTCGGCACCGGGCGGTTCGCCGTGCCGCTGCACGAACGCGGGTTCGAGATCGTCGGGGTCGACCTCTCGTTCGGAATGATGGGGCGGGCGCGGACGAAGGGCGTTTCCGCGTTGGTGCGCGCGAACGCCCTCTGGCTCCCGATCGCCGACCGGGCGGTGGACGCGACGTTCATGGCGCACGTGCTCCAACTGATCCCGGACGCGCGGACGATGCTCCGAGAGCTCGGCCGCGTCGCCCGTCGTCGGGTGGTCGTCCAACTTCCCCGATGGTTCGAACAGCGCCCATCCGAACCCTGGCGGGAGCGGCGAACCCGGTACCGGGAGATCGCCGCTGAGCTCGGCTACACGCTCCCGGAGCGAGGCCCCCGCTACTTCCACTCGGTCGAGGAGCTTTCGGAGATCGCGCGCCCGAGCGAGGTGCGCGTGGTCACAGTGCCTTCCCCGGAGGGGGAGCCTTCGGAGGAGCGGGCGGCGCGCTGGGCCGCGACGATGATGGGCGGTGGTCAAATCCCTACGGAGGTCCACGCGGAGATCCTCCGTCGACTGCGGGTCGAGTTTCCCCGAGACGCCGCGTGGCGACGGGGTCCCCGAACCTCGCGGTTCATCGCCTGGGACGCCCGCCGGTTGACCGAGCGGGCCTAACGGTTAAACGGTTCGTCTCGTTCGGACCCCGGATTGGGGAGCTTTCGGCTGGACTCCCCCGTCCCGACGGAGGTCCAGATGGCGACGGGAACCTCTTCCCTCGCGGGCCAGGCCGTCGTCGAAGGGGTCGGGCGCATTCCGGGGTTCGTGAACTGCTACACGTTCCGAGCGGGTGGCGAGACCTTTGTCATCGACACTGGATTCCGGCGGGGGGCTCAGCCGGTCGTGCGAGCGTTCCGGGACGCTGGAGTCCCGCTCTCGCAGGTCCGCCGGGTCCTCCTCACCCATCACCACATCGACCACCGGGGCGGTGCGGCGTACCTCCTCCAACATGCGCAGGCCCCGATATCGTGCCACGCGGACGATGCACCGTTCGTGGACGGAAGTTCTCGAGCGTCGATGTCGTTCCTGATGCGGTGGTTCTTGCGACCGCGCTCGGCGACCGTCGCGACGCGGCTTACGGACGGCGACCGGGTCGGGCCCCTCTCCGTGGTTCACCTCCCGGGGCATACGCCCGGCGAGGTGGCCTTCTACGAGCCCCAGCGCAAGATTCTCTTCTCGGGGGACTCGGTGATCGAGCGAAACGGCCGACTCACGCTACCGGCACCCAAGTACGCGGCGAACCTCGAGCAAGCGGTCCGTTCGCTCGAGCGCCTCCGGGCCCTCGAGGTGGAGGTCCTGCTTCCGGGTCATGGCGAACCGGTCACGAAAGGGTTCTCCGACCTTCTCGCCGACCTTCTTAAGCGGGCTCCCGCGCAATTCCTGCAACCCCGAGGCCGCGGTCCGAGACGGGACCCCCAGGGGTGATGGAGCCCCCGGGACTCAACGGATCGACGCGAGGTCCTCGAGGAGCATTCGCCGGTCGTCCCGGTCGCGGACCTGGGCCCCGACCCGACGGGCCTCGCGCAAGCACCGGTCGCGGGTCCGACGGTCACCGGCGACGGATGCGGCGCGGGCCAATCCCTCGTAGGCATACGCGAGGTAGAACCGGCCGAAACGGTGCCGTCGCGTGACCTCGAGCGCCCGTCGGGCGTGGTAGAGCGCCGGCTCGGCGCGGCCGAGCGTCGCGTACACTCGGGAGATCTGCCAGTCCCCGATCGAGGTGTGCAGCGCCGTTCCGGCCTTTCCCCAGTGATAGCGAGAGGCGTGGGCCGCGTGAAGCATCTCCTCCTCATCCTCCCGGGTTCGGTCCTTCCGGTCGAGGAGCGCCCAAGTATAGTTGAACAGGTACGCGCCCGTCTTCCGATGCTGAACGCGGGAGAGCGGGTCTTCCTTCGGGGGCACGCTACGCTCCAATCCCTCGCGTTTAGGAACTTTCGGACGGTGAACGGGTTCGTCCACCTCCTCGTGCGCAGGCGAAACCTCGCCTCACGGCCTCTCGATGCGTCCCGTTCGGCCGAGGGAGACCTGAGGACGGCCCTTGTAGTCCTTTACCCAGCCCTCCACGATTCGGATGGCGTCCCCTTCGGCCACCAGTTCCACCTCGTCTCCCCAGAGCACGAACGATATCTCCCCCGTGCCGTCCTTCAACATCCCGTTGCGGACTCGCTTCGTGCCCCCGGTGCGCTGGTCCACTTCCCGGATCGGCTCGAGCCGGGCCACGGTGGCCTCGAAGGTCGCGACCCGGCCGGGTCGCAGGTCGGAGACGAACGTCTTGGGGGGTGTGCCCGTGGACATCGCCGCCCCCACTCAACCGAAGCGAATAGATTCTTCGCCGACCGCGCGCACCGACCGGGGCCGATGGGGCGGTCCCCCTCGCATCGCGCGCCGGCATGCGGACCGGCCGGCGTGAGCTACAACCCGCAGCCGGCCACCGTCAGGCCGTAGTAGCCGCCGCCGACGAGGGTCAGGACGATGATCGCGAACGGGATGACCGTCGCCCAAGCCCCGGTCCGGTAGAGGATCATGCCGAGGCACCCCACCGCGCCTCCGAGGAAGATCAGCGAGTAGCCCCCGTCGCAGCTGACCGCGAAGGCGAGCGCTGCGCCGAGGAAGGCGAAGATCCCGATGACGAGCACGACGGTGAGGCTGAGCGGCCGGGCCACGACGGACAAACACCGCCCCGGAATAAATGGCGTCCCCCCGGGAATGCGCCGGAAGGTGGTCGACTCAGGACGCGGGTCACGAGGTCCGCGACGAGGCGTGCTTGGGGGCGGGAGGGACCGCGCGGGGGACCGTCGCCACCCGCGTGCCCATGCGGGCCACGGTCTCGGGCTCGACGCATCGGTTGATCGTCACCTCGTTCATGATGATCAGCATCTCGAGCGCCATGTCCAAATGGCTCGCGATCCGCTGGGCGGAAATCGCGACTCTCCGATTCGGGATGGCGTGGCAAATCCGCTGGCCGAACGATGCGTCCTTCGGGAGCATCTCGCCGATCACGTTGAGGGTCGCGTTCGCGTCGATCACGGAGAGCCGGTCGAACGCGTCCATCGTCCGGGTGAGGAGATGGTCGAGCCGCTCGAGCCGCGTCACGAACTCGTGGAGCATCGAATTCGGCAGGCGCCGCATCCCCGGAAGATTGCGCTGGAGCTCGACCCCGATCCCCTGGATGAGGTCCCCGGTCATCTCGAGCACCTTCGCCACCAAGCGGTAGCCGATCTGGAAGTGGTGGCTCTCCACGTCGATGTTCCGGGCCATCCGGGGGTTGTCGGAGGAGAGCAACAGCTGGCGGACCATGAGCAGATAGAACCGGTCGATCTCCTCCTCGATCGTCTCGATGAGGGCGAGCTGCGGCGGGCCCTTCCCGAGGAGGGCCGACCGGCAGACGTCGAGCTCGGTCCGGAGCATCTGAGCGACCCGGTGGAGTAGACGCGGAAGCTCGTGCTTCCCGGGGTCGATGAAGTTCTGCACCTCGACCACCTCGGTGGAGTCGCCGACCACGCTCATTCCGAGCGTGCGGTCGACGAGGTGGTGAATCTCATTCCGCTGCGCCTCGGTGAGGCCGTGGCGGGCGGTGATCAGGACCTGATCCTGGCCCGTGATGTAGCTGCCGACCAGCAGTCGTACCAGGAGGTTCGGCGGCGCGTCCGTGGCATCGATGCGCAGCACTTTCTGCACGGGGCCGTTCGGAAGACCGACGGTGAGACGACCCTCCCCGAGCTCGTGGGGGACGGCCGCGGGCGACACGGGATGGGTCTCGTCCGGCATGCGCGCGGGAGCGAGCAGCTCCGCTTCGGCAATCGCGGCCCGCTGGGCCGGGAGCGCGGCCTCGACGCGGCGAAGAACCGCGGCCACCCGTCCGGGACCGACCGGCTCGGGCAGGAACGTGACCGGCGCCAGGCCGAGCTCTTGTACCGAAGCCCGGACCCGGTCCGAGCCCGATACCACGACCATCGGCGTCTCGGGTTGCTGACGCCGGGCGGCCCGCAGCAACTTCATGGCATCGCCTCGAGGCGTTCGTAGTTCGACCACGACCAGGTCGAATCGTTCGCCCTGGAGACGGGCGAGGCTCTCGGAGACCACCGGAACGGCGGCGACCGTATGCCCCAGCTCGGTGAACAAATGAGCGAGCGACCGGCGGGACCGGCTCTCGTCCGCGAGGATGAGTAAACGCACAAGCCCCGACTCGCCACGTGCATCATAAGACCTCTCTCAAATTCGGCTTCGACCGCTAGGCGTCGGTCGCCGCGACCAGGCGGTTCCGGGCGTTCTCTAGGCGCCGTCCCAGGATGGGGATAAGGCGTGCAAGGAACCGGTACCCGTCGGCCGGATGGGTTTCGAGTGCACGCCGCAAGACCGTCGCGTCGAGCGAGACGACGCGGGTCTCCTGGAGCGCCCGGCCGTCGAACCGCCATACGTGGGGCGGAACAACCGCCGACCAATCGAGCACCTCGCCCGGACCGATCGTCTGCACCGTCCATCGGCGGCCCGAAGGGCCGCTCACCTCGACCGAGATCTGGCCGTGGAACACGAGATAAAGCCGGTTCGCGACCTCCCCCTCGCGGACGATCAGCTCGCCCGCGTCGTAGATCGCGTCGTCCGAACCGCGACTGACCGCTTCGACCCAAGAGGGAGTCAAGCCGCGAAAGAAGGGGTGGTCGGAGGCCCGTATCCGGGGCTCCGACTGGTCCTCGAGACTCGTGAGCACGCCGTACCAGACGTCCGAGGTCCCCATGGTCGGTTCGTTCTCCTCCCCGGGACGGGTCGGGGCAACACCTCCCCTACCCGAGCCCCCTCACCCGGACGGGTGCGGGAACCCGGGGAGGGGGAGGCCCCCTCCCGTCCCGAGGCAGCCGTTCGTCGTTCTCTCGCTCCGCTTCCGCGTTGTTGCTCGGGCTCCGTCTACGGGGCACTGATGAGGTGTCCCGGGAGCGTCGCGAGCAGGTAGGCGAACGCCGCGTAGCCCGCGAGCCCGACCACAAAGAGGAAGAACCCCGTGTAGGCGGTCACGTAGGCCGGCAGGTGGAACTTCGCGCGGAAGGTCGGCTCCGCCGCTTCGGTCGACTCCGGGTTGGACCCGGGGACGACGGGCTGAACCGCCCGGCTCGCGCCCTGGAAGCTAGGTCGGCTCCGGGCCACCGGGGCGGTGGTGCCGAAGGCGAACGCGGTCCCGTCGGGGTGCGCGAGGAAGTGGTCGGTCATGAGGGTCGCGGGGAACGAGAAGATCCCGACACCGCCGAACGCGAGGTACATGAGGAACGTCTCGAGGGGTTCCTTCGTCATGTGGAGGATGTAGCCGTTCCAGCCGTACCCCATCGTGATGGCCCCCGCCACAAAGGCGAACAGGCCCGCATACGCGAGCTTCAGGTTGAACGCCATCGTGGCCGCGAGGATCAACAGGGTGAGGCCGAAGAGCAGGTAGACGTCCGTGAACAAGATGTTGTAGGACGCCAGGTCGGTTCCGGGAATGGCCGGGAACGGCCAGGTGGTTTCGGCCCATACCGCGAGGGTGGTAGCGACCGCGCCCAGGGCGCCGACCGGAACAGCTCCGCTCTTCAGCGCGCTCTTCACGCCCGCCGCATCGTTCAGGCGCATCGCCCACCACACGGACAATCCGACGAACCCTACGACCACCGTAGCGATCAGTAGGAACCCTTCCTGGAGCGCCAGGAAATCGATGAACGCCATGTTCACAACTCCTTGGGCTTCAGCTCGTCGTTCCGCAGGGCGTGCTTCTCGATCTCCTCCCGTTGGAACCAGGTCGGAGGTCGCACTTTCCGCTGCCAGCTCTCTCGGTCGAACACTCGAAACTCTTCGCCGTCTCGCATAGGCTGCCTCTGGAGAAGGGAAAGGGGGTGGGTAGTGATGCGGGTACGGTCCCTTGCGTAAGGAGAGTATGGAGAAGAGAACGGCCCCCGGGCGGCGCGGCGGCGCCCGCACGGACCGTTAATGAGCCGGGGGCGATGGGGGGTCGATGCCCCGGGCGCGTAAGGAACGCGAGGAGGCCGCGGCCGTCCCCGGGTTCACCCGTCGCGTCCAACGGACCGGCTCGTCCTCCCTTTCGGTGACGCTACCGAAGGCGTGGACCGACTCGATGAACCTCCAGACCGGCGACACCTTGCGGTTCCGGGACCTGGGCGGAGGACGGCTCGAGATCAGCCCGGCGAACGCGGAGACGAGCCCCGAACGGCACCAGAAGCTCCTCCGGGTCGACGCTTCGGGGGCGCCCCCGAAGCTCCTCGCGCGCCTCCTCATCGGGGCCTATATCACCGGCCAAGACCAAATCCTCGTGACGTCACGCTCGGGGCTCACCTCCGACCAACGCCAAGAGGTCCGTCGGACGGTCGCTCACGTCCTCGGAATGACGGTGGTCGAGGAAGAGTCCGGCGAGGTCGAGGTCCAGAACTTCGTCGACCCGGGGAAATACCAGTTCCAGCGCCTCATGAGTCAGGTCGTCCGGATGCTGCGGACGGAGCTCGAGACGTGTCGAGCCGTCCTCGAGGGGGGGAACCGCACCGCGCTGCAGCCGCTCGCGGCGATGGAGGACGAGATCGACCGGTTCTATCTCCTCATGGTCCGGCAGTTGCTCCTTTCCTCGGACGATTTCCAGGTCGCGCGCGACATCGGTGTCGAGAGTCACCATTACCAGATCGGCTCGCGCCTCGTCTCGAAGGTCCTCGAGGTCACCGGAGACCTCGTCTCGGGAGTCACCCGGGAGCTCAACGACAACCTCCCGGGGCTCCAACACCTCCCGAGGCCGGCGCGCTCGGAGCTCGTCGGGTTGATCGCTCACGTCGAACAGCTGCTCGAGCGGACGATGGACGCCTTCTCCCAGCTCTCGGTCGTGGACGCGAACGCGAGCCTGAACGAGATCGACAAATCCCTGCCGGCCAACTACGCGCTCGGGGACTCGCTCGCCCGCCACGTTTCCGACCGACGCCTCGCGGTGTCGGCGCAGCGAATCGTCTCGAACCTCTTGATGGCGCTCGAGATGCTCGTGATCATCAACGAGGTGACGATCAACCGCGGGGTCGAGCCGGAGACGGTCGCCAAGACCGACCGACAGGTCACGATGCACTCGCGGGAACCCGCGGAAGGCTAGCTTTTCGGTCCGGAGCGCCGGGTCGACGGCGCGAACTCGAGCTCAGCGTCCGCGGTGCGTACCCCGCTGGCGGACGCGACGGCGGCGCGCCGCGACCCGGAGAAGGCGAGCCCGGTGGTGACGCTTCTTTCGGGCGGCCGAGGGACGCTTTCGAGGAGTGACGGACATGGGGGGTTGCTCCGACCGAGCCACTTCCCGGTACGTCATAACGCCCCGGGCCGGCGGGCCACCTAGCTTCGGGGAGGTACTCCGCGGGTGCCTCGGCCCCCCCCGGTCGCATGGCGGCGTGCCGACGGAAAACCGTGAGGTTAAAGGCCCCCGAGGCTCGGCCCTGCTTCCGATGGCCGGTGACACCCCGCCTCCGAGCGCACCGGCCCCGACCCTCGAAAACCTCTCGCTCCCCACCCTCTCCGCCCACCTTCGGGCGCCGAGACGGTGGCGGGGCGGTCCGGCGTGGCTCGTGATGATTGCCGACGTGGACGCAGCGAGCATCCTCACGGCGCTCGCCACGGGCGCGAGCTACCGGTACGACCTGATCTGGTTCCTGGTCGCCCTCACGGTCCCGCTGTTCTTCATCCAGGAGGCGTCGGGCCGACTCGGCGCGGTCACGCGGAAAGGCCTCGGGGAACTGGCCCGGGCCCGGTATCCTCCGAAGGTCGCCTCGACCGTGGCGCTCTCGATGGCCGTCGGCGACGTCGCGACCTACGTCGCCGAGTACTCCGGCATCGCCCTCGGGTTGAGCCTCTTCGGCATTCCCCCGATCCTCTCGCTGCCGATCGCCTTCCTCGCGCACATCGGCATCGTCACCCAGGGAAAGTACGCCTGGGCCGAGCGGATCCTCATCGGCATCTCGGCCGGGGTCGTCGCCTCGCTCGCGGTCGTGGTCCTCCACCGGGGCCTCCTCCCGTACTCGCCGTTCGGAGTCTCCGCCTCGCCGACCTTCGTCCTCCTGCTGGCCGCGAACGCCGGGGCGGTCGTGATGCCGTTCATGCTGTTCTTCCAGTCCTCAGCGACGGCCGAGAAGGAGACCACGGTCGCGATCTCCCGGCAGTCGACCCTCTTCGGGGCGATCGTGAGCGAGCTCCTGATGGTGGTCGTGGTCATGATCGGGGCGGGACTCTCGAGCTCGTTCAACTTCGCCACGGCCTCCGAGTTCTCGTCGGCGCTCGCCTCCGGACTCGGGCAGTACGGGACGTACGTACTCGGGATCGGTCTCGTGGCGGCCGCGTTCCTCGCGCTCGTGGTGATCTCCCTCGGGAGCGCCTGGGGCGTCACGGAGGCGCTCGGCCTATCGCCGAAGGCGACCCGCTGGATCTACATCGTCGAGAGCGTCCCCGCCGTGTTCGTGCCGCTCCTGTTTCCCCAGCTCGTGACGCTCGTCCTCGGTCTCATGGTCGCGATGGTGTTCATCCTCGTCGTGCCGGGGATCTTCGTGGGCACCCTCACCTCCGACGAGCGCGTGATGGGGTCCGAGGCCTCCCGAGGGTTCTGGCGCTGGGCGTTCTGGGGTAGCCTCGGGTTCATCGTGTCGACCGGCGTCGCGGCGGTCATCTTCGTGGCGTAGGGTGGTCGGCGGGCCCCCTCCCCGTCCGAGAACTCTTAATCGGACCGCGGCTCGTCGGCTCCGCTATGAGCGGCCCACTCCCATGGACCCCCACGGCTCAGGTCCCTCCCCAGCCCAACATGCCGGACACGCTCCTCCGGATCGAGCGGAACACGGCCGAGATGGTCCGCTGGGTGAAGATCCTGGTCGTCGTGGTGGCCGTGATGATCCTGCTCGACGCGCTCCTGTTCGTGTAGGTCGCGACCACCCGCGACCGGGGGCTCCCGCTACGGGACGGTGCCGTCGGGGGTCAGCGGGAGCGAGCGCAAGCGACGGCCCGTTGCGTCGAAGATCGCGTTCGCGATCGCCGGCGCGACCGCGATGAGGGGGGTCTCGCCGCCGCCCTGGGAGGGCAGGTCCGGCCGGTCGAGGAGGAGGACCTCGATCGGCGGGATGTCGCGGAACCGGGGGACCCGATACTCCGAGAAGCGCGGGTTCACGACCCGGCCCCCGTCGAAGTGGATCGCCTCGAACAGGGCTCCCCCGAGGGCCATGACCGCACCGCCCTCGACCTGACTCCGCAGGTTCGACGGGTGGACGATCGCCCCGCACTCGTATCCGGTGACGAGCCGAACGACCTCGAGCCGTCGGTCCTCGTCGACCCGGACCTCGGCGAACGTCGCGACCCGACCCCCCTTCTCGAGACCGACCGCGATGCCGCGACCGTGGCGGTCGGTCCGTCCCGCCGTCGAGGAGGGGCGGGCCTCCCAGCCCGCCTTCGACGCGGTCGCCCGAAGGACGTCCGCGAGACGGTCGTCCGCGAGGTGGCGGAGCCGGAAGTCGACCGGGTCGACGCCGAACCGGGCCGCGACCTCGTCGATGTGCGACTCCCGGGCGAAGTTGTTCGCCGTCGCGGCGAGCGCGCGGTACGAGGCCTGAGCGAGCGGGGAATCCGTCGGCTGGTTGTCGATCTTCTGGTTCGGCACTCGGTACGGGATGCGGGCGGCGGCCGACCCGGCGTTCAGGACGTGGAACTCCCAGGCGGCGAGGGTCCCGTCGCTCGTCGCCGCCGAACGGACGTCGACGACCGCGAGGGGTCGGAAGTACGCCTGCGTGAACTCCTCCTCTCGGCTATAGGCGATGCGGACCGGCCGTCCCGCGACCTTCGAAAGGCGGGCGGCCGCCACCGCGAGCTCGGAGGCATGCTTTCCTCCGAACCCGGAACCGGTCGGCGGCACGATCACGTGGACGCGGGCGGGCGGGATCTCGAGCGCGTCGGAGAGCGCGTCCCGCGCTCGGAACGGGGTCTGCGTACCGAGACGGACTGTGAGCCGGTCCCCGTCCCACGAGGCGAGGACGGCATGGGTCTCGAGCGGAGCGTGCGCGATGTAGGCAGTGATGTACGTCTCCGAGAGAGTAACCGCCGCCGCCGCGCGGGCCGCCTCGACGTCGCCGGCCTCGTGATGGACCACGTCCCAGAAGTCCTCGCCCTCGGCGGGATGGTTTCGTAGGTAGTCGACGATCTCGCGCTCCGACGGCTGCGGGGTCGGCTCCCACTCGGCCCGGATCGCCCTCAGCGCGGCGATCGCCGTGGGGAGGAGCGGAGCCGCGACCGCGACGAGATCCCCCTCGTGAAGCGCGACGACCCCAGTGAGCGCCTTCGCGGGGCCGAGGTCGACGCTCCGGAGCTTCGCGCCGTATGTCGGCGGGAACAGGATCTTCCCGTGGAGCATCCCGGGGAGATGGAGGTCGGAAGTGTACTCGCGCGACCCCGTCACGACCGCCCGGGCCGTCACGTCTCCGGCGGGGTGACCGGCCTGCGTCCACTCGGACGGGGGACTGGCCCGGGTCTCGGCTGGGACGAACTCGAGCCGACGGAGCCCTTTCACGAGCTCCCCGTAGCCGACCGGCAGGCGAGCGGCGCCCCGGACCTTCGCTTCCCCTCCGACGAGCTCGACCTCGGCCGGAGCGACTCCGAGCCGGCGAGCGGCGAGGCCGATCAGCACCGAGCGGGTCGCCGTGCCGGTCAACCGCAGGTGCTGGGCCGCGTCCGGCATCGAACGGCTCCCGAACGTGCCCATGTCCCAGGGACAGACGTCCGTGTCCCCCATCGTGAGGTCGACGGCGGAGAGCGGCAGACGGAGCTCCTCGGCCACGACGAGCGAGAGCGCGGTCCTCGTCCCTTGTCCGACCTCGACCTTGCCGGTGAACGCCCGGGCCCTTCCGTCCTCGCCCACGTGAATCCACGCGCCGCCGTGAGGAGGACCGCCGGCGCCCCAGCCCGAGGGGCCCGGCCGCTGGGCCGGAAGGACGACCACGACCCCGTTGCCGAACCGGTCGAAGTACGGTCGCTCGCCGGGAGGGAGAAGGTCGAACGGGACGGTCGCGGCCGTTGGGCTCATCGGTGAGAGCTTCCCTCCTGAGCGACCGACCGGGAAGCTCGTTGCACGGCGTCCAGGATCCGCAGATACCCCCCGCATCGGCAGAGGTTCCCGTCGAGGGCGGCTCGAACCTCCTCCTCGCTCGGTCGGGGAGTGCGGGTGAGGAGCGCGACGGTGGCGACGATCATCCCCGGCGTGCAGAACCCGCACTGGAAGGCGCCCGCGTCGATGAACGCCTGCTGGACCGGGTGGAGCTCGTCCCCGTGGGCGAGCCCCTCGATCGTGGTGACCGAGTGGCCGACGGCCTCGCCGATCCGGGTCTGACAAGCGCGGACCGCCACCCCGTCCACGAGGACCTTGCACGCTCCGCACTCACCTTCCCCGCACCCGTACTTCGTCCCCGTGAGCCCCAATTCCTCCCGAAGGACGTAGAGCAGGTGGCGGTCCGGGTCGAGGGGGATGCGCCGGTCGACGCCGTTCACGCGCAGCGATACCGTACCTCGAGACCTCGGGTTCGTTGCGGAGGAAGTCATCGCTAACGACGGTCACCTCGGGCCAATTCCGGACGACGGGCGAGGTTCTCGCTCCTTTTTGCGTCTGCTGAACCGCTGTCCCCTCGCGCACCGAGGGACTCCTCCTCTCCGGGGCCGCCGTCCGGCGCCTCGCGGCAAGCCCTGAAATAGCGCGAGCCCGCTCGCCGAGCCCGGCCGTGCATGGTGTACTGGTTCAACTTCGTCACGTGGGGCGTCTTTGCCGCCCTCTCGGCCCTCAACTTCATCGTCCTCCTCTATCGGACCGAACGGGGTGCCCGGATGCGCCCGGGCATCCTTCGGGCGCTCCGCCAGATTTCGGGTCGAGACGACCTTCGCTGGCTCGACTGGCAACCGCTCCTCGTCGCCGCGGCCATCGCGTTCGCGTGCGTGAGCGCGTATGGCCTCCTCAGCGGACAGTACGGTTGCCACCCACCGGGCGTCAGCGACCCGGTCGGGGTCCTCAACTCGGGGAAGGCGTTCCTCGCCGGGCAGAACCCGTTCAAGGTCCCGGACTGCGGAGGGTCGCTCGAGGTGCCGTACGGCCTCGCTGCGGTCCTCCTGAGCGCCCTCGGAAGCGTCGGGGGCCTGACCGGGATCTACGTGGTCTGGGGCGCGGTCGCGCTCTCGATCCTGCCGCTCGCATGGCTTGCGGGCGGCAGCGACCGGCAGTACGTCACCGTGTTCGTGGCCACGTCGGTCCTCCTCGTCCCGCTCGTCTCGAGCCAGATCGACGGCGCCACGAACGCGATCGTGCCCGTGACCGTGTTCCTCTCCCTCTACCTCGCCGGCCGGAGCGAGTTCCTCGCCTCCCTCGTCGGCGGGTTCCTCTCGACGGCCCGCTTTCCGAACCTGCTTCCGATCCTGGGGGCGACGGGATCGTACCGGCGATGGCGGTACGTCGGGTTCGTCGCGGCGGTGTGCGTCTTCGGCGCCGTCACGGGAATATCGTACCTGGGCTGGGGGAGCGACTTCCTCGGCCCCGTCTTCCTCCAGCAGATCGGACGGCGGTCGTTCTCGCTCAACGTCTACGGGATTTTGCTGATCCAGAACTGGCTGCCGAGCGGGTCGGTCATCGAGGGGATCCAGGTCGCTCTCACGGTCGCCCTCGTGCTCGTGGTGTTCTTCCGGGTCCGCTCGCCGGTGCGGGCGGTGTCGATCGTCCTCGTCGGGTTCGCACTCCTCACCCCGTTCCTCTCGTTCAACATCCTCATCTGGCTCCTCCCGGTCGCGCTCGCGGGCGCGCGAGCGCGCTGGTGGCTCTGGTCGGTCGCGTTCGTGGGGTCGCTCAACTACGACCTCGCGCTCAACGTCTGGGCGTGGGACGACGGCGTCACGTGGCCGACGATGGTGTTCGACGTCGTGCTGACGGTGCTCCTGCTCGCGCTGTTCGTCGACCTGTGGCGCGAGGAGGCGTCCGGTCGGCGGGGGGCCGAGCCCCCCACCCCCGACCGCTCGGCGTGGCCTACTTCTTGAGGGCGCTGACGAGTTCTCCGATCGCCTTCTGCGCGTCCCCGTAGAGCATGTGGGTGTTGTCGCGGTAGAACAGGTCGTTCTCGATCCCGGCGAACCCCTTGCCCTTCCCGCGCTTGTTGACGATGACGTTCTTCGCGTTCTCGACGTCCAGGATCGGCATCCCGTAGATCGGGCTGCCCTGCCGGTGCGCCGCCGGGTTCACCACGTCGTTCGCCCCGATGACGAGGACCACGTCGGTGTTCGGGAACTCCGCGTTGATCTCGTCCCGGTCGAACAGCTTGTCGTACGAGATCCCGGCCTCGGCGAGCAGCACGTTCATGTGACCGGGCATGCGGCCCGCGACCGGGTGGATCGCGAACTTCACGGTGACCCCCTTCGCCTCGAGGATGTCGGCGAGCTCCTTCACCTTCCCCTGGGCCTGGGCAACCGCCATCCCGTAGCCGGGGGCGATGATCACCTGGTTCGCGTACTCCATCAGGACCGCGACATCGGACGCCTCGATCGGCTTCAGCGACCCCTTCATCTGGGTGCCGGTCTCCTCGACCGCGCCGAAGGCGCTGAAGAAGAC
>DASPOD010000022.1:0-57042 GCA_035626215.1 Thermoplasmata archaeon
AGGATTTGTTTCGGAGCACGGCGGCGGCAAACGGTTGACCAACTTCTCGGCCAGAGGTTTGCTCGAGGCGTTCCGATTGCATTCCTTTCCGCTGCTGGAACTCCTGTACTCCCCGCGGTATGCCGCGGCGCGGCAGGACCCTCGGATCCTTGACCTCCTCCGGCGGCAGGGTGAGTACCGAGGAGCCGCGAGCTCGCCAGCGCGTACCGTCACGTGACGCTCGACGGTCGTCGAGTCGTCGGTTCAGGTCGAACGCCGCGGGTCAGAGCGCACCCGGAGGGCGAGCCTCCTCTAGGAACCGGACGCCCTCGGGGCGGCTTTACTCTCGTCGAGAGTTCGGTCCTCGCGCTCGCCGGAGGCGTTCCCGAAGACCGACCGCGACCTAGGGCGCCTAGTGGTCGGGCGACCCTGGCCCGGAGGACACCTCGCCGCCGCCGGTAGCTCGCAAGTCGCCGTCGTTCTTCTCGGACCGCCGCTTTCGAGCGTGAATGCGCTCACCGGCCGAGATCCTTTCCCTTCCGCCGGCTTTGCCTCGTCCCGAAGGGGACCGAACACGGCGAGCTGTGAAAGTTCAGCTCAAGCAGCCCTCAAGTCGAACCGATCCAGATTCATCACCTTGGTCCACGCGGCCACGAAGTCGGTCACGAACTTCGATTGGGCGTCGGAAGCACCATAGACCTCGGCAAGGGCTCGCAGTTCGGAGTTCGAACCAAAGATGAGGTCGACCCGGGTGGCGGTCCATTTCAACTCGCCGCTCGTACGGTCGCGTCCCTCGAACAGATCTTCATCCGAGGTCGGTTTCCACTCGATGCGCATGTCCAACAGGTTCACGAAGAAATCGTTGGTCAGCGTCTCGGGGCGTCTCGTGAAGACGCCATGCGCTGAATGCCCAAAGTTCGTGTTCAGCATCCGCATGCCGCCCAGTAAGACGGTCAACTCGGGCGCGGTCAGCGTCAGCAATTGTGCCTTATCGACCAGAAGCTCCTCGGCCGGCACCGAGAATCGAGTCCTGAGGTAGTTGCGGAAACCGTCCGCCACCGGCTCGAGATAGCCGAAGGACTCCACATCGGTTTGCTCTTGGGACGCGTCCGTGCGGCCGGGCGCAAAAGGGACGCTCACGTTGTGCCCAGCCTTCTTCGCGGCCCGCTCGACCCCGGCGCAACCTCCGAGGACGATCAAGTCGGCGAGCGACACTTTTTTTCCGTCGGACCGCCCGGTGTTGACCCGCCGCTGGATACCTTCCAGTGTCGTCAGCACCTTCGCCAGTTGGGCCGGTTCGTTGACCTCCCAATCCTTCTGCGGTGCGAGGCGAATTCGCGCCCCATTCGCCCCGCCTCGCTTGTCGGAGCCGCGGAAAGTGGCGGCCGAGGCCCACGCGGTCGAGACCAGTTGGGAGTTCGAGAGGCCGGAAGCGAGGATCTTGGCCTTCAAGTTCGCGATGTCTCGAGGGCCGATCAGCTTGTGATCGACGGCGGGCACCGGGTCCTGCCAAATCAGCTCCTCTTTCGGTACCTCGGGTCCGAGATAGCGAGCCCGCGGTCCCATGTCACGATGGGTGAGCTTGAACCACGCCCGGGCGAAGGCATCCGCGAACTGATCCGGATGCTCGTAGAAACGTCGCGATATCTTCTCGTAGACCGGGTCGAAGCGTAGCGCGAGGTCCGTCACCAGCATCGTCGGTGCGTGGCGCGAGGACGGGTCGTAGGCATCCGGGATCGTTGCCGTGTCGCCTTTCGCCCGGAACTGATACGCCCCGGCTGGACTCTTCGTGAGCTCCCATTCGTAGCCAAACAGGTTCTCGAAGAAGTTGTTGTTCCACTTGGTCGGTGTCGTAGTCCAAGTTACTTCCGGCCCGCCCGAGATGGTGTCCTTGCCTTTGCCGGTGCCGAACTTGCTCTTCCAGCCGAGGCCCATCTGCTCGATGGGCGCGGCCTCGGGTTCCGGGCCGACCAGCGTTGGGTCGCCCGCGCCATGGGTCTTCCCGAAGGTGTGGCCGCCGGCGATCAGCGCGACGGTCTCTTCGTCGTCCATGGCCATCCGTTTGAAAGTCTCCCGGATGTCCCGTGCAGCCGCACGCGGGTCCGGATTGCGGTTCGGCCCCTCCGGATTCACGTAGATGAGGCCCATCTGCACCGCGGCGAGAGGATTCTCGAGATCCCGGTCGCCGGTGTAGCGCTTGTCACCGAGCCAGGTCTCTTCCTTGCCCCAGTAGACGGCCTCGTCCGGCTCCCAGACATCCGGGCGCCCAGCGCCGAAGCCGAAGGTCTTGAAGCCCATCGACTCGAGCGCGACGTTGCCGGCAAGAACCAAGAGGTCGGCCCAGGAAATCTTGCGGCCGTACTTCTGCTTGACCGGCCAGAGCAATCGGCGGGCCTTATCGAGGTTCACGTTGTCCGGCCAGGAGTTGAGCGGCGCGAAGCGCTGTTGACCGGTCCCGGCACCCCCGCGGCCATCGCCGAGGCGGTAGGTGCCCGCGGCGTGCCATGCCATGCGGATGAAGAGTCCCCCGTAATGACCGAAATCCGCCGGCCACCAGTCCTGGCTGCTCGTCATCCGTGCGCGAAGGTCCTTCTTGAGCGCTTTGAAGTCGAGCTTGCTGAACTCGGCAGCATAATGGAAGTCCTGGCCCATGGGATTGGACAGGGACGAGTTCTGGCGGAGAATTCTCAGGTTTAGCTGATTGGGCCACCAATCGTTGTTCGACCGCATTCCGAGGTTGGTCGTCCCGTGAACGACCGGGCACTTGCCCACGTTCTTCTCATTCCGTTCGTTCATGTTCCACTCCGACTTCTGTTGTTCCGCGTTCTACCGGCTGAAAAAGTTACAGCGCCCGCTCGAGCTGACCCGAACGCTGAATGACCACCACAAGAAATCCCGGGTCTCGGACGGCTACGTCGCGAGGACCTTGCCCCAGACCGCACACGGCGTCGCCTCGAGCCCCCGGGGCTTATGTCACTCAAGGGGGGAGGCCGCCTAGAACGGCGGATGGATACATCTCCCGGCGGAGCCGCCCCGCAGTATGGGCCGAGAGCATTCGAGTTCCCGGAGTCCACCCCGATAGTTGACACGGGTCCCTTTGAGGTCTCGGGTTCTCCTAAGGTTTCGGGGGGGGGAGGATTATCAGCGGTCCATGAGGGATTCTGTATGCGAGCTCGCCCGGACGACCCAGGGTCGGTCGGCGACTCTGGGTGACACGGGTCGTAGCTGGGGAGGGTTTACAGGAAGTGGGGCCCCCTTGGAGATAGCCCATTCTCTTCACACAATTGCTCGGTCCCTCGGAGGTCCTCGAAGGACGTTACCGGAGTCTGGATCTCTTGGACTCACGGACCTGCGTCTTAGTCGACCCACCTCGAACAAATTGCTTTCACACTGAGCGCATTTCCAGTTCCCCGGTCCGGGCCATGGACCCGCCCCGCCGCTTCGGAGGCGGTCCGAAGGGGGACATCATCGGCGGGATATCGCCGTGAACGATTCAAAGGGGTCCAGCCTCAGGATGCGCGTCATCGCATGCATCGAAAGGGCGTATCGTACGATGTCGGTATTGTGATGGGGATGAATTGGCGCCCCGTTTTCAACCATCACGTCGTCCGAAGAGAGCTCGAGATCATCCGCCACGACCTCCACTGTAACGCCGTCCGGATCGTGGGCCGGAGTCTGAAGCGCCTGCGCTCGGCAACGGAACTCGCCCTGGCCCAAGGTCTTGAAGTGTGGGTTTCCCCCCAGCTGTGGAATCGAACGGCGGCTAGGACCGTAGGTTATCTCACGCGCGCGGCGGGGATGCTCGAGCTGCTCCGCCAGCGATGGCCGGAGAAGGTCGTGCTCTCCGTCGGCTCCGAAGCATCCCTGTTTTCGCGCGGAATTCTCCCGGGCCGTAGCTTCACGGCCCGGATGAACAATCCCGACCTCGCGTCGTTGGTCCGCGCCGGCGCCCATCGGGCGCCGCTCAACGCCTTTCTCGCGAAGGCCGTGGCCGCCGTACGGGAAGTGTACGGTGGCAAGATTTCGTACGCTTCGCTCCCTTGGGAAGGGGTGGATTGGACCCCCTTCGACTTCGTGGGAGTGGACCACTACCGGTCGCCGAAGATCGAGGACCGTTATCTCGACATGCTCCGTCCGGCCTTCGACCACGGTAAGCCGGTCGTCATCACGGAGTTCGGCTACGAGACGATGGAGGGGGGTCCCATAGCGGAGGGATTCCTCAGCTCGGCCGGACTCAAGCCGTCCATGATCGACGTCCGGTCGCAGTTTCTCCACCAACTTCCCTTCATCGGCCGACTCGTCCGCCCCCGCCTCTTCGGCGCGCACGAACGGAACGAGAGCTACCAGGCCCGCAAGCTCGTCGAACAGCTCGAGATCCTCGAGCGAGCCGGGGTCGACGGGGCGTTCGTCTCGCAGTTCCTTTCCCAGATCACTCCATACAACCCGGACCCTCGATTCGACCTCGACATGGCGAGCTCGAGTCTCGTGAAGTACCTCGAGCGAAGGAAGGGATCGACGTATCCGGACATGCCGTGGGAGCCGAAGGAATCGTTCCGGGCGGTCGCGACGTTCTACGCCACGCACTAGCCGACCTTTCGCGTCCCGCCCCCAAGGCGCGTCCCGGCGGTCCGGATAGTTCCATCTACCGGAAGAAGTCTCTCCCCGGGGGAGGCGCGGGCCGCCTCCCGGCGTATGGCCCCGCTTCGTCGACTCACCGTCGTCAGCCTGTTCCTGGGGAGCGTGCTCTACCAGGTCGTCCAGCTCAGCATCTCGATCGTGCTGCCCAAGATCCAGAGCGATTTCGGCGCGTCGCCGGGACAGCTCGGTCTGATTGTTGCGGGATTCCCGCTCGGCGTTGGGGTCTTCGCATTCCTTTCGGGGGTATGGGTATCTCGTCTCGGACCTACCCGCACCGTCGTCGCGGGGCTGGCCGTGCTTTCGGTCGGAGCTTTCCTCTGCGCGCTCACGCCGTCCGCTCCGACCCTCTTCGTCGCTCGCCTAGTCGCCGGCGCCGGAGTCGGGACGTACTTCCCGGTCACGGTCGGCCTGCTCGCCGCCAACACTCCCGAGTCCCGACGGGCGATCGCCGTGGGCCTGCTCGTCTCGGTGGGCCTCGTGGTCGGCGGCCCGATTGGTTTCCTGGGCGGCGCTTTCGGCGTGACACGGTTCGGCTGGCGCGTCGTCCTTGGTGGGGTGGGGCTCGTGGCCGTACTGGTCGCGCTCGTCGCGATGTGGTCGTTCCTTCGTCAGCCCCTATCGCTCGCATCCAGCTCCCGTGTTCCGGAACCGACGCCTATCTTCCGGACTCTTCGAAACCCGAGGGTGTGGGCGTTGAATTTCGCGTTGCTCGGGACCCTCAATGCGGGGTTCACAGCTGTCGCGTTTCTCCCGACGTACATCGTCTCCGCGCATTCGGGGTGGGGCCTCGAGTTCGCAGGGACGGTGGTCTCCGTCGCCCTCGTGCTGACGCTGCCGGGCGGACTCCTGGGGGGTTGGGCCGCCGAACGTGGCCGGGACCGTCGTGTGGTCCTCGCGGCTTTCGGCGCCCCGGCGGCGGTCCTCTTCTTCCTCATCCCCTACTCGGGCGAGCCCGGCTTTGCCGTGGTCGTTGCCGTGGCCGGCCTCCTCCTCGGAGCTGTCTTGGCAATCCTGTTCTCGATGCCGTCCCACATTCCTGAGATGTCCGGCGCCCAGCTTCCGACGGTCGTAGGCACCATCGACGGCACGCGGATTTTGTTCAGCTCCGCGTACGCGGTCGTCTTCGGGGTGATCGTGGGTCTCTCGGGGTATCCCATCGTCTGGGCACTCACATCCGCGCTCGGGTTGGCCTTCCTCCCGGCTCTCGTGTTCGTACCGGCGAACCGGTCGATGGCCTCCCCGGTCGGCTCGGGTGATGTGACGCCAGGCCAATGAGCCGCCCGCCGCGGAGAGCGCCGTTATTCACCGAGTCCATCCGTCGTCAATTTTCGCCCGTCGCTTCGCCCGGTCCATCCCCCGAGAACCATGGAGGTCGGTGACGGGCATCGACCGCCCCATCCATCTCCTTCGCCACCGCGACCTCGATCCACCCAACTTCCTTCGCGGTATCGTTCCGCTAGTCGCCCCACGAGTCCGGGGCGGCCCGGGCGGCGTTGCTTCAGAACTCTATTATCCTCGCTAACGAGTTTGTTGAACGGTGCCCACGGCCCCCAAGGGGCCTGAGAATCGTGACGGCCGGCGCTCTGTTCTCCCGCCCGACTTCGGTGATCATCTGCGGGACCAGTCGCTCGCTCCTCAATTGGGCCGCCTACGCCCTCGCGGCGGGGACCGACCCCGATTTCCTCTGGACGGACGTTCGGCTGTCGGGTGAGGTTGTTGCTCCTGAAGACCCTCTATCGCGCGACCTCATTCCGTCGGGACGACTCCGCCTCGTATCGCCGGCGGAGCTCCGGCCCGACGACGCTACGGCGAACGCCGCGCTGTCGGCGGTGATTCGCGACGACGACACGCCGGAGGAGCTCGAACGGGCGGTGGAGTTCCTGCGTCTGCCGTCCACCACCCAGGACGTGCTGGCCGAAGCGAAGGGGGACGGTTCCCCGAGGGTCGTGGTCCTCTCGAACGGTCATCGCCTCGTCGCGATTTACAACGACCTCGCCGTCGTGCGGCCTACCGTCCGGGCGATCGTGGGGGCCGGGGTCGCTCTGATCATGACGTTCGCTGACGCCCCCCCGGGCGGTCGGGAGGCGTTCGAGATCGTGCTCCACGTGGAAGGGAGCGACCCGACGGCCTGGCGCCTCGCCAGGCTTCGCGTCGAAAAGGCACCACCCGACAGCATCTTCCCCGCGGGTTCCGAGACGCTGCTCGCGGACGTAGGACCGATCGCTTCGGTCCTCCGCCGCGAGTTTCCCTGATCCGACCGTCCCTCGCTCGGCCCCGGTTCGTTCGAGGCGGTTGCGCGAGGGCTTTATGGGCGGTCGCGGTGGCGGCACGATTCCATCATGGCCAGCGCGCCCGCATCGTCGCGGTGGGTCCTGTTCGTCGTGATCCTCGGAACCCTGATGGCCTCCGTCGACACGACGATCGTCCTCCTCGCCTTTCCGACGATCACCGGCGACCTGCACGCCAACCTCACGACCGTCCTGTGGACGATTCTGGTCTACCTCCTCCTCGTGTCCATCCTCACGACCCAAGCTGGACGGATCAGCGACCTCTACGGCCACGGCCGCTGCTACACGATCGGGTTCGTGGTGTTCACCGTCGGGTCGGCGCTCTGCGGGTTCGCTGGCACGGCCGAGAGCCTCGTCGCGTTCCGGGCGGTCCAAGCGGTCGGCGGAGCGTTCATGGTGGCGACCGGGACGGCGATCCTCGCGGATACATTCCCCCCCGAGGTCCGCGGGAAAGCGTTCGGCTTCACGACCATGGGCTGGAATGTTGGCGCGACCCTCGGAATCGTGCTCGGGGGCGTCCTCACAACCTTCGTTGGTTGGCGGTACATCTTCTTCATCAATGTCCCGATCGGCGTGATCGCGGTCGTCCTCGCGTACCGGTACATCGGGGTTGGGAGCCGGACGAACGCCCGGCTGGACCTCGTGGGCATGGTGCTGCTGGCGGCCGTGCTCTCGCTGATCGTGTACGGGGCGACCGATTTTGCCTCGTACGGCGCCTCGACCTGGAACCTGTCGTTGATGGTGCTCGGGGCGCTCATGGTCGCTCCGTTCATCGCATGGGAACGTCGGTCGGTGAGCCCGACCATCCAACTCGCGTTGTTCCGCTCCCGGCTCCTCTCGCGATCGCTCGCCGCGGCGTTCCTACAGAGCACGGGATACCTCGCCACCGTGTTCCTGCTGATCATGTACCTCCAAGGGATTCGAGGTCTTTCTCCGCTCGACGCCTCGCTACTGCTCGTCCCCGGCTACGTGCTCTCCTCCGGGCTCGCCCCGACCGCCGGCCATTGGGCCGATCGGTTCGGAGCCGCCCGGTTGGCCACCCTCGGGATCGCCTTCATGCTCGTCGGGGTGCTCCTTTACGCGCAGCTCGGGGTTTCGACACCGCTCCTCGAGGTCGCTCTCATTTCCCTCGTCACGGGAGTTGGAGGCGCTCTCTTCTGGCCCTCGAACAACAAGGCCGTGATGCATGACGCTCCCCCCGCGTACTACGGGTCGGTGTCCGGCCTCCTCCGCACGCTCGGCAACTCCGGAACCATTGCGAGTTACACGCTCGTCATCACCGTCGCCGCGCTCGCGGTCTCCCGGCCGGTCGCGTTCCGGGTGTTCGTCGGCGGCGGCGCGGTGATCGGCTCCGTCTCGGCCGACTTCCTATCCGCCATCCACGCCGCGTTTTACGTGATGGCGGTGGTCCTCGTCGTCGCGGCCGCCCTTTCGGCGAGTCGGCTGCGTGTTCAAGAGGGAGCGTCGAACGGGCGACCGGACTCCCCCCCACGGTTGCGGCCAAGTCGGGAGACGCCCGACCCTCCCCGAGGCCCTGGGGCGGGCTCGTAATCCCCGCCCGGGCCAGCCGCGGGTCCGGGAACCCTCCCCGGACGGCGGAGGCGCCCCCCATCCCGCCGCCCGTTTCGATAGGTTTTCAAGGAGGGGAGTCGCGTCTTACGTAGGGAGAAGGGCAGGTGGCCGCGCTCGTCGTCCCGACGTACCGACAGCCCCCCGGGATCTATCGCGCCGCTCGTGCGCTCCGGTGGGTCGGCGGGATCGTCCTCGTGCTGCTCATCGTCTACGCCGCGACGGTGGCCGTGAGCGCGTACGAAGCCGCTCACGCCACGGTGGAGTCGCGGAACCTATCGAACGTCCTCGTCGCGAACGGCGATTTGGACATCAGCGGGTCGTTCACGCTGTCGAACCCGGGCTGGTACGCCATTGAGGGCGTCCAGCTCACCGCCCGCCTCGCGAACACCTCCGGCGTCTATCTCGGCACCGCGACGGCGGGGCCGCAAACCGTGGACGGTGGCTCGAGCGCACTCTTCCCGATTTCGATCGCGCTCCCGATCGCGGGGTCGACGGCGGCCGAGTCCCTCCTCTTCGTCGATCAGTACATCGACGTGAACGCCTGGGCGAACGTCACGTACGCCTATCTATTCCCTCTCTCGGTCACGCTCGCCGAGAGTCGCTCCTGGGGAGCTCCGTTCGAAGGATTCCACGCTACGGTGGGAACCCCCTCCATGGTCGGCGGGTCCCTGGTCGCCCCGGTGACGCTCTTGTGGACCAATCACGCGAGTTTCGTCGAGCAGGGCTCGATTTCATTCATCGTCGACTCCGCGGGAGGTGCGACCTGTGGTGGCGGCAGCGACCCGATGGATGTGGCTCCCGATTCGGCCTACGATGAGACCGAGCCCGTGACGCTGAACCCCGGCTGTTCACCGTTGGGCGGCGAGCTCCTCGCCTCGGTCACCATCGACGGTTCGTCCACTCCTCTCCCACCGGAGCCGATTCCATGAGCGCTCCCGCGAACGCCTCCGCGCCGCGAACGACGGAGGTGGTGGGATACCGCATCCCTTCCCTGGGCTACCGGATCCTAGTGGCCGGGTTTCGGCTGATCCTTTCGTTCGTCGCGTTCATCGCGCTGCCCGTCACCGTCCTAGCTTACGTACACTCGCGAGGCGTCGCGATTCCCGTTTCGATTGCGGCCGTGACCTTGTGGGGTCTAGCGCTCATGGTGCTGAGCGCCGCCCGCTACGTCCTGAAGCCGACGGTGGCGTATGGACCGCTATCGATCGCGGTGGCGGGAGTGCTCTTCGCCTATCTCTACTACCTCGTAATTCTCTCGCCGTATCGGTTCGTGGTCCCCGGCGGGAGCGCCTCGGTCGCGGCGGGGTATTCGACGTTCCTCGAGATTCTGATGATAGTGCCGGCGGTGGATTTTTTCGCGGGGATTCTCACCACGATTGAGGACGCCGCACATCCGAAGGAGCGGCTGCCGTTCGACTACCCGGCGTGAGGACCGGGTCGCACTAGCCTCCGGCCACCGTCGCTTCCACGATGCGCACGGGGGACCGGGGCCGGTCGTTCGCGTCGCGTGGGACTGCCGCGATCTTCTCGACCACGTCCTGACCGGAGCGGACCTTGCCGAAGACGGCGTGCTTGCGGTCGAGCCAGGGCGTCGCCGCGAGGGTGATGAAGAACTGGCTCCCCCCCGTATTCGGGCCCGCGTTCGCCATCGACAGGACGCCGGGTCCGTCGTGCTTGAGCGTCGCGTCGAATTCGTCGGCAATTGAGTAGCCAGGACCCCCGGTCCCGTCGCCGCGCGGGCATCCGCCCTGGACCATGAAGCCGGGGATGACACGGTGAAAGGTCAGGCCGTTGTAGAATCCTTTCCGCACGAGAGAGACAAAGTTCTCGACCGTCTTCGGAGCCCGGTCACGGTAGAGCTCGATGCGGATGTCCCCGAGCGTCGTCCGAAGCGTCGCCATCGGTTGGGCCATGATGGCCGGAGGACCGTCGAGCGGAAAAGCGCGACCCTCGTCCGACCGGCTTAAGTGGTGGGCCGACCGTTCGCACGGTGAGTGACGGGAGGAGGCCCGCGGTCGTTCGAATGAACCGCTCGATCGCCTACTGCGGCGTGGGCCTCATCGTCCTCGGATTCATCCTCGTTGCCTATCCGATCGTCGTGACCGGGGCCGAGCAGCTCGACCTCGAGCAGGAGGCCGGCTTCCTCCTCGCTCCCGTCGGGCTCGTGGTCGTGATGCTGGGGGCCCTGGCGCTCGACCCAGCGCGTACCACGGTGGGTGGGGCGTTCGGGAACCCCGAATCGGATCAACGGCGCGTCGGCTCGGCTCCGGCGATCGAACCGCGCGCGCGCCGAATCTATAACCCGCACGAACCGGTCGACTGCCGGTTCTGCCGGACGGTCATCACCTCGGACCTTGCTCAGTGCCCGCGATGCGCTCGGGCCCGCGACTGCCGCAGCTGCGGTCGTCCGCTCGGGCTCGTGAACGACCGGCCGACCTGCCCGACATGTGCGCGTGCCGAGCCGTTCTGCAGCTGCCCGCAACTTGTCCGGCCACCTTCGCCTTCTCGTCCGAACGTCCCCCCGTCCCGGAGGCGCGACCGGCTGTGACGGACGACCGGAACCTGCCCCGAGGGATCGCTTCCGTGGCCGGGTCCGGCCCGGTCGTGGTGCACTTCGACGGCGCCTGCCAGCCGCCCGGGTCGGAAGGGGTCGCGGGCTGGGGGTTCGTGATCGACGGACCCGGTCTCCACTACGAGGACTTCGGCCTCGCGACGCGTCCGTACTCTCCGCACTCCACCAACAACGTCGCGGAATACGTCGGGGCGATCCGCGCGCTCGAGCAGCTCCGCTCGATCGGGTACTCCGGGGACGTCGTGGTGGAGGGCGACAGCCAGCTCGTGATCCGCCAAATGAACGGGGAGTACGAGGTACGCAAGGAGCACCTCAAGGCGTATCACGAGTGGTTGCGCCGCCTCGCGGAGGGGTTCGTCAAGGTCGAGTTCCGCTGGGTCCCCCGGGAGGAAAATACCCTCGCCGACGCGCTGTCGAAGCGTGCGGTCGAGGAGGCAGGGCGCTCGGCCCGGTCGCATCGGCCGGCGACTCGCCGGAGCCACGACGCTGCCGGGTCCGCGGATCCGGAGTCCGGCTGACCTACCGAGCCGGTCAGCCCCAGCGCACGGTGTAGACGAGCGTGCGGCCTTCAATCGCCGCGCGGGCGCGGGCCGAGTCGACGTACGTCGCGAACGCCGCCGCGGCCTCGGGGGTGAGCTTCGGTCGCACGCCGTAGCCCCGCGGTTCGCCCTGGCCGAGAAACACTGGGTGAGCGGCCATTTCGGCTATCGGCTCGAGGGCGGGAGAAGCGGGCTTGCGAATCGCCGCGCTCATGCGACCCAGATCCCCTCGTGCATGGTAGAGAGGGTGTCGAGACGCAGACAGGGAAGGCCCGCGAGCGGGACATCGACGTCTTCGATAGCCGGCCCGAAGTGGGACGGAAGCGAGGCGAGCATCTCTCGGCCGTCGGGGTTGTCGGACACTGCCGCGTCAGAGTGTCAGACGCACGTCGTACATAAAGCTGAAAGTTCGACTGGAAATGGGGGGGTTCTACTCCGTACCCTGACGGTGGCGCCCGGCGGACACCGGGCGGACCAGATGTCGGTCGGCGCTCGGATTCGAGGTCGCTTCTTAAAGGGGGGGTCGTTCCCCCTGCCGGCCGAGGAGGGGACATTGGTGGCGGAGTCGGAGATGGGAGGCTTCCTCCGGGCGGCCGAGCGGCGCCTCCTGGACCTGACGGTCGAATCGCAAAAGGCCGATTGGGTCTACGACACGTACATCAATCCGGACAGTGAGCTGCTCGCCGCGAAGGCGTACTCCCGCCTCATCGGTGCGACGGTCGAGCTTGCGAAACAGTCGACGGCGTTCGGCACGACTGGGCTGACCGGGACCGAGACGCGCAAGGCGAAACTCCTGCGCTTGATGCTCCCCTTGGTGTCCCCCTCGGACCCGTCGGAGGCGGAGGAGCTGTCGCTCCGCGTGACGGCGATGCGGGGGACGTACGCCAAAGGGCACTACACTCCCCGCTCGCGGCACGAGCCTCTCGACCTGCAGGGCCTTTCGCGGATTCTGACGGAAAGCCATGACCCGGAGCTCCTTGCGGAAGTCTGGGAAGGATGGCACCAGGTGGGTCGCGCGATTCGACCGGATTTCGTCCGGTACGTCGAACTCGCGAACCGGGGCGCCGCGGAGCTAGGATTCCCCGACACCGGGGCAATGTGGCGCTCGAAGTACGATATGGAACCGGACGTGTTCACGCACGAGGTCGACCGTCTCTGGTCGGAGGTCGAACCACTGTACCGGTCGCTCCACGCCTTCGTGCGGAACTGCTTGCGGAAGCACTACGGAGACGAGCGCGTGCCGGCGCGCGGCCCGATCCCCGCCCATCTGCTCGGGAACATGTGGGCGCAGTCGTGGGACGGAGTCCTGCCGCTGCTCGCGCTCCCCCCCGGGGCGACGGACATCGACCTCACCCCGATCCTCGTGAGGAAGGGCATTAGCCCGACCGAAATCGTCCGGACCGCCGAGCGGTTCTTCATGTCGCTCGGGTTCGACCGGCTCCCGGATTCGTTCTGGGAGCGTTCGATGTTCGTGCGCCCGCGGGACCGGGAGGTTGTCTGCCACGCGAGCGCCTGGGACCTCGACTTCGTCAACGATGTCCGGCTGAAGATGTGCATCGAGATCACGGGCGAGGATTTCATGACGGTTCACCACGAGCTCGGCCACAATTACTACCAGCTTGCCTACGCGCACGAGCCGTTCCTCTTCCGGGACAGCGCGCACGACGGGTTCCACGAAGCGATCGGCGACACAGTGGCCCTCTCCATCACCCCGGACTACCTTGTTCGAATCGGTCTCCTCGACGCGGCACCCGACCCGAGCGGCGACATCGTCTTCCTTCTGCGGCGCGCGCTCGAGAAGGTCGCGTTCCTGCCGTTCGGCTTCGTGGTCGACAAGTGGCGGTGGGACGTTTTCTCCGGTGAGGTCGGGCCCGCGGAGTACAACCGGTCGTGGTGGGAGATGCGCCGACGTTACCAGGGGATCGCCCCTCCGACATCCCGTCCCGCCGACGAGTTCGACCCCGGGGCGAAATTTCATGTCGCGGCGAACGTGCCGTACATGCGCTACTTCCTCGCCCATATCCTCCAGTTCCAGTTCCATCGCGCGCTCGCTCGGGAGGCCGGGGCCTCAGGACCTCTCCACCGCGCCTCGATCTTTGGGTCGAAGGAAGCGGGGCGCCGTCTCGCGGCCACGCTCGCGCTGGGGATGAGCCACGAGTGGCCGGATGCCCTCGAAGCGCTCACCGGCGAGCGGAGGATGGAGTCGAAGGGCCTGCTCGACTACTTCGCCCCGCTCCAGCGCTGGCTCGATGAACAGAATCGCTCGACCCCGGTCGGATGGTGAGCGCGGTCCGAGCCCGTCCGCTGAGCGGCGAGCACCGTCGGGTCGTCCGGGCGCTCCGGGCGCTCGCCGCGCCGTCCGGGGCCGTCGGCCTCTCCGAGTACCTGGGTTCGCCCGTGCCCGTGCTCGGAGTACGCACCCCGGCACTTAGGAGCGTGGTCCACGAGACCGTCCGTCGCTTCCGCGGCGCGCCGCGGAGACAGCTTCGCGCCCTCGCCCGGGCGCTCTGGCAGGGCCGTACGTTCGAGGAGAAGATGGTGGCCATCGAACTGATGGGCCGCCCGCCTCTCGTCGACGACGAGGCCGCCTGGCGGCTCTGCGCCCGGTGGGTCGATGCCGCGACGGGCTGGGCCCTGTCGGATAGCCTCGCGGCAGGACCGCTCGCGTCGCAGGTCGGCGCTCATCCCGAGCGGTTCCCCGAACTTCTTCGATGGGCCCGGTCCGAGAACATCTGGCGGCGGCGCGCTTCGGCCTACGCGCTTCGGGCGTGGGTCCGTTCGGGTGAACTCGACCGGCCGTTCGAGCTTCTGGAACGATTGCTCGACGACCCCGAGCGGTGGGTCCAACGGGCCGTCGGCACGTGGCTCCGGGAATGCTGGAAGAAGGACCAGCAACGCACCGAGCGATTCCTCCGGCGCGAGGTGAATCGTCTCACCCCCGTAGCGATCACGGTCGCCACCGAGCGGGCTCCGAAGCGGTTCCGCGAGGAGCTTCGCCACTCCGCGCGCCGGCGCCGGGACGAATCCTCCGCCGGCCGGCGACGGTTTTAGGGTCTCGGACCTCTCCCGCGGTCGATGCTGCTCGGGCACGGGGAGGTGGTGTTGCGGAGCGCCTACGCCGTCGCCGACCCGGGGGAGCCCGCGGAGGGCGGACCCAAGGGACCGGGCGTGCTCTATGTGACCAACCATCGGATCGTCTTCGAAGCCCGCGCCCCGCGCCGAGGCCTCAGCCGACGATCTTCCTGGGACACGGTCACGCAGCTCGACGTCCCACTCGATCACCTCCGGAACATCTCGGTGCGTCGACCGCGCGTTGGCCGCCCCCGGCTCGCGCTCGAACTGCCGCACGGGCGTCCCACGTTCGATGTGCTGGAACCTGACGCTTGGGCCGGATCCATCGCGCAAGCCAAGCGGGCGTATCCCCCGCCGGGCTCGGGATGGCGGGCGGTGCACACGATCGAGCGACAGGTCGTCAAGATCCGATGCCGGTTTTGCGGCTCCCTCGGCAATGAGGTCGATGGCCGGTGCCCTTCGTGCGGCGCCCCGCTCTGAGGCGAAGGCCCCGCTCAGAACGGAAGCTCTCGGAACAATTGGTCGAACCCCGATCGGGTCAGTTGGAGTCCCAGGCCCCCGCCGGAGGCGGCGATACCAGCCGTGACGAGTCCGAGCGGGATGGAAAAGCCGGACGGGTACAACACCGCGACCGTGCCCGGAATCAGGATGGCGAACAATAGCACCATCCCCGAGCCCGTAGCCGCGAGCATGCCTCCTGGGCGCATGAACTGCGGGCGCGGCCGCTCTTGGAAGTCCGAGTAGCGAGTGGCGAACGCGAGACCCCAGAACGTCAGCACAACCGAAACGGTGACGACCATCACGAGCACGCCGAAGAACGCGGCCGGAGACAACCCGAAGAAGAGCCCGACCACGACCGTCAGGCAGAAGGCTACGAGCAAGGACGGAAGGAGCACGAACGCCGCTTTGGCCCGAAGGATGGCGCCCGGCGAGATTGGGAAGGCGTAGAGAAGCTGGAGCGCGCGTCGCTCCTGGCCGACGGAGATCCCGGCGACGATCAGGGCGAAGAATCCCGCCACCCAACCGACCCAGACGACCGATAGAGGACCGCCCAGGGCGCCGCCCTCCGCAACCACGAGAACGATCAGCACGATCGGAATGACCAGCGTCGGAAGCATCTCGCGTCGGCGCAAGAGGCCCTTCAGGTCCTTCGCGACCAAGGCGGACTCGGCCGCGGAGAGGCCGAGCAGCGCGAAGAGGGGGTTTCGGGCCGCGTAGTGGTGCGCCTCGAGCCGCACTTCGCTCGAGGTTGGGACCCAGTATCGCTCCCGCAGGTCGACCGCGAGGTAGCCGAGCGCGGCGACGAACGCCACCTGGGCGATGGCGAACTCCGCGCCGATGGCCATGACGCCGCCGGCCCATTGCGTGAGCGCTTCCGTCGACCAGAAGAACGGAACAGCGGCGGTGACGAGTGCCACCGTCGAGAGACGATGGGCCACGCCGAGCAAGAAGACCGGATTGAAGGCGAGCTCGAGGAGCAGGATCGCGAGGATCAGCACCAACGCCCGCACCACGAGGTTCATCTGCCCACGGCGACCGGCGGTGATGTTGCTCGCGCGCTGCGTTGCCGCACGGACCATTTCCACCAGGACCGCGCCCTCGACGAGCGCCAGTGCGGCGAAGGCGACCGTCCCGGCGTAGAGGGGGGTGGTTCCGCCCAACCACGCCAACGGGAGGAGAGCGCCGAGGGTGAGCGCGACCGCCGGCGAGTACGTGTAGGCGATCGCCGTCACGGACGCCGTCAGGTACTCCGCCGGAGAGATCGGGAGCCAGTTGGCGGCATCGCTTCCCGCGAACTTCGTCGTCGTCGTCAGCTCGAACATGAGGCCGGCGACCAAGACCACACCGACCGCCACGAGCGGCACGAACGGGAGGAACGCGACCGTTAGGCTCGCGAGCTCGCTCGCCGTGAGGTGCGTCGCGACCACCGCGGCCAGACCGGAAGCGCCGAGGAAGAGAGCCACGTCGATGACGGCGATCAGGACGGGTCGACCGAAGAAGCTCTTCGGGTCGGAACCGCTACGTCCCGAGCGCAGTTGCGAGGCGACCAGGGTCTCGGCGAGTCGTCGGACGCGGTGGAGCTGCATCGCGACCCTACCGGCTGAGCGCGTCGACCACATCCCCGAGGTCCCCGGTGCCGGTGAGCGCCAGGAACACCTCCTCGAGGTTGCGACCGGATAGGCCGGCGCGGTCTCGCAGTGCGGAGACGGTCCCCGAAGCGAGAACCTGGCCCCGGTCGAGGATGACGATCCGATCGCAGATCGCCTGAGCGATCTCGAGCACATGCGTGCTGAACAGCACCGCCACATGTTCGTGGCCGGCGAGGTTCCGTAGAAGGTCCTTGGTGATTCGCGCCGACCTGGGGTCGAGGCCATTGAGGGGTTCGTCGAGGAGCAGAAGCTTGGGGTGGTGGGAGAGCGCGGCGATCAGCGCCACCTTTTGCTTCATCCCTTGGGAATAACCGCTGATGAGGGAGTTCTCGTGACCCGTGAGTTCGAAGCCGGCGAGGTACTGCTGAATCCGCTCGGCCCGCATCGTCGGGTCGAGTCCGTACATATCGGCGACGAAATCGAGATACTCGGCCCCCGTGAGGAACTCGTACAGCGCCGGGGACTCCGGGACGTATCCGACGAGCCGCTTCGTCTCCGCGGGGTCCACGGTGACGTTCCGGCCGAACAAGCGAATCTCGCCGGTGTCCGCCCGGACGAGCCCAAGGATCGCCCGCATGGTGGTCGACTTGCCCGCCCCGTTCGGACCGAGCAGCCCGACAATCTCACCCGAAGCAACTGAGAAACTGACCGCGGAGAGGGCCTGCACCGGTCCGAACGACTTCGAGATCCCATCGACCTGGAGGGCGGAGCCGGCGGCGAGACCGGTCGGACCCGATTCGCCGACCGGCAAGGGAGCTCCTGACGGAAGGGCCGGCATCGGCATCCCCGAGAAGCGGTGCACCGCTCATTAACCCGAGGGGGAGGTTCATCCTGACCCTCGATGGACCTCAACGCGCTCTAGCGCCCGACCGCGTCCCGCGCGTCGTAGGGCGAGCGTCAGTTGTCGACCCGCGGGTCTCCGTCGACGAGATCGGCGGCGAGGAAACTCGCGGAACCGAGAGCCGTCCCGGCGGATGGCCGCAGCACCTCGGCCGCGTGGGCGAGGAGCTCATAGGCAGCATCCTCGGAGTCGTCGTCTTCGCCGGACCGATCGTCGCGCACGAAAACGCTCAGCACGCCCCGGTGGATACCGAGCAAGACCTGGCCCGAGCCATCGCGGCCCGCCCATGTGAGAAGCCGTCCCGTCGGGCCATCCACCACCCCCACCCACCGCAGCGACCCAAACCATCGGCCAGCGAGTCGCGCGAAGACGCTGTCGCTCATCGCGCCCGGGGGAAGCTCGACCTGAGCGATCGGGCGGAGCCCGTGGAATCGTCGGGGCCGGTCGTTCGGGGCGGCCCATGTCGCGCGATATCCGTCGGGCGCGCGCTCGACACGTCCTTCGCGTTCGAGTCGCCGCAGCGACCGGGAGAGCCGTTCGGGATGGACGCGAAGGGTCCGGCGCAATCCACTGAACGCGATTCGGCCGGGAGTACCCTGAAGGGTGGAGAGCACTTGCTCGTCCAAACCCTTCGTGGAGGTCGGCATCGTCTCGTCCGGGTCCGAGGCCATCGACCCCGAAGAGGCGGGCGCGCACTTAGCCCGTAGGTAGCGCGTTCGTTACCTGCTCAACCTCGCCCCCACCGCTGGACCGGCGCGGGTGTGACTGGTCCCCGCGCGACCCGGTCAATATCCCCCTCCTCGAGGTCTCGCTTTCGGGAACCGATCTTCCCGAGGAAGCAAATGAGCGAGAGCGAAGGAGATGGCGGACCGTGCGAGTCGAACTTTGGACCCTGGGTGTGGTCGGCGTACCGCGCATACAACGAGCTGCTCCGCGAGAAGGTGAAGCAGCGGTTCAACGCGCAGGAAGGGCCATGGATGGACAAGGTCGCCGACGTGCTGGTCGAGGTCGTGAACGCGCGCTGGGAGGGCGGTCGCAGGAAGGAGAAGGAGCTCGAGGATCTCTACGAACGGCTCGAGAAGCTCCTGTCGGAGTGAACTCGATGGAGGGCCCCCTTCCCTTGCGCCCAAGACCCGGTCCGCCGAGCGGACCGGAGCCGACACTGCCCGGAGGGCGGCACGACTGAACGAACACCCAGCGGGACCAACCCCTTCCTTTCCGCCCAGCTTCGCGCTACCAGCCGCGCCGGGATTTTTTTGGAGCCCCGCGGTTCCGTGAGACCTCATGGCCCTTAGGACGACTATATGCGGGGCGGCGGTTAGAGTCGGAGCGATGCTCTCCGACGCGTTCGGGCGCGAGGTTACGGACATCCGCATCAGCGTGACCAAGCGCTGCAACTTCGGATGCATCTACTGCCACGATGAGGGCCTCGGCCCGGTCGCCCGCCCCCAGGCGCCGCACGACGAGGAGATGACGCCGACCGAGGTCGAGCGGCTGGTTGTCGTAGCGCGGGAGCTCGGCATCCGCTCCGTCAAGTTCACCGGCGGCGAGCCGCTGGTCCGCGGCGACCTCGAGGAGATCGTCGACCGCACCGTTCGCCAGATACCGGACGTTTCGCTCACCACCAACGGCTCGATGCTCGAGCACCGAGCGGAGTCGCTCCGGGATGCTGGGCTGAAACGCGTGAACGTCTCCATCGACACCACCGACCCGGCGGAGTTCCGATCCATTCGAGGCGGCTCGCTCGCGCCGGTACTCCGTGGCGTGCGGGCCGCGCTCCGGGTGGGTCTCAAGCCCGTGAAGCTCAACACGGTCGTGTTTCGGCGGACCGTGGCCAATATCCCCCAGATGATCGAGTTCGTGGGCGCCACCGACGGACTCAAGCTGCAGCTGATCCAGTTCATGCCCGAACTCATCGACCACCGTCAGTGGCTCGTCGACATGCAGGGCGTCCAACGCTGGCTCGAAGAGAATGCCTCGCACGTGTACGTCCGCGAGATGCACCACCGGCGCGTCTACATCGTCGGGGGCGCGGAGGTCGAGGTCGTTGACCCCGTGTACAACCGCGAGTTCTGCGCTCACTGCCACCGAATCCGGGTCACGCATCGGGGGGAGCTCAAAGGCTGCCTGAACCGAAACGATGACCTGGTACCGACGCGGGGCCTCGACGACGCGGCGCTGCGCGCCGCCTTCCGCCAGGTGATCACGAAGCGCGTTCCATACTACGGTGGATTTGTGAAGTCGGTCCCGCGCCTTCCTCCCACCGACGAACAGTTAGCCGAACTGCCGATGATGCCTCGTCCCTCGGTGACGTAAGAAGCCGTTCCGATCGTCGGAAGGGTTTCGACGAGATTATCTCTGCCTCCGCGTACCGCTCCCTTTCGAGGGGCCCACGATGACGGTCGATTTCGTCCTCAAGAAGGTGCCGAGCTTGCGCGTCGCCTCGATTCGATGGACCGGTCCGTACCGTGAGGCGGAGATCCGCCGTCGCTTCGCGGCCGTGCGGTCGTGGGCGGTCGCCCACCGTCTGCGTCCCGGTCGCTGGGTGTTCCGGGAACCCGGAAAACGCGAGTGGGAGGTCGGCATCGAAGTGCCGGGCCGGGCCCGGTCGGAGGGAGGTATCAAGGTCCGAACGTTGCCGGCGACCCGGGTCGCGGCGGTCACCTTCGACCCGGAGATGGTCGCTCCCCGGGTGGTCTACCACGGGCTCTCGGACTGGGTGCGGTGGCGTCGGAAAGAGAAAAAGGTCCGCTCGGTTCTATCGACCCGGGAGATTTATCCGGGCGACCCTTGGAACAATCCCCGGGCCTGGTCGCGTACCGAAGTGCAGTTCGTCGTGCGACCGTAAGCCGGCCGGGCGCAGGTAGATAATCCAGCGTACCATCGGTTGAGCTAATCCGGATTCGGACGAAATGGCGAGCGCACCGACGGCGCCGAGCGTAGAGGAGGGGAGAGGCCTCTACCGAATCGCCACGGGGGCGGCGGTCGGGCTCGCGGGGGCTTTGCTCGCCATCGTCGTGCCCATCGCGTTCCTGTTGGCGGCGGCGTACGCACCGGCCGGCTTCCTTTCCCTCCATCAAACCGGGTTCGTCGAGGCGACCGCCCTCCTCATTCTCGCCGGGGCGATCCTGTTCCTCATCTCGCTCTTCCTCTACCGTCGGGGATTCGCGCAGTTGCGGAAGGTCGACCCCCGATTCACCTTGGCCTCCGTCCTTTGCCTCATCGGGACGGTCGGTTTCCTGTTGATTCTGATCGCCGCCGTGGTGATCATCGGGTCCGCGAACTCGCTACTCTCGTGCGTCAACGGCCATCCGACCCACGCGCTCACCTGCCTTCGTTCGGGCGAGCCGCTCGGAGCGTACACGGGCCTCGTCGGCTTCTGGCTCGGCTGGCTCGGGGGCGTGGGCCTCGTGCTCGGTCTGTGGGCCGGTTCCTCGCGTTTCCACTCCCGCTTCATCGGCGTGGGCGGCGCGCTCTACGGAGTGCTGCTGCTCGCGCTCGTAGGTCCGTTCGTTTCCCTCGTGGTGGCGTTCCCGGGAGTGGAGTATCTACTGCTCCTCGCGCCGATTCTGTCGCTCCTCGCACCGTTCTTCGTCTACCACGGTACCAGCCCACGGATCGTTGGACCGACCTCCGGGCGACGGCCACCGGCGAATTGAAATGGGTCGGGCGACTGCCCCCAACCTCGTCCGCCTCGGGACCACGTGCCCGAGGTTCCGAGGGAGGTGAGTTGAATGGCCGAAGCGTCCCGCGAGAGCCCGCCCGCAATCGAGGTCGCCACACTCGGGGGAGGATGTTTCTGGTGCACCGAAGCGATCCTTTCCGAGCTCGTGGGCGTCTTGCGTGTGACTCCCGGGTACGCCGGCGGCACCGTCCCCCAACCCACGTACGAGCAGGTCTGCACCGACCGCACGGGGCACGCCGAGGTCGTCGAGGTCGCCTTCGACCCGAGGATGCTGAGCTACCACGACCTCCTGACGATCTTCATGACGACGCACGACCCGACGAGCCTGAACCGCCAGGGTCACGACGTGGGGACGCAGTACCGCTCGGTGGTCTTCTTCCACTCCCCCGCCCAGAAGGCGACCGCGGAGCAGGTCATCGCCGAACTCGAGTCCGCGCGACTCTGGCGGCGGAAGATCGTCACCGAGCTCACGCCGTTCACGGCCTTCTACCCGGCCGAGGAGTACCATCGGGACTACTTCCGACGGAACCCGGGGAGCGCGTACTGCCGTGCGGTGATCGAACCGAAGGTTGCCAAGTTCCGCAAGCAGTTCGCGGCCCGACTGAAGCCGTCGGCGTAGCGACGGGTCTCGTTCCTCCCCTACCACACGAGGAAGAGGAAGTAACCGGCGAAGCCGAAGATGACCGCGGCGGAAACGATGACCAGCACCCGTGCGACTTCGGGCCGCCGTTCCGTTCCGAGGTGAACGGCCCAGGGGAACGCGACGATCCACACCGCGACGGCCCCGAACAGCCCTACGAATAGGATGAGTCCTCCGAAATAGGCGAACGCGAGGCCGGCGGTGAGCCACCAGACAATCTGGAACGGGTTCGACAGTCCGAGGCCGAGGGCGCTCGTATAGGTGCGAACGCCAGCGGTTTCCTTGGCCGAACTCTCCGAGCGAGCCCGGAGGAGCCCGACCCCAAGATAGACCATCACGACCGCGCCGATGAGGTAAACCCACCGTAGCTCCGAAGAGAGGTCGAGCGCGGAGCGCAGGGAGTAGACCACCACGCCGAGCACGAGGTCGGCGCTCATCGCGCCCAGACCGGCCGTGACCCCTTCCCGGAACGACCGGACCGAACGCGCAAGGATGAACGCGTTCATCGGCCCGGGCGGGATCGTCAGGGAAAAGCCGAGGAGGAGGCCGAAGGCGAGGTCGAACAAGGGCGAGCTCATTCCGACCTCCTCCACCGGACGTCTGGCCGTGTCGACGACGGCCCGCGCTCGGACCCGATGACTACTGCACCTGAGGAGGGATGGTCTGCGCGCTCACGGTGATGACCCTGGGCGGGGGGGGTCGCCAGGCGATAGCGAGGATTCCGCCGAGCAGGGTGAGAATGAAGCCGATCACGAGGCCCCCGAGAGCTGTAGGAATGCTCACGAGGGCGAATAGGATGGCGAGGAGTCCCCAGACGGTGTGGGCCGACGGCACGACAATCATCAAGATCCCCACGAGCAGGGTGAGAAAACCGAAGAGGAGCCCGAGCAGGAAAAACCCGCTCGAATACCCGAAGAGTCGGACGATCGTGCCCACGACGGCCAAGATCAACCCGCCGCCGAGGATGAATAGCCCTCCGAGGATGGTCAGCACTCCGGCCCCGATCGGTCGCGGCATCGTCGCGCAAAAAGAGCGGGAGCACAAAAGGACGCGTGCCCCGCCGCGCGCGTCGCGAGGGGTTTTGCTTCGACCTCAACGTATTTCAATTCCGAACGAGTGGGTGCGCTCCGGACGGTGAAAGCGATGGTGTCGGGACGCGTTTTTGATCTTCACCGTAAGCCGGAAGTTCCCGGGGAGCGGGGGCTCCCGAAGCCCTCGGTCCCCGAAGCATTCGTCTCTTTCGCGGGGGTCACCGGGGACTTCAACCTGTACCGTCACCGCGAAAAGAAGGACGACCCGTCGATGGCGCTCCTCATCATGCCCCGCGAGATGCTTGCGCAGCTCGACCGCGAGGGCTGGCCCGTCCGCTCCGGGGACCTTGGTGAGAACATCACGACCGAAGGCCTTTCGTACGATGCGTTCGCTCCCGGCCGACGTTTTCGGGCCGGTGAGGTCGTTTTCGAGGTCACGAAACCGTGCACCCCGTGCGACAATCTCTTTCGTCTACCGTATGTCGGCCCGACCCGAGGTCCGGAGTTTCTCCGGGTGATGCTCGACCGGCGCGGCTGGTACGCTAAGGTCGTCCGGGAGGGCCGCATCCGCACCGGTGACCCGGTCGAGCAGGTTCGTTGAAGTCCGGCTGCCCGCGCGCCGAGGGTACCGAAACGTCGGGATTCGCGGCTCCGAGCGGCTCCGGACCCCCCTCCCCAAAGGCCGTGGGAAGGTATGTATAGTGGAACGACCACTGCGCCGCGACCATGACGAGCTCGCCTGCCTTGCGAAAGGGAATTTGGGTCCTGCCGATCGTCTTCGCGGTGTGCGCATTGATGCTCCTTCCGGGAGGGGCCATCTTCGGGGCGCCGGCCTCGGCTCACCCCCTCTCCTCGGGAGCCCGGGACGCGGCCTCCTCGGCGGCCCCGACCGCTCTTTCCGGAGCGAGCCCGCCCGCCCGCCCGGCACCCTCATCGACGAGCAATTGGAATGCTGAGGCGGCCGCGAGTACCCCTCTGAGCGTGGGTACCACGGACTCCTCTCAGGCCCTTGCTTCGAAACTGACTCAAGTTGCTTCTCAACCCGGGACCCGATCTGCCGGGACGCTCTCCGAGCTCGCCGCGCAGATCGCAGCCGGGACCGTCCGGCCTTCGGACGTTTACCTCCCGAACCTCAATGAATTGGAATCGCCCCCGTCGAGCCCGAGCCAAGCGATCGGGGTCGGATACGTCTCGAACCCGGCGCCGATGGGTATCGGCGACTTCGGGCTTGGAGTGACCCCCTACGTCTACAACACTTCGCACGTGCTCGGGTCGCTCACGCTCAACTCGGCCAACGCAACTTACCCCGGTGCGTACGACTTCATCGGGCCGGCCAATATGGGCGACTACAACTCGCCGTACTACTTCGGGATCCAGCTCAACACGGTGACCAACAACATCTCCATTCCCGGAAACACCAACGGAGCCTTCTGGACTCAGAATGTCGTCACCCTGAACGGCGGCCAGATCTCGTTTATCGACAACGTCTGGAACTTCTCCTCGGCGTCCGGGGCTTTGTACCCCGGCACGTTCTATTCCTACAACGGAACTCCGGTCTACCCCTCGTATTACTATGACATCGGACCGACGTTCAAGCTGACCTTCCCCGTCACGATCGACCTCTTCAACAACGCGAGCATCACGGGCGCGCGGGACCAGGTTAAGTTCGGTTACCGCATCGTCGACTCCGCCGGAACCTTCACGGGCGTCTACGACACGGTCGTCTTCAACAGCCCGGCGGCTCCGACGAACTCCCCCGGCTTCGAGGTGAGCGGTAAGTACGTCACACCGCTCGGTCTGGGGTACGATTCCGAGCTTGATTTCGGCGGGCCGGGCGGTGGCTCGAACGCCGTCTTCAGCAACATCACCGGAACCGAGACCCTCGAGTACTCGAACGCTACCACCGCGGGCTGGAAGACCGTTCCGTCGGCGTACGATTTCGGCAGCGACACGGGCGAGACCGCGATCGGTGTCGCCGAGACGTACAGCACCTCGGGGACCGTCTCGCTCAGCACCGGCCCTTCCCTCCTCTACGGGATGTGGAACACCCCGACCTACCTTCGTGCGGCCTCGGGGTCCATTGAACTCCAGGGCACGCTCGCGACCCCCGACTGGGGATTCGCGTTCGTCGGGGACGGGACCACCTACGAGAATCAGTCGTACCTGCCCACGAACGCGGAAGGCGGCTTCTTGACCTACCTGCCGCCCGTCGACACAGCGTTCCCGATATCCGGGTCGTACTACGTGTTCTTCCTCGCCGACGGTTACACGCGGGCCGATGTGGGCTTCACCACGACGTCGGTCGGAATCTCGGCGACCTTGACGGCATCGACCACCACCTTCACCTCGCCCCTGTACCTCAACGGGAATGGCCAGGCCCAGTCGGCCGCCACGATCCTGATGGGCTGGACGACGGGTCCGTTCGTGTTCAAAGGGCTCGAGCTGTTGAACGGAGTGACGTCGGGCAGTGACGACGCCCTATTCTACGACCACTTGAACGACTGGGGCTACGTTTCGTTCAATCTCTTCCAGGCGACCGGCGTGACGGACGTCATCAACGTCACCGCGATGTCCCAGGGATATAGCGACCCGCTCGGCTACAACTACTACCTCATGGATGGACCCGCCTTCGGGTCGCCACCGACCGTTCTCGGCATTGCGCCGGAGCTGACGCTCTCTCTACCGGATTACGGCGAGCTGATCGCGTTCTATTCCGACGCTTCCGCTCAGGTCTACGACCAGGGATTGCTGGGCTACTTCGCGGGTTCGGTGCTGAGCGCCGGGACTTGCCCCGCATGCTATCACAACCTGAACATTGGCGGCGGAGCCGTGGTCGCTTGGAACGACCCGGGCTTTGAGTCGAACCTTACCGTCGCGGAGGACGGGTCGTACGGCGTTTATATCGCCGATTCGCCGAACCCGGTTGTGACGGACGCCATCTCCGTCTATGGTGCGAACGCGGTGTCGCTCGCCAACTCGAACCATGCTAAAGTGACGGTTGCGGAGGCACTGTACTCGGTGTTCTGGCAGAATGTCTTTGGCGGCGCGAACGAGCTGACCGTCGGCGTTCTCGACATCGAAAGCACCGGTACCTCCCTTACCGACAATTACGCGTTCTTCGGCGCGGTCGGCTACTGGGGCGAGGAATCCGTGGACGCCAGCATCACCTACACGGAGGCGGCCTACAGCTCGCTGAACATCTCGAACCCGACGACCCTCGAGGCGAATGACGAGATGCCGACGCTCGACCTCGCCGGTTTCCCGGTCGGGGTCCTGCTCCAGGGCACCTCCCACGTTTCCGTGAAGGACACGTACGTGTACGGCGAAGGGGTTTCGGAGTCCGGATACTTCAACAACTCCATCGGAGTTCTCGGGGAGGACGCGTTCGCGACGACGGTCACGGACACGTCGGTCTACGGCGACTACTCGGAAGGCCTGGGGGTCGTGCTCGAGGCTTCGGACTACACGAACGTTTCGAGCTTCTATTCCGAAGACTCCTACTTGAGCGGAATCCTTTACGAGGCCCAGAACACGTCGCTGACCACGGTGTCGATGTACGACGAGTACATCTCGATGTTCGGCGAGTTCAACAACTACACGAGCTTCAACTGGTTCAACAGCTCCCACATCGTCGAGGACGGGGCCGAGATTGCCTTCTCCGAGAACACCGTGCTCCAGAACGTGAACGCCTCGTACGACTCGTACGACGCGGCCGACCTCTTCGAGGACTCGGACACCACCGCCACCGGGATTTCGGCCTATTACTACTCGACGGGTCTCGAGATCCAGGGACCGTCGCCCGACACCACCGTGAAGGACGTGTCGGCGAACGACCATTCGACGGGGGTCTATACCTCCGATGCGACCGGCGTGACCATCACGGACATCAGCGCGACCGGCCTCGATTCCGCGGGCGTAATCGTCGACCCCTCCTCCGGGGTGACGGCGTCCACGATCACCGCCACCGACGGCGCCGTGGGTGCCGAAGTGGAGGACAGCCTGGCGGATTCCGTGACCGGAGTTTCCGCCACCGATGGCTCGATCGGCGTCTGGGTCTACGACTCCACGAACATCCAGGTGAGCACCGTGACCGCCGACGAGACCTCGATCGGGGTGTTCGTCGATGCAGACTCGGAATTCGTGACGGTGTCGGGCGTTACCGCGACCGGAACGACGCTCCAGACGCCGTGGGCCGTCGAAGTCGACTACGACGATGGCCTCCCCGTCGCCGCCGTCCTGATCGGCGACTCTCAGGCCGTGACCGTTACGGGAGTCATCGCGACGATGTTCCCCGCGGCGTTGTACAGCGAGGATTCCGCCGGCTTGACCGTCACGGACCTGAACGCGACCGGTGGCTACTACGGTCTCTACCTCGACAGCACCGACACGAGTCAGTTCACCGGCATCGGGGCGTACCAGGATTACCAGGGCGCGCTCCTGACGGACGGTTCGGACTACAACTCGATCATCCACAGTTCGTTCGTCGACGACACGAGCTACGGTATCGCCGACACCGGTGGTGACTACAACGCGATCTACACGAACAACTTCATCGGCGACAACGGTGCCACGGGCACCTACAACCCGAACCACATCCAGGCGTACTCCGTGGACTTTGACTACTACTACAGCTGCACGAACTCCGCCTGTTCGACCGGCATCGGGAACTACTGGGCCGACTGGCACACCTACGGCTCGAACGGCTACCTCGCTCCGTACCTGATCACGGGCGCGACCTACGATGAGTTCCCGATCGGACCCGAGGAGACGTTTACGGTCTCCTTCGCCGAGTCGGGGCTCGCGAGCGGCACGAGCTGGTCGGTCACGCTGAACGGCGTGACGACGACGTCGACCACTCCGTTCGTCAACTTCACCGAGCCGATGGGCACCTACGCCTACCAGGTTGGAGGCGTGACGAACTACACGGTTTCGCCCTCGAGCGGCTCCGTGGTCCTCTCGGCAGCGACGTACACGGTAGCGGTGACGTACGCGGCGATTCCGCCGACGCTCTACGCGGTCACGTTGAGCGCTGGTGGGCTCGCCTCCGGGACGGCTTGGTCGGCCACGGTGAACGGTGTGTCCCAGTCGACCACGGGACCGTCGCTCGTCTGGTACCTCCCGAACGGTGCGTACACCTACTCGTTCAACGCGGTCTCGGGCTATAACGTCGGCACCGGGTCGACCGGAAAGGTCACCGTGAGCAACGGGCCCGCGAGCGCCGCGGTGGGCTACTCGCCCGTGTCGACCCCGTCGTACGTGCAGACGAGTGACTTCAACAACTGGCTGGCGGTCGCGATCGCCGTCGCGGTGATCGCGCTCGTCATCGGGTTGCTCGCGCTCCTACTGCGCAGCCGCAAGGAACCGCCCGCCCAGGGGGCCCAGCCTTGGAACCCTCCGGCGCAGACGAGCGGTGCCCCGCCGCCGCCCGCGGGAGGCTCGAGCAACTGGAGCGAGGGCCCGTCGTCGGGCGGACCCCCGCCGTCGAGCTGAAGTCAGGTCGAACCACGCCCGGACGAACCCTTTCCTCTCCCCCGGGCCGGACCGGCCCGGGGTGACTCTTGTTCGCGTTGGGTGCGAAGGGGCGCGTCGCTACTTCGGGTAGTCGGAGAGGTCGTCGTCCTGCTCGACCTCGAGTAAGTGGCCCATCCGGTCGCGCTTGGTGCGTAGATAGGGGCGATTGATCTCGTTCGCCGGGATCTCGACCGGGATCCTTCCCGAGATGCGGATGCCGTGCCGCTCGATGTCCGAGACCTTGGCCGGGTTGTTCGTGAGGATCTCGATCGAGCGGACGTGGAGCGCCTTCAGCATCCGCGCGGCGATCTCGTAGTCGCGCTCGTCGGGCCGGAAACCGAGGAGCTCGTTGGCTTGGACCGTGTCGTAGCCCGAGTCCTGCAGCTGGTACGCCCGGATCTTGTTCACGAAGCCGATCCCGCGGCCCTCCTGCCGAAGGTAGAGGACGATCCCCCGCGGCATCTTGCCGATACGCTCGAGCGACTCGATCAGCTGGTCCCGGCAATCGCACCGAAGGGAACCGATCGCGTCCCCGGTGAGGCACTCCGAATGGACGCGCACCGGCACGTTGTCCTGTTCGAAGACGTCCCCGTGGACGAACGCCGCGTGGTCCTTGTGGTCAAGGCAGTTCTCGAAGGCCGCCACCTGGTACTCTCCAAACCGTGTCGGCAGATTCGCGAGCGCTCGGATCCGCACGCAGTTGTCCGGAGCGTCCTGACAGCGGTGGTCGTCCCCCTCGCGGAGGAGCTGCTTGACGATCGCACCCGGAATCCCCATGGGGGTCGGACGGAGAATGGTCCGCGAGGGCTGATAACGGTTCAGGGGTCCTGGACCGAGGGTGAGCGGATGGCGCGCACGCCACCGCTTCGCGCCGCTCCGACCTCGCCGGAGGGCTAGGTGAGCACGTGGATGTTGTGCTGCGCGCTGATCTCCCGCAGCTTCTTCGGCCAGACGGCGACCGTCACTTCGCCGATGTGGGCCTTGCGGAGTAGGTACATCTGAGTGCGCCCCTGTCCGATCCCACTGCCGATGCTGAGCGGGATCTGCCCGTTCAGGATCGCCTGGTGATACGGGAACTTAAGGAAGTCGAGCTGGCCGGACATCGTGAGCTGCTGGCGGAGCGTTTCCGCGGTCACGCGGATGCCTCCCGACATCAGTTCGTGCCGTCGCTTCGTCACGGGATTCCAGATGAGGATGTCCCCGTTCAGGCCGTGCATCGGCCGACCGTCGTCGGAGACCGTCTCGGTGACCCAGTCATCGTAGTCGGCCGCGCGCATCTCGTGCGGGTACCCGTCCTTGAGCGGCCAGCCGATCCCGATGATGAACACGGCCGGGTACTTCTGGAGAATGGCGGTCTCGCGTTGTTTCCTCGGAAGTTCGGGGTACATGTCGAGGAGGTCCTCGGCGTGGATGAACTTGATCTCGTCCGGAAGGTTCGGGTACCGCGAGTCCTTGAGCTGAGGGAAGACGCGCTGCAGATGCTTTTGCGCGCCGGTGAGCACCTTCCAGATGCGTCGGACGGTGTCCCGGAGGTAGTTCAGGTTCCGGTCCTCGACCGTGATGGCCTTCTCCCAGTCCCACTGGTCCACGTACGCGCTGTGGTCGTGGTCGAGGAAGTAGTCCTTCCGCACCGCCCGCATATCGGTGAGGAGCCCCTCGCCCGACTGCAGGTCGAACTGCTTCAGCGCCATCCGCTTCCACTTCGTCGCGGCCTGGACGACCTGCGCGTCCACCGGGTGCTGGTCACGGTCGTTCGAGATATGGAACTGAACCGGAGTGCGAGAACCGTCCCGGTCGAGCATGTCGTTGACGCCGCTCTCAACCTCGACGATCAGGGGTACCTGGACCATCATGAGGTTGAGTTCTTTGCAGAGATGCTCTTCGATGTAGTTCTTGGCGGCGAAAATGGCGTGCTGGGTGAGACGGGGGGTGAGGAGCGGCTCGTAATCCACGGGCAGCACGCGGTCGACCTCCTCGTAGGTCCCGATGCCCGGGCCGGCGAGGTCCGCCTTCTTGTCCTGAGTGCTGTTCGCTGCGACCATCATGGCTACGGCGGGCTGAGCGAGAATAAACCCCCCGTCAAACCCGTTCGACCCGGTCGCGCGGAGGAACGCCGGAGTCGATCCCGTTGCCAGAGTTTATGAAGACGGCCGTCGATATTGAAGGTGGTCCGACCCGCACCGGGTGCCATGGTCGACCTTCCTCCCGAGTTCCGCACCACGCCGCTCGGCTTCTATCTCTGGAGCCGCAGCCCACGGGCCGGCCACGTTCTCGCGTTCGCCCTCGGGCGATTCGTTGACCCCGAGTTCCGCTGGATGAGCATCCGCGAGTCGCCGGACACTCCCTCGGAAGAGGAGCGCTGGGTGAGAAGGCTCCTCTCCGGGAATCGGATCATCGACCCCCTCGTAGGGTCCGACCTCGGGCGAGCCCCCCGGGTTCCCCGGCAGACGTTCAACGCACTGATCCGGCCGGACGGCGCCGCCTCCGAGCGCATTGCGCTCGATCATTTCTTCCTGCTCCCCGAGCGTCTTCAGGCAATCCTCGATGAACGCGTGGTCGCGTCGACCCCGCGCGCGGTCGTGGTCTCGAACACGAACCGGGTCCGAGAGTTCTACCCCGCGGACCCCGAACGTCTGCGCGCCTACACGGACGTGTTCCCTCGCAGTGGGATCTCGATGATCACGACCTCGGTGCCACCGCCCTACAAGGGCCGCTACGGGTTCGACATCGTGTTGCGGCTGGATGTGACGACCGTCTCGGAGTGGCGGACGGCGCATTTGGTCGTTGAAAAGGGGTCTCGCACGGGGGAGTTTCGAACGGGAACGACGTTCCCGACCGACGACCTTCCGTGGTATCTCGAAGCCGGCGCCACCGTCGAACAGTCGCTCGGCTGAGAACTAAGAGCACGCTCCCGGGAGCAAGCGGCCCGGACCGGTCCGTCGGCCCGAGGCACCGAGCCCATCCTGAGGACCGAATTCCTCAAATGACATGCCCGACGAAGTTCGAGCGAACGAGGAGGCAGGCGCACCGAGGTTCGCGGCCATCGGGGGTGTGGCACCACGACCGAATGAACGACGGCCCCGCGCCCGCACCGCCATCGACCACCGAAGCGATCTACGCGAAGGAGTGGTTAGCTCGATTTCGATCCCGGTTCGACGAGGAGGCGGGGGACCCACGGACGGCGCTCGGCCTCTTCTATGAGCGACATCGAAGGTTCGTCGCCGCCCCCGGATTCGATTCGGCCCGCACGCCGGTATACACGTACGAGGAGTGGAACCGCGCCTTTGCCGCGTTCCTCGCGACTCTGGCACGGGACTTCGGCCTCGTGCAAGCCCCCGGATGGACCGATGTCCCTCAATTGCTGTGGTTCTGGCACGGTGTGCCGGACCGGCCCGCGGTCGCCATCCGCGAGGTGAAGGTCGCCGGTGACGCGGTCGTCCGTCAGGAAGTTCCGTCCGTGGTCAAGTCCGGGGCGCTGCTCACCGTGCTCGTCCTCTACCCGGACGCGCCGCTTCTCCCGGGGGCGACCACGGTCGACAAGGCCACCGAGCTTTGGAAGGACCGCGTGGCGGAAGAGCTGGCTCGACTCGCGGTGACGCAGGAGTTCTTGCTCGCCACGATCAGCGCGCTCGACTGGGAGGTCCCCGCACCCTGGAAGGGGTTCGCTTGGCAACCGCGCGAACAAGTGATGATACCGATTCGGTAGCGAGGCGCCGGGGAATCTCTCGGGCGAGGAGGCTCCTCACTTCACCGCGCGCCGAGGTCCGTCAGCGTTCGGGAGATGCGGTGGCGGGAGACGCGAGTCGAAGCCCGAGCAGGACCTCGCCGCCCACCAGGGTCATCCGGCTACGTAGTCCCCATGCGCCGAGCCCGCCCTCACGAAAGCCGAGCTCCTTTCGTTCCACCGCTCGAAACCCCCGGGAGCGGAACAGTGCGATCGACGGGGTGTTATCCTCTTCCGCAGCTCCGTAGACCACACGAACGCCCTCGCGTCGGAAGAGGTCGAGCGCGTCGTCGAGCAATCGGGCACCGAACCCTCGACGTCGGTGGCGGACGGCGGTGGACAGGTAGTAGACATACCCAACCTCCGGGTCGAGTCGCTCGAGAACCGACACGGCGGCCACCTCGTTCCCGAGGAGGACAGCGCGGACCCACGTTGCGCTGCGAAGCGTGCGCTTCGCATGCCACCGGTAGATGCCCACGAAGCCATCCTTGAGCGTGGGCACCGCCCGTTCCCGTTCCGATCCGATGAGGTCGACCAATTTCGCGTCCTCGTCCTTCGGAGGGCCGGCGTCGTCGTGCAGAAGAGAATCCCTCGGGGGTGGCGCCGAACCCGGTGCGCGCCCCGTCGCGGAGCTCGCTGAGGACTCCCGGGGGTCGACGCTCGGCGGCATCGTGCTCCCCTCCCCCCTCCCACTTAAGAGGCCGTCGACTGCCCCAGGTTCGAGGCGACGGACTGTTGAGCGGCGCTGGACCTACCGGCCATCCATCGGTGCCGAGCGGACCGCGGATTACCCGGACCGACGTCCTACTCCTGGTGGCTTTGGGTTTCCTCTGGGGGTCCGCCTACGTCGCCATTCGGGAAGGGATCGTGGGAGGCGCCTCCCCCTTCATCTTCGCCGGTACGCGCTACGCGCTCGTCGCGGCCATTCTCGGGCTCGTTGCGGCGGCCCGGGCTGAACCGAGGCCGGACCGGAGGGCCTTCCTTCTTTCCGCGCTCGTCGGCGGTCCGTTCATCATCGGGTTCTATGGACTGCTCCTCTACTGGGGCGAACAGTTCACCTCGGGAGGGTACGCTTCGGTGCTGTCGGGGCTCGCCCCGCTTCTCACGGTGGTGTTTGGCTATTTTCTGCTCCGGTCGGAGCGGATGTCCACCGAGTCGGTCGCCGGGGTGGTGGTCGGCTTCGTCGGCATGATCGTGCTCGTGCTCCCCAGCTTGTGGGGGGGCGTCGGCGGGAACTGGAAGGGACCCGCGGCGATTCTGGCAGCTTTCGTCGTGTTTCCTCTAGGCACCGTGCTCTTGCGCCGGTGGTCACGCGGTCCTCAAGGGACCTGGCAGCTCGCGACTCAATTCGGGGTCGGAGCGGGAATCGCGGGCGTGGCGGTGGTCGCGTTGCCCGGACCGGAGCACCTCCCGTTCACGTTCGCAGTCTGGGGATCCCTCCTCACGTTGGTGATTTTCGCCTCGCTGATGGGGTATGTCGTGTATTTTCGGCTCCATCATCGGGTCGGACCCGGGGGAGCGAATCTCGTCGCGTACCTCCTTCCGCTCGTCGGAATCGGGATTGGCTCGGGCTTCTTCGGGGAGCCGGTGACCGTCTGGGAGGTCGCGGGATTCGGGTTGGTCGTTGTCGGGCTCTCGCTCGTCTTCGCGGGCCAGCGTCCCCGTCCGTCGGCGCGCGACAAGACCCCCGCGCCCTCGCCCACGCCTCCGCCGCCCACGGAACTGCCCCGTTGAGGAGGACACCGGGGTAATCCCTCCGTAGATCCCCCGTCGCAGGAATCCCCCTGCGGATGGGGCCGCGGAAGCTCGCGGCGGTGCCGTCGAGTGCGCGAGAAGGGCGTTCGAGAAACGTACGAACAATTCGTACTAGAGGGGCATCACCCGCGGCGGCCTCGCGGCCCAGGTTGGCCCCGGACCATGAACGCTGAAGGTTGGGGAATCACCGCCTCGCTCGCCATGCTGACCGCCGTGCTCACTCTCCTCGCGGGCCGTGGGTTTGTTCGATTTGTCACGACACGTAAGCACTCTCAGCTCGGCTGGGGGGTGGGCCTCGGGTTCGGCGCGGTCGCGACCGGCATCGAACTGGCGGCGTACCTGGGGGCCGTCTCGGTCCTGATGCTCCAGGCCTACGTGTTCTTCTCAGCGGCGATCGTCGGCACGCTATCCCTCGGGACGGTTCGCGGCTTCTCTCGGCCGACGAATCGATACCTCTACACCGGCTACATTATCGCGGTCTCGGCGGTCGTCGGGTTCTTCTCGTTCACCACTCCGGTGTCGAGTTCGATGGTCCAGAACGGGGTGATCTCGGGGAATCCGCCGGTGTTCCTACTTGTCCTTTCCTCCTTGATTACGGTACCCGCCACGTTTGTCCTCTTGGGCTTCGCGGTGATTTCGCTGCGGCGAAAGTTCCATTGGAAGGGACTCCTGATGATCGCCGGGGCGTCGGTTCTTGCTCTCGGTGGGGCGTTCTACATCGCGTCGTTCCCCGTGGCCCTCTACTACGCCGAGTTCATCGGAATCGTGCTGCTGTTCGTCGGGCTCACCGACTTCTCGCGCTGGATCAATGCGACGCCGATTCCGTCGGCCGTTCCGAAGGACCGCGCCGCGTGAACCGACCCCTACGCTCAGCCGGCCATCGTGGCCCGAGAACAGTCCAAACACCATCCGTGACCCACGGTGACGAGCGCCTCGCGAAGGCATTCGTGGCACAACGGACGCAAGCATTTCGGGCACGGACCGCTCATGCGCAGGTCGACGACCACTTTGGAGCACGATGCGCAGACCGACCTCGGAGCGGAGCTCCCTTTTCCGCCTCGGGTCGGCGACCGGGGTTCGAATCGAATCAAGGGGCCCGAGGCGCGCAGGTGGGGCGGGACCGGATTGCTCGCTTCCTCGCGGAGTTCGCTCGGATGAGCGCCCGTTCGACCCACGGATGTCCTCGTGGAACCCTCGCGGGGGTTGGTCGTCGAAGGCGCTTCTGAGTTCTCGGAAACTCGGCGGTTCCATCGGTATGCCGGGAGCGGAATGGCGTCGTGGGCCTCGGTCTCCTCCCCACGACCGGGACGTTCCGAGGTCGTTTCGGGAATCGCGAAGGAACGGTGCGCCACCGCGCCCGAGCCGCCCCACGGCGAGTGACCCCCGATGCGATCGGGAGCGTCCTCGAGCAGGATCGGGTCACGACGACCCTCGGGAGGGAACATGCGGTCCAACTCTTCGTCGGAAAATGGAGAGGCTCGTGACGAAGAGAGTGTTGGAGCGTGTTCGTCGCTGAAGTGGGCGCCTTCCCTCGCCGTCGCAGGCACCGATGACGGTGGGCCCCGCGCCACCGGGGGGAGGGCGCCGCCGAAGTAATCTCGTACCGGGAACGCGACCAGGTTGCCCGCCCTCCCCGGCGAGGGGACCACGCCCCGGACGACCGAGCCCCCTTCGGGGCCCAAGCGGCGACTTTCGCGAGGTAGCCAAGAAAGCCAGGTCTCGTCGCCCGGTTCGGTGGGGGAGGATAAGATTCGCCAAGCGGAGCCGCGTCCCGGCACCCCTGCCCGCGGCCCCCTGGAAGCGTCCGTAGGGATTGCGGGAGATGGACTCGACGCGCGCTGGTAGGTCTCCCTCGGAGCTTCGGGAACGTTGGTGGACTCGACGGGCGATCTACCGGGCCGTTCGCCCCGGGACAGGAGGAGAATCACAACCAGCACCCCTAACGCGACCGCGAACAGCACGGCCGGGATTCCCGGTGCAACGTTAAGGCCCGGAAGGACGAGGAGCGCGAGCCCCAGAGCGAGGATCGCCAGCGCCACCGCGGTGAGGCCCGTCGACCGGAGCGCATCGGCAGTCGCCCATCCCGGGCCGGACGTTCCCAGCGATGCAGTGCGATGAGCGACTCCGGCCATCTTTTCGCTAAAGGCCAGTGCCCGGAAAGGGGGCATGAACCTATCGAAGCACTGGAACCGCCGAACGCTAGGGAATCGGCCGGACCCCGCCCTAGGCCCGGGATTCGACTCAGCGGGAGCGAAGGCAACTGACGGTCGGTGTCGACCGGTTACGTGTCGGTAGGCCGCGCTCTCGACAGCACATCGTCGAGGAGGGAGATCTCACCGAGGGGCACGGGTCGGTGGTTGCCGAGGGGGCCCGAAACGATCCCTTTCTCACAAATCAGTTCGTAGTGCTTCCAGTCCCCGAGGCTATCGCCTGCGCCACGCAGGCGAAAGACAAAGTCGAACAGTTCTCGACCGATCCCCGGAGGGCTATAATGCCCGACCAAGACCGAAAGGCCTAGGTCTTGGTGAAGAGATAGAATCGACACCACGCGGCTCGAGGTAAACGTCTCGGAAGCCTGCTGGACCTCGGAGACCGCAATAACCCCCGGATGGCCGTCGGGGGTTTGAGAGGCGATGATGCGCTGCGACAGCTCCGGAAGCCGAAGGAATTCGGCGAGGCGGCTCCGCGATTCGGGGGGTTCCTCCTCCGAGATGATCTTCGACAGCGCGGCCGACATGCTCTCATCGTTTGGCTTCAGCGAATGCGGGGGGTCGATCAGCCAGAGACGGCCGTCCGGTATCCAGCCAAGGCGGACGGGGTCGCAGGGGGTCCTCTCCGTCGCGCGCGAGCTGAACTCGACCCAGTGGAAGTCCGGGTTCGTCCGAGAGGCGAAGGCGAACAGCGTGAGCCGGACGAGGGGGCGGGACGGTCCGAAGACGAGCACGGAGTGGGGTTGGTGAAAGAGAGTTCCCGGGAAGGGCGAAGCTCCGCCCCGGCCCGGGTCGACCGGCGATCGGTTCGGCTCGCGTCCGGGCAAACGGTGCAAGGGGTCGGACGCTGGGGTGGGTAGGTCGGTACCGGCAGTTGGGTCCGCGTTCGGCGTGTGCGAGGAGGCCCCCCGACCGGAGGGCCCCCGGCAGTCCCCGGGGACGGTTCGGAACATGGTCGTCGACTTGGGTCAGCTCGCGGGAGGGTGAAGTCGTAGTGCCGAACCTGTTCGGGTATCCGAACGGGTTCGGACCGGTGCGTGAGCGGTGGACCGATTCGTGGGGGAGGGTCCCAAGGCGGTTTCGACTCCGGCCGGGGGAATGCGCCCGCCGGCTCAACGAGCTTATAACCGGTAAGCCGATGCTCCGCCGAACGTGCGTCGAGGGGATGGAGCTACCCTCAAGGTGGGGGCGACGATGGCCGAAGGGACACGTCCGCGGACGTCCGCGAGCCCTCCTCCCTCCATGGCGAACTTGGGTAACGGTGCGGGGAGCAGTATCGAGCGGCTTCGCGCGCTGGGGCAGGGCGAATCCCCCGAGACGGGTTTGCTGCTCGCGACTCTGAAAATCCGCATTCCGGCGAACGGACCTTGGACCGGGGCGTTCACCCAGGCCCATCCCGGACTTTTCCTCGACGTGATGAACCGCTCCGAAGTGAACAAAGACGTCTCCGTCTCCGACTATTGGATTGGAGGGCGCCCGCCGGGCGTGTGGGCGCGGGAAATCGCCGGATACCCGGACGTCCTGAAGGCCGAAAGCCTCGCGGAGGTCGGGGAGGGCAGCATCTACCGAATCACTTACCGCAATCCTCCGATCATCTACCTCCACCGGAAGCTCCGCCTGCCGCTGCACTTCCCTTTCCGTATCCAGGGCGGTTACATTCACTGGGAAGTGGCGGCTCGACGCTCCGAGCTTGACGTCATCGTCCAGTACGCTCGGAACGTTGACCCGGAGTTCCAGCTTGTTTCCATCCGGCGGCGGCCGCTTCGGACTCACCTCCCGGTCCTGACGGACGCGCAGCAGCAACTGCTGACCCAAGCGATGGCCGCCGGCTATTTCGCGGTCCCTCGAGCGATCACCCTGACCGACTTCGCGCGACAGATCGGCCGGAGCAAGTCGTCGGTTTCCGAGGCGATTGCGGTCATCGAACGAAAGTTGCTCGAGAGCGCGCTCCGGCCGACCGCGATCGACGCACGGTAACCGACGCATTCCCCCCCAACCCGAGGACGCTCGCGACCGTTACTTCGCATCGACCTCCGCCATCGAGTGCGGAAACCGGACCGTCTCGAACCGGACGGCTCCTTCGGGCACCCACCACGAGAACGGCTCAAGGTCGAACTCTCCCGCCCGCACCGCGGGGTCGTTCGCGGCGCGGGACCGCGCCTCGTCGACGGTCCCTCGGTAGATGCAGACGCCCGCCACGTCCGACCCCGCGGGTCCCTGCACCGGTCCGGCGGCGAGCAGATGGCCCTGCGCGTGCAACCTTGCCAGGAAGGCGAGGTGCGAGTCCTGGAGGGTGTTCTTCTCGGATTCGGACCGGGCGGGAGCGTCGCGGCGTCGCCTCAGAAGGAGGATGGTCCAGCGGTCGAACTCCATCGCGCCTCTCAGGCGGTCGAGGGCGCGCTCGAGAGCCCCATCGACTTGGCTTGTTCGACGACCCATGCACGCGTGCGTTCGTCCACAATCCCGAGCGGCAGCGCGCCCTCTTCGAGCAGACAGTCATGGAAAAACCGGGGGTCGAATCGGTCACCGAGGGCCTGTTCGGCGTAATCCCGAAGCTCACGGAACTTGAGCTGGCCGATCTTGTAGGCGAGTGCCTGCCCCGGCCAGACGATGTACCGGTCGACCTCGACGGCGATATCCACCTCGCTCCTCCCGGTGTTTTCGCGGGAGAACCGGATCGCGTCCTCACGGGACCACCCGAACGCATGGATGCCGGTGTCGACCACGAGCCGGACCGAGCGCCACATATCGGCGGTGTGCCGGCCGACCATGGAATAGGCGTCGCGGTAAAGTCCCAGTTCCTCGCCGAGGCTCTCGGCGTAGAGACCCCATCCTTCGACGAACGCGGTGGGTCCCGTGAAGCGGCGGAATTCGGGGAGGTCGTCGACCTCCTGCGCCAGCGAGATCTGGAGGTGGTGACCCGGAACCGCTTCGTGAAGACAGAGCGCCTCCATCTCCCATCGGGGACGAGCGTGGAGGTCGTAGGTGTTGGCGTAGAACGTGCCGGGGCGCCCCGTCGCCGGAGCCCCGGGCATGTAGAACGCGGTGGGTGAGCTCTTCGCCCGGAACTCCGGTACGGGCTGAATGCCGTACGGGAGCCGAGGGAGTCGTCCGAACAGTCGGGCGAGCGCGGGGTCGGTCTTCTTGGCAATGACGCGGTACCCGTCCACGAGCGCGTCGGGGTCGGTATAGAAAAACCGGCCGTCCGTTCGCATGAACTCGAGGAACTCGGCGAACGAGCCGCGAAACCCGGTCTTCCCCATCAGCGCCTCCATCGCCGCGCGAATCCGACGAACCTCACGAAGGCCGGTCTCGTGAATCTCCTGCGGCGTCATCGAGGTCGTGGTCTGAAGGCGGACGAGGTGTTGGTAAAGCTCGGAGCCATCCCGCTGTGAGGCGACGCCCGGGGTTTGTCGACACGCCGGCAGGTAGGTCGACTCAAGATACTCGAGGAGGCGTCCGAACGCGGGAGCGATGCCCTCGCGATACGCCGCCTGCGCCGCCTCGGAGAATCGCCGGCGGTCCGTGTCGTCGACGCGCTCGGGCCAGTCGACGAAAGGCCGCAGTAAAGGGCTTGCGAGAGGTTCGTTCGGGATGAGACCCCGGATCTGGTCGGGCACCCCGCGCACGGCAACCCGATGGGGAGTGAACCCGTCACGGAGGCCCGCCTCGAGAAGGTCTCGGTTCTGGTCCACCGCGGTCCCGAGGGTCCGCAGTCGACTCAGGAGGCGCTCGTACTCATCCACCCGGCTCTTCGGTTGGATTTCGACGACTTCGGACGCCGTGAGGTGAATCCCTTCCATCTGGTTGAGCGGGACACGAAGGCTGTGGGGAATCCCGAGCTGGAATGGTAACGGGTCGAGGCCGAAGGCAAGTCCGCGTTCGGCGTTCTCGAGCAGCTCGCTATAGAGGTCGTAGCTCGTTCGGTCGCGAGCCGACAGGCTCGAAGGGTCGAAATCCCGTACCGCGCGGCGGGTCTCCTCGAGGTGATGGCGGCGTCGCTCGATCCCCGCCCGCGAATCGTCGGTCCACCGGTCGTCGAGACCCGGAAAGCCGAAGCTGGTCGCGAGCTCCGGGTATTCGGACAGCCAACGCTTCCAGTCGTCGCGAAGGAACGCGTGGAATGCTTCGACGCCTGATGGCTCCACGATAATCCCGAATCCCACCCTCGGCGAACGCCGTGAGTCGAAGGCGGCAGCGTCCTGCCCTATTTAGGGGGACGTGACACCTCCGCCCGAGGTTCCGCAGAAATCGGTCCCCGGCACAAGCCCGGAAATACGAATAAAGCGCCGTCGGTTTCCCTCGCGTATGCCCACCCGCCGTTCCGTGCGATTCCTATACTCGGGAATCCGGGTCCGTGACCTCGACCGGTCCCTCCGATTCTACCGCGCGCTCGGTTTCAAGGTCCATGCGCGGGGCCGCATGGGGCATGGGGGTAAGTGGGTCCATCTCGTGTTCCCGGGCTCGCGACATCGGCTCGAGCTCAATTACTATCCCCGTGAGAACCGGTTCTATGAGCCGTTCCGACCCGGATCGGAGTTCGACCATTTCGGGTTTCACTCGCCCGACGTCATCGGGTGGCGACGCCGGGCCATCCGGGCCGGCGGCCGGGTCGTCGAGGATTTCGTGGACGGTCGGAGTCGGCTTATCTACGTGAACGACCCGGACGGGGTCTGCCTCGAGGTCTTCGGGCCGGCCCGTCCGCGTCGACGGGCGGCCCGCCGCAAGAAGCGTTCGTAGGAAGCCAGCCCGCCGTACCCTCGGACCTCGCGTTCCGAGCGGCGGGCACCCCCATATCTTAGTAATCGGAATCGATGGAGGCTTCGTGGCCGCATCACCTCACCTGGCATACGAAAGGTACGCCCAGCACTGGAACTACGGAGCCCTCGGCTGGCTCCGGTCCGGCGAGCTGGTCCACGTGGCGGACCTCACCGGCCAGCCCAACGTCTGGCTCCAGCGGGTCGGACCCCGAGGCGAACCGGGCCCCGCCCGGCCGATGACGGCGTTCACCGATCGGTCGGTCCGGGTGGTGGTCCCGGCGGCGGACGGCCGCTCGCTGATCTTCGCGGCGGACCAAGACGGTGACGAACAGATGCAGATCCTCCGTGTCTCCGCTCAGGGCGGCGACCCCGTCCCGTTAACCAGCGACCGGAAGGTTCGCCATGAGCTCTTCCGGGGCGCCGTCGACCCGCGCGGCCGTCGGCTATTGTGGGTCGACAACGAACGGAACCCTGCCGACATGGACGCCGTAGTGTTCGATCTAGCTCGTAGGACCACCGTGCGGCCGCTCCCGACGAACGAGGTTTGGACGAACCCGATCTGGGACCCGTCCGGACGCCGGTTCTCGATTCTGAAGTTCCACAGCAATACCCGGATTCAGACGTTTGTCCACGACCTCGCGCGCAAGACGACGGTCGAGGTGGTGCCGCACGACACCGACGAGTCGGTCACGGGCGAAGGTTGGAGTCGGGACGGGCGCTCCCTCCTCGTCCGGACCGATGTCGGGCGGGAGTTCGCCCAGCTCGAGTGGGTCGAGGTCGCCACCGGAAAGCGGACGGTTCTCGCCGCACCGAACGCGGACGTGGAGGAGACCCGTTACCTTCCGCGCACGTCCACGCTCCTATACTCGGTGAACGAGGAAGGATACTCCTCGATCTACGCAGGCCGATTGCCGGGTCGAGCCCACCGTATCGCAGCGCTTCCCCCCGGGCGTATACGCGAGTCGTGGGGGAGCTCGCTCGAAATCGCTCCCGACGGTCGTTTCGCCGCCGTGATCTGGTCGCGCGGCTCGCGGCCGAGCGAGATTCTATGGTTTACGCTCGAGCGCGGTCGCGCCGTGCAACTCACCGAGAGCATGGTCGCCGGGGTCCCCGGGGCTCCCCTTCCGGAGCCGAAGCTGGTCCGTTTTCCCACGTTCGACGGTCGAAGGATTCCGGCGTTCTACTACACTCCGAAGCACCGTCCGAAAGTTCCGATGCCGGCGATTCTCTCGATCCACGGCGGCCCCGAAGCTCAGGAGCGCCCCGAGTGGATGTACTGGGGCCTCTACGCGTATTGGAATGCGTGCGGGATCGCCGTGCTCGCGCCGAACATCCGGGGTTCGACCGGGTACGGAAAGTCGTACCAGAAGTTGATTCACCACGACTGGGGCGGCGCCGAGCTAAAGGACCTCAAGGCGGCGGCCGAGTGGCTTCGGAGCCGACCGGAAATCGACTCCCAACGTCTCGGTGTCTTCGGAGGCAGTTTCGGCGGATTTGCGACCCTGGAATGTGTGACCCGGCTTCCCGAGTACTGGAAAGCGGCGGTGGACGTGTTCGGGCCGTCGAACCTTCTGACGTTTGTCAAAACGGTACCCCCGTTCTGGGTCCGGTTCATGGACGAGTGGGTCGGCAACCCCGAGACCGAGCCAGATTTCCTCCGCGAGCGCTCTCCGATCACCTACATCGATAACGTCCGTGCCGAGATGCTCATCGTCCAAGGGGCGAACGACCCGCGGGTCAACAAGGCGGAGTCGGACCAGATGGTCGAGCGCCTTCGCGCGAACGGGCGCTCGGTCGAATATCTGGTATTCGACGATGAGGGTCACGGATTCACGAAGCGGGCGAACATGCTGAAAGGGCTCGGAGCGGTAGCTCGAGTCCTCTCCGAGCGATTGACCGGGTAGTGCCCGGGACGCCGTCACGAGACGCGCGGGACGGCGGACGTGCGCGGTTCGACCCGGTGGGCGGTCGCGTCGGCCCATCCGCTGAGCACCGCCGCCGGTCTCGAAGTCCTTAGGGCCGGGGGCAACGCGTACGACGCGGCGCTCGCGGTCAGCGCGGCGCTCCCGGTCGTGCAACCGCACATGAACGGGCTCGGTTCGGACTTCTTCGCGGTACTCCGAGATGGGTCGAACGTGGCGGTGAACTCGAATGGTCCGGCCGGCCGCGAGGTCGACCCCGAGGTGTACCGGAGGAGACGATGGTCACGGATTCCCGCCCGGGGACCCCTTTCGACGATCACCGTCCCGGGACTGGTCGCTGCGTGGGGCCTGCTCGGCGACCGGGGTCGGTTGCCGTTCCGTCGCTGCCTGGCGCCGGCGATTCGTTTCGCGGCGCGCGGATTCCCGGCGAGTCCGAATCTTGCCCGTGCGGCCCGTTCCGTCCGGTGGGGAGACCGAGACTTCCACCGCCTCTATGGGGCGGTCCGAACGGGTCAGCTTCTCCGTCAATCTTCCCTGGCGAAGACGCTGGCCCGGGTCGCGAGCGACCGAGGTCACGGTTTCTACCACGGGTCCCTGGCCCGCAGAATTTGTCGGGACCTCACGCTCAAAGGTGGTCTCCTGCAGCCCGCCGATTTCGACGGATTTGACTACCGGGTGGTGCCACCCTTGAGCGTTCGGTACCGAGCGTACCGGGTGTGGACGAATCCACCCCCGAGCCAGGGCGCGACCGCCCTCATCTGGATGAACCTCCTCGCCCGGCGTGACCTTTCTTCGCTACCGACACCCGAGTTTCTGGGCACCCTCGCGCGGGCGATGCGCGTCGCCTACGACTACCGGGCGAAGGTGATCGGGGATCCTTCGGTCCTTCGATTCCCCCGGTCGTTGCTGCGACCCGGAGCGAGGTATCGACGAGCCGTAGCCACCGTCCGACCTCGGCGACCCGGGTCCTCCGATACCACGGCGTTCAGCGTGTTCGACGGAGAAGTCGGCATCAGCGCCATCCAGAGCAACTACGGCGGCTTCGGCTCGGGGGTCGCGGTGCAAGGGACCGGCATCACGCTCAACAACCGGGGGTCGTACTTCACCCTCGACCCGAATCACCCGAACGTGCTGGCTCCGGGAAAGCGCACTTTTCACACCTTGATGGCGACGCTGGTGACAGGGCCTCGAACGGTCTTGTTCGGGTCGATGGGCGGGGATGTTCAGCCCCAGGTGAACGTTCAGGTACTGACCCGGCACCTCGACCGACGCGAGAGTTTGTCCGAGGCGATTCATGCCCCTCGTTTCGCGTACCCCGCCACCATCTACGGCACGGCGGGGCTCTATCGCGAGCCGGGCCTGCCCTTGGCGGGCGCGCGCTTGCTCCGGAACCGACCGGACGCGTTCGGGCATGCCCAAGGGATCTCCATCGGCGAGGAAATCGAGGTGGGGGTCGATCCCCGTGGTGACGGCCTCCTCCCTCTCCCTTCATAGGTAAGTGCGCCTTACGGCATTTTGACCTCCGGGCCCTGGGCGCGGAGCCGGGCTCGAAAAGGGGTGAGCTCTCCTAACTCATGCCGTACGTAGAGTACGACGAGGTCGAGGCGATCTGCCGGGATTGCGGCCGGGTGTTCCGCTCGGAAGACGCGCTGAACGAACACCACAATGAGGCGCACGCGTCCGCGGTGAACTCACCGGCCGAATCGGTTCGCCCGAAGACCGTCAAATGCTCGCTCTGCCGCCAGCGGTTTACGACGACTGCGGCCCTTCAGGAGCACACCCGTAAGGCGCACTCCAGCTAACCTAACGGCCATCCGAGACCGGTGGGTGACGGCCGCGAGCTCTCCCCCTCGCGGGCGGGACCAGCTTCGATTTTTATGTAGGGGAGCAACGTCCCGGACACGGGTCTTCTATGCCCGCTCCGAAGAAGAAGGGGAAGAGTCGCTCCGGCCCGAGCGGCGAGCCAGCGCCGATCCCACCGGGGTTCGGCACCGTAACCGCCTACCTCTCGGTCGAAGGAGGCCTCGCGGCCCTAGAGTTCTATAAGAAAGCGTTCGGGGCCCGAGAGGTCTTCTGTCGTCTGACTCCCAACGGCCGACTCATCCATGGTCAGGTGCAAATCGGCGACACGATGCTGTTCCTTTCGGACGTCTTTCCGGACTCCGACACGGCGGCCCCGTCCTCGATCGGCACGACGACCGTCACCCTGCACATTTACACCGACGACGTCGACGCTCTCTGGGACCGTGCGGTGGCCGCAGGAGCGAAGGTCAGCATGCCGCTCGAGAATCAGTACTGGGGCGAGCGCTACGGGAAGCTCGTCGACCCGTTCGGTCACCAGTGGACGATATCGATGCAGGTGAAGGTCGACCGCGAGGAGATGGAGGCGAAACGCCTCGAGGCGGACGCGGCCTACGCACGCGAGGAGCGCCCGAGCCGCTCGCCCCGGTACGGGGACGCGTAGAACGGAGCAACGGGGTTCGTCCGCTCGGAAGGCGGGAGGGCGGAAGCATCTCCGGAAGGCGAGCTCGCGTCTGAAGTACTTCCGGGGATTTCTCTACCCGGAGCACTGTTTCGATGCCCCAGCATGTGTCGGAGTTCCCGGAGCAAGGTCCGGGCCCCCGCATCGGAGCGTGTCGGCTCGAAATCGCCGCCCGGCTCGAGCGGAGGACCCATGCGGCCGGGATCGCCTGGCGCCTCACGATCGATGGTAACGCCCTCCCGACGCGTTCCCGAACCCTCCATCGAGCCTCCACCCTGATGGGGGCCGAGCTCACGGCCGCGCGCGATGGAATTCGCGACGCTGTGAAAGCTGGCTGTCGAGTTCTCCTCGTTAACCTCCCGGACCCACGATTGGTCGCCCTGCTGGGAGGCGGTCCGTCGCGGCGGCTGCCGAGGGTCCAGGCTACGGTGGAACGGATGAAGGCACGCTTCGGGAGTTTCGCCTCGGTTCGGTTCGACGCTCGATTCGCTCCGGACCCGACGCTCGCCCACGCGGTGGGAGAAGCGTTGGACGCGGGCCTTCGTGCAGCCGTCCTCCGTGAGGAGCATCGGGTCGACGCCATGGAGCGGGTCATCGCCCGGGCCCGGGGCGTCAAATTACGATGGACCGATTCGGGTTGGGTCGCGAACGACCGCTACCATGTGCAATTCAATCCGATGCATTGCGAGTGCCCGGCATGGGCGGTTCGCTGGGCGAACGCACCGCTGGGCGCCCGGAGAGCCCAACGCCTTCCGTGTAAACACCTCGTGGCGCTCGCGCTCCACGAAGGATTCTCCGTCCCCGCCGACCTGGCCGAGCTGGCGCGCCGGGCTCCGGCGTGAACCCCCTGAAACCGTTCGCCCGTGGGCCCGGTGGGCCGGCCGAGAGGGGCTTTTGGCCGACCCCCAAAGCTCTTGGACCCGCCCGCTGAAGGGGAGCGGGAGATTTCCTACGGACCCAGGAGCGGAATCCGATGGTTGATTGGCTCAACATCGCGGTTTGGTCGCTCGCTGGCACTTGGGCACTCGTGGTGGGCACGCTGCTGCTGATGCTCTGGCAGACCTTGCAAACCCAGAAGCTCAACTCCGCGAACGCCGTGATGAACCTACGCGAACGATTCGACAGCCCACGGATGCGAGCTTCCCGACGTCATGTGAGCGAGCGTCTCCTCAAGCGGGCCCATCAGGACATCTCCAACCTCGAGGTGATCACGTTCTTCGAGCTCGTCGGCACCCTGACGCACCGCAAGGTCCTCGAGGACGACTTGGTCTGGGAAGCGTTCGGCGGTTGGGTGACCTCGTACTACTGGTCCCTACGGAATCCGGTGGACATGATCGGGGAATTACGTACGGCGATGAGCGACCCTCTGATCTTCCACGAATTCGAGTGGCTGCACGGACGGGTGATGGCGATCGACCAGCAGCGGCTGGGCTCACAGGTCGTCGCGGGACTTTCCCCGGCGGCCGAGGCGGAACGGTTCCTGACCCGAGAATCCGTGCTGGAATCGATCTGAGCTAATCTCCAGCGCCGCGCGAGCGTCCGGCAAGGGAACACCGACCGCGAACTTAATCGGGCCGGCGTCCCTTAGGCTATCCACCGTGCATGAGCGAGCCGGAAGGCTCCCTGCGACCGCTCCCCGACCGACGCACCGCGGGGAAGCTCTTGGCCGAGCGGCTGCGTCAGTATCGAGAGGAGCGTCCGGTCGTGCTCGCCCTCCCCCGGGGCGGCGTGCCGGTCGGGTTCGAGATTGCCACCCGACTCGGAGCGCCTCTCGACGTTCTCATCGTCCGAAAGATTGGGGCTCCCGGCAACCCCGAATATGGACTCGGCGCGGTAGTCGAGGGGGGCACGCGATACCTCGACGAACCCCGCGTGCGGGCCATCGGCCATACGGTTCGGGACCTAGGTCCGTCGATCGCGCGAGAAACCGCCGAGGTCGAACGACGCGCGCGGGAGTTCCGGGAGGGTCGGCCACCGCCCGAGATTCGCGACCGAACCGTCATCCTCGTCGATGACGGCGTCGCCACCGGGGGCACCGTGTTGGCCGCCCTACGCGCGCTCCGCGCCCGTGGTCCTCGGCGTATCGTCGTGGCACTCGGAGTGGCTCCCCCCGACACCGTCGAGGTCCTCCGCCGTGAAGTGGACGACCTCGTCGTCCTCTTGGCCCCTCGGATGTTCTTTGCCGTCGGCGAATGGTACCATCAGTTCTCCCAGGTGAGCGACGAGGAAGTCCGGGAGCTGCTGGAGCGATCCCGAGGACTATCGGCTACCTCACCCTCCTGATCTTCGACGACTTCGATCAGACCAGCCTCGCTCGCGCTCGGAGTGTGTGTATTCCTCCGCGGGTCGCTTCGAATCGAACGTCCCATCGGGACCACTGTGAACGCCGTTCGTCAGCTGGGTTCGACGGAGTGGAATAAACCCCTCCTCCGGGTACGCCCCTCGATGACTCCCTCCGGCGCCTCCCCCCAGAAGAAGCCTTCGACACGCTGGCGGGCGGCCGGCCGGGCGCGACCTCCCGCGGCGAATTCGTTCGTGATCAACGTCAGCGTCCACGACGTGATGAGCCGGCATCCGATCACCGTGGGGCCCGATGCGACGCTACTCGATGCTCTGGTGTTGATGCGAAGCCAGAAGGTCTCCGGTCTTCCGGTCGTGAGCGAGAACGGGAAGCTCGTTGGGGTTCTGAGCCAGCGGGACGTCGCGCGGACGCTCCGGACCGCAGGTGGCATTCCCGAGGTGACCGGGCTCTTCGACTTGCTGATGTTCGGCCTGTCGGAGGAGGCCGGCGTGAACGTCCAGGTGCTGCGTCGGATTCTCGAGGAGACGAACGTTCGGGATGCGATGTCGAGTCCGCCGATCGCGATCCCCTCGGATGCCTCCCTTGAACTCGCGGCCGAAGTCATGCAGGAAAACGAGATCAATCGGGTACCCGTCCTCCGAGGCGACCGGTTGGTCGGGATCGTCACCCGAAACGACCTGGTGCGGGCCCTGGTCCACTCTTAAGCCTCCCACGGCTCGGCCCGAGCCGGTCGTCGGTCTACGGGCTGCGGACGGTCGAAGTCAGGGCAAGAATCACGTTCACCGGTACTCGCGCGTCGCGGAACATCCGGCCCACGGGCGCCAGCTCCAATGCGCTTCGGAGCGTCGCCTCCACCTCGCTTCGATCGGCCCGACTGCGGACGCGCAGGGTTCCGTGGATCTCCCGGAGGCCCGCGTCGAGCGAAGCGAGCTCCCCTTCGAGAACCAGTTTCACTCCGGAAAAGTCCAATCCGCGCTTCCGGGCCAGCGACACGAATGTCGAGGTCACGCTGCCGGCGAGCGAGAGCACGGAGAGCTCGAGGGAGGTGGTGCCGGCGCTGGTGCCTCCGCCCTCGGGAGAGTGGTCGACGACCACTGAGTGAGCACGGCCATCCTCCAGGAGGATCTCATGCCCTCTCCGCCAGGTCGCGACCGCCTGCATCCTTCGGACCTAGGGGCGACCGTGCAATAACGAGAGGTCAAGTCGAGATGACATCGCGTCGCGGCCGCCTCCGGCCTTCCCCGACGGCACCACGGGATAGATGTCTTTCGGCCGCACGGTGGGGCCGTCCCATCGTAGGCCGTTAGACTCGCACCATCAGTCGCACGGTGGTCCCGCCGAACCAACCTCCGGGCCATGAGACCGCGAAGGCTCGATCGGGGGCGACATACAGTTCGGAATCCACCGGGGGATTCACCGACATCCCAAGAACGAAGTTGGAGACCGTGCCGTTCGGTTCCGTCCCGTTACCCCAAACGAGCCCACCGCTGAACGAATTCCAGTTCGTGACCCAAAGGAAGAAGGAGATATTGTGAAAGAGGAACGACTGAGGCGTCGTGGAGTTGCTGAGGAGGGCGGGGGCGCGCAGCTTGACCAGGGTATAGTAGTACGCCTCTCCCCCGATCGTTACGGTGGTCGGTTCACTATAGTTGGGCTTCAGCCCCGGGAGGACTCCTCCGAACAGAAGCCCCCCGATTACGGCCATGATGACCAGCCCCACCACGAGGACTCGGACCTGCGTGCGGGACATCGGGTAGTCCCTGTCGAGGCTCATCGCAATCGAGGGTCCTCTGAGGGCGCGCGCCCTACTTATGGTTCCTAGATGGACGCCGCGCCGCCAGGGATCCTTTGAAGACGCTCGGGGCCTTGGGCCGGGCATGCGGGCGGTGGCGGTCCGACAGTTTCGCGCCCGGCCCGAGGCGATGGACCTACCCGAACCCGCTCCGGGTCCCGGCGAGCTGCTCGTGCGGGTCGAGTTCGCGGGAATGAACCCGTTCGACTGGAAAATCGCGGACGGGCTGTTCGAGGGCCATCGTCCACACGTCTTCCCGTTGGTGTTGGGAGTGGATGCGTGCGGCGCGGTCGAGTCCGTGGGTCCCCACGTCCAGCGCTTCGACCCGGGCGAGCGCGTGGTCGGTCAATTCCTGCACGACCCGGTCGGCCGGGGAACGTACGCCGAGCGAGCGATCGTTCCCGAGGGGATCGGAATCGTCCGAGTCCCGGACCGCGTACCATCCGATGAAGCCGCAGCGCTCCCGACAGCGGGCATGACCGCGCTGGCCGCCGTGGATAGCTTGGACCTGGTTTCGGGCTCGACGGTGGTGATTGCCGGAGCCTCCGGAGGGATTGGCTCGTTCGCCACTCAGCTTGCCGTTGCCCGGGGGGCGAGAGTCGTGGCGCTAGCGCGCGAGGCGTCGGCATCTCGTCTCCGGGCGCTCGGAGCCGAGGAAGTGGTGGACCCCATGGACCCGCAGGTCCGCTCGCTCGTGGCTCGAACCCACCCGGAAGGATGCGACGGTCTATTGGACACGATGAGCGACCGCGCCGGATTCGCGCGACTTGCCGGGGTCGTCCGTCCGGGGGGCGTGGCGGCCAGCACCACGTTCGCCGCCGACCTCGAATCGCTCGCCGCCTCGGGGATCCGCGGGGTGAACGTCGACCTCCATCCCGCCGTCACCTTGATGGAGCGCCTGCTGCACGAAGTCGCACAACGCTCCCTCAGAATCCCGCTGGAGCGCCGAGTATCCTTGTCCGAAGCCCCGATGGCACTCGAGGAACTGAAGTCGGGTCACGGCCGCGGGAAGACCGTGGTCTCGACCTAGCTTCATCCGAACGCCGCTTCCGGATTCGAGATCGATAAGTGGCGCAAGGACGGAAGCCTCGATCGACGAGGGGTGGGCCCGTGCCTTCTATCGGTCGTCGAATCGACAAAACGAACCCCTTTTTGAGGGGAGACCAATTCGTAATACCAGCGAACGACCTTCGCCCGGCGACCCCGTTCGAGGTTCACCGGCGGAAGCGTCCGTCAGAACCTACTGCGAGGGGGAAGGAAGCCCGTGGGAACCACCAATCTCGACAAGATCTTCAAGCCCCGCGTCGTGGCAATCCTCGGCGCCAGCGACGTCGAAGGTTCCGTCGGATACGCGGTCTCCGTGAACTTCATCCGGGGTCTCTTCGAAGGGAAGGCGTACCTGGTCAACAACCACAAATCGGAGATCCTCGGCGTCAAGGCGTACCCTACCATCGGCGCCGTCCCGGAAACGGTCGACCTCGCCATCATCGCCACGCCGGCGAAGACCGTATGCGGTGTCGTCGAAGAGTGCGGCAAGGCGGGAGTCAAGGGGGTAGTGATCCTTTCCGCGGGATTCAAGGAAACCGGCCCGGCCGGTAAAGCCCTCGAGGACGAGATCATCAAGGTCGCTCAGAAGTACGACATCCGCATCGTCGGTCCGAACTGTCTCGGGATCATCCGGCCGGCGACGCGTCTGAACGGAACGTTCCTATCGAAGGTCCCGAAGCCGGGGACCGTCGCCTTCCTCTCTCAGAGCGGCGCCCTGGGTTCAGCGATTCTCGATACAGCCATTCACGAGAACGTGGGCTTCTCCACGTTCGTGTCCGTGGGCTCAATGATCGACGTCGACTTCGGCGACCTGATCGACTACTTCGGGAGCGACCCTCACACACGTAGCATTTTGATGTACGTGGAAGGGGTGACGAATGCCCGTCGCTTCATGAGTGCGGCGCGCCACTTCGCGCGCACCAAGCCGATCGTGGTGGTGAAAGCCGGTCGGTTCCGAGAGAGCGCGAAGGCCGTCGCGTCGCACACGGGCTCGCTCTCGGGAGAAGACGCGATTTACGACGCCGCGTTCAAGCGGGCCGGTGTGGTCCGCGTCGACGAGATCGCCGACCTGTTCAACGCGGCCGAAGTATTGAGCACCCAGCCGCTCCCAAGCGGTCCGCGGCTCGCGATCATCACGAACGCGGGCGGCCCGGGGGTCATGACGACCGACGCGCTCCTGGCCCGGGGCGGCAAGGTCGCGGAGCTGAGCCCGAAAACGATGGAGCGGCTCAATGCCGCCTTGCCCGCGTTCTGGAGTCACGGCAACCCGATCGACTTGATCGGCGACGCAGGGCCCGAACGGTACCGGGTCGCGCTCGAGGCGTGCCTCGACGACGAGAACGTCGACGGAATCCTGATCCTCCTCACAGTCCAGGCCATGATCAACCCGCTCTCCGTGGCGGAGGCGATCGTGGACGTCTTGCAATCGAAGACCTACCAGAACAAAACGATCCTCGCCTCGTTCATGGGCAAGACGCGGGTCGGCGAGGCGAACATGTACTTTGCCGGCCACAACATTCCGACCTACGATTCACCGGAGGAGGCGGTCAAGACCTACCTAACGATGCATCAGTATCGCCGCAACATTGAGCTCCTGTACGAGACCCCGGAGGAGCTCCCCGTGGACTCCTCTCCCCCGCGCCGGCCGATTTCGGTCATCCTCCAGCAGGCGGCCCGCGAGGGCCGAGAGATCCTCACCGAAGAGGAGGCGAAGCGTCTCCTCAAGTACTACGGGTTCCCGATCGTGCCGACCGAGACCGCATCGACCGCGGATGAGGCAGCCGAGAGGGCGCGACACTTCGGTTACCCCGTGGTCCTCAAGATTCTCTCTCCCGACATTCCCCACAAGTCCGAGGCCGGTGGGGTCGCGCTGGACATCGGTTCCGAGGAGGAGGTCCGCCGACAGTTCGACCTTCTCATGGAACGCGCCAAGGCCTACAAGCCCAACGCCCAGATCCTCGGCGTGACCGTCCAGCCGATGATCGGAAAGGGCGGACAGGAGGTGATCGTCGGGGGGAAGGTCGACCCGCTGTTCGGACCCACGATCCTCTTCGGCATGGGCGGTGTGGGCGTCGAGCTCTACCGCGACACGGCCGTCGCGATCCCGCCGCTGAACACCACGCTCATCCGTCGGATGCTCGAGGAAACGAAGGTCTACCAGTTGCTCAAGGGATACCGCAACCAGCCGCGCGCCAACCTCGAACTGCTCGAGAAGACGTTGCTCCTCTTCTCCCAGCTCCTCATCGACTTCCCGCAGATCAAGGAGATCGACATCAACCCGCTCGTCGTTACTCCCACCCAGGTCCACATCCTCGACGCGCGGGTCGTCATCGACCGGTCGCTCGTCGACCGGCCGGTCGACACGCACGCGCGCCTCGTGATCAGCCCGTATCCGAAGAAGTACGAGATGCGCTGGCGCATGGGAAACGGCCAGGAGGTTCTCCTCCGGCCGATCAAACCGGAAGACGAGCCGATGTGGCTCGAGATGTTCCGAGGCTTCTCGGAGGAGTCGATTCGATACCGATTCTTCCAAATCATCAAGGACACGCCCCACGAGGTCCGGGTCCGATACTGCAACATCGACTACGACCGGGAGGTCGCCATCGTGCCGGAGATGACCCAGAACGGCAAGCGACGGATTCTGGGGGTCGGCCGGCTGAGCATCGAGCCGGACGGCAAGAGCGGTGAGTTCGCGATCATCGTCACGGACGAGTTCCAGAACGCCGGCCTGGGCACCAAGCTCACCGACCATGTCCTCGAGGTGGCCGAGGATATGGGCGTGGAGCGGGTGTACTCGGTGATGCTCGCCGAGAACTACCGCGCGATCTCCTTGATGAAGCGGATGGGCTTCAAGCTCACCTACTCCGACGACGGAACGGTGGAGGCGTGGCTGAATCTCAAGGGGACGACCACGGCCGGCCCTCCTCCGCCGAGCAACGACCTCCGGCTGCCGGTCGACGAGGAGGTCGCCGCGATCGCGTCTCCCGTTCCCGGCGGAGAGACTCGAGCGCCCCCCGTGGGTCGTGAGGCGACCGGTCCCAGGCCCTCGACCGCACGGCGCTAGCTCGTTGCATCACAGCGGGATTAAACAGGGTTCGGAGCTCGTGAACGGTCGCCGAGGAACCGGGTCGCCTTGGATTATTCCATCCGATCCCCACGGAGGAGCCGTCCCGTCGGGGATTTTATTCTGGGCGCGCCACCATCACGGCGGTGCCTGCGAGCACGACCGTGCGGGCATGATCGAACGGACGCCTGGCCGTGCCTACGCACGGGCTTCGAGCAGCTTCATCATCCACATCGTTGCGGGTGTGTAGCCGAGCTTGGCGTAGAGGGCGACCGCACCGGGGTTGTCGGACCAGACGGTCAGTCCTATCCGATCCGCCCCTTGGCGCCGCGCCTCGTCCTCCAACCGCCGGAACGCGGCGGTCGCATAGCCCTGCCTACGGTATCCCGGCTCGATAAAAATCCAATCGACCCAGAAACGGACCTTGCCCCCACGTTCTTGGACAAGGTACCAAGTTTCCCCGACGGGATGGCCGCTCTCCGAGTCGATCACCTTCGCGAAATGTCTATCGCGGGTGTGGCGGCCGTCCGGGAGCAGCTGAGCGAATTCTTTCTCCATGGCCGCTAAGGAGGCTTCCTCGGTCCAGAGGCCACGTCGCACGTAGTCGGCGGCATGCAACGGAATCGAGCGCCGGAGGGACTCTCGGAAATCCGATTCGCTCATCGGTTCGAGTCGAATCATCGGCTCGGGTCGCGCGCTCATCGCGGTGCTCGCGCCCATGTGCGGTCCCCTCATGAAGGTCGCGCGCCGCACCCGCTTGCGCGGCCCCGAGTCGCGGACGCCCCCGCGGGTGGATTCACCTCAAAAAACTCCGGTCGAGTACCTCGCTCAGCCGATCCACGCGAGGAACCTCGGGCGCATGGTCCCTCTGAGCATCGGCGTCGGAGTACTCGCCCTCGCGATAGAACCTCCAGAGTCCGCGGTAGAGCATCGCTCCGAAGCCGGCTCGTAACGCGCCCTCCACGTCGAGCTCCCAACGATCCCCGACATGGAGAATCTCGCCCGGCGCTAGACCGATTCTGCGTGCCGCCTCCTGGAATATCGCAGGGTCCGGTTTGGCCGCACCGCAGTCACAGGACGAGACCACGCATCGAAACTCGAGGCCCCATTGTTCACGGAGGTAATCGCGCCAGGTCGACCCGCGCCGCGCCGTGTTTGTGATCGCAATCACCGTGATCTCGCGCTCGGTCAACGCCCGGACAATCGCTACGGCCTCAGGGTTGGCCATCGGTGGATGTTCGGCGAGGCCGGCCGCGGAATAGGCCTGGGCGAAGGCGGGCAGGGGAACCGTCAGTTCGGCGTTGAGGGCATCCGCGTACAGCGGTATGAGGACCTCGGGATCGAGGGTGATCGGTTCCCGCCCCTCAGCTCGAAGCCGGGAGTGAACCGAGTCGAGCGCCGCTTGAACGGAGTCCACGTCGACGATCTGTGGGGTTCGGGGTCGGAGGGCGTCTTGGAGCAGCCGCGCCCGGTCCTCCTTCCACTGAACATCCCGTTCGGGAGCGTAGTAGAGAGCGGTGAACCACAGGTCGAGAGAGAGGGCACGGAACGGCCCCTCGGAGCCCACGTCCGGCGACAGCCCCGTTGGATTATAGCGTGCGCCCGTCTTCGCTCGGGTCGGAGTACGCGCGACTCACCCAGCCCTCGTCGGCCGCGTTCCGTGACAGCCCGGCCGCCGCAAGTGGAAGGTGCAACGCGAATTAGTTCAGACCCGAGCGGACACGGGGGATTTGCGCCGGTATCCGAACGGACCCCCCAAGAGCACCTCACGTCTAGACGGAGATTCCGCGGAGTATGGACCGTCGGGCAGACCCACCCTAGACAATGGCCTTCATTTGGGCCGAAAGGCGATCATCAAACCATTGCGGGAACGTAGCCGAACCCAACGCGAAGGTCCGGCGGACGTTCGTCACCCCCTCCACCGTAAGGGTGCGGCGGAGGGCGTGCTCGAGCGCCGCCGGGGATTCGGAGGGGACGAGTCCAGCAACTTCGCGGGCCGCCTCCGAGGGGGAAACACCGGACCCGTCGGGAGCCACCGGCATCCAGCCCGGTAAGAGCCCCGCGACGGCTCGAGCAACCCCTAGTGGGTCGCCCTTTTCCCGAACGGTCACCGAAAACAGGGCGAGGGGGAGCTCCTCGCTGGCGCTGCTCAGGGTTGACCAACATGCTTTCGACTCGAGGAGTCGGCGGAACCGGGCCGCGGCGGTCTTGAGACTAATCCCGGTCGTGTGAGCGAGTTCGCTTCGCGTCGCTTGGGGGTGGGCCCGGAACGCCGCCAATAGTCTCCAATCGAGGCGGGTGAGTTCCCTTTCGCAGGCGGGGATCCAGTAGGGAGCCGGGCCCCGAACCTCGGGGGTAGGTGCCAGCTTACGCAGCAGCGCCGTCCTCCGAGCGGTCGCCGTCGGGGTATCCGACACATAGTAGACCCGAATCGCCCGATCCTTCTCGTCCAAGACGTCGCGGGCGAACGTAACGCCGTCCACCAGGGCGAGCTCCCGGAGCATCCGTTCCGCATCGTGCGGTTCCTGGACGGGGACCTCCGCGACGACGAGGGAAACCCCGAACAAAGATGGGTTCACCCCCGTCTCCCGCCCTCGAACGTAGCCCTGCTGTTCGAGACCCTTCAATCGGACGCGTACCCCCGCTTCGCTCAATCCGACCTTGTCCGCGATCCCTCGGGCCGAGACGAGAGGGTCGACCAACCGTCGCGCTCCCCAGAATCGGATCAGACCATCGGACGAGAGGTACCGGTAGATGGCGTAGTCCAGTGCGTCCACGTCGGCTCGCTCTTCTCGACGACTCGCGCTCGGAAAAGGCTGAGGGTGGCCGCCGGGGATGCGGGGGAGGAGTTCGATTCGCCGAATCGGCGGTCCTTCGTGAGACTCGGAGACTTGGCAAGCCGTGAGCCCCTGGGTTTCCGCCGGGTCGGTTAGTGGTCCGTGACCGCCTGGAGAGGGAGGGCGGCGAGCGAGGCCCCTGCCATCCCGAGCACGGGTGCGCCTCGAGCGCGTTCCTCCTTGGCCACGATGGGCGCCCCGGCGACCGTCCAAGTTGCCACGGGAACGCGCACTGGGGCAAGTCGGCCACGGAGGGCGGCCCGAAATCGTGCCCGGAGACCAAGTCGGTAGGCGGGCGGTTCCAGCCGGGCCCGAGCCGCGGCCTCCGCATACATGGGAACGGCGTGCGGCGGAAGGTGGCGCGGTTGCCCTCCCAAGCGGCGCAACTCGGTCAATCGCTCACTCACCAGAGCAGCTTCCGGTCCCATCATCTTCCTCGCTCCTCCCTGCCCGGCCCAATTGGAGGACTGTCCCCCGGGGAGTCAAGGCTGCCGAAAGGGGTCGAGCGGAAAGGCGACCGACCTCGGCCATTCTTCCTCTTTTCCGCAGAATCCGTGACGAAATTGGAATCGGCCGAAAAGGCGTACTTCGGAGACGGGAGGTTGTGTCTCACCCCCACGAGCGAACTC